>NZ_CP070973.1:5811727-6457474 GCF_017086405.1 Mycobacterium gordonae
GCGCAGCTCAACCGCCTCGTGCTCGCCGGTCGATGCGCCCGACGGCACCGCGGCGCGGGCAAATGTTCCGTCGATCAGCGCGACCTCGACCTCGACGGTCGGGTTGCCGCGGGAGTCAAGGATCTCGCGGGCTCCGACCTGCTCGATAATCGGCACTGGGTTCTCCTTTGCGCTCTGGCTCTGTTGCGGCCCCCGGCGGTACATCTTTCTACAGCGGGTGACCCGCCGCATAGGCGGTCGCCCAGTCTCGCACCGCCCGCGCATACACCCCGGAGTTGTTGTATGCGCGCAACGCATTGATCCAGCCGCGCGCGGTGGAGAGATCCTTTCCGCGCCAACACAAATAACCAGCGGCCGAGAGTGCGGCATCGTCGATGTTGTCCGGGCTGGCCTTGCCGTCGTTGTTGGCGTCCACCCCGTACAGACGCCAGGTTTCGGAGATGAACTGCATCGGCCCCATCGCGCGCTCCACGCCGTTGTCACCGTCCAGCAGGCCGGCGCCGTTGTCCACGATGCGCAGATTGCCGCCGCTGCCGTCGAGCAGCACACCCCGGATAGGGGGCCGGACGTCGCCGTTAGGCAGTATCGTCGCACCGCGGTACGTGCCGTTATGGCTCTCCACCTGCCCGATGCCCGCCAGCGTCGTCCAGGCGATGTGGCATTTCGGGTTCTCCACTTCGGCAACGCGGGCGGCGTAGGCGTAGGCCTCCAGCGCGAGGACCGGCATCTCCATCGCCGGTGCCCGCGCCTCGGCCCACTCGCGCAACTGATCGGCGGGACGACCGACGGCATGCGTGTCGACCGGCGGCACCGGATCCCCCGCCGGCGGCGGCACTCCCTCCGGGATGAACAGACTGAGCTGCCAGGTGCAACTTGACGCCAACAGCATCGCGGTCGCCCCTATCACGGCGACCGCGCGCAACCAACGTCTTGGCGACACAAACTCTCCCTGTCGATCTCCCTATCGGGGCGCCTCACCCTTTTCGGCCCTCAACATCGTCCCACGGGTTGCCGGAGTGCCCCGTTCACGAAACCGCTCAGCACACCACATCGTGCCCGTCGTCGGCCCACGAACTGGTTCTTTGTGGAGCTCCTCTGAGTTATCGCAAACCTGGCTGAAAGCCCGTCAGCGGCGCCCTTTGCGCTTCTTGGGACGCGACTCCTTGGGAGCTTCCGGCTTATCGTCGGCGACTTCGGGTTCCGGTTTGAACTCGAACTCCGGTTCGAACTCGGACTCCGGTTCGGGCTCGGACTCGGGCTCGAACGCCGACTCGGACTCTTCCAGGCTCGACGCCGCGGTCGGCCAGTGTGCCCGCCACTCCTCTTCGGTGACAAAGCCCAACGGCGTCATGTCGAGTTCTTCGGCGACGCTGTCGCCGCGGCGGGTGGCGGCAATCGCCTTCTCGACCAAACGAACCGATTCGACGAAGTCCAATACGGCTGCGCGCAATGTGTTTTCCGCATCGAAATCGGCCGACAGGTTGATCGTGGTGACCTCGGCCGGGATGAACTCGGCGGGCAGTCCGGCCTGTCGCACGCGTTGGATCACCTTCTGCGCCAGCGCCAAAGCCGGCTGCCCGGTGTGAACGTCGTCCAACACGGAGTTTCGCGACTTCTGCGACCGCTCGGACGCCTTGGCCTCTTCCCACTGAGACAACTGATCCTGCAGCGAAATCGCCTCACCCGCAAGCACTCCCGGCACCCGATTGCCGAGCTTGCGCATCAGCGTATCGGCGACGTCGTCGATGGTGAACGGCAGCAAGGCCGCGTCTTCGGCGATACGGGAATGAAAGAGCACCTGCAGCAACAGGTCACCGAGTTCTTCGCGCACCGAGTCGAGGTTTCCGCTGTGCACGGCGTCCAACAGTTCGTAGGTCTCTTCCAGCAGGTATCTGCGCAGCGAGTCGTGGGTTTGTTCGCTTTCCCAGGGCCCTGCGGTACGCAGTTTGTCCATCATCGCGACAGCGTCGATCAAACGCTCGCCGCGCTGACGTTCCGGGGCGGCGATCAGCCGGGCGCCGGCCGCCAACCGCGCGGTGACCGCCGGGTGGTTCGGATCCGACGACAACAGCACCGGAGCGTCTTCACCGGTGTAGGCCGGGTGCGCGTCGGGCAGCGACCACGGCACCGCGATCGGCATCTCCTCGGTGTACTGGACGGGCCCGCGGAGCAGCTCGATGGCTTCCACCGGCACCAGCGCCGGGCGGCGGGGGTCGACCAGGACGACAATCATCAGGCTTGCCGCTCCTTCGCCGATTTCGTCATACCGACATCTTGCTGCGGTTTCCCGGCCAGCGCAGTAACCAAATCGGCAACCATCTGGACCAACTCGACATCGCGGATGTGCCCGGCGCCGATACCGCCGGCGCGCGGGATGGGAACCTGCACCGTGGACGTCGTCGCCCGGTACCGGGCGCCCGGGTACATCCGTGCCAGGCGAACCTGGGCGGAGTCCGGCAGCGTCAGGGGGGACAGCCGCACCACCGCCGTCGAAGCGGCCGATACGGCACTGACCTCGGTGATTCCCGAGGCCTTGCACAGCAACCGCAGCCGCGCGACCGCCACCAGCCGTTCGGCGGGCTCGGGCAGCGGACCGTACCGGTCGATGAGCTCTTCGATGACCGAGCTGACGGCGGCATCGGAAGTGGCGGCGGCCAGACGGCGGTAACCCTCCAGCCGAAGCCGGTCGCTGGCGATGTAGTCCGGCGGCAGGTGCGCATCGACCGGCAGGTCGATGCGCACCTCCTTGGGCTCTTCCGGAGTGGTCACGGTCTGCCCGTCCGCTGCGGCCCGATATGCCTCGACGGCCTCACCCACCAGCCGGACATACAGGTCGAAGCCGACGCCCGCGACGTGCCCGGACTGCTCGACGCCGAGCACGTTGCCGGCGCCGCGGATCTCGAGGTCTTTGAGCGCCACCGCCATACCGGCCCCCAGCTCGTTGTTCTGCGCGATCGTGGCCAGCCGGTCATAGGCCGTCTCGGTCAGCGGCGCGTTCTGCGGGTAGAGGAAGTAGGCGTACCCACGCTCGCGGCTGCGACCCACTCGCCCGCGCAACTGATGCAGCTGGGACAATCCGAAAGTGTCGGCGCGTTCCACGATCAGAGTGTTGGCATTGGAAATGTCCAGGCCGGTCTCCACGATCGTGGTGCACACCAGGATGTCGTAGTCGCGGTTCCAGAACCCCTGCACGGTTCGTTCCAGCAGGTCTTCGGGCATCTGTCCGTGCGCCACGACAACCCGGGCCTCGGGCACCAGCTCTCGGACGTGGGCCGCGGCGCGGTCGATGGAGCTGACCCGGTTGTGCACGTAGAACGCCTGCCCGTCGCGCAGCAGTTCGCGTCGCAGAGCGGCGGCGATCTGCTTGTCGTCGTGCGGGCCGACATAGGTCAGCACCGGGTAGCGCTCCTCGGGCGGGGTCAGAATCGTCGACATCTCGCGAATGCCGGCCAGGCTCATCTCGAGGGTGCGCGGGATCGGGGTTGCGCTCATGGTCAGCACGTCGACGTGGCTGCGCAGCGCTTTGATGTGCTCTTTGTGCTCGACCCCGAAGCGTTGTTCCTCGTCGACGATCACCAAGCCAAGGTCTTTCCAGCGCACCCCGGTCTGCAGCAACCGGTGGGTGCCGATCACGATGTCGACCGATCCGTCGGCCATGCCTTCGATCACCTTGCGGGACTCGGCCGGATCGGTGAATCGGGACAACCCTTTGACGGTCACCGGGAAGCCGGCCATCCGGTCGGTGAAGGTCTGCAGATGCTGGTCGGCCAGCAGCGTGGTCGGCACCAGCACGGCGACCTGCTTGCCGTCCTGGACTGCCTTGAACGCCGCCCGCACGGCGATCTCGGTCTTGCCGTAGCCGACGTCACCGCAGATCACCCGGTCCATCGGGATCGGCTTCTCCATGTCGGACTTCACCTCGGTGATCGCGGTGAGCTGGTCGACGGTCTCGGTGAAGCCGAAGGCGTCCTCCATCTCGGCCTGCCAGGGTGTGTCGGGCGCGAACGCGTGTCCGGGGCTGGCCTGCCGCTTCGCATAAAGTGCCACCAGCTCACCGGCGATCTCGCGCACCGCGCGGCGGGCCTTGGTCTTGGTGTTGGTCCAGTCGCTGCCACCGAGTTTGCTCAGCGCCGGCGCCTGACCTCCCACGTAGCGCGACAGCTGGTCGAGGGAGTCCATCGGGACAAACAACTTGTCGGACCCACCGCCCCGCTTGGCCGATGCGTATTCCAGCACCAGGTATTCGCGACGGGCTCCGCCGACGGTGCGCTCCACCATTTCGACGAACCGGCCGATGCCGTGCTGGTCGTGAACCACGAGGTCGCCGGCGGTCAGCGCCAGCGGGTCGACGGTGTTGCGCCGCTTGGCCGCCAACCGCTTGCCCTCGCCGGTGGTGGCCCGGCTGCCGGTCAGGTCGGCTTCGGTGATGACCACCAGGTTGGCGCCCGGGACGACGACGCCTTCGTGCAGCGGACCCCTCAAGACGCCGACGACCCCCGGCTTGAGCGTCTGGCCCGGGTCCAGCATGCCCGCCGGAATATCGGATTCGGCCAGCCGCTCCACCATGCGATGCGCGGTTCCGGTGCCCGGCGCCACCATGGCCGCATATCCCCCGGTGGCCACGTGTGCGCGCAGCATCGCGAAGATACCGTCGATGTCGTGCTGGTGCCCCCGCGCCGAAGGGGCGGACCGGATGTCCAATTCGATCGCCGACTCGTCGGAAAGCTGGCTCAACGTCCACCACGGGTGCCCGGACCGGCGCGCCGACTCGCGCACCTCGTCCAGTTCGGCGAACCCCGACCCACCCAGCTGCTCGACGTCGACCGGCGCATCGGTGCCCAATGCCGCGACCGACCACGACGCCTCCAGGAACTCACGGCCGGTCTTGATCAGGTCGGCGGCCCGGGTGCGCACCTTCTCCGGGTCACAGACCAACACCGGCGTCCCCGCGGCCAGCTGGTCGGTGAGCAGCGCATGGTCATCAGGACGCAGAACCGGCAGCAACGCCTCCATGCCCTCGACCGGAATGCCCTCGGCCAACTTGGCCAGCATGTCGATGATGCTGCCGGTGACGGTGTTTTCCGACGCTGGCTGCTGCCCGGCCAGTGCGGCAGCGCGCGCCCGGACATCGTCGCTGAGCAACAGTTCGCGGCAGGCGACCGCGACCAGCGTGTCCACCGCAAGTTCCGGAATCGAGCGCTGGTCGGCGACCGCGAACATCCGCATCTCGCTGACCTCGTCGCCCCAGAACTCGATGCGCACGGGGTGCTCGGCGGTCGGGGCGAAGACGTCCAGGATGCCGCCGCGCACGGCGAACTCGCCGCGCCGTCCGACCATGTCGACGCGGGTGTAGGCCAGGCCGACGAGCCTTTGGACCACCTCCTCGAACGGTGTCTCGTCGCCGACGGTGAGCGTCAGCGGTTCCTGGCGGCCGAGTTGCGGCGCCATCGGCTGCAGCAGCGAACGGACGGCCGTCACCACCACGCGCAGCGGTGGGCCCAGCCGGGCGTCGTCGGGATGGGCCAGCCGGCGCAGCACCATCATCCGGGTGCCGACGGTATCGATACCGGGCGAGAGCCGCTCATGCGGCAGCGTCTCCCAGGACGGGAACACCGCCACCGCGTCACCGAACACGCCCCGCAGTTCGGCGCTCAGGTCGTCAGCTTCCCGGCCGGTTGCGGTAACCACCAGCAACGTCGTGTGCTGGGCCAGCGCACTGGCCACGAAGAGACGCGCGCTGGCCGGTCCGACCAGCGGCAATACTTCGGGTCGATCGAGGGCGCGCTCGATGAGCTGTTGGAACGTCGGCGCGGTGAGCGCCAATTCGACGAGCCCCGCGATCGGGGTATCTGGGCTCGCAGTCCCCGGTGCGGTCATGGTGTGCACCATTCTAGGGCGCGGCAGTTCGTCAATATTGCGCCCGGCTCCGTCAAGAAAGCGTAAGGAGAACAGCATTCGGGCTGGTCTCGGCGCAATTTGGAGGGCATGACACTGCTGCACATGCTGCCCTCGGTCGGTCGGGCAGCCCCCATTTGTGACGAAGCTGACTTCCACCATCGCGCCCACCGCGACCACAAAGCGTTGCGGCACGTCGAGATGGTCTACGCAGGAAAGTCGTTAGCAGCCAGGGCGGTGGCCCGCTGGGTGCGTCAGCACGGGCTCGGCGTCGACGTCTGCTCGGCCGGCGAACTGGCACTCGCCTTCTCCGGCGGAATCGACCCGGCCCGCGTCATCGTGCATGTGAACGCGATGTCCCTGCACGAGCTGGGGGGCGTGGTGGCCGCCGGGGTGGGCCGCATCGTTGTCGACGACCCATTCGAAGTGAATTATCTGGCCAATTTGGTCCGCTACCAACGCGTGCTCATCCAGGTTATCCCGGATGTCGACATCCACGGGCACCGCGGCGGCGAGATCAGTGACCAGGAGTTCGGGTTCACCGTGGGTGGTGATCACGCCGCCGACGCCGTGCGGTGGGTGCTCGCACACCGCACGCTCGACTTGGTCGGCATGCACTGCCATATCGCTGACCCGGTCCTGTGTGGCGAGGCGATTCGACGGATGATCGCCGCGATGGCCGACGTCCGCACCCATCACGGCGTCATCCTCACCGAACTCAGCCTCGGCCTGCCCAGCTGCGGCGATCCGCGCGAGCTGGCCGCGGTGATCGAGGATGCGGTGGACGAAGGCTGCGCGGCCGAGCATTTCCCCCGGCCCGCCGTCGTCGTCGAGATACCTGCCGGTGACTACCAGGGCATCGTGGCCCAGGAGTAGAACGCTCCGGTGCCCACGTCGTGCACGCCATAGGAGTCCCAGTAGTAGTCGTGGCAGACGCTGCCGTCCCACGGCACCGGCCGGCCCGCCGGGTTCGGATCCCCGGGGCACCAGGTGGTGCAAGCCTGTAGCCGCGGGCAGTCGCCGGCTGCCTGGGCGGCAGGTGCGGCCAGTCCGGCCCCACCCCATACCAATGCAGTTGTTGCCAACCCCAGCAGCGCTGCTTTGACGGGAGTTGATCGGTTCATGTCGGTTCCTCCGTAACTGGCTTTTCCCGAGCGTGCCGACTACCCAACGAGTGGGCGCCGCCCGCGCTGGAACCGATCACAACAGCAGACGCTTGCGAAGTTCTTGCTACTCGTCCTGCAGTTGCGGGTCGGCCTCCAGATGCGTGAGGCCATTCCACATCAGATTGACCAGGTGTGCGGCCACAACTTCCTTTTTGGGTTCCCGGGTATCCAGCCACCACTGCGCCGTCATCGACACTGAACCGACCAGCGCCTGGGCGTACAGCGGGGCCAGGTCGGGATCCAGTCCGCGACGGGCGAAGTCACCGGCGAGGATGGAGCTGACCTGGCTGACGGCATCGTTGAGCAGGCTGGAGTAGGTGCCCGAGCTGATCGCGGCGGGCGAGTCGCGGATCATGATGCGGAAGCCGTCGGTGCGTTCCTCGACGTAGGTGAGCAATGCCAGCGCGACCCGCTCGACTCGCACCCGCGACCGATTGTTGGTCAGCGACGACGTGATGCCGTCCAGCAGCGCCGACATCTCCCGGTCCACCACGACGGCGTAGAGACCTTCCTTCCCGCCGAAGTGCTCGTAGACGACCGGTTTGGACACGTTGGCGCGCTGGGCGATCTCTTCGATTGAGGTGCCCTCGTAACCGCGTTCGGCGAACAGCGAGCGGGCGATACCGATGAGCTGGCGCCGGCGCTCGCTACCGGTCATCCGGGCGCGCGGTGTGCGTGGTTCAGCCACGCGTTCAGGGTATCGGGGTCTGGCGAGCGTGCACCGATGGATTCGCGTGTGCGTACGCGGCGGTCGAACGGCGACTCGGCCGCCGTGGATACACAACCAAAGCAGTGGACGCACACGCGACCCATCAGACCGCGAGCGAACCATCAGCTGCTTTTGCGTTACATGCACCTTGCGCGCGACACCAATTCTCGTCTTGCGGTGTAACTCAGTAATTTTGATCGTCGTTGTGTGGGGCGAGTCTTCTTCTCTGGGTCGCCCACTGATGCTGTATTTGGCGGTCGCAGTCATCTTCGATGCGGTGTCGCACGGCCCCAGGAACGGCGTTTCCATACTGGGGATGGTCGTCGAGCCAATCAGAGATTCTCTCCTGCACCATGGCGTGGTAGCGGCCGCGGAACGCTTCGGCATCAGAGTGTTCCCGTTCGGTTGCGTTCTTGTCAGAGACAGTTTCGTCGGCCAGGTCGGAGAGGTTCGGGATTTTCCCGCCCAGCAGGTGGACCAGCTCCCGCCGGTTCGGCACATCTCCGGTCCGCAGTGCTTTCTGTATCAGTGAGTGCAGCTGGGAGATATCAGCCATGTTCTATTTTTAGATTTTTCCCAGCCACCCCGACCACGCGGGAGACAGCACGAAACCACGCCCTTGGGGGTCCTTACACGCGGTCATCTTCTTGTCATCCACCCCGCAGATCACTCCACTGACCGTGATCGAATGAAACGGAGGCAGAGTCTTTATCTGCTGGCCCTGAATAGTGTTGTTAACGTACGGGGTTGAATTGGCCGGTTGTATTCCGGTGACGGTATCGAGATACGTAAAGGGATCTTTGTCCTCGGCCGGGACACCAGGGAGGTTGTCCCCTTTGCAGCCTGCGGTGCCTGTGCTGAAGGTACACGGAATACCGTCGGGGGTGAGGAAGAATATTTGGCTAGAGGGCATTCCTGGTGTGGTGGTGTCGATTCGATAGTCGGCGACGTTGACCGGTATGTAGCCGCTGAGGTCGGGAAACTTGGATGGCTCAGCGTGTGCGGTGCATGCAGTGATTGCAGCAGTGAGGACCGCCCCAGCAGCCATGGTGAGTGTTTTGGCGGTCATGTCTGTCCTGTCAACGTTTTCGCGATGGTCTATTTGTTCGGGTGCACCTGGAACTGCTCTACGGTGTAGGGGATGCCGGGGTTGACTGGTGTGGCGTTCCATTGGCTGACCAGGATTCCCATGTTGTCTAGTGTTGCCCCGGGCATGATGTAGCCACCGTAGTTCTGCGGCACTTTGTTTGGCTCGCCCCACCATCCACCCGCAGGTGGACAGCTCCTGCGTCTGCGGCGCCGAGGGTCAGGACCGAGGAAACCCCAAACCGGTGGTGGTTAGCTCCAGCGGGAGGGGTCGTAGCCGGCGTGGTCGCGGACCAGCGCATAGGCGATGCGGGTGGCGCGATGCGCCAGCGCGCAGGTGATGATCCCGCCGTGCTTGCCGCGCGATTTCAGCTCAGTGGCATAGGTTTTGGCGGCGGGCTCAGTGAGCCACAGACCCATGCCGAGGTCGATCAGGGCGCGGCGCAGCGCCACACTACCCTCGCGGCTGATCTTCCCGTCTCGGCGCTTACCGGCCGATTCGTACTGCATGGGTGACAGTCCCGACGCCCGGTAGACCTGACGGGGTCCTGGCCACCGGTCCGGATCACCCAGGGCCGCAGCATAATTGGATACCCGGACCACGCCCCAGCCCGGCACCGAGGTCAGCGTGGCGTACGGGCTCAGCGGCAACAACGCGGCCAGTTCAGCCTCGGCATCCTGGATTTGGGTGTCCAAATCGACCAGCAACCCCATGTCGGCGGCCAACACCCGCCGGGCCACCACAGGTCGCGGGTGGGTAGCGCGTCTTTGGCGGCGGCCACCAGCCGCCGGGCGACTGGACGGCGCAGCTGGACATCGCGCAGCGCGGCAAAGCGGATCAGCCGGCTGGCTCCCAGGGCACAAAGCCGAGCAGGGTCGCTGAATTCGGCGGCGACCAGCCGGCCGATCTTGGTGCCCAACACATCGGGCAACGCCCGCGTCAACCCCGGAAACGCGCGGTCGAGTTGACCGAGCAGCTGATTTTTCGTCGCGCTACGCACCGCGACCCGCCGCGATCGGTGGGTAGCCCAGGCCGCCAGCTCACCGATGCGAACCGCACGATCGGTGATCGGCTGACCTCGCCCGACTGACGTCTTGCCGACATCGACGGCAACGACGATCGTGGACGACGTCACTGGAGCAACATGCACAGACACAACAACACCTCCGGGGCGTGTCACGAGGACTCAAGCGCGCCAACGCTCGAATCCCTAAAGGGATAACTACTGACAATCCCTTCCTGACACCCCCGGAGGCGTTTGTGAAGGACCAACCCGATCTATATCAGCTCATCAGCCAGGAGCTGCAAAGTCACCGATTCGGTGGCGGCCTCATTGGCCCGCTCGGACTGCACGGCGTTGATGTCGGAGTCATCTAGGCCCATCCGCTTCGCCAGCTTCTTCGCAGCGGGGTAGTTCATAGGTGTCTGTGACGACCCAGTCCTCCGACACCGCGAAATGATCAGCCTCAGCGAAAGTGTCCGCGGCGTTGCGAAACAACAACGCCATCTGCTCATAGCGCCCACCGGCCACCTTCAACGCCGACACCACCGCATCACGGACCGCCGACAGCTGCGCGGCGGTAGCAAACCCCACGAGGACCTGCCGCCGCAGCGGCGGGGTCCGGCACCGCTAGCCCGCTCACCAAGGCGCTCTCCGTGCCGATCTTGCCGGCACCGGCACGGACACTATCCGGGGTCACACTGAAGTTCGCCATCAGGTCCTCCCTCACAGCACCTGTTAAGCCCACCACACACAACAAAGATGCCATTTGGCACCGTTGTCGAACGCTGGCGGCAGCTCGTCACGTCTCGCATTGAGAAAATCGTGACTGCGGTCGCTGTACACACCTCCTGGGTCGGCAAGTCGTCCTCGTCCTCGAAGCTAGGATCTGCTCGTCCGGCCGCAAGCGGCCGGCATCGTCGGCAGACTAAAGCTCGACTGTCCGCTTCCACCTCCGGCCGCAAGCGGCCGGCATCGTCGGCAGACTAAAGTCTCAGGGGCGATCCGTCGTGGTGTAATCGGCAGCACCTCTGATTTTGGTTCAGATAGTTCAGGTTCGAGTCCTGGCGACGGAGCTCTGCTTGTGCCGCTGATGCCGCTTTTTGCCGCGAGCGTGCACCTGATGCCACTCTTAACGGCGTGTCGGCGTGCAAACGCGCACGCTCGCCAGGCGAAACTTGAGGAGAGTTGATGAGTTTTCGTGGTGACACCGCGGTCCTTGTCCTGGCGGCCGGGCCAGGCACCCGGATGCGGTCTGACACCCCCAAAGTGCTGCACGCCCTCGGCGGACGCAGCATGCTGTCGCACTCCCTGCACGCGATGACCAAGCTCGCGCCTCAGCATCTCGTCGTCGTTCTCGGCCACGATCACCAGCGCATTTCGCCGCTGGTCGCCGAACTGGCCGACAGCCTGGGCCGCACCATCGACGTCGCCCTGCAGGATCAACCGCTGGGAACCGGGCATGCGGTGCTGTGCGGTCTGTCCGCGCTGCCCGAGGACTACGCCGGCATCGTCGTCGTCGCCGCGGGTGACACCCCCCTGCTGGACGCCGACACCCTGGCCGACCTGATCGACACCCACCGATCGGCCGCGGCAGCCGTCACGGTGCTCACCACCACGCTGGACGACCCGCACGGCTACGGCCGCATCCTGCGCACCCAGGACAACGAAGTGATGGCGATCGTCGAACAGACCGACGCGACGCCCTCACAACGCGGTATCCGCGAGGTCAACACCGGGGTCTACGCCTTCGACATCGCGCCGCTGCGGTCCGCGCTGAGCCGGCTGAGCTCCAACAACGCCCAGCAGGAGCTCTACCTCACCGACGTCGTCGCCATCCTGCGCCGCGACGGCCACACCGTCAGCGCCCAGCACATCGACGACAGCGCCGTGGTGGCGGGCGTCAACAACCGCGTCCAGCTCGCCGAGCTCGGCGCCGAGCTCAACCGCCGGATTGTGGCCGCCCACCAGATGGCCGGCGTCACCGTGATCGATCCGGCGACCACCTGGATCGACGTGGACGTGACCATCGGACGCGACACCGTCATCCACCCCGGCACCCAGCTGCTCGGACGCACCCAGATCGGCGCTCACTGCCATGTCGGACCCGACTCGACACTGACCGACGTCACCATCGGCGACAACGCCACCGTCTGCCGTACGCACGGCACATCCGCGACCATTGGCGGCGGCGCCACCGTCGGCCCCTTCACCTTCCTGCGGCCCGGAACCGTGCTAGGCACCGAAGGAAAGCTGGGTGCATTCGTCGAGACCAAGAACGCCACCATCGGCGCCGGGACCAAAGTGCCGCACCTGACCTATGTCGGCGACGCCGACATCGGCGAACACAGCAATATCGGCGCTTCCAGCGTGTTCGTCAACTACGACGGCACCACCAAGAGCCGCACCACCATCGGCTCGCACGTCCGCACCGGCTCGGACACCATGTTCGTCGCACCGGTGACCGTCGGCGACGGCGCCTACACCGGCGCCGGGACCGTGGTGCGCGACGATGTCCCCCCTGGTGCGCTGGCGGTGTCGGCCGGTCCGCAGCGCAACATCGAGAACTGGGTACAGCGCAGGCGGCCCGGCACGGCGGCCGCCGAGGCGGCCGAGCGGGCCACCCGCAACTCCGACGCCAGCGAGACACCGTGACTTCGCCTTTCAGTAACCCGGCTACGATGGGGCGTTCCTTTTCTTTCGATCCCGACACGGCGAGGGCAGCCCGGTGAGCCACGACTGGACCGATAACCGCAAAAATCTGATGCTCTTCAGCGGCCGGGCGCACCCGGAGCTGGCCGAGCAGGTCGCCAAAGAACTCGACGTCCACGTCACCGCGCAGACGGCCCGGGATTTCGCCAACGGCGAGATCTTCGTGCGCTTCCAGGAGTCGGTCCGCGGCTGCGACGCGTTCGTGCTGCAGTCCTGCCCGATGCCGGTGAATCAGTGGCTCATGGAGCAGCTGATCATGATCGATGCGCTCAAGCGGGGCAGCGCAAAGCGGATCACGGCGGTCATGCCGTTCTACCCCTACGCCCGCCAGGACAAGAAGCACCGTGGCCGCGAACCGATCTCCGCGCGCCTGGTCGCCGACCTGCTCAAGACCGCCGGCGCCGACCGGATCGTCACCGTCGACCTGCACACCGATCAGATCC
Organism: Mycobacterium gordonae; assembly: GCF_017086405.1. Classification (NCBI taxonomy): domain Bacteria; kingdom Bacillati; phylum Actinomycetota; class Actinomycetes; order Mycobacteriales; family Mycobacteriaceae; genus Mycobacterium; species Mycobacterium camsae. The sequence continues at coordinate 5,824,740 of NZ_CP070973.1, forward strand.
AGGGCTTCTTCGACGGGCCCGTCGACCACATGCGCGGGCAGAACCTGCTGACCGGATACATCCGGGACAACTACCCCGATGGCAACATGGTCGTGGTCTCCCCCGACTCCGGCCGGGTGCGCATCGCCGAGAAGTGGGCCGACGCGCTGGGCGGCGTGCCGCTGGCCTTCATCCACAAGACCCGGGACCCCCGGGTGCCCAACCAGGTGGTGTCCAACCGGGTGGTCGGTGAGGTGGCCGGGCGCACCTGTGTGCTGATCGACGACATGATCGACACCGGCGGCACCATCGCCGGCGCCGTGAAGCTGTTGCACAACGACGGCGCCAAGAACGTGATCATCGCGGCCACCCATGGCGTGCTGTCCGACCCGGCGGCCGAGCGCCTGGCCTCGTGTGGCGCGCGCGAGGTGATCGTGACCAACACCCTGCCCATCGGCGAGGAGAAGCGCTTCCCGCAACTGACCGTGCTGTCCATCGCGCCGCTGCTGGCCAGCACTATCCGCGCTGTCTTCGAAAACGGCTCCGTCACAGGACTATTCGACGGGGATGCCTAGATGGGCGAGGCCGTCATCTATCACAATCCCAAATGCAGCACCTCGCGTAAGACGCTGGAGCTGTTGCGGGACAACGGTATTAATCCGCAGGTTATTCAGTACCTGAAGACGCCGCCGTCCCGGGAAGAGCTGGAAGGAATGATCCGCGACGCGGGCATCGAGGTACGCGCCGCCGTGCGCAAACGCGAATCGCTGTACACCGAACTGAACCTCGCCGACGCCGGCGATGACGAGTTGCTTGACGCCATGGCCGAACACCCGATCTTGATCGAACGGCCGTTCGTGGTCACGCCGAACGGCACCAGGCTGGCTCGCCCGATCGACACGGTGCGCGAAATTCTGTGACTGTCAAGGCGATACGAGTATGCGTGACTGCCGTCGGAGTGGCCGCTCTGACGGTTGCCTGTGGTCCGAAGACAGCGGACTATCAGTCGATCTGGACGACGCCGTCGACAGCCAGTAGCACTTCACCCAAGCCCACCGAGCCCCCCGTTCCGCTGTCGAAATATCTCGAAGGCGAAGGTGTTCTCGGCGATGCGGTGCTGCCGAGCGACCTGAGCGACATGGTCGTGTCGATCCCGACGCCGGCGGGCTGGAAACCGCGTGCCGTGGACTCGAAGACCAGCCCGAAAGCCGTGATGATCTCCAAGGGCGACAGCTACCCCGCGGCGATGCTGGTGGTGTTCAAGTTGCGAGGGGAATTCAATCCCGCCGAGGCGATCAAGCATGCCAACGCCGACCTTCCGGACAGTTTTCACGAACTCGACGCTTCGACCGCCGACTACAACGGCTTCCCCTCGTCAATGGTCCAGGGCACCTATGAGCTCAAGGGTGCGCGGATGCGCAGCTGGAACCGGGTCGTGTTGCCCACCGGGCCGGCGCCGGACAACCAGCGCTACCTGGTGCAGCTGATCATCACCAGCCTGGCCGAACAGGCGGTCGCGGAGAGCAACGATGTCGAGGCGATCATCCGGGGGTTCGTGGTCGCCAGGAAGTAGGCGGGGCGCCGTCGGCCGCCGAGATTGCCGCCATGGTCGCGATCCGCGCGGATTCACAGCCCTCACGGTAATCTCGGGAACCCCCACTCAGCCGTGGCGCAACACTTCCTGCACCAGCTGCACGCGGGAAGTCAGGCCGAGCTTGGCGTAGGCATGCCGAAGGTGGCTCTGCACCGTACGCGGTGACACGAACAACCGCGCGCCGATGTCCTTGTTGCCCAGACCTTCTGCGACCAACCGCGCCACGTCGAGCTCCATCGGAGTCAGCGCGCCCCAGCCCGTGGCGGGACGCTTGCGTTCACCACGACCCCGCTGGGCGTAGGCGATCGCTTCTTCGATCGACAACGCCGCGCCTTCGGCCCATGCATCCTCGAATGCACTGTCGCCCAATGCCTCACGGAGATCGGCCAGGGCGGGATCATAGCCGGCCTGATACATCGGAAAGCGGGCGTGGCCCTTGCGCTGTCGAATTCCCTGTGCCGCGCCCAGCAGCCGAGCCCCATACGCGACGTTGCCCTCGCCGGCCGCAAGACGGGCCAGGCATTCCAAGGTGTCGGCCACCTTCAGGTATCCCTGGGTCCGAGCGGCTATCGTCAGCGCGTCGTGGGCGTCGCGCTCGGCCTGTTCTGGCTCGCACTGGGCATGTGCGACGAAGGCGCGCACGGTCAACGCGGTCATTTGGAAAATGCCTGGCACCCGGGGCACCGTCTCGTCGGCCCAGAGCCGTGCTGCGACCAGATCACCGCATCCCAGCAACGCCTCCGCCAACGGGGCGACGCTCCGGGTGAACGGTTCGCGGTCTGGAACGGAGTGCCGCAAGGCTTCCTGGGCCGCCTGCCTGGCCGCCGCTGCGTCACCGCCGGCAAGCGCGGCGTGCGCGATCGCTCCGTTAACCGTATCTTCGGTCATCCCACCGACACTGTCCGACGCGGCCAGCGCGGCTTGCGCGGCGGCGTGTGCGGCGCCCACCTGCCCCTGGAACGCAAAGGTTCCGCTGAGGCAGACCTGCCCGAAGATCGTGGCCGACGGGTCAACAGCCGTTTCGGCCTCCGCGACCAGACCGCGGAGAATCTCGTTGGCCTGAGCGAGTTCTCCGCGGAACCACAACCCGCATCCCAGCCAGGCCCGATTGTTGCGGGAGAAGAAGCCGTCGCCCAGGGCATCGGCAAGATCACGCCCCGCTTCGGCTGCCGCGATGGCCGCCACAGGTTCTCCGGCGACCACCGCCGCGGTGGCCTGGTAGCTGTAGATCGGCAACAGGCTGGACTCTTCCCCCGTGGCACGAGCCAAGTCGATCGCTTCGGCGAAGAAGCCCTGCGCGACCTCGGCGTTGTAGAAGGTCGCAATCCCGCATGCACCGAGCGCCCGAGCGATCAGCGCCGGGTCGTCCAGCTCGCGTGCTACCTCGAGCGCCTCGTGGGCCAGGTCGGTATGGCCGTAGGCGCCCGCCCACCCCGCGATCATGCACTGGTCGGCAATAGCGCGCACCCAAACGCTCGGCGCGATCTCCTCCGGCCGACGCTGAGTCAGAACCGCGTCGAACGCCGCCAGTGCTTCGCGGAAGAGTCCGGTGCGCAGCCAGAATTCCTGCAGCGCGGACGCCAGACGTAAGGCCGATTCGCGGTCGGAGCTGTCCAGGCTCCACGCGAATGCCGCGCGCAGATTGTCACTTTCGGCTCGCGCCCAGGCGAGTAGCCGGTCCACGCCCACCAGACCTTGCGCTGCCAGCGCAGCTGCCGTCGCGGTGTAGTAGTCACGGTGCCGGGTGCGAGCGTCCTCGGCCTCACCCGACTCACCAAGCTTTTCCTGCGCATACTGGCGCACTGTCTCCAGCATCGAGTAGCGCATTCCGTAGTCGGTGCCGGCACTGCTGCTCATCTCGGAGGCGACCACCAGTGATTTGTCCACCAGCAGGCTGAGCTGGTCCAGAAGTTGGTAGGCCTCCATCTCGCTGCGGGCCCCGATCGCCTGAGCGGATTCGAGATCGAATCCCCCGGCAAAGACTGCAAGCCGGCGAAACAACACCCGCTCCGGATCCGTCAGCAGCGCATGCGACCAGTCCACCGATGCCCGCAGCGTCTGCTGTCGTCGCACCGCGGTGCGGGCACCGCCGGTCAGCAACCGAAACCGGTCATGCAGGCTGTTGCGGATCTGGTGCAGCGACAGCGCCCGGATACGTGCCGCGGCAAGCTCGATCGCCAGCGGAACTCCGTCGAGCCGTTCGCAGATCTCCCGGACGAGCCCCGTATTCGGCTCGTTTGCAACGAAATCGGGTCGAGCCTGACGAGCGCGGTCGGCGAACAGCTCGATCGCTTCGTCGGCAAGGGACAGCGACGGCACGCGCCAGGTCAGCTCGCCGGGCACGCCCAGTGGCTCACGGCTGGTGGAAAGAATACTCAGTCGTGTACAGGGACAGAGCAATTCGACCGCCAAGGCTCCGCACGCGTCGAGAAGGTGCTCGCAATTGTCCAGGACCAGCAGCATCGATTTCTCTCCGATGAACCGCACCAGCAGCTCCGTCGTGGAGCGCCCCGGCTGATCGGGCAGGCCGAGGGTGCGCGCAACGGTCAACGACGCCACGGCGGGGTTGGTGACCGGAGCCAGGTCCACATACCAAATGCCGTCGGAGAATTCGGCACTCAACAACGAAGAGACTTCGACGGCCAGGCGCGTCTTGCCGACGCCCCCGGCACCGGTCAGAGTCACCAACCTGTTGCTGATCACCAGCTGCCGCATGTCCGTCACTTGCGCCTGGCGCCCGACGAAACTGGTCAACTGCGCCGGAAGATTATGCGACGCAACGTCAGTACGCACCCGCAGCGGCGGGAACTCGTTGCGCAGGTCCGGATGACACAACTGCACCACCCGCTCCGGACGCGGCACACCGCGCAGCGGATAGCTGCCCAGCTCGGTGAGCCACACGCCCGCGGGCAACCGATCGATTACCAGCCCTTCGGTCACCCCCGACAACACCGTCTGACCGCCATGGGCCAGATCACGGATCCGGGCCGCCCGGTTGATCGTGGGTCCCGCATAATTGCCCTCGTCGCGCAACTGAATCTCACCGGTGTGCAACCCAATTCGAATCCGGATCGGCGCCAACGGCGCCTGTTGCACGGCCAGAGCGCATGCCACGGCATCCGACGCGCGGGCGAATGCAGCCACGAAACTGTCGCCCTCACCCTGCTCGACTGGACGCACCCCGTCATGGGCGGCGACCGCCTCGTCCACCGTCCGGTTCAACAGGCCCAGCGCCGCGGTCATCTGCTCGGGCTGGTTCTCCCACAGCCGCGTCGAACCCTCGACGTCAGCCAACAGCAGCGTCACCGTCCCGGTCGGCAGCAACTCGCTCACACTCGACTCATCCCAGGTCAGTGGCGGCGTCTCCGCGTGTTTGCTCATGGTAGCCAGCATCGCGCCCACTGACGCCGACAACATCCGCCAGAAGGCGCAATTCTCGGACGCGGAGGAGTCAGGGCCTAGGCCGCAGGACGATCACCGGAATCGGCCGTGACGTCTTCTTCTGGTACTCGACATAGCGGTCGGCGTTGTTCTTGTTGACGAGTTTCCACAGCCGCGCGTAGTCGAGACTGTCCGGCAGTACCGGATGGGCGGTGACAGCAAAACGCTGTGCGCCCACATTGATCTCGATGTCGGGGTTGGCCTTCAGGTTGTGATACCAACCGGGCGCCTTGGGGTAGCCGGCTTTTGATGCCACGACCAGATAGTCATCGCCATCCTTGGCGTAGGTCAGGGTCGTGGTCCGCGCCTGACCCGTCTTAGCGCCCACCGTGTGCAGCAGCAGGTTGGGGGGCATACCCGGCACCCGATGCCCGATCCGGCCGTTCGTCGCCTGGTAGATCTTGTCGTGCACGCTGAGGAACTTGAACAGCACCCGCTCGGCCAAGGACGTCATAGTTCCAGTCTTGCCCAGTCGCATCGCGATGCACCAGCGGCTGCGGGATCACCAGCCCCGACGACCCTCAGCGCGCCCGTGAAGTCGAACATCGCAGACTGGGGAGCATGACCAACTGGACCGCGGCTGACCTTCCCTCGTTCGCCGGACGCACCGTCGTCATCACCGGCGCCAACAGTGGCCTGGGCGAGGTGACCGCCCGCGAGTTGGCCCGCCGCGGCGGCACCGTCATCATGGCCGTGCGCAACACGGCCAGGGGCGAGAAAGCGGCGGCCAACATCAAGGGTCTGGTCGAGGTCCGGGCGCTAGACCTGCAGGACCTGTCATCGGTGCGGCAGTTCGCCGACGGCGTCGACGGGGCCGACATCCTGATCAACAACGCCGGCATCATGGCCGCCCCGTACGCGTTGACCAAGGACGGCTTCGAGAGCCAGATCGGAACAAACCACCTCGGCCACTTCGCGCTGACGAACCTGCTACTGCCGAAGCTCACCGACCGCGTCGTGACGGTGTCCTCGATGGCGCACTGGCCCGGCCGGATCGATCTCGCCGACCTCAACCACCAGAACCGCCGCTACTCGCCGTGGCTGGCCTACAGCCAGTCCAAGCTGGCCAACCTGCTATTCACCGGCGAACTGCAGGCCCGTCTTGACAAGGCCGGGGCGCCGCTGCGTGCGGTGGCCGCTCACCCCGGCTACTCGCACACCAATCTGCAGGGAGCCTCCGGGCGCAAGATCAGCGATACGGTCGTGTCGGCGGCCACCCGGCTGATTGCCACCGATGCCGACTTCGGCGCCCGGCAAACGCTGTACGCGGCTTCCCAGGACGTGCCGGGCAACTCGTTCGTCGGCCCCCGATTCGGCTACATCGGCCGAACCCAGCCCGTCGGACGCAGCCGGGCCGCCCAGGACGCACAGACCGCCGCGGCGCTGTGGGACCTGTCGGAACAGCTAACCGGCACCGCATTTCCGCTCTGAACCACCGCCGAGCAGACGCAAAATCCCCTTGGCGCGCTCGCTCTGAGGGGATTTTGCGTCTGCTCGCGCAGGTGGGATAACCTGACCGGGCGTCACGGCGAGGGTGGCTGGCCAACAGACCAGCACCGTTATCGACGGAGACCGGCATTCTGTCGCGATCCCTGGCCGTGCCTTCACACACAGGAGCGACACATGGCCAAGGCAACAGTCAACCAGCTCGCCGTCACGGTGCGAACCGAGACCGGGAAGGGCGCGTCCCGCCGCGCCCGCCGCGACGGCAGGATTCCCGCCGTGCTGTACGGCCACGGCAGCGACCCTCAGCACCTTGAGCTGCCCGGGCACGACTTCGCGGCCGTGCTGCGCCACTCCGGCACCAACGCGGTGCTCACCCTGGACATCGCCGGCAAAGAGCAGCTCGCGCTGACCAAGGCGATCGAGATTCACCCCATCAAGCGCACCATCCAGCATGCCGACCTGATCATCGTGCGCCGCGGCGAGAAGGTGACCGTCGAGGTCAACGTCGTCGTCGAGGGAGACCCGGGTCCTGACACGCTGGTCACCCAGGAAGCCAACACCATCGAGATCGAGGCCGAGGCGCTGTCGATTCCCGAGCAGCTCACCCTGTCCATCGAGGGCGCCGAAGCCGGCACCCAGTTCGCCGCCGGCCAGATCGAGCTGCCCCGCGGCGTCAGCCTGGTCTCCGACCCCGAACTGCTCGTCGTCAACGTGGTGCAGGCGCCGACGGCTGAGGACCTTGCCGAAGAGGGCGCAGGCGAGGAAGGCGAGGCCGCTGCAGAAGAGGGCGAAGCCGGCGAGGAGGCCACCGAGGCCTCCGACGAGTCCGAGTAGCGCAACGTGGCCGAGCCCCTTCTGGTGGTCGGCCTGGGCAATCCCGGCGAGAACTACGCCAGGACCCGGCACAACGTCGGGTTCATGGTTGCCGACGTCCTGGCCGCCCGGTTGGGCGCGAAATTCAAGGCGCACAAGCGTTCCGGCGCCGAGATAGCCACCGGCCGGCTGGCGGGACGCCCCGTGGTACTGGCCAAGCCACGCTGCTACATGAACGAGTCGGGGCGCCAGGTGGGGCCACTGGCCAAGTTCTATTCGGTGCCCCCGGCTGACATCATCGTGCTCCACGACGAACTCGACCTCGACTTCGGTCGCATCCGTCTCAAGCTCGGCGGGGGCGAAGGCGGTCACAACGGCTTGCGCTCGGTGGCTTCCGCCCTGAGCACCAAGGAGTTTCACCGCGTCCGGATCGGGATCGGCCGTCCACCCGGGCGAAAGGACCCGGCGGCTTTCGTGCTGGAGCCCTTCAACGCCACCGAGCGGCCCGAGGTCCCGACGATCTGCGAGCAAGCGGCCGACGCCACCGAATTGCTCATCGAACTGGGGCTAGAGCCTGCCCAAAACCGGGTACACGCGTGGTAGGCAATTCAACACACGGTCAGTAACGTCGGCTCGGATGCGGAGAATGAGACACAGGCTGTGGACGGCATGTGCGTCGGCGACCGCCATGCTGCTGGCGACAACGGGATGTGAACCGGCCCCAAGTCCGCCACCGTCGCACTTGTCCGATCTTTGTTCGACGCTGCCGATCGCTGACGTCCAGAGCACCTACCATCGCCTGACGCCCACGCTGCTGGTGACCAAACGCCTGGACACCTCAAAGCTGCACCCGGCGGGGATGGCCTCGTGCCACTACAGCCCGAAGGACGACCTCGGCGGTGTGGTGCTGAGCGTTCCGATCGGCGGCCCCGTTCCCGAAGTCGCGAATCTCATCGGCGGCCGCCGCGCCCGAAACAGCCAGGACGTCACCGTCGATTCGGACAGAGCGTTTTTCGTGCGCGGGGAGACGGAGTCTGAGATTGCCGTGGAGCACGGCTCGATGCAGTTCGTGCTGACCTGGACGCCACTGCTGGGCGCACCCAACGAGATGGCCACGCAACAAGAACTGGTCAATCTGGCCCGGCTGGTCGGCGCCAAGTTGCCGACGGATTTCGTTCCGCCGCAACAGGATATCGCTCCTGAATGCGCCGGCGTGCGGGTCGCCGACCACCTCGTCGGCGGGAAAGTGGCGATGGCGCGCGGCAGCGTCAACAACGACACGCTGAACTGCCACTACCTAGGTCCCACCGGCATTCTCAGAGCCGGTGCCGTCAGGGAGTCCGACCGTTTCGTCGACGACCAGATCCGCATCCTGCGCAGCGGCTCGCGCAACCTCGTCCAACCGCCGGTCGGCGACGACACCCAACTGATGGCGCTCAGCGCCACCAGCATGTACATCGAGGGCTACCAAGCCGACTGCTGCACGCTGCAGTTCGAACACCGGGCGGTCAACGACGCGATGGACTACAGCAGCGAATTCGATACGGCACAAAGGGAATTCGTCACCGGCTTCATCGCGGCGGCGCGCGACTGGGCGCGCCGGCGATGAACCGCTCTACTGCTTCCCGGCCGCGCTGTCGACCGTCGCGCGGATCGTGTCGGACACCTTCTTTCCCGCGTCGGCCTGCGCCGGTTCGACCACGGCGAACTCCGGCGCCGGATCGAAGTAACTGATCAGGGCCGGGCCGCCGCGTTCGCTTGCCCACACGGTGACCCGCACCGGTACCACCGCACCGATCGCCTGAGTGGCGCCGAACAGCGTCTTGCCGAGCTGCGGATCGCCGAGGAAGAAGCTGTGCGCGCGCTGCGATTGCACCCCCACAGCCTTCAACCTCGTTTCTTCGTTCAGGTCACCGAGGATCACCAAGCCGTGCTTGTCGGCGGCATCGTGCAGGGCGCCGACCGTCGCCTCGAACTCGGCGTTCGACGCGACCGTGATGAACCGGGTATCGACAGTGGCTGTCGTCATCGGGCCGACGGCGGCGGCTTCGGCAATCGTCCGGATCTGTTGGGAGATCTGCTGCCCGCCGTCGCCGAGTCCGGGATCAACAGCGCTGAACTCCGGCGCCGGGTCGAAGTAACCGATGTGGGCCGGACCATCGGCGTCCGCCCAGACGTGCATGCGCACCGGAACCACCGCCCCGATCGCCGTGGTGGCGGCGAAGAACGTCTTACCGAGCTGCGGATTACCGACGAAGAAACTGTGTGCGCCGGGCAGTCGCAGTCCGTTGGCCGCCAACTCGGCGTCCTGGTTCACCTCGCCGACGATCATCATCCCGTGGTCGGCGACAGCTTTGTTCAGTGCGCCGACAGTGGCCTCGAATCCTTGATTGGCGGTGTAGCTGACGTACTTCGTCGAAACGTTGCGCGACCCTTCGGCGGGTCCGGCCGTGGTCGGCGGCTCAGCCGGGCTCATGCTGCGACCGTCGTGACAACCGGCCAGCGTCAGAGCGATGCCCACGATCAGTTGCGCCAGCACGACTCGCGATACCACCATGGTGCCGCTCCCTTGGTTCCGACGGACACAGGACCATCAGCAAATGGCCACCATGAGAATCCACCACAGGCGGCTGGTTCTCAATAGCGAATAGTCATCCAGCGAAACAGAACGGTCTCACGGGCGCGACCTGACGCGAAAAGCAGCTGATTTTCGCCCAGAACGGGTGCGTTTGCTCGCGCTACCTAGGTGACCAGGGTGACGGAGTTCGACCGGCGCAGCTTGCCGGACGGCGTCTTCGGAATTGTTCCCGGGCCCAGCACGACGACGTTGCGCGGCCGGACGTCGACCTCCTTGACGACCTCGTGGGCCACCTGGTGCTCGATGCGGCGCACTTCGGCGGGGTCCTCGAAGGCGTTCGACTCGACCGCGACGGCGAAGGATTCGCGGGAATGTCCGGCGTCCAGGCGCACGGCCACCGCACAGCCCGGACGGACGCCGTCGACGCGGCCGGCGGCCCGCTCGATGTCGGTCGGGTAGATGTTGCGGCCGGCCATGATGATGACGTCCTTGACGCGGCCACACACCACGACGTGGCCCTCGTCGGTGAGGTAGCCGAGGTCACCGGTGTCATACCAACCGTGCTCGTCCTGCGCGGGGATGAAGCCGCCCATCGTGATGTAGCCCGGGGTGAGCGACTCACCGCGCAGTTCGATGACCCCGACGCCGCGGGACGGCATCACATTGCCGTTCTCGTCGACGACGCGCGCCTCGAGGTCCTTCAGCAGCGGTCCCAGCGTGGCCAGCCGGCGGGTGTTGCCCTTGGTAGCGGGGACGGCCCGGCGCAGGGCGGCCATCAGGTCGGCGTCGACCTCGTCGACGACCAGACCGGAGTTGCACTTGGAGAAGGACACGGCCAGCGTCGTCTCGGCCATCCCGTAGGCGGGCAGGATCGCCGACGAGCGAAGGCCGAACGGCTTGCCCGCGTCCAGCAGGTCCTCGACGTCGGCGGGTTCGACGGGCTCCGCGCCGGACAGCGCGAAGCGCAGCGTCGACAGGTCGAAGTCGCCCGGCTTGGCGTTGCGGCGCAACCGCTTCGCCAGCAGTGCGTAGGCAAAGTTGGGCGCCGCGGTCATGGTGCCCTTGTACTTGTCGATCAGCTTGGCCCACAGCAGAGTGTCGCGCAGGAAGTCCATCGGCGTGACCTTGACCAGCTCGGCGCCGAAGTACATCGGGATGGTGAGGAATCCGACCATGCCCATGTCGTGAAAGCAAGGCAGCCAGCTGACCATGACGTCTTTGTCGACGTCGTACTCGGCGCCGATGAACATCGCCTCCGCGTTGGAGTGGATGTTGCGGTGGGTGATCTGGACCGCCTTGGGAGAACCGGTGGATCCGGAGGTCAACTGCATCAACGCCAGCGCGTCCTCGCCGACCTCGATCGGGTCGATCGGGTCGAACGCCAGCAGATCGGCGACGGTGAGCACCTTGATGCCCTTGTCCTCGAGCACCGGGATAGCGACCGTGAACGGCTCCGAGACGATGACGGCCTTGGCCTCGATCATGCCGATGACGGTCATCGTGTCTTCGGCCCACACGGCCAGGTCGGTGCGCGGAGTGGGCTGGTGCAGCATGGTCAGGCTGGCCCCGCGCATCCACAGGCCCTGGGCTGCCGGAGCGATCTCCACCGGGAAGCCGGCCAGCACGCCGACGGCGTCGCCGAGTCCGACGCCCGCGGCGGCGAGACCGCCCGCAATGCGCCGGGCGCGCTCATGGACCTCGCCCCAGGTGTGACGGACAGGTTCGTGGGGTTCACCGGTGACCATGCCCGTCGTCGCGGTGCGGGCATTGCGGAACATCTTCTCGGTAAACCTGCTCACGCAAACCTCCTCGGTACTGGCGCTGTCCCCAAGGTCCGAGCTTCATGTTGCACGTGCCAGGTCACACTCAGAGGCAGGCGCGCGCACACGTTGGACAGCGTTTAGATCTCGATTTGGTAGAGAGTTGCGGCCCCGCATTGGGCTGTCGGTACTCGCCACCGCGGCTTATCTTAGGCAACTCTTAAGTAACTGCCAAACGGTAACGGGATATGAGTGCGATGTCACAACGGAGTGAACTCCGCCACCATTCAGTCGCCGGGCGTCGCGGGCGTCGGCACTACGCGGGCACCCGGCACCGGCCCGCTGGCGACGCGAACTGTTCGGCACACACCCGCCCCGGACAGCTGGGCGCCGACATCGACGGCGGAGTCCGCCGAGTCGCACAGGAATGCACATGTCGGGCCCGATCCGGACACAATCCCGGCCAGCGCGCCCGCCTCCACGCCCGCCCGCAGCGTCCGGCGCAACGCCGAGTCCAAACTCACCGCCGCCGCCTGCATCTCGTTGCCGAGCAGCGGCGCAAGCTCCTTGGGGTCCCCGGCGGCCAGGGCCGCCAGCACCGGGCCCGGCTCGTCAAGCCGGGGCGGATCCCCGACCTCGCGCAATCGGTCCAGTTCGGCGTAGACCGCGGGGGTCAGCAACCCGCTGTCGGCGAATGCCAGTACCCAGTGGAAGGTGTTGCGCGACAGGACCGTAGCCAGCTCCTCACCACGGCCGGTGCCCAGGGCGGTGCCGCCGTGCAGCGCGAACGGCACGTCGCTGCCCAACTGAGCGGCCAACAGTCGCATGTCGCGCCGGGGCAGGTTGAGCTCCCACAGGGCGTTCATCGCGACCAGCACAGCGGCCGCATCGGCACTGCCGCCGGCCATGCCCCCCGCCAGCGGAATCGATTTGTCGATCAAGATCGACACGTCCGGAGCGCGGCCGACATGGTCGGCCATCAACTCGGCGGCCCGCCAGGCCAGGTTGCGTTCGTCGGTGGGCAGCGTGTCGGCACCCTCCCCGACGTGCTCGAGGGACAGGACATCGGCGTTGCGAACCGTCACCTCGTCGAACAGCGAGACGGCGTGGAAGACCGTCGTCAGTTCGTGGTAACCGTCGTCACGGGGGTCGCCCACGGCCAGGTACAGGTTGACCTTCCCCGGCACCCGAACGGTGGTCGACCCGGTGGGCACCCACAGCTCAGCGGTATTGCCGTCAGATGCGGACACCGCAGCAGACTATCGCTGCCATCGGAGAAGCACACGCAGCGGCACGACGAGTGCCCGCTCCGCACTTCAGCCGGTGGTTGCCGGAGTGGGATCCGGCGCGGCGCCGGTACCGAGGTCCCCGTCGCCGGACCGCTGCAGCAGCCGGACAAAGTCTTCGACGGACAGCGTCTCGCCGCGGCGGGCCGGGTCGATGCTGGCCGCCAGCAGACGGCGGGCCGACTCGTTACCCGATCCTGCCCACTCCACGAACGCGTTGCGTGACGTCTTGCGCCGCTGCGCGAAAGCGATGTCGACCAGCTCGAACACCCGCTTGCGGAACACCTGGTCGGTGGGCCACGGCGAGGTCTCGTAGCGGTCGATGCGCACCAGCCCGGAGTAGACCCGCGGAATGGGCCAGAACACCGTCGGCGACACGGTGCCGCACCGTCGTACCGCGCCGTAGAAGTTCATTTTGACGCTGGGTACGCCGTATTCCTTACCGCCGGGCTCGGCGGCGAGCCGCTCGGCGACTTCGGCCTGCACCATCACCGTCACAGTGCGGATGGAGGGGAATTCGGCGAGCAGATGCAGCAGCGCGGGGACGGCGACGTTGTAGGGCAGGTTGGCCACCACCGCGGTCGGTTCGGCCGCCACCTCCTCGCGGCGCAACGTCAGCACATCGCGATGCAACACGGTGAGCCGCTGGGCTTCGCTGTTGGAATGCTCGGCCACCGTCTGCGGCAGCCGGTCGGCCAGCACCGGATCGATCTCCACGGCGGTCACGGTCGCACCGCGGTCGAGCAGCGCGAGCGTCAACGAACCCAGTCCCGGGCCAACCTCGAGAACGACGTCGGATTTGCCGATGCCGGACGCCGTGACGATCCGACGCACCGTATTCGCGTCGTGTACGAAGTTCTGACCAAAGGCTTTCCGCGGCCGGAAATCGAGTTCTTTGGCCAACCGCCGGATCTCAGTGCGCCCGAGCAGCCGGATCGTCAGCGCGCACCCACTCGTCCACTGCACACGGGCCAGGCGCCCCAGCCCTGACGCTGCCGGGTCACTTCGGCGATCGCGATCTGCTCTTCCCGGGTGGCCATGTCAGCGCGGGGCGCATACCGCAGCCCGCCGTTGGCTTCCCAGGTGCCCTGGTCGAACTGCACGCCGCCGAAGAAGCCGTTTCCGGTGTTGATCGCCCAGTTCCCGCCGGCCTCGCAGCCGGCCAGCGAATCCCAGATGGTGCCGTCGCTGACGGGCGGCACCTCGGTGCCGGGCTTGGCGCCGACGCGCACCACCGCTTCGCGGGCCGGGGTCACCACCACGTTGGCGATCGGCAGGCGGCCGCTCTCAACCCCGTTGATCTCGGCTACCGAGAACGTCACATCCTGGGTGCCGGGGCTGCCCGGATCTTCGACGATCTCGCGGCTCATGTTCATCTCGGGGTCTTCGATGCGCCGCGCCGGCGGCGGAAGCGGCATCCGCTCGGTGACCCGTTCGATGCGGTTACGGGTGACGTGGATCTGCATGCCGTCGCTGATCGGCGCCGTCGGGGCGGGTGTCACCTGGTCGCTGTCCTGCAGGGGAGCGCCGGCGGCCTCCAGCAGTCCGGCCACGTTCGGCGCCGGCAGGTGCACGGTGCGGACCACGCCGCCGTCGTCGATCTGCACCGTTTTGGCGCTGACGACGGGCAGGGCCATGCCCGACAGCGGAACACGGCTGGCCCGCGACGCGGCAGCGGGAGCGGTGTCGGTCATGGCCAGCTGGGCCAGCGCCTCGTCCACGGTCGACGCCGTGGTCCAGACCTGCCGGGAATTCTGGCCGTCCAGGGTGATCTCCAACGGCCGGCTGCGGCGCAGCACGATCGTGGCCGCGTCCCCGACCGTGACGTCGCCGGCCGGGTACAGGTCGTCGCGTCCCTCGACGGCGAACCCGTTCTCTCTGACGATGTCGATCACCTTCGACCGCATGGTCTGCACGCGGATCGAGGTGCCGTCGACGGTCAGTGTGACGGTCTTGGATTCCGACACGGCGTATCCGCCGGCGAAGGTCAGTACCAGCAGCAGGGCGCCAACCAACAGGCGCAATGTGGGCGATTCGGTTCGATGAAGTTTAGTGAGCAGTTTCAATGTCAAATCCCAGTCAATCTCTACGTATCCCGAGTTCGTTCCGACCTACACGACACTTACGCAGCAACACCGCAGCAAAAGTTTTCACGACGAGCAACCGACCATATTCAGCTGAAATAACAAATGGGCCCATAGGCCCACCCGTTCGATCACAAGACGGTAACGAACCGACCAGTGCAGGGCAACTCCTGCATGCGGACGTTGGCGTGGTTCGGAAGCTAGAGCGCCGTCGTCCGATCCAGGCGATACGCCCGGCGAGCGTTGCTCGTGGTGATTTCCGCCAGTTCCTCCGGCCGGCGATTCACCAGTTCAGCGATGGCGCGCACGGTGTAGGGCAGGCAGTACGATTCGTTCGCTGCACCCCGATAGGGGTGGGGCGTGAGAAATGGTGCGTCGGTTTCCACCAATATCTGGTCCATCGGTATCAACCGAACGGCTTCGCGCAGGTCGCGGGCGTTACGAAAGCTGACCGTCCCGGACAGGCTCAGCAACCATCCGGCTGCCGAACAGGTGCGAGCCATCTCACTGTCCGAGGAGAAACAGTGAAAGATCACAGTCTCGGGCGCGCCCTCGGCACGCAGCACGTCGAGCACCTCACGGTCGGCGTCACGGTTGTGGATCATCAGCGGCTTGCCAGTCCGCTTGGCCAGATCGATGTGCCAGGCGAACGCCTCGCGTTGAACGTCCGGATGGGCACAGCCGTCGAGCCGTCCCGGCCAGTACATGTCCATGCCCGTCTCACCGACGGCGACCACGCGCGGATGAGACGCCAACCGCTCGATCTCGGCGCGGGCCTTCTCGGTCAGCGCGTCGGTGCGCGTCGGATGTAACGCCACTGCGCCGTACACCCGCGGGTCCCATTCGACAGCCCGCGCCACCCAACGTGCCGATTCCAGGTCGTCAGCGATCGTGACCACCGCGGTGACACCGACCGCCGCGGCGCGGTCGACGACGGCACGCACGCCCGGCGCGTCCGAGACGCCGCAGGCGTCGAGATGGGTGTGGGCGTCGATCAACGGCGAAAGCGGCTCCGGGGCGGGCGGTGCTTCTCGTTTGGCGCTCACCCGCCCACGATATGTGGACACGCGAGGCGGCGGGCGAGCCGATTAGGGTGGAGCCCCGATGAACCAACACCAGCCGTACTACGTCACCACCGCGATCGCCTATCCCAACGGCGCGCCGCACATGGGTCACGCGTATGAATACGTCGCGACCGACGCCATCGCCCGCTTCAAGCGACTCGACGGCTTCGACGTGCGGTTCCTGACCGGAACCGACGAGCACGGCCTCAAGGTCGCTCAGGCCGCGGTGGCCGCCGGGGTACCCACCGCGCAGCTGGCGCGCAGCAACTCCGACGTCTTCCAGCGCATGCAGGAAAAGCTCAACATCTCCTTCGACCGGTTTATCCGCACCACCGACCCCGACCATCACGTGTCCTCCAAGGAGATCTGGCGGCGCATGGAGGCCGCCGGCGACATCTACCTGGACAACTACGCCGGCTGGTACTCGGTGCGCGACGAGCGGTTCTTTGTCGAATCGGAGACCCAATTGCTCGAGGACGGCACCCGGATCGCGGTCGAAACCGGCACGCCGGTGACGTGGACCGAGGAGCAGACCTATTTCTTTCGGTTATCGGCCTACGCCGAGAGGTTGCTGACGCACTACCGCGACAACCCGGCCTTCATCGCGCCCGAGACCCGCCGCAACGAGGTGGTCAGCTTCGTCTCGGGCGGTCTGGACGATCTGTCGATCTCACGTACCTCGTTCGACTGGGGCGTGCAGGTACCCGGTCATCCCGACCACATCATGTACGTCTGGGTCGATGCGCTGACCAACTATCTGACCGGAGCCGGTTTTCCCGACACCGACTCGGCGTTGTTCCGCCGTTTCTGGCCCGCTGACTTGCACATGATCGGCAAGGACATCATCAGATTTCACGCCGTCTACTGGCCGGCGTTCCTGATGTCGGCCGGAATCGACCTGCCTCGAAGGGTTTTCGCGCACGGCTTCCTGCACAACCGGGGCGAGAAGATGAGTAAGTCGGTCGGCAACATCGTCGATCCGGTGGCGCTGGTGGACACTTTCGGGGTGGACCAGGTCCGCTACTTCCTGTTGCGCGAGATACCTTTCGGGCAAGACGGCAGTTACAGCGACGAATCGATCATCACGCGGATCAACACCGACTTGGCCAACGAATTGGGGAATCTGGCGCAGCGGTCGCTGTCGATGGTGGCCAAGAACCTGGGCGCGGTGGTGCCCGAGCCGGGTGAGTTCGTCGACGCCGACAACGAACTACTGACTACGGCCGACGGGCTGCTGAGTCGAGTTCGCGCCCATTTCGATTCGCAGGCAATGCATCTGGCATTGGAGGCGATCTGGCTGATGCTCGGTGACGCGAACAGATACTTCTCCGCGCAACAGCCCTGGGTGCTGCGCAAGAGCGATGCCGAGCAAGACCAGGAGCGGTTCCGGACCACCCTCTACGTCACCTGCGAGGTGGTCCGCATCGCGGCATTGTTGGTCAGTCCGGTCATGCCGGACTCGGCAGACAAGTTGCTGGATCTGCTGGGCCAGTCGCAGGAGCGACGGTCCTTCGCCGCCATCGCGGCCCGGCTGACCCCCGGGACGCCGCTGCCCTCGCCGACGGGAGTGTTCCCGCGCTACCAGGCGCCCGCAACGGGGTGAGCACTAGCGCCACGTCAAGTAGCCAAAACGAAGCCGGGCGGCCACATTACGAACCGCAGTTCGGGTTTTCGTGCCAAGCGGTGTGGGGCAGCGTTCAGCAATAGGCCATAATCGGCAGGTGGAACGAAGACGGAATCGGCAGCCGAGCCAATCCCCGATGACCACCCTGAAGCAGTTGCCTGCACTGGTGGTGCTGGAGCGGATACCGGTCCCAGTCCTCGCCATCGCGGACGACGGCAGCATCCTGTTCACCAACACCGCGTTTGCCCAGATGGTGGGTTGCGATCCAGAAGAGGTGCTGGCGCTTCGGTTCCACGAGATATTCCACCAGGCACCGGAGTCGGAGTCCTCGCTGCTCTCGTTCGTCCACGCCCTGGCGAACATGGTGGTCGAGTTGGCACACAAAGACGGCTCGGTGGTCCGGGCGTTGATGAGCAGGTCGGCGGTGATGCGCGCCGACGACAAATTTGCTCTGGCCGCGTTCCAGGACCTGACCGAACAGTTGTGGGAAGAAGAGCGCTGACCGCCGCCGGCACGCGCAGCCGCGGGCCGACCGCGCAAGATATGAATCTCCCTAGACTGTCAGTATCGGAATAAGACATTGTTGATACTTGTAGTATGGTTTTTGTCGTGATCAAGACTCGCAACGACTTGGAGTCCTACCTCGCGGCGGACTTGCATGCGCAAGGACTTGAGCGTTGGCGGCACCGCTACCGGATCATGCACCGGGCCCCCTATTTTCAGCGGATGCTGCGCAAGACCGAGTATTGGACGAACACCGCCCGAACGCCGGCCGGGCGACTCGTCGCGGCATACCTGCGTCTGCGGCTGAAGTTCTTGGGCGAGAAACTCGGGTTCGGCATTCCGCTCAACGCGTTCGGCCCCGGTCTGTCAGTAGCCCACGTCGGATGGGTGCACGTTCATCATCGAGCCAAGATCGGCGCCAACTGCCGTATCCATCAGGGCGTGACGATCGGCGAAGGCCGTCCAGGCGAGTACCCCAGCATCGGCGACGACGTGTTCATCTATCCCGGCGCCATGGTGCTCGGCGCCAATGTCGGCAGCCGCGTCGGCATCTACGCAGGAGCGGTGGTGACCAAGCCGGTGCCAGACGACGTCGACGTCGCCGGCGTGCCGGCCCGGATCGTCAAGGACCGCCGGGCCCGGGCCGTCAGCGCCTAACCCGAGGTAGCTTCCGGAGCCCCGACCGGCGCGCGTGGCCGGGTGTGTCGCAGCGCTTCACGGGCGAGGAACTGCCGGAAGTACGGCAGGGATGCCTCCGCCGCGACGCCGGGGAGCAGAACAATCCAGATCTGGCTCAATTGGCCGTTGAGTTCGTCGAGCATGCCTTCGCTGTGGCGACTCCGCGCCATCGCGATGGAGAGCAACCGGGTCCCGACCATCGCGCCGACGATCGACTCGGCGAGCGACTGCGGGTCGACGTCCTCCCGAAGATCACCCTCGTCGATCGCCGCGCGGGCCTGGACCGCCATTTCCGCCACCCAGCTTGCGCAACACCGCGCCGCCGCGTCGTTGAAACCACTCAGGGCAGCGATCAGTTGCTCGGCCGCACGCGCTGTCTTATCCGTGCTGAGCACGTTGGCGATCGCGAAGGTGCCGTGGATCATGTTCTCCAGGGCGGGCGATGACGACCCACAGACGTTGCGGAACGCCCCGACCAGGACTTCGGCACCCTCGTCGATGATGTCCGACGCCAGCGCCTCTTTGGAGTCGAAGTGATGGTAGAGGGCGCCTTTGGTCATCCCTGTTCGCTCGATGATGGTGCCCCATCCGGCGGCGGCGTAACCGACTTCGCTGAAGACGTCGATCGCCGCGTCCAGAATCTTCCGCCGGGTTACCTCGGATCGAACCTGGCGCGCCATTGGCCATGCCTCCCCAGTGATGTCAATCCGGTTCAGCTCCGGACCTCGGCGTCTTGTTCCTGCTGGTCAGCCCGATAAGCCTAACAGCAGACGGCGCGGCGTTTTCGATTGCGCGTGCCAGATCCTCTCCGGTGTCCGGTTAAGTCGCGCTCACCTGGGCGGGGGCGGCCTTGATCGCCAGGGCCGTACGTCGCCGCAGGAATTGCGCGAAGTAGTCGGCCCGGTCCGGTTGCAGAACCGCGGCCAGGATGAGAACCCAGTTCCTCTCCAGGTCGAGCAGGAAGCCCCGCGGGTCGTCGAGGTCACTGGTCTGGCGCAGTCCCAGGTACATCGACACGATCATCCGTCCGATGTCGCCGGGCTCCCACCGCTGGGCGACGTCCCCTTCGCTGATAGCGCGCTGGGCCACGCTCGCCAGGGCATCTACCCAACCCTTCAGCAGGGAGGCCTGCAGTCCTTCGGTGCGTCCGACCGACTCGATGAGGTGCAGCGCGGCCCTGGCCACATCCTTGGAGAGGTCCTGCACCGCGATCAGGTAAGAGAAGTCGATCAGGGTCTCCAGGCCAGAGAGCTGCCGGGACAGCAGATCTTCGACGGCTGCCCGACCCCCCGAGGTGTGCTGCTCGATGATCGCTACCGCAAGGGCGTGCTTAGAGCGGAAGTGGAAGTACATCGCACCCTTGGTCAGTTCGGCCTCGGCGAGGATGTCGTCCAGTCCGACGTCGTGATAGGCGCGGCGGGCGAATTGATGTGCGGCCGCCCGCAGAATCTGTTGCCGGGTGCTGTCCGCTCGTCCGTCGGCCGATTCAGTCGACATCTACCCGCAACACACTTTCGGGCGTGCCGAACAGCGACTAGCAATGCTGAGCGGAGCGATCACCTTCACCATCGCGATGCCTTCCTCGACCGGGTGGCCAGACCATCGGATGGTGAGCCGTCCACCGGCGTGTGTCTCAAGCGGCACATTGGACGCCACCTGTGAGGTTATCAAGTTCCCGCCGACCTGCGGCGTTACACGCCGACATGACTGCATCTACGCCCAGGCAATACTTTAGGTAGGTTGATGCAAGAAGCTACGTTCAAAAAGTATGTAGAATGGGTATACACCTAATCTGTTGGTTTGCAAGAGGCAGGAAAACGCGTCCGAACTGCTAGTTCAGGTTGGTTGCGATGACTGCCACCTTCGGGGCCCACTACACCGTCAACGCTCGCGTTAGGAGAGGTGCATGTCGTTCGTCACCACGCAGCCAGAAGTTCTGGCCGCTTCGGCCAGCACGCTGCAAGGCATCGGCTGCGCCGTGGACACGGTGGGCGCAGCCGCCGCGGGACCGACTACGGCGATATTTCCGGCCGCCGCGGACGAGGTGTCAGCGCTGACCGCAGCGCAGTTCGCCGCCCACGAACACCTGTACCAGGCGGTGAGCGCGCAGGCCGCCGCGATCCACGAGATGTTCGTGCAGGTCATGAAGGCCAGCGCCGGTTGCTACGCCGTAACCGAGGCGGCCAACGCCGCGGCGGCCGGCTGACGATCAGGGGGATGGGCAATGGATTTTGGCGCACTGCCGCCGGAGATCAACTCCACGCGGATGTACACGGGCGCAGGGGCCGAGTCGCTACTGGCGGCCTCCGTCGCCTGGGATGAACTGGCCACCGAACTGGCCGCGGCGGCTTCCTCGTACCTGTCGGTGATTGCCGGCCTGACCAGCGGCCCCTGGCTCGGTCCGGCAGCCATCGCCGCCGCGGCAGCCGCCACCCCGTTCGCGGTCTGGATGGGTGCGACGTCCACTCAGGCCGAGCAGGCGGCGGCCCAGGCGCGGGCGGCGATCAGCGCCTACGAAGCGGCATATGCGATGACGATTCCACCCGCGGTGATCGCCGCCAATCGGACACTGCTGGCGGCTTTGATCGCGACCAATTTCTTCGGCCAGAACTCCCCCGCGATCGCGGCCACCGAGGCCCATTACAGCGAGATGTGGGCCCAGGACGCCGCGGCCATGTACGGCTATGCGGCCAGTTCGGCGGCGGCGTCGACCCTGTCACCGTTCGAAACGCCGCCCCAGATCGCCGACCCGGCCGGCGCCGCGGCTCAGGCCGCCGCGGTATCGGCAGCAACCGGCGAGGCCGCGGCGACCCAGGCGACACTCGCCTCGCTGGTCAGCGCGGTTCCGGCGGCGCTGCAAGGCATGGCGGCGCCGGCCTCGCTCGGCACCGCGGCCGCCGGCATACCGATCGGCACCTCCAGCGGCGACATTGCCAACCTGCTCAACATCATGGTGATGCCGCTCTTCGCGATCAGCAGCGTGTTGGGCATCGCCCAGACCATGCAGGGCATGGCCGCGGCAGCCACCCAGGTGGGCGAGGCAGCGGCCGAGGCGGCCGAGGTTGCCGCCGGCGCGGCCGCCGTGGGCGCAGATGCGGTCGGCGGCGCTGCCCTGGGGGCCATGGGCCAGGCGGCCAGCCTCGGGTCGCTGTCGGTGCCGCCGGCATGGACCAGCGTGATCCCCACGGCCCACCTCACCGGCGTCAGCTCGGCTCTGCCGGGCGCCGCTCCGGGGGCCGTCGGCAACGTCCCACCGAGCCTGCTCGGCGGGATGCCGAGGGCGGCTGCGGGTCAGGGTCCGGCAGCAGGGCCGAGGTACGGCCTCGTCCCCACAGTGATGGCGCAGCCTCCGTCCGCCGGATACGGCGGGTGAGCTGACGCCGGTACGCCGGCCATGGCAAGTCCGACCACGACTCAGCAACTAGCAGGTTTCTTAGGTTACTAGAGCGAAAACATCCCATCTTTGGGTACTGCTAGTCATAATTTTCGGCTTAATCCGTTCAAATAGTATGTAATAATGGGTATTAGCAACTAAGTGGGTATGGGAGCCCGCGCACCGGTGGGAGGAGAACGGCAGTGAGCAGTTTGCAGAGGGGGGCACGCAAATGAAGGTCGTGCTGTTTTGCGGCGGTTACGGCATGCGGATGCGCAGCGCCGCGGGTGACCTCGTCCCGAAGCCACTTCAGATGGTCGGCCCGCGCCCGCTGTTGTGGCACGTGATGCGTTACTACGCGCACTACGGCCACACCGAGTTCATCCTGTGCCTGGGGTACGGCCAATCACTGGTGAAGGACTTCTTCGTCAACTACCGCGAGACCGAATCCAACGACTTCGTCATGCGCGGCGGCAAAGTCGAGCTGCTCGACACCGACATGTCCAACTGGACGATCACCTTCGTCGACACCGGCCTGGAGTCACCGATCGGCGAGCGGCTGCGCCGGGTCCGCAAGCACCTCGGTGGTGACGAGTACTTCCTGGCCAACTACGCCGACGTCCTGACCGACGCGCCGCTGGACACGATGATCGAGCGGTTCCACACAGCCGGTGCCGCCGCGTCGATGCTGGTCGTACCGCCGCAGTCGTCGTTCCACTGTGTGGACGTCAGCACCCACGGCGACATCAAGGAGATCGCTCCCATCGCCAAATTCCCCATCTGGGTCAACGGCGGCTACTTCGTCCTCCGTCAGGACGTCATCGACCTCATCCCCGAGAACGGCGACCTGGTCGGCGACGCGTGCATGGAGCTGGCCGGCACCGGCCGCTTACTCGGCTACCAGCACGAAGGGTTCTGGAAGCCGGCCGACACGTTCAAGGAGCGCGCCGAACTCGACGCCGACTACAACCGAGGCATCCGGCCATGGGCGGTCTGGGAGACGCCGGCGGCATTGGCGGCAGCGTCGGCATGATCCCGCTGACTTTCTCCGGATCAGGCATCGGCTCGGTCGCGGCGATAGGTGCGCACTGCGACGACATCCTCATCGGCGCCGGCGCCACCCTGATGCAGCTGGAGCGCGGCAATCCCGGCCTGGTCATCCACGCACTGGTCTTGACCGGCGCCGGCACGGAGCGCGAAATCGAGGAGAAGAGCGCCTTCGCGGCGTTCTTCCCGCAGGCCGACGTGCGCCTGACGGTGGCCGACCTGCCCGACGGAAGACTGCCTGAGCACTGGGGCGCGGTCAAAGGACAGCTCGCGGAGTTTCGCCGCGGCTGCGAGCCCGACCTGGTGCTGGGCCCCCAGCGCGCGGACTACCACCAGGACCATCGGCTGCTGGCGAAACTGATCCCGACCGAGTTCCGCGCCCACCTGGTGCTGGGCTACGAGATCCTCAAATGGGAGTCCGACTTACCCAATCCCACTCTCTACGTTCCGGTTTCAGCGGACACCGCACTCCGCAAGACCCGGCTGCTCGCCGAGTTATATCCGTCCCAGGCCGGACGCGACTGGTTCGACGACGAAACCTTCCTCGGCTTGATGCGGGTGCGCGGTGTGCAGAGCCGCGCGCGCTACGCGGAGGGCTTTGTGGTGGAGAAGGCCGTCTTGCACCCGATGGCCGCCGGCCCGCATCCCTGACGGCCGAACCATGGCGAACACACTCCCCCAGGCCCCGGTGCGCATGGTCGTCAGCGGCAGCGTCGTCGAGCGCTGCGAGATCGACCAGGTGTTGTCGATCGTCGACTCGCGCCTGCGATCTCGGTCAGGCCGCGGCTTGGCCGTCGGCTCGGTGAATCTGGATCACCTGCACCACTTCCGGGTCGCGAGCGCCGCCCCCAACGGCCTAGTCGAATGGCTGCTGCTGGCCGACGGCATGCCGATCGCCTGGCGGGGCAAGCTGCTCACCGCACGTCCGTGGCCGCGCGTCACCGGAGCGGACTTGCTGCCGTCCGTGCTGGCGTTGGCCGAAGCCAACGGTCACCGGGTCGGTTTCTTCGGTGGCAGCGCGCAGACTCACCAGTTGCTGGCCGGGCACCTGCGCGCGCGTTACCCGCGGCTGGCCGTCTCCGGCATGTGGGCACCCGGCTCCGATGACATCGAATCATGTTCGACCGCAATGTGTTCCGCAATCCGTGCGGCACGCACCGACCTGCTGGTGGTCAGTCTGGGCAAGCCGCGCCAGGAGAGGTGGGTCGACCAGCACGGGCATGCGACGGGCGCGCGAGTGTTCCTACCGTCCGGCGGCGCGATCGACTTCCTGGCCGGCGCGACCAGCCGTGCTCCGGGGTGGATGCAGCGCTCGGGTCTGGAATGGTTGTACCGGTTGACCCGTGAGCCGCGCCGACTCGCGCGGCGCTACCTGCTGCAGGGCCCGATCGCGCTATTGCGCGCCGCCCGCGCGCAGCTCATCTGCTACCCCGGCGTCCACTACGTCGGCGGCCACGACCAGGTCGGAATCGCCGGCCCGGCAACCGAAGCGGTGTCCGCATGACCGAGAGATCGGCCAGCATGGCGGCCATCCTGCACTCGAAGTCCGGCCGCTCACGCCTCGTCGCGGTGCCGACGAGGGACGTCAGCACCATTTCGCGCTGGCAGCAACAATATTCCGCTCGCCTGCGGATCACCGATTCGATAATCGTCTGCGGCGCGATCATGCTCGCGCAGTTCGTCCGCTTCGGCGACTCGCCGAACATGTCGGGTTACCCGGGCCCCGTGATGACGCTGTTCTCCTGCCTGTTCGCGCTGCTGTGGCTCTCCTCCATCTCGGTGTTTCACACCCGGTCGCCCAGGATCATCGGGGCCGGCATCGACGAATACCGTCGGCTGGCCAGCGCGTCGTTCTCGGTCTTCGGCATTATCGCGATGGTCACGTTGCTAGCCAAGATCGATCTGGCCCGGGGTTACCTGGCGGTCGCGCTTCCGGTCGGCACACTGGGTCTGCTGGCCAGCCGCAACCTGTGGCGAAAGTACGTGTGGCGCATGCGGGCCCACGGCCAGTACCAGACCATGGTGCTCGCGATCGGTGACCGTTCCGGGGTCACGCACCTCGCCCACGAACTGATCCGCAACCCCAAAGAAGGCTATGTCGTTGTCGGTGTGTGCATTCCGGGATACGGTCCGCCGCGCGAGGAAGCCCTCAAGGTCCAGGGCCGCGAGATCCCGATCCTCGGCGACGAAACCAGCGCGGTGGCCGCGATCGGCCTGTGCGGCGCCGACACCGTGGCCGTGACCCGCACCGAACATTTCGGGGTCCATGCCATCCGTGACCTGATGTGGCGGCTGGAGACGATGGACGTCGACCTGGTCGTGTCGGCCGGCGTGATGGACGTCGCCGGGGCCCGATTGACCATGCGGCCCATCGCCGGATATCCGCTGCTGCACGTGGACAAGCCGCAATACGAGGGCACCCAGCGCCTGCAGAAGCGCGCCTTCGACTTTTGCTTTGCGCTGGCCGCGCTCCTGGTGACCGCGCCCCTGCTGATCGCGGCCGCCGTCTCGATCAAGATGACCAGCAAGGGGTCGGTGTTCTATCGCGCCGAACGCATCGGCCTGGACGGTCGCCCCTTCACCATGTTGAAGTTCCGCACCATGGTGGACGGCGCGGACAAGCAGGTCGACCGGTTGCTGCCGCTGAACCAGGGCGCCGGCGGAGTGCTCTTCAAGATCCGCCACGACCCGCGCGTCACGTCTGTCGGAAAGGTGCTGCGCCGCTACAGCATCGACGAGCTGCCGCAATTCATCAATGTGCTCAAGCAGGACATGAGCGTCGTCGGCCCGCGGCCACCCCTGCGTCGCGAGGTGGAGACCTATGACGGCGAGGTCAAGCGCCGGCTGCTGGTGAAGCCCGGGGTCACCGGCCTGTGGCAGGTCAGCGGCCGATCTGATCTGTCCTGGGAGGACTCGGTCCGACTGGACCTCTCCTACGTCGACAACTGGTCGATGGCCGGCGACCTGGTGATCATCGCCCGGACGCTCAAGGCCGTGCTGGCCAGCGACGGAGCTTACTAGACATGAAGGGCGACACCGTGATCGAGCCGACGGGGCAGGAGTCGACGCCCGCGCCGGAAGTACCGCAGTCGCGGATCGCGCATGCGTTCTCGGTCCAACTCATCTGCCGGGTGCTGGGCATGCTGGCCTCGGTGGTCTCGGTGTCGATGACCGCCCGCTATCTGGGTCCCGGCCGCTACGGCCAGCTGATGGTGGCGGTCGCCTTCATCGGGATGTGGACCGCCGCGACCGACCTCGGCATCAACACCGTGATCGTGCGTCGCGTCACCTCGGGCCGGGGCGCCTTGGAACGCCTGATTCGCGTCAACAGTGGCCTGTCGCTGATGTATTGCGTCCCGCTGGCGGGCATGGCGGCGGTCACCGGGTTGCTGATCTACCGCGACGCCGATGTGCGGGTGATGCTGGTGGTGTTGTCCGGGCAGCTGTTGCTGCTGACGGTGCGGACCCGGTTCGAGCCCGTGTTCCTCTCCACGGTGCGGTTCTCCGCCGTCGCCGTCTCCGACGTGACCGGCCGGATCGGCACCCTGGCCATGGTGAGCTGGCTGGTCGCGACGCACGCGAACATCATCTGGTTCGCGGTCGCACAGCTCATACCGCCGTTGGTGCAGTTGGCAATTCAGGGAGCGGCCGCGGCGCGTCACGTCTCGCTGCGCCCGGTGTTCTCTACCCGCGAGTCCATCGATCTATTGCGCGAAAGCCTGCCGCTGATGGGCGTCGCCCTGGTCGGCATCCTGTACTGGCGTGCCGACGGGGTGATCCTGTCCCTGCTCAACAGTCATGCCGAGGTGGGCGTGTACGGGCTGGCGTACACCATCGCCTTCAACACCGAGGCGCTGTCTATTTTCTTCCAGAAGTCCACCCTGTCGACGGCCACCGGCCTGTATTCGCGCGACGTCGGCGCTTACGTCGAATTCCTGCGCCGCAGCGTCGAACTGATGAGCTTCCTCGCCTTCCCCGTGGCCGTCGTCGGCACGCTGCTGGCCGGTCCGCTGATCGGATTGTTCGGTGACGCGGAGTTCGTGACGCGCGGGGCGCCGACCCTGGCGTTGCTGCTGATCGCCGCCTCGTTGCGGTTCGTCACCGGAACCCTCGGGCAGGGCCTGTTCGCCTGCCACGAACAGCGCTTCTTCTTCCGGTTGTCGGTGGGTGCGCTTGCCGCCAACGTGGCCTTCAACCTGTGCCTGGACGGCCGATTCGGCGCGGTCGGCGCCGGCGTCTCGCTGGTGTGCACGGAGCTGATCGGGCTGACGTTCGCGAGCTGGCGACTGGGCAACCATTGCGGGTATCGCACGCCGATGGTCTTCCTGGTGCGCCTGCTGATCCCGACGGCGGCCAGCGCCACTGTGGCACTGCTGCTTTCGGACCAGAACGTGGTACTCGCGCTGGCCGCCGCCGCCACCACCTACCTGCTCGTCAACGTGCTGGCCGGTCCCGTCAACTGGTCGACCCTGACCTCGCTCTTCCGGAAAAAGGTGACCGCATGAGAACCCAACGGCCCCTGTCGGTGCTGATCGTGACCTACAAGAGCCACGAACTCCTGGAACAGTGCCTGGCCAGTGTCGCCGAGCACGCGCCGCAACTGCCGGTCTACGTCTACGAGAACAGCGGCGACGAATATCCCGGTCGCGAGGAGTTGGCGGCGCGCCATCCCGACGTGCACTGGGTGCTCGGGCCGGTGAATCTAGGCTTCGGGGCGGCCTTCAACGCACTGGTGAAGCACACGCCCGACGACACGGATTTCCTGCTGTTGAACGCCGATACGCGGTTGACGGGGCCGCTGACCCGGACACTCGAGCTGTTCCGCCAACCCGGCGTCGCCGCCGTGTCGCCGCTGATTCGCGACCCGGGCGCACCCGGCCCGCTGTTGTGGGACATCGCCACCAAGCACCGCACCCTGACCCGGTCCGTGGTCGCGGCCGCGGGCTATTCCGACCGGCTGCGGGGCACCCGGTTCTCGCACCTGTACCGTGAGCAGCCCGACGAGTCCGAGAGCATCGATGGCTACATGGCCGGCATCTGTCTGGCGATCAACCGCGATGCTTGGAACGAGATCGGCGGCTTCGACGAGGAGTTCTTCCTCTACGGCGAAGAGACCGACTGGCAGGAGCGCGCCACGGCCGCGGGCTGGCGGATCCTGCTCGCCGACGAAGTGCACGCCGAGCACGGCAACCCGGCGGCCGGCAACACCGCTGGTGAATCAGTCTTCACCCACGGTGCGGAGGTGTCCACCGTGGAACGCTTCCGCAACCGCGACTTGCTGCGCTCCAACATCGCCCTGCTGCTGGAACGCCAGGACAGTGTCCACCACGCCGACGCGTTCCTGGCCGCCACCTCGGTGTTGGACAGGGTCCAGCGGTCCAAACGCGGAGCCCGCAAGAGCGCTATCGCTGCCCGTCGCAGCCACAAGCATCCGATCGTCATCACCACCAATCGCCTGGTGTACGGTGGCGCCGAGCGTCAAAAGTCGATACTGGCAAGGGAATTGGACCGTCGTGGCTATCCGGTCACCATCGTCTGCATGCAACGGTTCGGGCCGCTGCTCAAGGAGATCCCACACAGCATCCGCGTGGTGCGCCAGCCCTGGTGGGCGCCGATGGTCGACCTGCCCGAGGGCCCGGCCGTGTTGATCACCGGTGACACCAACACCGAGACTGGTTTCGCGACCCTCTGGAAGGCCGCGGGGATGGCCAATTCGGGCCGGCGCTGGCTGGTGGCCCCGCATGTGCCGCCGGAGTCCGACCGGCCGATCTACTCGCGGCCGTTGACCGCCGCGATGAATCGCGCCGACGGTTTCATCGTTCTCGCCCAGCGTCATTGGGACATGCTGACCCCGCACCACAAGATCAGGGGCCGGCACTTCGTGGCGCCCAACGGGGTAGCCGTCTGCGGCGAGCCCGCCGAGCGGGTCCGCACCCCCGGTGCGCCGCCACATCTGGTGATGCTGTCGCGCATTGTCGAGCACAAGAACCCCCACCTGCTGATGGAGGCGCTCACCGGCCTGACCGAGCTGCCCTGGCGGCTGTCGATTTACGGCGACGGCCCGGACCGGCAGGCACTGGAAGCCCGCACCCCGGAAGCCCTGCGCGACCGCATCCAGTGGCGCGGATGGTCGCCCGGGCCCGGCCCGGCGCTCGCCGATGCCGACCTGCTCTGCGTCCCGAGCCGCTCCGAGGCCTTCCCGATGGCGATCCTCGAGGCCATGGCGCGTGGCGTGCCGGTCGCCGCGTCGGGCATCTGCGCGGTCCCGGAAATGTTGGATTTCGGCAAGGCTGGTTTCGTCGTCGAACCCGTCTCGGTAACGGCGTGGCGGAACCAATTGGCCGAAATCCTCACCGACGTCGACGCATTGCCCGAGTTCGGTTGGCGCGGATTCGAGCGTCTGCAAACGCATTACACCGTGGAGGCGATGACCGACGCCTACCTCGAAGCGATCGGCGCGGTGATGTGAGTCCCCTGCCCCGTAGCCACCCGTTCCGCATCCACCGAATCGACGAATCGAGAATTCCATGAACTGCCGCTTGTGCGACTCCAACCGCATGCTCAGCGTGCTGGATCTGGGTGCGACTCCGCCGTGCGAAAAGATCCTCTCCCCCGAGGAACTCGACCTGCCCGAGCCCACCTACCCGCTGCACCTGCGGTTATGCCAGGACTGCCTGCTGCTGCAGATTCCCGCGCTGATCACGCCCGAGGAGACCTTCACCGAATACGCCTACTACTCCTCGTATTCCGACAGCTGGGTCCAGCATGCCGAAACTTTCGTCGATCAGGCCGCGAGGCGTCTCGGGTTAGGACCCGATTCGTTCATGGTGGAAGTCGCCAGCAACGACGGGTACCTGCTGCAGCACGCCGTCGCGCGGGGCATCCCCTGCCTGGGCATCGAACCGTCCTTGAACGTCGGTGCGGCCGCGACCAAACGTGGCGTGCCCACCGTGTCCGAGTTCCTCAATCCGGCGCTGGCCCGCCGGGTCCGTGCCCAGCACGGTTCGGCAAACCTGGTGGTGGCCAACAACGTCTACGCGCACATACCCGATCTGCGGGGTTTCACTCAGTCGTTGCGCGGACTGCTCGCCGACGACGGGTGGCTGAGCATCGAGGTGCACCACGCGCTGAACCTGGTGTGCCTCGGCCAATTCGACACCATCTATCACGAGCACTTCCAGTACTACACGGTGTTCTCGGCGCAGAACGCGCTCGCCAGCGCCGGCCTGGCCGTCGTCGACGTCGAGCTGTTGCCGACTCACGGCGGGTCCATCCGAGTGTGGGCCCGGCCGATCGAAGTCGCCGGACCGCCGACCGAGCGGGTCAACAAGATTCTGCGTATCGAAGAGGCGGCCGGACTGCACCGCCCCGAGGGCTACCTGCAACTGCGCCACCGCACCGAAGAAATTCGTCACGACCTGCTGCGGTTCCTGATGCAGTGCCGCGCCGAGGGTAAACGGGTCGTCGGCTACGGGGCCCCGGGCAAGGGCAACACCCTGCTGAACTACTGCGGCATCCGCACGGATCTGCTCGAGTACACCGTCGACCGCAACCCCTACAAGCACGGTCACTTCACACCGGGCACCCGGATTCCCATCCACGACCCGGAACTGATCGCCAAGGATCGCCCGGACGTGGTGCTGGTGTTGCCCTGGAACCTGGAGACCGAGATCACCGAACAACTCAGCTACGTCACCGAGTGGGGCGGCCAGATCGTCTACGCACTCCCGAACCTGCACCTGGCGACGAACATGAAATCGCACAGTGCCGCGGTCGGATGAGGCACTGCCGGGGCTGTGGCAACACTGAGCTGCGCCGCGTCCTCGATTTGGGTAAAGCTCCTGCAGCCGAACAATTTCCACTGATCACCGAGCCCCTCACCCCGCAGGAGACCAGGCACGCCCTGGCGATGGACCTGTGCGGCTGCTGCGGCCTTGCCCAACTCGCCGGCGGCGAAGCCTTCGACCTGGCCGAAGAGCAGCAGAGTGTGGAGCCACATGCGATGCGCGAGCAAGCCGTGGACGCAGTGCGACGGGTCGCAGCGGCCGGCTGGCTGCGCGGTGACACGGTTCGCGAGTTCGGCAGTCCGCACGGCGGAACGTGGTTGCCGCTGTTCACCGAACGCGGTTATCGCGAAGCCGAGATCGCCGACGTGGTGCTCGACTCGTTCGGTTTGATGCACGACGCCGATCAGCGGGCCGCCTTGGAACTCCGGGCAAAGGCCACCGCACCCGGCGGCGTCTTGCTGGTGCAGATCCCTTCGCTGGCCGCGATGATCAGCCAGGGTCAGTGGAATCTACTGCGCCACAGCCACTTCGGCTACCACTCACTCACCGCGCTGACGAACCTGCTGGGTGCGGTCGGGATGAGCATCGCCACCGTGTGGGAGTTCGACCTGCTCGGCGGGACATATCTTGTCGCAGCGGTGCACGGCCACGTCGAGCGAGACCGGTGTGCCGATGAGATTCTGAAGTTTGAACGGCATTTCGGGGTGACGCAGCCCGACGTGCTGCGGAAAATGCAGCAGGCGGCTGACACTCATGTCACACAGCTGCGCCAGTGGCTGGAAGCGCAGGCCGAGCGACACCTCTCGGTGTACGCATACTGCGCCGGATCGCGGGTGCCCGGATTGTTCAGCCTCGCCGGGATAGACCGGCGGCTCATCAGAGGCATCGCCGACGCCTCAGCCGACAAGCATGGGCGCCGCATTCCCGGCACCGACATCGAGATCATCGCTCCCGAACAGCTCATCGCCGCCGATCCCGATCGGGTCCTGCTGACGCTTCCCTATCTGTACGACGAGGTTCAGCGCGCGTACCCGCAGCTGAACGGGCGCTGGTGGGTGGATCACGGCACGTCGATCGTTCGGGGTTCGGCGTGACGTCCCCGCGGATTCTCTGGCTTTCACCCTGGATGCGTCCGCTGGCGCGCGTTCAGGCCGAGGCACTGCGTCGCCATGGCGCCGACGTGCTGCTGGTGACCTCCGATCGGCACCCGGAATCCGGACCCGCCCGCGACTACGAACTCGTCCTCGATCCGCGCTTTCGCACCGCCGCTACCTGGGGCCCGAGTTTCACCGCATGGCGCCGTATTCGCCGGTACCGGCCGGACATCGTGATCACCGAGTTGGTGCGCGATCCACGCTGGATCGCGTTGGCCGGCCGGATCCCACGAATTCAGCTGGTGCACGACGATCGCCCGCATGACCCCGCTGAGCGGCGGCCGCCCTACGAACTCGAGGTATTCGACCGGTGGGGCGCCCGTTCGGCGGCCACCGTCACCTACAGCGATTACGTCGCTGCCCGGGTCACCACACGGCGCGACGTGACGGGCATGCCGGTCCACGTGCTGCCACTAACCAGCGACCTGGACCCGGCCTTGGCCGCCGAACCGCTCGGCGCGCAGCTGCGCCGCGACTTCGTCATGATCGGCCGGCTGAATCCCTACAAGAACGTCGACGTGGTGCTGCGGGCATGGCAGCGGCATGTCGACGGAAATCGTTGGCGCGGCGACAAACTGGTGCTGATCGGTGACGGGTCGATCGACGCTGCCCGGCTGCCCCCACACAGCGAATGGCGGTCGGGCCCCTACCGCTACGGCGACGTGCTCGGCACGCTGGCCGCGGCAAAGGGTTCGGTGGCCCACTACCGGAGGGCGTCGCAGAGCGGGGTGCAGGTGCTGTCGATGCAGCTGGGCGTGATGCCCATCGTTTCCGACCGCGGCGGACTGCCCGAGTATCAGCCGCCGGAATGCCGCCCCGTGGGGGTCGATGACATCAGCGGATTGGCAGAGGCTTTCAATGAGCTGGCCGATCCGGCGTGTGCGGCTCGGCTCGGTGCTCTGGCGGCACGCCAGTACGCACAGCGGTTTACCGTCGACCATGCAGCCGAGCGGCTATTGGATGTGATCGGCAGCGTCTACCCGTCCTCGTCGTCATCCCCGCTTTCGCGGAACTTCTTGGGTTGATGCATGCAGTTAGTTCGGGGCCGCCCGAAGTCCAAGGGCTTTGGTGGTATCCATTCGGCGAAGCCGCGGATGTTTCGCCGGGTGGCGTAGTTGTGACGTTCGACCATTCTGTTGTCGCGTCCGCAGGCCAGGGTGAGCTCGTCGATGTGGGTGCGGCGGGCGTTGAACCAGCCCCGGACGTGGTGAACCTGCGTGCCGTAGCCGGGCACGGTGCAGCCGGGACGGGTGCAACCGCCGTCTCTGCCGAGTAGGGCTAGTCGTTGT
Organism: Mycobacterium gordonae; assembly: GCF_017086405.1. Lineage (NCBI taxonomy): Bacteria > Bacillati > Actinomycetota > Actinomycetes > Mycobacteriales > Mycobacteriaceae > Mycobacterium > Mycobacterium camsae. Next base: position 5,858,241 of record NZ_CP070973.1, read on the forward strand.
TCGGGAGACGCCAGGCGCTTGCCGTGGTACCGGGCCAGGGTTTTCTCTTTGTCGATGATGGCCCGGGGGTACCTCCCGCTTGTGGGGGAGTAGTGGTAGGCCGGGGGGGAGGCCAGCCGGCGGACGTCGGATATGGGCAGCAGGGTGCCGCCGGCGGTCAAGACGTGTCCGGTGCCGGTTTCCAGCTCGGTCAGGGTGGTGGGGCGCCAAGGGTTCTCCGGTCGGCGCGCGGCGCGGGCCTAAGTCGGCGGCGTCGGCGATACGGCGGTCCGCGTCGTCCTTGTCGATCCGCAGCCGGTCGGCGAGCGCGTGGCCCAGCGTGCCACCCAGCTCGGCTGAAGTGGTCTGCGCGGCAAGCTGATTGATCAACGTGTGTCCGACCACCGGCAGGCGCCGGCACCGCACTTCCAGTTCACCGAGCGTCGTCATCAACTCCGGGCTGGTCAACAGGTCCGCACCTAGTTCCAACAACCGCGACACCGACCCGCGAAGCGCATCCAACGCCTCCGCCCAGTCGTCACGCGTGCTGCAACTCATACCTCAATTCTATTGCGGGGCAACGGTAACCGAGCACCGCCGCAGATCCCTCAGCCGCAGAACCCGGACACCAACTCCGGGGACCGCACCGCGACGAAGTCGTGCACGTAACCCTGCGGCATCGCGAAGGGATGGAACTCCCCAGAACCCGCCCCCGCATCGAGGAAGTCCATCTGGTCGCGCGCAACGTCGAATTGGGCAATAGGCCGCAACGCCGACTCGGTCAGGTAGAACAGGTGATATCCGAGATCCCGGATCTGACCGAACACATCATCGATCGGCACCGAGAGATGGCGCTGCTCGATCTCGATCAAAATCGCAGGGCGGCAACGCCGGAGCATCTTGGCGCCGCCACGGAGCACCGACATCTCATGCCCTTCGACGTCGATCTTCACGAAGTCGACATCGACATTCTCGAGGACGTCGTCCAAGCGCAGCAGCGGCACCTCGATCTTGCGAACGTCCACACCCTGCCCGTCGAACCCATGTGCCAGACTCCCCTGCGCCGTCACCTGCCGATGGTGGTGTTCGGGCACCAGCAACTGGGCGGTGCCGGTCTCATCGGACACCGCGGCCTGGCTGAAGTGCACTTGAGGTCGCGCCCGGTCGAGCTTGCGCAGCATCGGCGCGTTGTCGGGATGGGGTTCAAAGCTGTAGAGCTGTCCGGCCTTTCCGACGCGGCGGGCCAGGTGATAGGTGAACAGGCCCCAGCTTGCCCCGACGTCGACGACGGTCGCGCCGCGGGCAGTGAAATGATCCGCCACCGTCATGGCCGGGTCCTGGGTCAATCGCCGGCGCCAGAGCGCCTCGGTGGCGGCCGTCATCGCCGAGCGACCCAGCAGCCGGCCGACATTGCGCACCGTCACATACCGCGCCGCCCAGTTGGCCGCTTCGCTCTGCAGCAGAGCAACCTTCATCGTTGAACCGCCTTTCCGTCGAGATCGGTCCACAGCTGCGTCAGCCGCTGATACCACCGGTCCAGCCCGAAGTCGCCGGCGCGGCTACGGGCGGCCTCGCCCAGACTGGCTCGCAGGTCGGAATCTTTGAGCAGTTCGTTCAGCGCATGGGCGAGTTGCTCGGGACGGCCGGGTGCCACCACCAAGCCGGTGACCCGGTCGGTGATCGCCTCGGGGATGCTGCCCACCGAAGTAGTCACCGGCGCAAGCCCGTAGGCCATCGCTTCGAGTAACGCCACAGGCAGTCCCTCGTCGTGGCTGGGTAGTACGAAAATATGTGCACTGCAAAGCAATTCGTCACGTTGGCGCGGATCCAACCAGCCCGCGACGGCGATGGTTTCACCCAGACCGGCGGTGGCAACCGCCGCACGCACCTCGTCCACTTCCCCATCGCCGGCCAACGTCACCCTGAACCGGGCGCGCACCTCGCCGTCCAGCGCGGCGACGGCGCGGATCAGGTCATAGCTGCCCTTACGCACGCCCAAGCGGCCGAGCGAAACCGCATGCACCAGCGGCGCATTTGAGTGCTCCACCGGGTGATCCGGAATCGGAACCGCGTTGTTGAGCACACTGATCCGCCCGGCCGGCAGCCGCAGTCGGCCGGCGTACTCCTCGACGTGGCGGGTACCGAGCACCAGCCACTGATCGGCCACCAGCAGGCGCCGAACCAAACCCTTAGCCGCAGCAGGCAATTTGTCGAACCAGCCGGCGAAATCGTAACTGTGCGCATGCACCACGGCCGGCACCTGCACCCACCGAGCCACGGCCAGGGGCAGCGCCTTGCGCACCACGCTGCCGCCGTGCGCCAGGTGCACGTGCAGCACGTCGACCCGCCGGCGGGCCACCAGCCAGGCGGCCCGCAACATCCCCGATCCGCCCGTCCAGAGCCGAAACCACAGCGGCCCTTCGATATACGTCGGCACCGTGGTCACGCGCACATCGGGGTGGGCGGCCATCAGGGTGATGACGGTCGCCATGCCGCCACGGCTGGCCGCCTGGGCAGGCGCCGGGCCCACCAGCAGCACCCGGGTCACCGCGCCACCTCCGCGAGCTCATCTGCTTCGTCGGCGAGTTCAGCGGATGTCGTGCCGTCATCGCGGTGTCCCCGCATGGCGAACGCCATCGCACCTCCCAGTGTGATGCCGAGCGTCATCGCGTTGGTCGGCTCCTCCGGCAGCGGGTCGATGATGCACATCACCATCAGCCCCATGCTCACTGCCGCGCTGATCTTGGCCGGCACCGACGCGCTGCGCAGCGCCCGCACCAGCGGTGTCAACGCGAACACCGCGAAACCGGCCATCCCGACTGCGCCGGACTTGGCCAGCCACCAGAGGTAGAAGTTGTGGGCGTACGTGGTGCCCAGCGACTGGGTGAATTCGGTCGGATCGTCCCCACCGAAGGGCAGCTGGTAGGCGTAACCCAGCCCGTGCCCGAACAGCGGCGCCTGTGCGATCGCCTCGTTGAGGTGCCGGTCCTCCTCGAATCTGGCCAGCGTCGAGGGATCCTGGGTGAGCGCCGCGCCGGAGGATCTGCCGAGCACCCGGTGACTGAATCCGGTGATCTGATTGGCCAGCCACACCCCGGCCGACGAGTCGCCCAGCAGGAACAACGCACCGGGGATAGTCACCGCCAGAATGCCCACCGCGGTGATCGCCAGCCTGGCCGCCCGGCGCACCGACGACCAGCCCATGCTGGCGAAGAACGCCACCACCGCGGCAACCCCGACCGAGATGAGGGTGTTGCGGGTGAACGCCAGCACCGCCACCACCAACGCGGGCGGACCCAGCAGCAGGTAGGTGGCGGGCTTGACCCGGCCGAGGATCTGCGCGGCGACCAACGCGGTCAGCACGGCGATGGCAGGTATCAGGGCGGAGGTGATGATCCGGTTGGCGTCGTCACCGGTGTCCATCTGCAGGCTTTCGGTGCGGCCGGCCAGCCGGATGCCACCGGAGGAACCCAGGACGGCCATCCCAGCCGAGAACCACAGCGTGAATGCGATCGCGCGCATCGACAGCATGAGGTAGTCGCCGTACACGACCACCAGCGCCAACACGAACCCGGCCAGCATCTCCAACAGGAACGTCGTTTCCCGCACCACGATCGCGGGGGTGTGTCCCATCGAAAAGCCAACCGCGGCAGAATAAATCACGAACAGCCCGAACATGCCCGGGAGCAGGTAGTCGGACATGCGCAGCCGCACCACAGGCAGGACGAAGCAGATGGCCAACACCAGCACCACGTGCGAGGCGTAAATCGACACCGGGCCGATCACTTTGCCCACATGCAGTCCCTGGGGCAGCGCCGCGCATCCCAGAAACAGCGCCAGACCGATCATCAGTTCCGGTTTGGCCCAGTAGACGATCAGGAAGAACGTCAGACCGACCAGCAGGATGCCCTGCGTGGTGTTGCGGACCGACAACGCGCCGTAGCCGAAGCACCCAATCGCGAAGATTGCCAACATGACTGCGCCCATGGCCAGCCGGTGACGACTCCGCAGATAGAGGATCACGTCGGGCCACTGACCTTGGCGCGGTACGTCTTCGTTGCAGCCCTGGTGTGCCGGGCTATCCGGGCGTCGGTCAGCACCGTGCCCACCACATTGGCCCCGGCCGCCCGCAGCGCGGTCAACGCGTCCGCGAGCTCGTCCTCGGTCGTGCGTCCGGCCCGCAGCACCAACACCGTGGCGTCGACCGCGCCGCCGAGCAGGCCGGAGTCTGCGCTGGCCAGCACCGGCGGTCCGTCGACGACGGTTCGCTCGAAAGTCTTTGCCACGTCGGCCAATACCCTGTCCAGCACCTCGGGGAGATAGGCGCTGGTCGGCAGCGTCTCCTTGCGGATCGACCGGGCGGCAAGGACGAACAGCTTGGGAATCGAGGTCGGTTTGGTGGCTTCGGTGGCGATCTCGGGATTGGACAACGCGTTCGACAAGCCCTCGCCCGATTCGACTTTCAGCAATCCGGCGATCACCGGCCGGCGGGTGTCACCTTCGATCAGCAGCACGTCTTCGCCGAGTTCGGCGAAGGCGCGGGACAGGTTGATCGCAGTCGTCGTGGTGCCCTCGCCGCCGAACGGCGCGGTCAGCAGCACCCGGTTGGTTCCCGGCCCCATCGCCCGCAGCAGCCGGGCCCGCAAGCCGCGCACGGCGTCGTCAAAGGAGATGTCGGTGCCGAATCGCGGCGCGCTGCCGCGGTGCCCGGGCAGCTCGGCCAGGGTCGGCAGCCCGGAGAGGGTTTCCGCCTTCGCGCGGTCGCGCACGGTGCGATCTGCGGCCTCGCGGGTCAGCGCTACGCCGGTGCCCAGCAGCAGCCCGGCCACCAGACCCATCGCCATGTTGCGCACCGGTACCGGCTTGACCGGCTTGTCGGGCACGCCGGGCTGCTCGATAACCGTCGCCCTTGCCACCGGCAACGGGGTGCCTGAAGCAGGGCTCTGCGTCGTTTGCGAGGACGTCGTCGACGCCACCGGTGTCTCGCTGGGTTGGGTTGACGGTTGCTCCCCGTCGGCGACGGGGGCTGCCGAGGCGGGCACGGTCGGCGCCGTGGTCGTGGCAGGGGTGCCGGTCGGCTTCGGGGTGCCCCCGAGTGAGCCGACCATCATGGTGAACTCGTCGGCCACGGCTTTGGCCAGGGTCGCGGCGCGCTGTGGATCGGTGTCGGTGACCGTGATGGTGAACAGCGTTGTCTTCGGGGTGAATGCCACCTTGGTCTGACTAGCCAGCTGGTCGGCACTGACCGGCAGGTGAAATTGGGCGACGGCCTTGTCCGCCACGGCATGACCGCCGGCGATCGCCGCATACGACGACAACCGCTCCTGGGCGGCCTGGGTGCCCTGGTAGACCTGCATGAGGTCGGTCTCACCGGAGAACGAGATCAGTACCGTCGCTGAGGATTCGTAGCTCTTGGTCTGGAACGCCGTGATCGCCGCCGCGCCGGCCAAGCAGGCCAGTACGGCACCCAGGAAGAGCTTCCAGTGCAGCAAAAGGGTCCGGACGAACGTTCGGAAATCCATCTGATGCCTCTCTGGGGCTACCGCGCGATCACCTCACCGAGCGGGGAGCACAGTTTGTCCCCCCACAGCTAATTTACCTACTTTTGGTACGATAAACAAACTGTGACCAGTCTATCGGTATGGCCAGTCGGCCGGCGTCACGCTTTCGGGTTGCCCGCCAGCACGTCACGCGGCACGTCGAGCGTGGCCACCGGGTAGAAACCGGAGTCGTCCCGGCCATCGCGGGCCAGCTGCATGGGTGGGTAGTTCACCGCATGCGAACCGTTCGGCTTGTGCTGTTGCCACTCGACCGCCGCACGCAGCGTGTAGTGACCCGGCGCCAGGCCTTTGAGGTCGATGTGCACGGACTCAGTGGCCGACGCGGGCGGCGGCTGATCGATGCTGCGGTCGCCCGACGAATCGGGCACCAGGCCGCGCAGGTCGACGGTGGCGGGCAGGGTCCGAATCGTCTTCCCGGCGAAGTCGACCAGCCGGTAGCCCGGCACCCACTTCTCGGTGGCCGCCGCGGCGCCGTAGTTCGTCCACGTGACGGAGATGGACGCCACCTGATCCTGCAGCGATTGCGACCCCGCCCGGGCTTCCACCGAGTAGCGGTAGCCTGCGACGGCGTTGGCCTGCGCCCAGAGCACGTACAGCTTGGGATCCATCGGCGAGGTGGCGTCCTGATCCGGGAAGTTGACGCTCGACGTCATCGAGACGTGGTAGCGGATCACGTCGTGCAGGCCCTTGTCGTAGTAGGACTGCGGGGTGGTCCCGTCGGGGAGCTGGCACCACTCGGTGATCACGGGCGCCTTGCCCAGGCGGTCCTTCAGCGCGCCGACCAACGGGTCGGAGGTCTGCACGTAGTGCCCCGACTCCGCCCAGACCGGCAGTGGTGCGTAGACGCCCAGACAGTCCGACCGGACCCCGACCGGCGCCACCAGTTTCTTGGTGACGTCGTCGGCCAGCAGTTGGCGCATGATCTCGGGGTTGTTGGGAGTGGCCACCACCTGCGTGTGGGGGAAGGCGTTGACGTTCGCTGCGACCAACTGCTGGATCGAGGCCTTGGTGATGTTCTGGTCGCGGAACTGGCTGTAATAGCCCAGCGCCGCCTCACTCTGGTCGGGGCTGGGCCCCGCCGCATTCAGCGAATCACGCAGGTAGGCGACGTGATTTTCGCTGAAGTCCCCGTATCCGGAGAACTCGAAGACGCTGAGCCGCTCGTCGTTGTCGTAGCGGCGCCCCAGGGCGGCCAGCAACTGGGCGAAGTCGTTGAGGTAGGTGGGGTCGTTGAAGTTCGGCACCACTTGCACCGGCCCGTTGCCCGTACCGGGATAGCTGGTGCTGGTGCCGGTTTTGGCCCGTTCCCAGTCGGGGATCTCGATGTTGGTGTTGTTCGGGTAGGTGGCGTTGCAGCACGAGTTGTACGACTGCACCCGCAGTGTCAGCCGCATCCGGCGCTCGGCGAGCTTGTTCAGCGCGTCGTCGATGACGCTGAAGTCGAACCTGCGGTCGTCGGGCGCGTCCGGGGGAAGTGTCGCCGGGTCGATCGGCTGCAACTGCCGCCAGGTGACCCGCAGGCTCGCGTCATAGGACGCGGGCCAGGCCGGGTAGCGCTGCTGGGCCGGCTCACCCTGCGGGAAGAGCGGCTCCAGCAGGTCCTCGTACTGCCCGCGCAGCGGGTTGGATATCTCCTGGGCGGCCGGCGGGATGGCGGGACTCACCATTGCGGCCAGCGGGCCGGGATCGGTGTGTGAGCGACCGCAGGCGCCGATCAACAGCGCGGTGCCGGCGACGAGGACAGTTACGCAGGCGACAGCGACAAGAGTGATTTTCCTAATTGTTCGAACCAATCTCTGCGTGAGCTAGATTGCGCCGAGCGTCAGCGCCTCACGGTCGGCGAGGAACGGCATCGGCATCCAGCGAGCGGCCAGCAACGCCTCCATGGCGTTGCCCGGAACGGGGCGGGACAACAAGAATCCCTGCGCCCGGTGACAACCATGTTGCATCAAAGTCAATGCGGCGGCAGGGGTCTCGACGCCCTCGGCCACCAATTGCAGGCCGAACGCCTCGGCCAGACCGATGATCGCGCGCACGATGGCCAGGTCACCGGCGTTGGTGCCCAGATCGCGAACAAACCCGGTGTCGATTTTGAGCATGTCGACGGGAAGGGACTTCAGGTGCGACAACACCGCGTAGCCGGTGCCGAAGTCGTCGATGGCGATCTGCACCCCGACCTCTTTGAGCTCCGAGAGGGTCTTGCGGGTGGCTTCGATGTCGTGGACCACCGCACGCTCGGTGATCTCGAGGCAGACCGAGCCGCCGTCGATTCCGAATTCCTCGATCGTGTCGGCCACGCTACGGACGAAGCCGCGGGTGATCAGCTGCACGGGTGACACATTGATGCGCAGCACCGCGCTCTGCCCAACGCCGTTGGACCGCCACCGGCTGAACTCCGCGCAGGCGCTGCGCATCACCCAGCGGCCGAGTTCACCGGCGAGGTTGGTCGACTCGGCGACCCCGATGAACGAGTCGGGCAGCAGCAAACCCCAGATCGGGTGCCGCCACCGGACCAGCGCCTCGGCGGCCACGATCGCGCCGGTCCACAGGTCGACCTCGGGCAGGTAGTGCAGCAGCAGCGCTTCGCTGTCGATGTCGCCCTGCAGGTGCAGCTCGATGTCGTTGCGGAACGCGCTCTTGAGCGACATGTCGTCGGTGGACAGGGCCACCTGGTTTCCGCCGGCGCGCTTGGCGGTCAGCACCGCTTCGTCTGCGCGGCGCAACAGATCGGTGCTGTTGTCCCGGCCGGGCATGCCCACGGCCAGCCCGATGCTGACCGTGCGGGTGATCTGGTGGCCCCCGATGGCCAGGCGCTCACGCAGCATCGTGCCCAGGCGACGGGCGAACGATTCGGCCGCCGCACTCGACATCGTCTGGTCCGGAATGACGACGAACTCGTCGCCACCGAGTCGCGCGATCATGCTCTGGCTGCCGGCACACACCCGCAGGCGCTGGGCGAACACCCGGATGAACCAGTCGCCCGCGGTGTGGCCGAGGTAGTCGTTGATGGACTTGAGCCGGTCGAGGTCCATGTAGAGCACCGCGACGGGCCCGGGGTTGCCGGCCGCCAGGCGGTCGGACAGGTGGGCGACCAGCGCCCGGCGGTTGTACAACCCGGTCAGGTCGTCGTGCTCGGCTAGATATCGCAGCTTCTCTTCAGCGGCGATCCGGGCCTGCAGTTGGGCGAACAGCGCCGCGACGGCCTCGAGGGTGTTGATCTCTTCCTGTTTCCACCTGCGTGCGCCGAACTTGACGAAACCCAGCACGCCTGTCGTCATCTCGCCCGACACCAGCGGCGCGGCCGCCACGGATGGCGACGCGGTCTGTTTGGCGCCCCCTACCCACCGCAGCGACCGGTTGCTCTGGTCGGGCCGGATCACCACCGGCTTGCGGCCGTGCTCACATTGGGCAAGCACCGGGTCGGCGCTGGTGAAGTGGACGACCGCCTGCGGGTCGGGATCCGGGACGTTGTCGCGCGGCGGCCATTCGGCCACCAGGACCGAGGCACGGATGTCGTGGTCGTGGTGGCGCAGGAAACTCGCGTCCACGTCGAATTGCTCCACCAGTTGAGCGAGCACCCGCTCACTCACCTGCGTAGCGGTGGACGCGGTCGCCTCCATGAGCTGAGTAGCCACCGAGGTGACGACGAGGTCCAAGCTGCGCGGCAACGAGACCTCCGATGTTGTGCACATGCCTACGGCTGCGTCAATTATGGGTGACCAACCCGTTCGGCGGACCGTATTCGGGCCCGCCGGTCATCGATGCCCGGCGATGCGCATCGAGGTGGCCGCTTACCCGGACCGCCGCAGGTCACGGATGGATTTCCTGGTTAACAGAGACTAGCATGCAAGCCCTCCGCTGCCCCGGCGGAAAGTCGGCTGACCTGCGTGGTCGCCTCGGACTACGCGTGCGGGCTCGACTAGGGTCAGGCAGATGTCTGTCGCACGATCGGCCAAACGGTTGCTCGCGCCGGCGGCCAAGACCGTCGCGCCGCACATGTTCTGGAAGCGCAAATTCAAGATTCTGCAGCGGCTGGGCGAGTCCCGTCCGGATGTGGCGCTGGTGACCTCGCTGTGCGACCCCGAACGAGTGTCCCTGGATATCGGAGCCGATGTCGGCGAGTTCGCGATCGCGATGCTGTCCTCGTCGCGCTCGGTGATCGCGTTCGAACCCCGGCCGGCACAAGCCCGCGACCTGGCGCTGATGTTCGCCGCCGCCGGGGCGGCGGTGCGCATCGAAGCGGTGGCCCTGTCCGACCAGCCCGGAGCCACGGCGATGCGGGTGGTGGAATCCGATCCCGGCCGCAGCACCATAGATGACGAGAATGTCCTGGACACCGCGGTCGGCGGCCCGGTCGCGACCATTGAGGTTCCAGTGAAGCGCCTGGACGATCTGCGCCTGGACGACGTGGGCCTGGTCAAGATCGACGTCGAGGGCCACGAGCTCGCCGTCCTTCGCGGCGCGGTGAACACGCTGCGGCGCAACCGGCCGACCATCGTGGTGGAGGCCGAGGAACGCCATCACGCCAACGCCGTCGCCGACATCACCGCGCTGCTGACCGGGCTCGGTTTCCGCGGGTACTTCTGGCTCGAGGACCAGCGCCGGCCCATCGAGGAGTTCGACGCCGCCACCCACCAGAATCCCGCCCACATCGGCGGAGCCGAAGACGACTGGGCGCCGCGCGGGGTGTACGTCAACAACTTCGTCTTCGAGCCGGCGGACGCCTGAGCGGGCTTGACGCCGTCAAGCCGTGAGACAGCTCACAATTTCGGCTTCTTCTGTCACGGATCGCCGGTCGACGGTGTCTGAAAGGTGTAACCGAACACCGAGAAGGAGACAACGATGTCTGAACAGTCGAACTCAAACAACCGGAAGGCGCACGTCGTCGTGCTGGGCGGCGGGTACGCCGGGACGATGGCGGCCAACCACCTCCGGCTGCGGACCGACGTCGACATCACCCTGGTCAATCCGCGCCCGCAGTTCGTCGAGCGGATCCGGCTGCACCAGCTGGCCGCCGGCACCGGAACCGCCACCGCGGACTACGGCGCGCTGTTGGGCGAAGGCGTCCGGCTGGTCGTCGACACCGCCGACCACATCGACGCCGCCGCCCAGCGGGTGCTACTGGCCTCGGGTGCCGAGCTGGATTACGACTATCTGATCTACGCGATCGGCAGCACCGGTGCCGCACCGGTCGCGGTGCCGGGCGCGACGGAGTACGCGCACGTGCTGTCCGAGCTGGAAGGCGCGCAGAAGCTGCGTTACGCATTGGCCGATCTGCGCGACGACGCCCCGGTAACCGTCGTCGGAGCCGGCTTGACCGGCATCGAAGCCGCCGGCGAACTCGGTGAACAGGGCCGCGCGGTGACCCTGGTGTGTGGTGGCATTCTGGGCCCGTCGCTGAGCCGACCGGGCCGGCGTTCGGTGGCCAGGCAACTGCGCAAGCTCGGCGTGAACGTGCTCGAATCCGCGGCCGTCACCGAGGTCCGCTGGGATTCGGTGGTGCTCGGCGACGGCACAATGCTGCCGAGCGCGGTGACAGTGTGGACGGCCGGCTTCGGCGTTCCGGATCTGGCCGTCCGCAGTGGGCTGCGCACCGATTCGCTGGGCCGGCTGCTCACCGACGAGACGTTGACCAGCGTCAGCGACGAGCACATCGTCGCCGCCGGCGATGCCGCCGCACCCTCCAACCAGCCGTTGCGAATGAGCTGCCAGGCTGCCATTCCACTGGCCGCCCAGGCCGCCAACACGGTGTTGTCCCGGATCGCCGGGACCGCTCCGGCGGTGCTCGACCAGGCGTTCACCGGGCAGTGCATCAGTGTCGGCCGCACTTTCGGCACCATCCAGCTGGCCCGCAAAGACGACACCCCAGTGAACCTGTACATCGGCGGCCGCACGGCGGCGTCGATCAAGGAGTTGGTCTGCAAGGGCACCCTGTGGGGCCTGCGCAAGGAGGCGGCGAAGCCCGGCTGGTACCGCTGGCTCAAGGGCGGCAGCCGGCCGGCGCAGCTGCCTGCCGACCAGCAGACCGTGCTGCGGTGAGCGTGGCGTCATCGAACGACGGCGGGCATGCGGAGCGCTTCACCCTGCTGCGCCCGCTGTTGTTCACCATTGCCTACGAGATCCTCGGCTCGGCCACCGAAGCCGACGACGTACTGCAGGACAGCTACCTGCGCTGGGCCGAAGTCGAGCTGTCGGACGTGCGGGACACTAAGTCCTACCTCGCCCGGCTGGTCACCCGGCAGGCGCTCAACGCGCTGCGGGCCCAGGCGCGCCGCCGCGAGGAGTACGTCGGGCCCTGGCTGCCCGAGCCGCTGCTGCTCAAAGACCAGGACGCCTCGGCCGACGTGGTATTGGCCGAGTCGGTGTCGATGGCCATGTTGATCCTGCTCGAAGCGCTGACCCCGGACGAGCGGGCGGTGTTCGTGCTGCGGGAAGTTTTCGGGTTCGACTACAGCGAAATCGCGGACGCAGTGGGCAAGCCGGCGGCGACCGTGCGCCAGGTCGCACACCGGGCACGCGAACACGTGCACGCACGGCGCAAGCGATTCGGTTCGGTGGACTCCCGGCGCAACGCGGAGATCACCGCGCAGTTCCTGGCCACGGCGGCCAACGGCGACGTCGAGGCGCTGGTGGGCATGCTGGCCCCGGACGCCGTGTGGATGGCCGACGGGGGCGGCAAGGTCAGCGCGGCGCGCAAGCCGGTGGTGGGTGCGGACAAGGTCGCCAAGGCTATCGTCGGCCTCCTGCGCAAGACGCACGCCCAGTTACACATCGAGACGGTGACCTGCAACAGCGCGCCAGCCGTGGTGTTCTACCTGGCCGGCCGCATGGAAGGCGTGATCACCGTCGAGATTGTCGACGACAAGATCACCAACTTCTACGCGATGCGCAACCCCGACAAGCTCGTGGCGCTGGGTAACACGCGGCAGATCAGCCGCCGCTGACCTCGGCCCTGGCGTGCGACGATCCATGGTTCTGTCAAGCTAGGTCGGTGCGAATCGACCGGCTCGGCGATCTGGGTGGTGCGCCGCAGGTGCTGCGCGCCGTCGGCCGCGCCACCGGCCGGCTCGGCCTGCCTCCGCCGGCGGCACTGACCGGTGAGTGGTTCGGCGCGTCGGCCGTCATCGCCCCCAGCGTGTCGGTGCAGCGGATTGCTGCCGGTGAGGTGTTCTGCGCCCCCGAGGAAGCGGTCCGCGCGGCAAAGGCCGAGCTGGGAGCGGTGGGTGGCGGCTGGATCGGCTTCCTGTCCTATCCGGACGCGGGAGCAGACGGTTTGCCGCACCGGATTCCCGAGGCTGCTGGCGGCTGGACTGACTGCGTCCTGCGGCGCGATCTCAACGGGCAATGGTGGTATGAGAGCCTGTCCGGCGCACGACTGCCGGACTGGTTGGCCGAGGCACTGACGCTGCCCCCCAGAACGGCACCAATGTGCCAGATCGAGTGGACGACCGGAGACCGCTCAGCACACCGTGAAGGTGTGCTGGCATGCTTGGAGGCGATCGCGGCCGGCGAGGTGTACCAGGCTTGCGTGTGCACCCGGTTCACCGGAAACGTCAGCGGATCCCCGCTGGACTTCTTCATCGACGGCGTCGCCCGAACCTCCCCGGCCCGAGCGGCCTACGTCGCGGGCCGGTGGGGCGCAGTGGCGTCGCTGTCTCCGGAACTGTTCCTACACCGCCGAGGTGACGTGGTGACGTCCAGCCCGATCAAGGGCACGCTGCCACTGGATGCCTGGCCGTCGGCACTGAGGGCCTCACCCAAGGAAGTCGCCGAGAACATCATGATCGTCGACCTAGTGCGTAATGACCTTGGTCGAGTGGCTATTACGGGATCCGTCCACGTTCCGGAACTGTTGGTGGTGCGGCGCGCACCCGGAGTGTGGCATCTGGTGTCGACGGTATCGGCCCGAGTACCGGCCGAGCTGCCGATGTCGCAGTTACTGGACGCCACCTTTCCCCCGGCATCGGTCACCGGCACGCCGAAACTACGTGCGCGCCAGCTTATTTCGCAGTGGGAGCAAAATAGGCGCGGAATATATTGCGGCACAGTCGGAATGGCCTCCCCAGTGGCAGGTTGCGAGCTCAACGTCGCGATCCGGACTGTCGAGTTCGACCCGCTGGGCAATGCTGTGCTCGGCGTGGGCGGCGGCATCACGGCTGACTCCGACCCAGACGCCGAATGGGCGGAGTGCCTGCACAAGGCCGCACCGGTGGTCGAGCCGCCGACGTCCGTGACGGCGACGCGAGTTAGCTGAGCAAAGTCTCGACGGATTAACCGAGAGGTGCGGATTTTCCCGATCGGCCACATGAGCTGCGCGGTGCGCATAAGCTGCTGCCATCGACGCGTGTTCGTGAGCGCGGATGCGGGCGTGGGGAAGGGACTGTCATGAGAGTTGCAATCGTTGGCGCTGCGGCTGCCGCCGTGTTGGGTGGCGCGCTGGCGGTTGCGCCCTTGACGATCTCCAACCAGAGCCGAACGTCGACCGGGGCTGGCACCTGCAGCGCAGGTCAGCAGTGCGACAAGCTGGCATCGGTGCTCATGCCGCAAACCGGCAAGCCCGCCGCGACCGCGCCCAATGGCGCGCCGTCAGCACTCGAGCCGCCAGAGCCAGTGTCACCGGCGGTGGCGCCCAAGCCGCCCGCCGAGCCTGCCGCCTACACACCTCCCAACCCGTCGCCCGCCGGACCCGGACTGTTACCCGGCGCCAACAACACCGTCCCCCCTGCCTCGCCACCCACCGGTGCGCTGCCCCCGGGCTTCGACCCGAACGCCGCGGCGCTCCCCGGCATCGGCGGCGTGCCCGGTGTCGGCATCCCGGGCCTGCCGGATCTCTACGGCTACGCCGGTGGTGTGGCCGGCCTGGCCGGCGTGCCGTACGGAGTGAACGCGGCGTCTGCCGTCGTCAACGGCGTCCTCGGCGTCGGCAACACCGTGGCCAGCGTGGTGTCCACGAGCGCGCTGGCCGTCACCTATGTGGTGCTGGCGTACAACGCTCTGCAGTCCTCGGGCATTCTGCCCGCGGCGCAGGGAACCATCAGCTCGCTCGGCTCGATGCTGCTGCCGTCGGCAGCTGCGGCCCTGCCGGCGGCCGCTCTGCCCGCGCTGAGCCTGCCGGGGCTGCCGGCTCTCAGCATTCCGGGCCTGCCGGGTATCTCGCCCGCCGGTCTGATCGGTCTGGCCGCCGCCGGTGGCCTGCCCGGCATCAGCCTGCCGGGGCTGCCCGACATCTCACCGGCGAGCCTGATGGCCCTGGCCTCCGCGGGCCTGCCGGGCCTGCCGGGTGTGTCGCCGACCGATCTGCTCGCGCTGGCGGCCGCCGGCGGTATCCCAGGTCTGCCGAGCCTGCCGGGTGTGAACCCGGCGGCGCTGATCGCCGCTCTGCCGGCGATCGCCGCCGGCATTCCGGGTCTGCCGCCGCTGCCCGGGATCGACCCGGCGATGCTGGCGGCGGCACTGCCCGCATTGACCGGTGGCGGCATCCCGGGCGTCAACCCCGCGATGCTGGCGGCGGCGCTGCCCGCCCTGCTCGGCGGCGCACCGGCACTGCCGGGCGTGGACCCGGCCACGGTGCTCGCCGCGCTGCCGGCCATGGCCGCCGCGGCCGGTATCCCCACGGCGCTGCCGCAGGGTCTGCCCCCGCTGCCGCAAGGCCTGCCGCCGCTGCCCGCCCCGCCGCCGCTGCCGGCCCTGCCGGCCATCCCGCACCCGCCGCTGTGCCCCATCCCGGGCGGACCCTGCTTCTGAGCTTCCGAGGGCTGGCTGCGACCTACTCCTGGGCCGCCTCCTGCGCCTCGCGTCGGGAGTTGAGCACCGCTTCGTAGAGCTGTCGTGAACGCACCTCGGGGTAGCCGGCGGCCACGTGGCTGCACGCGTCTTTGATGCGGATGCCGCCGGCGACCAGGTTCTCCACCTCGGCGACCAGGTCGGCCACCAGTGTCGACAGGTCGGCGCGAGGCGTCGCGCCCGCCAGCACCACGGTGACCTCGCCGAGCACGCCACCGGCCGCCCAGGCTGTCAGCTCGTCAAGCGACCCGCGCACCACCTCTTCGTGCACTTTGGTCAGCTCCCGGCAAACCGCGGCCTGACGGGCACCGCCGAGTTGCTCAACCGCGTCGCGCAGGCAGGCGGCCAGCCGGCGCGGGGATTCGAAGAACACACAGGTGCGCCGCTCGTCGGCCAAGGTGGCCAGCCAGGTCCGGCGTGCCGAACCCTTGCGGGGGGCGAAGCCCTCGAAGCAGAACTTGTCAGCCGGTAAGCCCGAGACCACCAGTGCGGTCGTCACCGCCGACGGTCCGGGCAGGCACTGCACCGGCAGGTCCGCCTCGATGCACGCCGCGACCAGGCGGTAGCCCGGATCGCTGATGATCGGCATGCCGGCATCGCTGACCACCAGCACGGTGGCTCCGGACCCGATGGCATCCAGCAGGGTCGCCACCCGGGCGGTCTCGACCCGGTCGAACAGGCTGAGCACCCGGCCGCCGATCGCGACGTCGAGGGCCTTGGCCAGGTTGCGTACCCGGCGAGTGTCCTCGGCAGCCACCACATCGGCGTCGGCCAACGCTTCGATCAGGCGGGGTGACGCATCCGCAGGCTGGCCCAACGGCGTCGCGGCCAGTAACAGGCGCCCAGTGGTCATGACGGACAGCCTACGATCGACGTGATGACCGCCCCGCCCCAAGAAACCTCCCGCAGCGAGGCCGGCCTTGACGAGGAGGCCGGCCCGGGGCACTCCGTACCTGTCGTCAGCCCCGCTCCCCTGGTGCCCGTCGCCGATTTCGGCCCGGTAGACCGATTGCGCGGCTGGATCGTAACCGGCGTCATCGCCGTGCTTGCCACGGCCACCCGGTTCCTAAACCTGGGTTCGCCGACCGATTCCGGCACGCCCGTCTTCGACGAGAAGCATTATGCGCCGCAGGCCTGGCAGACCCTGCACAACCACTGGATAGAAGACAACCCCGGGTTCGGCCTGGTCGTACATCCGCCCGTCGGCAAACAGCTGATCGCGACCGGCGAAGCGCTGTTCGGTTACACCGGCTTGGGCTGGCGGTTCACCGGCGCGCTGCTGGGCGTGGGGCTGGTGGTGCTGGTGACCCGGATCGTCCGGCGCATCAGCCGGTCGAGTCTGGTCGGCGGCATCGCGGGAGTGCTGGTGATCTGCGACGGCGTCAGCTTCGTCACGGCGCGCACGGCGTTGCTGGACGGGTTCCTCACCTTCTTCGTGGTGGCAGCCTTCGGCGCGCTCATCGTCGACCGGGACCAGGTTCGCGCGCGGATGCACAATGCCTTCCTGGAGGGCCGCTGCGCCGAGACGGTGTGGGGTCCGCGGCTGGGCGTGCGCTGGTGGCGCTTCAGCGCCGGGGTGCTGCTCGGCCTGGCGTTCGGGACCAAGTGGTCCGGCCTGTACTTCATCGCGTTCTTCGGCGTCATGTCGCTGGCTTTCGACGTCGCCGCCCGGCGTCAGTATCAGGTGCCCCGGCCCTGGCTGGGAGCGCTGCGCCGTGACGTCGTTCCGTCGGTATACGCGCTGGTGCTGATCCCGTTCGGGGTCTATCTGGCCAGCTATGCGGGCTGGTTCGCCTCGGAGACGGCGATCGACCGCCATCAGGTGGGCCAGACCATCGGCCCAGACAGCGTGCTGCCGCTGCCGGACGCCATCCGTTCGCTGTGGTACTACACCGCCAAGGCATTTCACTTTCACGCAACGCTGACCAACTCCGCGGGCAATCACCACCCCTGGGAATCCAAGCCGTGGAGTTGGCCAATGTCGCTGCGGCCGGTGCTGTATGCCATCGACCAGAACGACGTCGCGGGCTGCGGGGCCCAATCCTGTGTCAAAGCAGTGATGCTGGTCGGCACCCCAGCCCTGTGGTGGCTGGCCGTCCCGGTGCTGCTCTACACGACGTGGCGAATGGTGGTGCGCCGCGATTGGCGCTACGCGGTGGTGTGGGTGGGTTACTGCGCGGGGTGGTTGCCCTGGTTCGCCGAGATCGACCGGCAGATGTACTTCTTCTACGCGGCGACCATGGGGCCGTTCTTGGTGATGGCTATCGCGCTGATACTCGGCGACATCCTGCATCAGCCTCGGCAGAACAAGGAGCGGCGCACGCTGGGGCTGATCTTCGTGTGCTGCTACGTGTCGCTGGTGGTGACGAACTTTGCCTGGCTGTTCCCGGTGCTGACCGGCCTGCCGATCTCGCAGCAGACCTGGGACATGGAGATCTGGCTGCCCAGCTGGCGGTGAGCGGGTCGCTGGCAGCGAGCGGGTCGCTGGCAGCGAGCGGGTCGCTGGCGGCGAGCGGGTCGCTGGCGGCGAGCGGGTCGCTGGCGGCGAGATTGCCGTTGTGGTCGCTGTTGATCGCTGACCGCGACCGTGACGGCAACCTCGACGGTTCAACTCAGCAATCCTCGGGCTGCCAGTGCGTCGCGGACCCGCTTCAGTATTCGGCTGGTGCGGTCCTCCTTGACCACCCTGACGACTCGCCAGCCGAGTTCTTCGACCATCTCCCAACGCCTGATGTCCTTTACGTACTGCAGCCGGTCGGTGCGGTGCTGGTCGCCGTCGTATTCGACAGCAACCATCGGCTCCTCCCACCCCATATCCAAGTGGGCCAACACCGCGCCAGCAGCGCTTCGCACCGCGATCTGGGTGACCGGCCTGGGCAGACCCCCGTCCACGAGTAAGAGCCTCAGCCAGGTTTCCCTCGGCGACTGCGCGCCACCGTCCATCAGGGGCAACGCTTTTCGACACAGGCGGATCCCTCTGGCGCCCGTGTAGCGGACAAGCAGCGGCGCCACGTCAGCCTCGACCAGCCCGGTTGCAGCAGACAGCGCGTCGAGGTGACTGACGGCTATATTGCGTGGCAGATGCCGGCCGAGATCGAACGCCGTTCGCACCGGCGTTGTCACGGGTAAGCCGGCCAGCCCCGTGACCTCCGTGGCACTGATTCGCTCCCGGCGGACGATCACACCGGGCGGCGGATGGTGAAACCGGCCGAGAAGCTCGACCGGAGCGAAGTCGTCAATCCACCGTGCTCCATGCAGTGCGGCCGCCGCGCGGCCCGCGACGACACCTTGGCGACCCGACCACAGCCACGCCGCGTGGATATTGTTCCGCAGCGACCCCGATGCGTCTTTCGGCAGATAGATGTCATGGTGGAGTTTCCGATAGTTCCAACGCAATTGGCCGCGGGTGAGCGCCCCACTCGCTAGCGCTTCGCTGCCGCGAAATACCGGTGCCACGCGGCGATGATGCAGCCAACGCCCGACTTCGCCCAGCCAGGTTGCCGTCGTGGCTGTGGATAGCTCGCATCCACGACCCTCACCGCAATCTCGGCGGAAGGCTAGCTAGAGTCCCGGGCGGCCGGGCAGGACATGCACCGGGGTCCGCCGCGGCCGGTGCCCAGTTCCGAGCCGGCGATCGTGAGCACCTCAATGCCAGCGTCCTGCAGCCTGGTGTTGGTCGCGACATTGCGTTCGTAGGCGACGACCACACCGGGTGCCAGCGCGAGGGTGTTGTTGCCGTCGTCCCACTGTTCACGTTCGGCGATCACCGGGTCGCGCCCCGTGTCGACCACCCGCAGCTTTTCGACGCCGATCGCGCAGGCGGCCGCCTCCGCGAACGGTTGGGCGTCGTCGATCGCCACGCCGGCCTCGACGCGCCGCAGGGTGAAGGCCGAAAGTGAGTCGACGACATTGGCGTACATCACCATCGTGTCGGTGTCGACCATCGTGCACACGGTGTCCAGATGCATCTGCGCACGCTTCTGGGCGATCGGCACGGCGAGCACGGTGTGGGCGAGGTCGTCGTCGAAGAGGCTGCGCGCCAACGCTTCTGCTCCCGCTGGCGTGGTCCGCTCCCCCACCCCCACCGCGATCACGCCCGGCGCCAGCAACAGCACATCCCCGCCCTCGACGGGTGCGGTACGCGACTCGTAGGCCCGCCGCACGCCGGTGAACCGGGGGTGGTGAGCGTAGATGATGTCGGTCAGCGACGCCTCCCGCCGACGCGCGCGCAGAGCCAGCGACGGGATCACCACCCGCGGCCCGATCCAGATCGACGAGTCACGGGTGAACACCAGGTTCGGCAGCGGCTCGATGACGAAATCCGCACCGTGATGCATGCGCAGTACCAGCGACACCCCGGTGCGCGTGCTGGCCGGAAGCTCCTCGAAGGTCATGCCCGCAGTGAGCACGTCCGCCAGGGCGGCCGGCTCCAAACGCCGCAGATACTCCGAAAGCTGTTGCGCCAGAATAGGTCCGAGCCGTCTGGCATCAACGGCTGCTGCGACACCCTGCATCCGGGCGGCGCCGCTGTGCTGCAGCGCCTCGGCCAGCAGCTCAGACAGCAACAGCACCTCCACACCGCGGCTGCGCAACAACTCGACGAACTGGTCATGCTCGTCCTGCGCTCGGGCTACCCAGGGCAGCCCGTCGAACAGCAACTGGTCGTTGTTGCTCGGGTTGAGCCGGCGCAGTTCGGCGCCCGGACGGTGCAGAATCGCGACCCGGAGCGCGCCCACCTCGGAATTGACTCCCAGCTCGACACCCACACCCCAAACCGTAGCCGCGCGGTCCGTGTCCGGCGCGTCACACGCCGAACGATCGAACTGGTGTGCGATAGACTCGAATCCGTGGCGATCGCGGCGCAGGGCTCGCTATTCGAGCACAACGAACGCAGACAACTCGGCGACGGCGCCTTCATCGACATCCGCGCTAATTGGCTGCGCGACGGCCCGATAGACGGCCTGGACCTGCTCGAGGCGCTGCTACACACCGTGCCGTGGCGGGCCGAGCGCCGGCAGATGTACGACCGGGTGGTCGATGTGCCCCGGCTGGTCAGTTTCCACGATCTGGCGGTAGAAGATCCGCCGCACCCAGCGCTGGCCCGGCTGCGGCGGCGCCTCAACGACATCTATGGCGGTGAGCTGGGTGAACCCTTCACCACCGTCGGATTGTGCTGCTACCGGGATGGTTCGGACAGCGTGGCGTGGCACGGCGACACGATCGGCCGCAGCAGCTCGCAGGACACCATGGTGGCGATCGTCAGCCTGGGGGCCACCCGCACGTTTGCGATGCGGCGACGCGGCGGCGGCCCTTCGCTGCGGTTTCCGCTGGCGCACGGCGATCTGCTGGTGATGGGCGGCTCGTGCCAGCGCACCTGGGAGCATGCGGTTCCCAAGACGACCGGGGCGGCGGGCCCCAGGGTCAGCATCCAATTCCGGCCCCGGGACGTGCGCTAGCCGCGGACCGCGTTCACCGCCTTGACCAGCAGGTCGCGCGCCCGCTGAGTATCGACCTTGGCCACCGGCTGGCCGGGAACCACCAGCGGGTTGGCGATGACGATCACCTGATAGTCACCGAATTGCGCGGAATAGTCGTAGAGCTCCCCGGTCCGCGGCGACCCCTGCACCAACGCCTGCAACACGCGGTGCACAGCCTGGGTGTGGACGCCGTCGATCTGCGGGGCATCGACGACCTCGATGGCGCCGCGCAGCTGAGCACCGGAAAACCCGACTTTGGCACAGTCCTTGCCGGGGTCACTGAGGGGCAGCGCTTTGGAGGTCTCTACCGCGATCGCCACGAAACGATTGCCGTTGCCCTCAGCGGAGATAGCCGCCATGTTGCCTTCCACGCCCGCCGGCATGTCGGGCCCGACGGCGGCTTTGGCGCAGTTCGGCGGGTCGAAGGTGAGCCCGTCGGGCAGCTTGCGGGAGGCGAAGAACTGCGGGTCGATCGCGCGGGGAGTGACGTCGGTGACCTTGAATTCCGGTCCGAAGCTCGACTTCACGTCCAAGATCTTCGCGATGTCGCCCTTGGCGGGCCTCGAGTGGTCCGCCCCCGGGGAGCAGCCGACGAGCAGGCACACCGAACACAGTGCGAGCACCAGCTTGAACATCGTGGCCAATCTACCCAACCCCGATGCTCAGCCGCGCAACGTAGAGACCGTTTTGACCAGTAGATCTGCGGCGAACTGCGCCGGTAGCGGCGGCAACATCGATCCGGGATCGGTGGTGAGTGTGGTGAACGCGTAGTAGCCACCCAGGTAGGCAATGAATGTGTATGCGCGTGAATCGATTTCGCTGCCCGACTCGGCGGCGGCGCGGATGTCGGCAACCATGCCAAGGGTCTGCGCGCCGTCCACCGGCGGCGCGTCGATGAGCCCCACACTCACCTGGGTGCGCCCGGCGGCCAGGTCCCAGTGCGCGCAGGCGGCCACGACGTCGCGGGCCAGTGCCACCGGCGTCGCCACGACGACCGCGTCGACGATTCCGCCCGACCCTGAGCCGGAGACACCCTGCGCGGGCTGATCGCGCCCGGCCGCCGGATCGGCCAGCGCCATGCAGTCGGGCGGGTTTGCCACCGTCGGGTCGCCAAGGCCCCAGATGACGCGGGGCGAGGAGGCACGGGCGATGTTGGACGACTCGTAATCGGGCGGCAACTCCCGACCCACGCGGCGGATGTTGGCGGGGGTGATGCCTCCCGGCGCCGGCGCAGCCGCCGGAGAGGACGAGGTCACCGAGGGAGTCGGCGCGGGCGATGCCGCGCAGGCTGCCGGCACCAAGGCCGACAGCAGGCCAAACCAGAACGGCCGCATGCCCGTTCATATCACGGCAACACGGCCGCAGCTCTGATCAACTCACCACCTCGATCACCTGTCGGGCGACCTTTCTGATCTGTTCCTCCATGGCACGCCCGAAACCCGGCTTGCGCGGCACATCGATGACGGTGGTGATGACGCCGATGTCCTCGCGCTGCCAGACCGCGCCGTGCTGGTCCATGATGGTGCGCATCGGCAGGTTGTCGGAAAGCATTCGCGCAGAGAATCTTTCGACACCGTCCACCCGGGCGGCCACGGCCAGCGCACCGATCAGAAACGTTCCGATCCCTCGGCCCTGATACGCGTCGGCCACCGTGAAGGCGATCTCGGCGATCGTCGGATCCTTCTCGTCGCGGACAAAACGGGCGTCGGCCACCGGGTCGCTGCCGTCGACCATGACCCACACGAAGTGGTCGACGTAGTCGACCTCGGCCAGGTAGTGCATCATCGCCAGGCTGGGCACCCGCGCGGACATGAAGCGCCGGTAGATCGTCTCGCTGGAAAAGTGGACGTGCCCGTGCACGGTGCGTTCGCTGTCGCCGGGCAGGACGGGACGCAGCATCAGCTCGCTGCCGTCGCGCATCTGAACCGGGATCGGTGCGATGAAAGCAGCCAGACGCTGCCGGACGGTGCGGACCAGCCGGTCCATGATCCCGGGGATATGCACCATCTGGGTCAAGGCGTCTTTGCCGCCGATCCAGCCGGTCAGCGGTTCGAGCGTGGTGACCGTCGCGGTGCGCGGAATGTCGCGGAGCAACGCGATCTCCCCGACGATCATGCCGGGCACCAACTGTTCGACGATCACCGTGTCGTCCTCGCCGACGTGCATCACCTCGGCGCTGCCCGAGTTGATCAGCAGGAAGGAGACGGCGTGCTCCCCCTGGCGCATCAGCATCTGCCCGGCCGGGGCCTGCAGCGGGGCAAGACAGGACGCCAGCGGTAGCAGATCCTCGGTTGGACAACCTTTGAAGATGTCCATTCCCGCGAGTTCTTCGGCCCCCACGACGCCCAATTCGGCCATCCCGTCCATGCTTAACCCAGCTTGGGTCCGATCCGCCCCAGGTTATGGCGTCGGCTACCGCCCCTGCAAGGAGCGCCGCGGCACTCGCACTAGCCTGGCAGCAGGTCGCCAGTCAGACCCAAGACTCCCGAAACGGACCAGAGATGATCGACAACCAGGACCGGGTCGAATTGACCCGCAGTCTGCTCAACAAGCCCGCGACGTTGCGGCACGGCTACCTCGACGTGTTGGGCGAATCGACCGCTGCTCCGGTTCCCACGTTTGCTCAACGGGCCATGAATAGCCCGTTCGTCGCCACCGTGTACGAAGGGCTGTGGCGCCCGACGTCTTTCTATCTGGCCAGCGGCGTCACCACGCAGGCCGAGGAGCGCCGCGCGGCAACCGCCCTGCACCTGCGCAGCGCCAAGAGGTTGCTCGACGTGGCTTGCGGCCCAGGCAATTTCACCGCGCCGCTGGCCGCACAACTGTCCACCGGCAGTCTTGCGGTGGGGTTCGACATTTCCGAGCCGATGCTGACCCGGGCCGTGCAGGACAACAGCGGACCACGGACCTGTTACGTGCGCGGCGATGCGCGCGAGTTGCCGTTCGGCGACGAGACCTTCGATGCCGTTTGCTGTTTCGGTGCGCTCTACCTGATACCCGAGCCGTTCCGGGTCGCCCACGAGATGATCCGGGTGCTGCGGCCCGGCGGACGGATCGCCATCCTGACCAGTTACGCCGGCCAGCCACCGCCGATCAACCTGGCCCTCAACACCACAGCGCGCCTGATCGGGCTCACCATGTTTGACAAGGACGCCTTCGTCGACCTGTTCACCGAGGCCAGGTTGATCGATGTCGAACAGCAGACGCAGCGTGCGCTGCAGTTCGTCACGGGGGCCAAACCGGAGTAGCGCTACGACGCGGCGGCCTCGCAGACACCGAACAACCGGACCACCGGGGTACCGGCTTCATATTCCAGCACCCGCGGCCGTGCCCCTTGCGACGTCAGGGTGATCATCATGGGTTGCCCGCTGCGCTGCGACATCTGCACGCATTCGACCTCGAAGAGGCGGAATCTGCCGCCGTCTGGGATGGCCAGCGAATAGCCGGGTTCGACGGACTCGGCAGGGACCTTCTGCAAGTAGTACTTGGTGCTCATCCCATGAGGCTAGGGCCGGATCACGACACACTCCGGTGCCGAAACACGGTCTCAGTGATTGCTCAGCGGAATTTTGGAACTTCATCAGGCTCCGCGCCGCACGGTCAGGTCGACGGAACCGAACGCACCGTGATCACATCGCGCAGCGGGTCGGGCGAGGTTGCCATCTCGCCCACAAAGGGGTGCGAAAACTCAAGGACGAGAACCCGGCTCGCCACCACCAGTACGCCCACGGTCACGACCGTCACGCTGTGGATCCGGGGATGCGCGACGCCCGGATTCGGTCGGCGTCGGGCTGGTCGGACGCGGTGAGGTCCCTGGCCAGCTGGATCCCGGCCGTGTCTTCATCGCGGGCCTGGGCGTCCTCGGTGCTGATCTGGCTCCACATGCCGGAGACGACGACACCGATGAAGAACGGCTAGACGTAGCCGACGATCCCATACGCGAACCGGATGGCATCGTTGTGGTCACCGGCGCCGAGCTGGGGAAACTTGCTTCGGACCAGTTGGCGGACCAGCACCGCGCCGCTGGCGATGAGGACGACCAGCAGAATCAGCAGAAGCCACGATCACACATTGGCGACGATCCAACTGCTCACTCGCCACCCCTCCTTCCCCCAAGGCAACGACTCTAGCCAGTAGTTTTATCTCGTGGTGGATTTCTGGAGCGTGCGATGAGCGTCGCCGGGTTCGTTCTCGGCTTGGTCGCGACCGTCCTCGCGGTGATTTCGCTGGGTTGGCAGCTGGCCGCCTACCGGCAACAGCGACCCCGTCCGAGACTCAAGCCCGTAATCGGACGGCTGACGACCGACGGGCTGGTGACCAATGACGCCAGTTGCGACGTGCGCGAGTCACTGGCCGCCGTCGCGGACCAGCTCGAGGACATTCCGCTCATCATCGGCGTCAGGGTGGTCAATGCGGGCCGGGCCCCGTTTCAGGTCGCGGGCTGGGCCATCCGCACCGA
Organism: Mycobacterium gordonae; assembly: GCF_017086405.1. Classification (NCBI taxonomy): domain Bacteria; kingdom Bacillati; phylum Actinomycetota; class Actinomycetes; order Mycobacteriales; family Mycobacteriaceae; genus Mycobacterium; species Mycobacterium camsae. The sequence continues at coordinate 5,883,500 of NZ_CP070973.1, forward strand.
TCCCGACGGGACCTCGCTGGTGCCGGTCGAGAAGCCGATTGCCGGCGACGACGTTCCCTGTGAGATCCCGCCCCAGGGCAGCGCCGTCTTCCTCACCGAGTTTCGGCACGCACAACGGTTCGCCACTGCCGCGCAGAACGCCGCTGGCAGCGAAGACCCGTCACCGCGCATCGTGCTGACCGTATCCTCGGGTGCGCGCACCTACCGCACCAAACCCATTGCACCCGAACTATTTTCACTCGAATCAGCGTAACGGCGGGTCGACCGCCACCTCAGTCGTAGGCAACCCCACCATGGCGAGGATGTCGTGTGCGGGGCCACCGGGCACCGCGACGAGGGTGCACAGGGTGTGCTGGCGATCGGCACGTTCGCATGCGTCGGCGAGCACACTGACGGCGGCGGAGCCCAGATGGGTGACCGCGCTCAAATCGACCATAACCGACCTGGTGCCGGCCCTGCTGAGTGCCGAAAGTGCCTCTGCCAGTTCCGGTGCGGCGAGGGTATCGACATCTCCGACGACGACGATGTAGTCGTCATCGCAGGTGCCGACGTCGAATGTGGTCGGCGTAGAGGCCCGTGGCGCCGGCACGGCCAACTCGGTAAAGACCGACGGCCGCGTCAGCAGTTGAGTAGCCGTGGCTGTAGTGCCCTCCGCGCCGTGTCTGATGACCAAGTCAGGCACCGCCGCTTGGGCGATGAACAGACCACGGCCCCGGCGGGCGTCGCTGTCGGTTGGCTTCCAGGTGCCGGAATCCGCCACCACCACCCGTACCCGACCATTTTCGTTGAGTTCCGCGTCAATGGTGAAGTCACCGGGAGATGCTGTGGCATAGGCATGTTCGGCCACGTTGGCGACAAGTTCGCTGACGGCGTGCACGAGGGACAGGGTGTTGCCGGCGTCGGCCCCCAACCCCGCCAGCCACTGACGCAGCCTCGCCCGCACCGTGCGCTCGGCGGTCTCGTCCGCCCGGCCTTCGACGTGGAACGACGGTGGAGCAGTGCGGCGCTGGGCGGCGAGCAGCGTGATGTCGTCGCTGTATCCGGTGGCGCGCACCAATAACTCCACCGCCTGCGAACACAGCCTGTCCACCCCCGTCTGGGCCGGATCGAGCGGAAAGATCTTCCCGCTGAGGACCCGGACCGCCATGTCGGCGACTTCGGCGGAACTGGCGGCGAGTTCGCGACCGGGCCGTTCGATGATCCCGTCGCTGTAGAGCATCACCACGTCCCCCACCGCCAGAGTTGCCCTCCGGGTGCCGAAACCACGACCGCTGCCCAGCGGGCCCGCTCCGGAAGGCTGCAGATAGTGCGCCTTGCCGACAGCGGTGATGACCAGCGGTAGCGGATGGCCGGCGGTGCAATATTCGACTTCCCCGGTTGCCGTGTCGAACCGGGCGACACACAAGGTGGCCGACCTCGCCCCCGGGATTTCCGCGATGAACCGGTCCACGGCTGACAGGGCGTCGACAATGCTTGCGCCGGTGTGAAGTTGCATTCTGACCGCGGTGCGCAGTTGAGCCATCACCGCCGCAGCGTGCACCCCATGCCCCACCACGTCCCCGACCACCAGCAGCAATCGCCCTGCGGGATCGGTGAGCGCGTCGAACCAGTCACCACCGGCAGCGGTGTCCTGCGTCGCCACCAGATACGTGGCGGCGATCTCAGCGCCGGGCACCACCGGCAAACTCGACGAAAGCAGCGCGCGCTGCATGACGTCGGCCGCGGCACGCACCGACTGATACCGACCCGCCATTTCGCGGGCCCGCTCTTCGGCAGCCAGCCGGGCCCGTACCGACTCGGTCGTATCCGCGCCGACGATCAGGACACCGGTGATCTCGCCCCGTCGACCGCGCTGTGGAACCGCGGTGATGTCGACAAAACGTTCCCGAATTCCGGTCCCGTCCAGGTCGACCTGGACACGCACGTCGGCGATGCGCAGCGGTTCACCGGTCTGATAGACGCGGTCGTACATGTCGAGAATGCCTTGCTCACGAAGCTCGGGTCCGAAGTCGTCGGCGGCCACCCCCAGCAGCGCGTTCGGGTAGAAGGCGCGATGCGCCGCGTTGCAGGCCACCAGCCGCAGCCGGGGTCCGTCCAGCGCGCAGGCGATCACCGGCAGGCTGTCAAAGGTCGCGCGCACCGCGCCGTCACCGCCACAGCTGCGGTCGACGTCATCGTCGGCACTCATCGCACCCCTGTACCCCTGGCGCTGCAATTCCCACTCGGCAGGGGCGCCGCCTAGCCGCGGAGGGTGACATGCGGACTCTCGCCGTAATGCTGCCGATAGTAGACGGCGAAGCGGCCCAGATGCCCGAATCCCCATCGCCGCGCGACGCCGCCCACGGTCACCGTTTCCTGGTCCCCCGCGACAAGGTCGAGATGGGCTTGGTGCAAGCGGACGCGGCGTACGTATTCCATCGGCGTGCAGTCACGGTGTTTACGGAACATGTACTGCAAAGCCCGCGGAGTGACGTAGACCGCGCCCGCGATGTCGGTCAGCGAGATGTCGGTGTCGGCGTTGTCTTCGATGAACGCGATGGCGCGTCTGAGCAGGACCGGGGTGCTGTCGCGTCGGTCCTGGGCGATCGGCTCCAACTCCGCGGTGCTGGGGAAGGCGGCCAGCATGCTCGCCGCGACGTAACGCTGCGCGGCACTCACGACGAGCGGGTTCCGGCCCGCGTCCGGGTCCACAGCCACCGATTCGCGCACGTGGTCCAGCGCGGCGACCAACTGCGCGCCGGCAGCCGGGGATATCGGGACCGAGCCGGTGAGCCGCACCATGTCCCGGGGATCCGGCGAGTCGGCCGCGACGAGGCTGAGCAGATCCCGGTCCAGGGAATAGACGTCGGCATTCGTGTGGCGGCACATCCCGATCAGCGACTCGCCCGCGACGGCGCCGAAAGCCCCGACCTGACCCGCGCCGAATCCTTGGAAAGCACCCCGTTCGACGCGGGCGTCGATGCTGCCCGAATGGACTCGGACCAGCAGGATCCGCTCTGGGGGAACCATGGCGTAGCTGAAGGTGTAGTCGAAGTGGGCGACATCGACACTCGTCGACCCGACCATAGACCGCTGCAGCCGACTCCGGGTCGGTAGCCCGTGCTCACCCGCCGCCATCCGGATGCGCCCGAAGCTGGCGCTGACAACCTCCTCGGCCTCGCCGAGGTCGGTGGTGTCGAGTAGGACAGTGAACATTTGCGCGGGCTTTCAATAGCGACCACTACCGCGGCATCGTGTTGAACCGACAAGGCCCATTATCCAACAAGGGCCCTGCTAATCCAGCAAAACTGGCGACCTGGCCCGGTGTCGCTGGCGGCCGTCATCGACGATCGTTTGCATAGCGTGCCCTTTGGGGTCACCAGGACTGCTCCACCATCCGTCCGCGAGGCCCGGCCGCCCGACACGCGGGCGTGATCGTTCGAGGCCGCCTTGGCCGAGATCTCCGGCCCGCTCCTCGAATTCCTGGTCGGCGTGATCAGCAGGGCGAAAGAGGCGCAGCAGGTTACCGCGGACGCCGAATCCGGTGAAATCGGATTGTCCTTCCCCACTGGGCCTTTCGCCGGCTGGCCACCGAAAAGCACGACGGCGAGCGGTTACGCCGTTATGCGACAACGATTTCAAAGGAATAGAGACACGATGAATCGCTGCGGCATTGAGGGTTGCCGGGACTTCCTGGCCAGACGGACGGCGAAGCCGATCTGATCAACCGGCGACTGGCGAACCGGGAGCGGTTCTTTCACGACCTGAAGCCAACCCGGTGCCCTCGGCCCACCCCGCAGATCGCGCGAGACTTTCCTGCGAAATCTGCGCCGCCGCCGACCCGAATCCGGGTTCTTGCTGCGCTCACTTGCCAGCCTCGAGACGTGTGACCTAGGTCCCTAAAGCACGGGACCTGTGTCATCAGATCGGAAAGGCCCGCGATTACTCGGACGGGCGCGCGTAGCGTCTCGACATTGTCGTGAGGATTTTCCTCGGACTGGTCGCCCGCTCGTGATGGGGGTTAGCATGTCTTCTTCTCTGTTCGCCGCGCCCGACGAGTTTGCCGCAGCGTCTTCCAGCTTGACCAGCCTGGGGTCGTCGATCAGGGAGGCCCGCGCGGCAGCGCAGGGTTCGACGACGTGGATTGCGGCGGCTGCTGAGGATGAAGTCTCGGCGGCGGTCGCGACGTTGTTTGGTGGTTATGCCCAGCAGTTCCAATCGCTGGGTGCTCAGGTGTCGCTGTTTCATGACCAATTCGTGCAGGCGCTAAATGGCGGTGGGTTTTTGTATGCCACCACCGAGGCTGCCGCCGCGTCGCCGCTGCAAGCGGCCGCGGCGGCGGCTGCGGGGGTGCAAGACGCGATCAATGCGCCGGTCCAGCAGTTCACCGGGCGCCCGCTGTTCGGGCCAGGCACCAATGGGGCGCCGGGCACCGGGCAGGCCGGTGGGCCCGGTGGATGGTTGTGGGGCAACGGAGGCGATGGCGGGTCAGGCACGCCGGGTACAGTCGCCAGCCCCGCCGGCGGCAGTGGTGGCGCCGGTGGGTCGGCGTTCCTGTTCGGCACCGGTGGTCACGGCGGGTCCGGCGGGACCGCCTATTCGGGCAGCGGCGCGGTCGGCGGTACCGGAGGCAACGGGGGTGCTGGTGGGCTGCTGTTCGGCGGCGGCGGGGCCGGTGGTGTCGGTGGGCTGGGTGCGGCCGGTTCAGCAACAGCGGCGGCCGGCATGGGTGGTCATGGCGGGGCCGGCGGCACCAGCTATCAGCTGTGTGGAGCCGCCGGTGCCGGTGGTGCCGGTGGGCAGGGCGGACCCGGCTATAACCCGACCGCCGACCCGATGGCCGCGCCCGGTGCGGCTGCCGGCCGCGGCGGCCCGGGCGGGGTCGGTGGTGTCGGGGGCCACGCTGTCGGGCTGTTCGCGGCCGGCGGGGCCGGCGGTGTCGGCGGGGACGGTGGCATGGGTGGGACGGGCGCGCAGGGCGCCGCGGGCACGCAGTTCGCCAGCGCCGGTAGCGGCGGTATAGGCGGCGACGGCGGCACCGGTGGCGTCGGCGGAGCCGGTGGCTCGGGCGGATTCTTGGGGTCCGCTGGTGCCGCAGCTAGCGCCGGTGACGGCGGCAGGGGCGGCACCGGCGGGCTGGGCGGCGTCGGCACCTCGACGAGCGGGGGTGGGTCTGGCGGTACCGGCGGCAGGGGCGGCCTTTCTGGCGGCGTCGGTGGCACCGACGGTGCCGGCGGAGACGGCGGTCACGGCGGCAGCGGCGGGGCTGACGGTACGGGTGCGACCGCTGGCGCCGGCGGGGCCGGCGGCGCAGGCGCAGCAGCCACCAGCGGCGGGCCGGGCTACGGCGGTGGCGGCGGCGGTGGCGGCGGGGGCGCCAGGGTGGTGTCCACCGGCGGTGGCACGGCCAGCGGTAGCGCGATCGGCGGTGTCGGCGGCATCGGCGGCGCCGGTACCACCGTGGCGCCGGGCGGCGTTGGCGGTACCGGAGGCAACGCCACCCTCTTCGCCAGCGGGGCAGGCAGCTCCGTCACCGGAACTGCCACCGGCGGGGACGGCGGGGTCGGTGGAACCAGCTCCGCGACCGGCGGCCGCGGCGGCAACGCCAGCGTCAGCGCTAGCGCGGGTGGCACCGTCACTGGCACAGCCACCGGTGGCGTCGGGGGCGCGGGCACCAGTGGCAGCGGCGGCGCCGGCGGGAGCGGCTACCTATTTGCCAATTCAGGCGGCTCCGCCAGCGGGACCGCCAGCGGCGGCATCGGCGGCGCGGGCACCACCGGCGGCCGCGGCGGCAACGGAGGCGTCGCCCGGATCGGCGGTTATAACGGCGGCACCGCCACTGGAACGGCCACCGGCGGCCTCGGCGGTGCGGGCGCCACCAACGGCCGCGGCGGTTCCGGCGGCGGTGGCTACATCGCCGCCAGGGGCGCGGGCACCTCCGTCAGCGCCATCTCCACGGGCGGCGCCGGCGGCGCGGGCTCCACCGGCGGCATCGGCGGCTACGGAAGCTACAGCTCCATCAGAGGCTATTACGGCGGCGCCGTCACTGGCAGCACGGCGACGGGCGGCGGCGGTGGGGCGGGCCTCGGTGGCGGCCGCGGCGGCGTAGGGGGCGGCGGCACCCTCTTCGCTAATGGGGCGGGCAGCTCCGTCAGTAATAGCTCGGCAACCGGCGGGCTCGGCGGGGCCGGTACCGGCAGCGGCAACGGCGGCGCCGGAAGCCTCGGCCGAATCAATGCCGTCGGGGGTGGCACGGTCAGTGACAGCGCCACCAACGGCGGGGCCGGCGGTGCCGGCATTACCAACGGCAGCGGCGGCACTGGCGGGGAATCCGTCTTCCAGGCAAACGCCGGCGGCACCATCACCACCAGCACCGGCACCGGCGGCAACGGCGGTAGCGGCACCGGCTCAGGCAACACCGGCGGCAACGGCGGCTCCGCCGACCTCACGGTTCCCCCTCCCGCCGTCGTAACGGGAGACGTGATCATCGGTACACCCGGCGCGAATGTGCCGTGACAGATCGCCGATGATCGACGCCCCGCGTCACCAGCCCGGCATGGGCTCGTGGTTTGCCCTATGTCCATTGTCATGCGTGCCGGGACGCGAAACGCGCGAAGCAGCACTTCGCCTTGCGACAGAACAAACCTCACACGATCATCAGCCCGGGGGGAATCCCCTCCGGGTCGCGCCAGAAGGCGTCGTGGATGAAGCGGTCGAACAGGTCCGGCGGTAGCAACGTATCGCGCTGTTCAGCCTTGACCATGGGGCGCACGGTGTGCAGTCCGGGCGTGCCGGCGCGCTCGTCGAACTCGGTGACGTCGTATTGGACGTTGCTGAAGTCGTGGTCGAACACCGGCTCGCCGAGAAACGAGTAGACGGCCTGCATCGCCTTGGCCGGGTCGGTGCTCAGGGTTTCGTACTGCAGCAACAACAGTCGATCCCGTTGCGCGCCGTAGCAGGCCTGCTTGAGGGCATCGTAAGGGCCGCCGACCATGCCATCGGGCGCCACCACTTGTTGAGCGCGGCTATAGACCGTTCCGCCGGCACTGTAGTTGAAGATCGACGACGGGCTGAAGACGTTGCGTTGGATCAACCGCTCGATGCTGTCCACCACCCACTGCAGTTCACGCACGCAGGCAATCACTTTCGCATCGGGAAACAGTCTCGCAATCGCCGGCATCCACGCACACCAGCCGCGATTGGTGTCAAAGATCACCTCGGCGGTGGAGTCCGCATAGAAGTCGTCGAACAGCCCGCGCAGGATGCGCTCGCGCTTGGCGTCATCGATGAACACCGAGAACTCGTTGCGCCCGCTCATCTCGTCGAGCAGGGCACCGAACAGGCCCGCCAACGGACCCGACATTCCCGCCTGGAACCGCGGGTTCTGGCGTAGCAACGCGGCTAGCAGCGTCGAACCCGAACGCGGCAGACCCGAGATGAAATGAATGGCTTTCACGGCACACCCCTGACCTCAATTCCGCGCCATGAAATACCCGGCGGACGTCTACCCCGTGTAACGCCGTCATATTAACCGATCGCAAATTCCTTTATCGGCGATCGCACAGGAACGCGGCCGCCTGTCCAAGCTCATCACCCCGGCTTCTGGGAACACTGGATCGGAACAATCGCCCGGTCGAGGCCCCCAGCCGCCGCGGCGGCCGCCAGCCGCTACACCTGGAATACCTCGTTGGCAAAGTAGGACTATGCGGGCAGCGATGTCTCGCACTGGTGGAGGTACTGGTGACTGGTGGAGGCATTGGGAGGAACTCGACCGTCGGAGACAAATCGGATCCGGATAAGACATCCCTTAGCGGGAAGGGCATTGCGAGTGCTGCTAAATGCCTGCCTGGGCGTAAACGTTCTTGTGAATCGTTTCGCAGATGTCCTCGAGCGGAAGGTCATTCGCGTCATCGCCGAAGGGGCTTTCAATCTCGACGCCGATTTCCTCGATGCCGAAGAATGTGTAAGCGATGATCAGGACGTCGACAATTGTGGTCCAGCCGAAGGTGTCGACCATGGCGAACGGGAGGGTGAAGCAATAGAGCACAAGGGCCCGGCGCAGGTGAACGGCGTAGGCGAAGGGCATCGGCGTTTTGTGAATTCGTTCGCAGCCGCCGAGGTAGTCGACCAGGAGCTGAATGTTCTGGTCCATCGACGTGAGCATGATGTCAGAGATCAGGCCGCGCTCGCGGGCCTCCCGGAGGCAGTCGGACATGTTGCCGGCGACAGCGAGAGCGGGATGTTGGGCGTCGATCGCCTTCTGCGCCTCGGCGGGCGGAAGTTCGGTGATTTGCGGTCCGAGGCCTTCGGTACCGCGCAGGCGGTGCATGGCCGCCCAGGCAAAGGCAGCTGTCCATCGAGTGAGTCGGGCGACCAGCGCCGGATCCCCCTTGATGTACACGCTGGCGCTCCGGACGAGGTTCCGTGTTTCATTCACGATCCCTCCCCATAGTTTGCGCCCCTCCCAGAAACGGTCATAGCTGGAGCTGGTGCGGAAAACCAGAAGGAGACCAAGGGCGAGGCCCATTAGTGTGTGCAGCTGGATGGGCATGCCGACCGGCGCGACATAGTTGTGAAAGGCCACGACCGCCGCCGACCAGGCGACGCATAGGGAGACTCGGCCGATGATCTCCCGGACCAGCGAGCCGCGGATGTCAAAAAAGTGGTCCAGCCATTTGTGCGAATCGTATTGGATCATAATTAATTTCGCGTAGTTGGGTTAGATGGGCTCAACGGGCGCGGGCTTCTTCGTGAGAGCTTCGTGGCGACGGCCATGCCAAGTTTCAAACTGCGAATCATGCCCCTGCCGCACCACCGCCGGATGGATGAAGCTCGCGCCATCACCAGGGAACGCTACACAATCGCCACACCATCGACCCCACCACGACTACCGGCCCAACCAAAACGAAACCCCGGCCGATGGCCGGGGAATCTGTAACCGGTGACGCGACTCATCACACTGGTGGAGCTAAGGGGATTCGAACCCCTGACCTACTCGATGCGAACGAGTCGCGCTACCAACTGCGCCATAGCCCCTGATCGCTAAGCAGGCTACCAGCCGCGGTCGCGATGCAACGAACCGCGACTACTGTCCGACAGCGCGCGGCAGGTCGCGAGGCCAACCGTAGTTGCGCATCGGCACCGCATAGTCCAGGTGCTCGAAAATCGGGTCCTCGTCGTCGATCTCCAAGACCACCGCGCCCGGGCGACGCAACCGCGAGGGAACCAGGTCGTATTCGCGGTCCTGGGTGTTCTCCACGCCCAGCCGGCTGCGCGCCATCCGCTGCATCCGGCGCCGGCGCACCTTCTCCTCGATCTTGGTCTGCCGCCGCAGGTAGAACAGGTACATCAAGGTGACTGTGGTCGCAAACGCGCACAGCCACCACGCCGTCGGCGTTACCTCGAAGGCGGCGATCGCCGACCCGACCAGCACAACCGCCATCGCCACCAGCACCCGCTTACGGAACGTGTACTTGCGGGCGCTGACCGCCGCGGCGGTCTTGTTGTCGAACCGGAGGCGCCGGTTGACACCGACCGGGTAGACCGGTGGCGCGGCGTCCATCTCGTCGTCGTCTTCCTCGGGCTCCAACCCGGAGGAGTCCTCGACGTACTCGTACTCGTCATCAGCAAGGTCGTCGTGCTCGACATCGTGCTCGTCGATTGCCTCGGGCTCGACCGCAAGCAGCGCCGGCCCCTGAGACTGTGCCGCGCTGGCACCCACCGGCAGCGCAGGCGCGTTCTCGTCGATCACGTCGACGTCGAGGTAGTCGGGCTCGGCGTCGGCGGCCTCGGCCACCTGATCGGCCCGTGCCATCGCGGTGACGGCCGATCGCTGGGAAATCAATTCGTCGGTGTCGGCGTCGTCGGCCGCGTGATCGGTGTCAGCGTCGGCGAAGGCGCCGTCGATCGGCTCGGTGTCCCAGTCTTCCTCGGGCTTCCAGTCGGGGTCGCTGCGGTGACCGGCCGCCGGACCGGTCCGCTTGAGCAGGCGGGCACCGGCACCGCCATTGAGCACTCTGGTCGCCAGGGCCAGGTCGCTGGTGCGCCGGACCGCGTCGCGCTTGCTGATCAGCATCGGCACCAGCACGAACAACCACAGCACCACAAGCGAGATCCACAACAACGATTGCGGGATGCTTGGCATGATGACCTGCTCTCTTCGGTTGCGATCCCCGCGAGGCCTGATCGTTGACCTGCGTGGCCGGGTCGCTGCGACCAGGGCAATTACACACCTGTAATTTGCCTCTTTCAAGCATCACACGCCACATATGTCACGCTAGCCACATTTTTATTTCGGTTGGGTGCGCGCCCTATGTGTGCAGGCATCGAGATTGCCGTCACGGTCGCCATCAGCGCCCGATCACAGCCCTGACCGCCATCTCGGCGGAACATGGGGCAAAAAGTCAGAGCCAGCTGGCACGACCGGCCCGCACCAGCGTCGATGCCACCGATCCGTAAACCTCTTCCACGGTCAGCGCCACCAGCAGGTGGTCGCGCCAGCCGCGGTCGACTTCCAGATACCGCCGCAGCAGGCCCTCTTCGCGGAAGCCTGCTTTCGCCAGCACAGCGCGGCTGGCGGCATTCTCCGGGCGGACGGTGGCCTCGACCCGGTGCAGCATCACCGGGCCGAAGCAGTGGTCGAGCCCCAAGGCGACCGCACCCGTGGCCACCCCGCCGCCGGTGTGCTCACTGGACACCCAGTAGCCGATCCACGCCGACCGCAACGCACCGTGCGTGACATTGCCGATGGTGAGCTGCCCGCAGAACTGCCCGTCCAACTCGATCACGTAGGGCAGCATCCGCCCCTTGCGCGCCTCGGCGCGCAGCCCCGAGCACACCGCCGGCCACGCAGCCACGGAGTGACGCACCGACCAGTCACCATCCGTACTGGGCTCCCACGGCTCCAACTTCGCACGGTCGGCCAGCCGGATCCGGCTCCACTGCGCGCCATCGCGCATGCGCACCGGCCGCAACCGGATCACCCCGGCCGCGACTCGCAGCGGTCCCATGCTCAGCGGCCAGCCAGGATGGCGGGAATTGGATCGCAACAGGTTCACGGGCCCCGCCGCGATCAGCCGTGCTGAGCCAGGAAGGCGACGTCGACGATTTCGCCGGTACGGATCTGCTCGGCCCCACTGGGTACCACGACCAGACAGTTCGCCTCGGCAAGTGTGGCCAGCAGATGCGAGGACGCTCCCGGCGCTCCACCCAACGCCTGCACCAGATACTCGCCGCTCTCCTGATCGCGCATCAGCTGCCCGCGGAGAAACCCTTTGCGACCAGCCACCGAGGTGATCGGCGACAGGGTGCGGGCCTGCACGATGCGGCGCATCGGATGCCGCTTGCCCAGGGACAGCCGGATCAGCGGCCGCACCATCACCTCGAAGACCACCAAGGCGCTGACCGGGTTGGCCGGCAACAGAAACGTCGGCACGCCGTCGCGGCCGAGCTGACCGAAGCCCTGCACCGAACCCGGATGCATGGCCACCCGCACAACCTCCATGTCACCGAGTTCAGACAGCACGGCACGGACGGCCTCTGCTGCCGCACCGCCCACCCCGCCGGCGATCACTAGCACTTCGGCCCGGTTGAGCTGGCCCTCGACGATCTCGCCGAGTTCCTTCGGGTTGTTGCTGACGATCCCGACGCGGTTGACCTCGGCCCCGGCATCGCGTGCCGCCGCCGCCAGCGCGTAGGAGTTCACGTCGTAGACCTGACCGTTGCCGGGACTGCGGGAAATGTCGACCAGCTCGCCGCCGACCGCCATCACCGACACCCGCGGGCGCGGATGCACCAGCACGCGTTCGCGGCCGACCGCCGCCAACAGCCCCACCTGCGCGGGGCCGATGATCGTCCCGGACCGTACCGCCACATCCCCCGGTTGCACGTCGTCACCGGCGCGTCGCACATAGGCACCCGAGGGCGCCCCACGCAGAATCCGAACCCGGTTCATTCCGCCGTCGGTCCAGCGCAGCGGCAGCACGGCGTCCGCGAGGGTCGGCAGCGGCGCACCGGTCTGCACGCGAGCCGCCTGCTTCGGCTGCAGCCGGCTCGGAGTCCGTGTACCGGCCTCGATGGTCCCCATCACCGGCAGGGTGACCACCTCGCGAACCCCGGCGACGCCGTCGTCGCCGACGGCCTCCAGGGGCCCCGAATCACCGACCCCGAGCACGTCGACGCTGCGCACCGCGTATCCGTCGATGGCGGCCTGGTCGAAACCGGGGAGCGGGCGCTCGGTCACGACCTCTTCGGCGCACAGCAGCCCCTGGGCCTCGGCGATCGCAACTTTGATGGGCCTGGGGGCCACCGCCGCTGCCGATATCCGTGCCTGTTGCTCCTCCACAGAACGCACAGTGCGCCTTCCCGCCGTCCAGCCAGGCGAACTGAGCCGCCGGCTACTGTTCGGTCAGGCCCAATCGCGCCACCAACCACCGCCGCAGTTCCGGGCCGTAGTCGTCACGATCCAATGCAAAGTCAACCGCAGCCTTGAGGTAGCCGCCGGGATTTCCCAAGTCGTGTCGGGATCCGCGATGCACGACGACGTGGACCGGATGGCCCTCGGAGATCAGCAGCGCGATGGCATCGGTGAGCTGCACTTCTCCCCCGGCGCCGCGTTCGATGCGGCGCAGGGCGTCGAAAATCGCGCGGTCCAGCACGTAGCGTCCGGCGGCCGCGAACAGCGACGGCGCGTCTGCGGCCTTGGGCTTTTCGACCATGCCCTTGACGCGCAGCACGTCCTGGTTGTCGCCACCGGGAATCGATTCGACATCGAAAACGCCGTAGGCGCTGATCTCGTCGGCCGACACCTCGATGGCGCACAGCACCGTGCCACCGTGCTCGGCCCGCACCTGCGCCATCGTCTCCAACACGCCGGTGGGCAGCACCAGGTCGTCGGGCAGCAGCACCATCACCGCGTCCTCGTCGGCCGCCAGGGTCGGCTCCACACAACTGATCGCGTGGCCCAGTCCCAGCGGTTCGGCCTGCACGACGGACTCGACCTTGATCAGTGCTGGAGCGCGCCGGACCTTGGCCAGCATCGCCTTCTTGCCACGGGCTTCCAGGGTGCCCTCGAGCACCAGGTCCTCGACGAAGTGCGCGACGACGCCATCTTTGCCCTCGGAAGTAATGATCACCAGACGTTCGGCGCCGGCGTCGGCGGCTTCGGCGGCCACTAGCTCGATTCCGGGGGTGTCGACGACGGGCAGCAACTCCTTGGGCACTGTCTTCGTCGCGGGAAGAAAACGGGTGCCCAGGCCGGCGGCGGGGACGATCGCCGTAAACGGGATCGGGATCTCTGGTCGTGACATCGGTTCTCACCATAGCCTTATCGGCCGCGTACAAACCTGCTGGCGGGGAGAACGCGCGGGTCGCCGGGGGTCTGACATGGTTGATGCCATGGTTACCGCGAGCAAGTGGGCCTGGCGGCGACAGATCAAGGCGGCGCGGCGCCTGGTCTCCGACGAACAACACCGCGCCGAAGCACGGATGCTTCACAACCACCTCGAAATGGCGGTAACCCCAGGTAGCACCGTGTGCGCATATGTCCCGGTGGGTTCGGAGCCGGGCACCGCGGACATGCTCGATGAACTGCTGCTCTACGCGGACCGGGTGCTGCTGCCGGTGGCGCGCACCACGCACGACGACACCCCGCTGCCGTTGCGGTGGGGCGAGTATCGCCCCGGGGAGCTCGCGACCGGGCTGTGGGGCCTGCAGGAACCGCCCCAACCGTGGTTGCCGGAATCCGCCCTGGCCGATGCCGAGCTGGTACTGCTTCCGGCGCTCGCGGTCGACCGCCGAGGGGTGCGGCTGGGCCGGGGCGGCGGCTTCTATGACCGCTCGCTGGCTGCCCGCGCCCCCCGATCGCGTCTGGTGGCGGTCGTGCGGGACACCGAATTGGTCGACCAGTTGCCCTCGGAGCCGCATGACGTGCTCATGACGCATGCGCTCACCCCGGAACGCGGGCTGGTTGCGCTGGCCGACCCGGGAATGATCGCCATCACGTGGCGGTTCTAGCACTTGAAACGGTAGAGTGCTAATTCAGACTTGACATCATCCGGAGGTTTTTGTGCCGACGTACAGCTACCTGTGCACCGAATGCGGAGACCGCTTCGACAAAGTGCAGGCGTTCACCGACGACGCGCTGACCACCTGTGAGAAGTGCTCGGGTCGCCTGCGCAAGCTGTTCAACTCGGTAGGGGTGGTGTTCAAAGGCAGCGGCTTCTACCGCACCGACAGCCGTGAGGCTGGCAAAAAGGACGAGAGTTCGTCGAAAGGCTCGTCTGCTGCGAGCAATTCGGGCCCGAGTTCGGGCTCCAGTGAAAGCAAGTCGTCTGGGTCGACCGAAAAGGCTTCCAGCAGCGCAACTGCCTCTACCGCGACCGCGGCCAGTTAGCGCCTATCCACGTTCACCTCACGCCGGCGATTATCCACAGGCCAACTCGCACCACTACTGACCGGACGTCCCCCCGCGCTTACTGTGACGGCGTGCGGGAGCCATCGCTGAATCCGACACTGCTCACTCGTATCACCACCTCCTGGCGCCCGGACTGGACGCGAACCGTTCTGGCCCGTCGTATCGCGGCGTGCGGGCTGATGGTGCTGGCCGGTATCGCGGCGTTGCGCCCCGATCCTGCCGGCGACGATGTCGAGGTGTTGGTAGCCGATCATGACCTAAGCTCCGGCACCGCACTGACCGCCGCCGATGTACGTCTGGAAAAGCGTTTGAGGACAACGGTTCCCGCGGGGGCGCTGGCCGACCCCGGCAACGTGATCGGTTCAACACTGGCCGGCCCGACCCGGCGTGGCGAGATCCTCACCGACGTGCGTTTGCTGCGTAGCCGGCTGGCCGAGTCGACTGCGGGCCCCGGAGCGCGGATCGTGCCACTGCACCTGGCCGACGATGCGCTGATCGACCTGCTCCGGGTCGGTGATGTCGTCGACGTGCTGGCTGCGACGGCCCACGACTCACAACCGGAATCCCGCGTCCTGGCCACCGACGCGATCGTGATCCTGGTTTCGGCTCACCGAGAGTTACCCGCTGCAGACAACGGCCGAGTGGTACTGGTAGCTCTGCCGAACCGGGTAGCAACGACGGTTGCCGTTGCGGCACTGGGTCAGACGGTGACGGTCGTCTTGCACTGAGCGCCGAGAAAATTGCGTCTACCGCTAAGCCGCCAGAACACCTAAAGTGTATGCGTGACACCAGATTGCGTGTCTGAAGTGTCCACGCTCAGCGCCCCCGAATTTGGCGCCAGCGTGTCTGACAGCCTCAGCAGAATCGACGAGCTCATCAGCCGCGAACTCTTTGGGACCGAGGAGATCATCCGCGACGCGATGCTGTTGCCGTTGGAATCCGAAAGCACCCGACTCCGGACGGTTTTCGCGGTCCTCGCGGCACAGTTCGGCACTGAACCGCACACGTCGCAGGTCACCACGGCCGGTGCAGCCGTTGAATTGATGTATCTGGCCACGCTTGCTCACAATGAGGTCGCAAACCAATCTGAGTTGGCTTCTGCAAAACTCAGCGACACCCAACGATGGAAGAACAACGTCGCAATCCTGGTGGGCGACTACCGGTTTGCGGTCGTATCACGGTTGGGCGCGGAGCTTGGTCCGCGCGCATTCGCCGTTATCGCCGACACCTTCGCCGAGCTGGTCGCCGGGCAACTTCGCGCAACCCGTGGCCCAGCCAACGACGTTGACCTCTTCGACCACTACCTGCGATGCGTCCGCGAGACGTCCGGATGTGTGGTCGCGGCGGCCGGACAATTGGGAGCGATCTTCTCCGGCGCCGGCGACGAAGCCGTCGTCCATCTATCCCGGCTAGGTCGCCTGGTAGGCAGCGCATTTCAGATCTCCGACGACGTCGCCGCGCTCAGCGGCAGCGTCGACAAAATCGAAAGTTTGACAGGGGAAGCGCCGGGCGAAGATGTCCGCCAGCCACTCACGCAAAGGTCACTGGCCACCCGGAACTACACCGCCACCGACGTCGTCGCGCTCCTGCAAAGCAAAGCCGGCATCGTTGCCGCGATGGAATCCATCCGGACCTACACTGAGCAAGCGCGCCAAGAGATTTCGTGCTTACCTGCGTGCGAAGCTAGTCACACCTTGATGGCGGTGGTCGACTCCGCTGTTCACGGTTCCTTCGAGTCTGCTACTTGATCAACACAAAGACGACGATTGCCACCAATTGCACTAGCGGGTAATAGCTAGCGCTGTCGAAAAGCCTGGCCGCTTGTCTCCCCTCATGGGCACGACGGAGTCGCCACCCTGGTACGAGAAGGAAGAAAACACCGGCGGCCAGGCTGATCAGTATGTAGGGCAATCCGAGACGAAGTGGCGATACCAGTGGGAGACAAAGGCTGACGATCACCGTCAGCGTCAAGGCGGCCATCACGACGTTGCCGGCAACCTTGACGCCCAGTGTCAACGGAATGGTCTTGGCACCGACTCGCTTATCCTCCTCAGTATCGTTCCAGTCGGCCGGAACATTCTGCCCGCCGACCTCCCAACAGAAGACCCAGACCAACACCAACAGCACCAGTGCCCAAGACGGGTGTGGTGCCACCGCGAAGACAGCAGCAATGGGCCCGCTCGACTTAACCAGACCACTTACCGCCGTTCGCCAGTAAGTGACCTTCAATAGCCGCACGTAGACAACTTCCAACAGCGCCGCGACCAGCAAGATTATTACGATCACCGGATTGAGGAAAAAACCGCACACGAGAGCACTACCGAACCACACGCCAAACCAGAGGACTGCACTTCGATAGCTCAGCGCCCTCTGCGCTAACGGGTAACGAAACTCCGAAGCCTCAACGGAGTATCCCGCATTGATACCCTTCGCAAATTTTTCTTCGTCGACAGCCTTGCCCAGCAAGTCGTTCAGCGCATATATCGCCAAGTAGGCTGCAAGCCCCGTGAACACCGCGAGAACAACGACCCGCCCCGCCGGAAAGCCGCCGAGCGCAATCCCTGCGCAAAATGCCGGAGTGGCCAGGTCCAGGACACCGTGCTTAGCGCGAGAAAGCGCAAGGAATTGCTTCACCTGGGCCTGCATCAGCTTTCACCGAACCGAACCGACTCCAGCATGCGATTGATAGTTGAAGAGAAGCCACGAACATCCGCCTCAACTATGCGGCCGTGGTACGCCAGTACTTGTTGCCGATTCGGCACATACTTAAGAAGTCCCATGCATGTCACGACGTCAAAACCTTCCTCCAGCCGCATGGCAACATTCTCGATGCTGTCATACCACTAGTCGCAATCCAGCCTTTCCAACTCAACGGTCCTGCGCGCAGGATTTAATGAATCAAACGGCAGATCGAAGCCCGGCACTAGCGGGCCAGCTTTCGCCAGCGCCGCCATAAGACGACCGCCCACCACACCCCACATCAAGAATCAGACGGCCGCGGCCATCGACCGACGTCGAAGAAGATTTCATCCAAAGCGGATTCGTGGCATGTAGCGTGGCCATGTCGCCCTGGCGGTACCACCACCGATCCGACATAGCGTCGGACTTGCCAACCTCATCTTCGTCGCCATTGTCAAACCCGGTCACTGTCGCAGTGCCATCCTGCCATTGAGTTGCTCAACCGCACGCGCTATCTCGACATATGTGATGTCGTTGACGAAGACGCAATCACCGACGGCACGGGGCAGCGGCACCCGCTGCAGTCCGTTACGGTGATAAACACGCTCCTCCAGTGTGCTCCAAAGCAAGTGCGCCTCCAGTTCCGAAACATCGGCGATCAACGCCAGCTTTCTAACGACTTCGAAAATCCGCTCAGTATTCGGCTCGCTCAGCATTTTCCGCGACCGAGCGATCTCCACCGAGAGGAGGACGTCGAGCAGCACCGCCTCACCATGCAACAGATCCGAATCGTGACGCGCCTCCAAGCCATAACTGAAGGTGTGACC
Source organism: Mycobacterium gordonae (assembly GCF_017086405.1). Taxonomy (NCBI): domain Bacteria; kingdom Bacillati; phylum Actinomycetota; class Actinomycetes; order Mycobacteriales; family Mycobacteriaceae; genus Mycobacterium; species Mycobacterium camsae. The sequence continues at coordinate 5,901,398 of NZ_CP070973.1, forward strand.
AAAGTCGACCTTGCGTTCGAGGTCCTCCTCGAACAGATTAGGCTCTAATTCCCGGATCATCCCGGCGATCGCGCCGTCCAGGATCGCACGACCTTCATTACTTTGAAAACAAAGTTCGATGGAGTCCCGCCCGTAGCTTTCCAGCAAAGCGAACAGACCGGCATCGGCAATGACTGCCAGCTTGACGATCTCGCAAACGCCGTTCAAAATATGACGACGCGGCAACGTTTGCAACATGGAATTGTCGAGTAGGACCTTCTGCGGTGCCTGAAAACAGCCGAGTCGATTCTTGTGGCCTGCGAAATTGATCCCATTCTTGATGCCCACGGATGCATCCACATAGCCCATCAACGTCGTAGGAATTTTTATGTGCGGCACACCGCGGCGATACGTGCTCGCCACGAAGGCAACGACGTCGGTCAAAACTCCGCCGCCGATCGCGATGATCGGTTCGTCCCTGCGATGGATTGGGAATCCGTCCAATTCTCGAATGATGGAGAAGAAACAGTCGATCGTCTTGTTCTCTTCGCCACCGGGGAACGTGACAAATTTCGCCTTGACGCCATGGTGCGCAAAGTAGCTTCGCATCTTGTCGCCATAATGCAGGTCCACATTCTTATCCACGACAACGAACCGGCAGCCGTTCTTCACTTTGCCTGGCAGAAGTAAAGCCATATTCTCCACATCAAAGACGTCGATTACATTGATGACGTCGTACTCAATAGTGGATGCAAACTTGACGCGCCGCGTCAACAAAGTATCGGTCATACCACACGCCGCCAGCCGGCTCTGCCTTCGAGTAGCTTCGCAGCAAGGACCTGCGCATGCTTTAGACTGTGATTTTCTGCATTACCGCACTGCTGGACGTTGACATAGGGCACTTCAGAGGCATCCAGAATGTCATTGAGGATGGCTTCGTAGGTGGAGCAGATCGTCACCGCGTCACCTTCATTGAGAAGAACCAGGTAAAAACCAGTCTGGCACCCCATCAAACCCACCGAGAGGAAGTTTTCGGGCAGATATTCTTGGAATCCGTAAAGCATAAAGTGCTCGAATGAATGCATCTCGGTAGCGGATAAGAAAACCTTATTCGGCTGACTTACGCGTAGATCGACGCAATAGACCACGTCACCTCCGGGTCCCGCCGTTGCCGACCGCAGTTTCACGTGCGGCGCCCTGAGTAATCGATGATCGAGTTCGCCGACAGTCCCGGGCTCCCAACCGAGCCGCTCCAAGTCAATCATCAACGCTCCTACGGTGTTGCTCCGGGCGTTCATAATTGAATCCATTGCGACAAGTGCCTATGACTATCAGTCATCGCCTTCTTCCAAGAGGTAACGTGATGATACAACTCCACTGAAGCATATCCCGTGAAACCGTTCTCCACGAGAGTTTTGAAGCCTGCGCTAAAGTCCATCGTTCCCTCACCGGGAATCTCGTGGAAGTGAACAATACCGGTCAGTGTATTCGCGACCATCTTATCCATCAACAGATGTCCGTGCGCATCTTTGGTCGTACGCAAGTGGAGTATGATCGGTCGCGCGCGTTCAAGGACATCGTAGCTAAGGCCGGGCACCGATATAAGATAAGTGAATACTTCGTCATCGTACGGCGAGTCGCTCGCGTCCAGATTTCCATAGTTCACCACACTGACTTGGTGTTTTATGCCGACCGAATCGAGAATCTCTTGCAGCTTTTTCGTCTGCACTTCGGAGGGTGGCTGATCACAGAAGTACATCGGATGGTCGGGATCCACCAACAAATAGTCTGCGCTCTCCGGAAAGTAGATCAGATAGTTCGCGAAGGCAAGATCAAGGTGCAAGCCTTCCGCCATCTTCAGAATTTTCAGATTGTACCCGGCTTGGGCGTCGGACACGTGAACGAAGCGCGCATAAGGTGCGGCCCTCGCCATTGCACCGACATAATCCTGGTGTGAACAATACAGGTGACACATATCAACGTGCAGTCGGAATTTATCTGATCCCACGTCCTCGATCAGGCTCAAGCCCTCGTCTATCGTTTCGATGAACATTCCCGGTTCGGGTTCGATCAGTAACGTGATGTCCTCATCGTCGTGCACATAGTTCAGGCACTGCCGGATGCTGTCGACCAGCAGTTCACGAGGGTCCGGCAATGCATTCATCAGGTGCTCATCCCGAATGAATCCACTGCCGAAAGTGACCAGGGGAACATCCAGCCGGCGCGCCAGGTCGATACCGCGACGGATCAGATCGATGCGCCGCTTCCTACCAGCAAGGTCGGGGCTCATCAGGGATGGTTCGTGCGGACGGCTTGGGCTAAAGAAATGGGAAGCGGTTGCCACGCAAGCGGCTTTCGTCCGCACCGACGAAAGCCGCTTCTTGACGGCGTCGACATAGTCATCCGTGAGATTGAACGGATTGAATTGATCGCGGTGGAATGCCAATTCCACGCCGTCGTAACCGGCCTCGCTGACTTCGGTGATCGCCTGTAGGAAATCGATGTTTGTGAGGCCGAAAGTGCTGTAACTAAGTTTAATCACTTTTCCTCGTTTCAGATTGAGTTCCATGCGCCGCCGGTGCGACACGCTTTCTAGCTGTCAACGTCGAGATCCCGCGGCGCCGGTCATTTCTACATATCCCCGGCCCTCGACAGATTGGTCTCCGCGACGTCCGCCGAACGCCACCGCTCCCTCCCAATACGTGGTCGATAGCGGCAACTCCTGATCGGGCATCAGGGCTGACCCGGACATCTTCAAGCCCAGTTGGTCGATCTCGAGCTCCCACGCGATTGGGTAGGTCTTGCCGCTGCGCGGACTTGTCCAACGGTCCTTCGTTGTCAACCGCCAATCTGCGATCTTCAACCTGGTGATCGTGCCGTCGCGCGAGATGAATGACCCACTCGATGTCGGCTTTACCCGACCGTCAGTTTTGAGAATCTGAAACAGCATGAGAGCGGTGCCGTCATCAAATTGCAGTGAGAACCAATCCCAACCGATGTCATCGGGATCTAGGGCGCTCGTTCCGTATTCGTGGTCGTGCCAGCTAAGGCCGTTGACCGCATATTTGTCATCACCGATTGTTAGCTTGCCCTGCGTCTGCTGTCGCACCATGGAATAGTAATACGTAGCATTCCCGGCTTGGTCACCTTTGAGGCTCAAGCCGTCAATTCCCTGCTTAATTGGCGGTAAGGTTTGCTGCAGCGTCAAGTCCACAGCGATGTTGTCGGCTTTCGCGTGAATTTCGAGCGAGTTATTTTCGGATTCATGCACGTACCAGTCTTCCAGCCACACCGCGTAGGGTTGCGCTCTGGCACCGGCAAGCCCGGCGGCTCCTCTACTGAACTTCTCAAACGGATGGAATTTTCCGCCGCTAATGTCGCTGACCGCAAAATGCGCAGAATAGACTGAATCCGCGCGCCACAGCGATGTCCCGGCAGCCGTCGCCGTTTTCAGTGGCGGTGTCAACGCCCGCCGGAAAAAGGTTAATTCGACGCCGAAACGCCGTCCATCAGCAGTCGACAAATTTGCGGTGTAATACCACCATTCGTGTTGATACTCCTCGTGAGCGCCCAAGTCGCGTGGAAAGCTGATAGCGCCCGGCTGCGTAGCCGTCGCATACCCGGTTTGATCTTCATCGGACAATAGTCCGAGGAACGACCGGGGAGGAGTTCCTGTACCTTGCGGCTGCGCCCACCACCACCACGTCGTGGCAACAATCAGGGCCGCAACGAGCAGTACGCTCAATTTCTTCATCAAATGTCACTCCTCCCTGATCGCCGAGGCGATGTTCAAGCGCGAGGAATGCCATGCTGGATACAGTCCCGCAGCGACGGCAGTGATCACCGCCACCGCGAGGGCGCTGCTGAAGTCTCCGAATTGGAATTGCATGTGCAACATCCAACCGAATGACCGCACGTTGATTATTCGTATGAGGATCCAGGCCAGCGCCAGTCCAGCGGGCATCGCCAGCAGGCCAGCCATTCCACCCATCAGGCCAGCTTCAAAAATAATCATTCGCCATAATTGCCGGCGACTCATCCCGATCGCACGAAAGATCCCCAGCTCACGAACTCTTTCCAATGCCAAACTCATCAGAGCGCCCAGTATTCCGACGACCGCGACCGTGGTGGCGACCAGCTTGATGGCCTCGGTAACGCTGAAGCTGCGCTCGAAAGTGGCAAGCGCTGACTCGCGCAGACTGCGGCTGGACTGAATTACGATGTCTTTGCGGCCCGCATACGCCATCTGCAGGTCATGCAGCACTCGGTCGACATCTTTGCCGGGTTGCAGGAAGAGAGCCAAGTTTGTTATTTCTGGGTCGTGCCAGAGGCTACGGTAAGTGGCTTGATCCATAAGCACCACGCCTTGGTCCGAGGTATAATCCGCGTACACCGCTAAGACTGGGAATTGCCTAGGGCCCGACTCAGTCGTCAGGGTTATCGGCTTCGGCGGAACATTCAAACCCTGTCGGGAAACCAAAGGCTCCGACAACATCACTCCCTCGCCGGCTAAGAAACGCTTCCAGAGCACAGCGGGATCGCCGCTGATCCACCTATACGGTCGTTTCCCGTCAGATATGTCGCCGGAAACCGCTGTCAGATCCACCTCCCGCCCCCAATCGGGGGAATAGACGGAAACGTAGCGGCTCATGACTGCCTCCCGAACGCCTGGCCACTTATCCAAAGTGTTGACGGCATCCGGAGGCAGATTGCCTGTTGGGCGAGTTGAGCTCAGCGCCGGGGCGGTCACGTAGATATCCGTCTGTAACGTCAGCCCGAGCCAGTCGGTGAAGGTCTTTCGGAATGAGCTAACCATCAGCGAAACACCTACAGTCACTGAAAGGGCGGTCATCAAAGCGGCGATAGCGACCGAAGTTCGACTCAAGGAGCGCACAATATCGCGCGGGGCAATCCATCCCAATGGACCAAGCCACCGGCCGAGCAGCGGAGCCAGGCGCAACATCATTATTCGGGCAAGCGGCGCCGCAATCAGCGCAAAGGCCATCACCACGGTGCACAAGCCGACCAATCCGAGGGCCAGGTTCTTGCCCGGCCACCACAGCATCACAGCACCGCAGCCGGCCAGCGCAATGCCCCCCACCCACAGCCACCGAATGACGACGCTGACCTCGCCTTCGAGCTCGGATCGACGCAGGCTACTGGCCGGAGCAGTGCGCATAGCCTCGATAGCGGGTGGCAACGCGGCCAAGAGCGCCGCTACGACGCCGACGACCCACCCCTTCAATAAGACCCACGCTGACACAGCGACCTCGCGCACATTTACGACAAAGTAGAGATCGTTGATTGATTGCGTTACGAGGCCAATCAAACTTTCTCCTAGGCCAACGCCTAGCAACAGGCCTAATGCGCTGCCGATAACGGCTGCAGCGAAGGATTCTGTCAAAATCAGGCCAAACAACTGGGCGCGGGTTACGCCCAGACAACGCAAGACCCCGAACAGGCGACGGCGCTGCAAAACGTTGAAGGTTACGGTGTTGTAGATCAAAAAGAGTCCAACCAGCAGAGCGATCAAGCTCATGGCGGTAAGATTGACGGTAAAGCCCGTCATCATCTGCTTCAAGGTATTGTTTTGAGCGGCCGCGGGCTCCAGGCGAACGCCGCTCGGTAAATCTCGCTCGATCTGCGCTGCGGTTGCGCTATCGTGGATGATCAAGTCCACGTGGCTCAGCCTGTCGGGCATCTTGAATAGTTCTTGAGCTGTGGCGATATCAGCGAGGATCAGGTCTTGAAGCCGTTCCGCCGTGATCTTGTCAGCTGGTGCGATTAGTCCCACTAACATCACGGCCTTGGGCGTGCCTTGCACTTGCAAGACAAAGGATTCGCCCAACCTCAAATGGTATTTTTCTGCCATGTCGCGACTCAGCATTACGCCGTTAGGATGAACGAGAAATCGGCTGGCCGACGCAGGATCTTGGTCGCGCCACAATTCGGGGCGAAAAGGCGGCTCAGCAAAGGGGTCGATTCCCATCAGGCGCAGTGGGCGATTTCCCAAGGCGGGAGCCAGCACATACCCCTCGATGACCGGAGCCGCAGAATCAAATCCACGCTTCCGGAGATCGAGATAAACTTGTTGGTCGAGGCTGCCGGCACGGCCTCCCGACAGGCGATGTGTCGCTTTGCCTGTGATCGCCTCCGCCGAGATGTCAAGAGCTCGCTTGGCCGAGCCATTGGTCAGGTCGATCGCCACGATCATCGCGACACCCAAGGCGATACCCAGGATCAACAGGACGTATTGGAAAGGCCGTTGCCTTATCCGGCGCCATGCCGTGCGGCAAAGGGGTAATGAACTGACGGCCATCGTCTTGCTCATGTCAATCAGATAATTGGCCCGACTTGACCGGGTCGTTCGTATCGGGTACCGGTGCGAGGTCGGAGACTAATTTACCGTCATGTAAGTAGAGAACTCGGTCGGTACGATATGCCACCGACAGATTGTGCGTGGCCATGATCAGCGTCTTGCCTGCGCCTCGGGTCAAATCCAGCAGCAGTGCCAGCACGCTGTTTCCTGTTTCTTCGTCGAGGTTACCCGTAGGCTCATCGGCAAGAACCAGAGCAGGATTATGCGCCAACGCGCGACAAATGGCCACCCGTTGCTGTTCGCCGCCCGAGAGTTTGTCGGGAAAAGTGTGTTCACGTCCGCTCATACCAACTCTTTGCAAGAGATCCCGGGCAACTCCTGCGGCTTTCCGTTGCGGCACGCCGGCCAGCTCTTGGGGCAAAGTTATATTCTCGATTGTCGTCAAAATCGGGATCAAGTTAAAGAATTGGAAGACGAAGCCGATCTTATCGCGCCGGAGCCGAGTTCGGTCGCGTTCACGCATGTTGGTAATGTCGCGACCGTCAATTATGACACCACCCGAGGTGGGCCGTTCGATGCCGCTGATGAGGTTGAGCAGTGTGCTTTTGCCGCTGCCACTATGCCCAAGGAGTGCCACGACCTCACCGGTGAAGAAATCGGCCGTCACGTGGTCTAAGACTTGACGGTCGGTTTCGCCTTCGCGGAAGTCGCGGCTCAGGTCCTTCAACTGGACGAACGGATCCTGAGTCACGTTATTCCCATGCTAGCCATTTGGGGCATATTGTATGGCCCACATAGCAAGCCGGAAAGGGTCTTGTTAGACCAATGTCGAATAAGGCGCGATAGCACCGCGAGGGTCCACAACCGTGGCTAGACCCGCGTAATACCTTGTAGCGCAATAGATCCACGCGGTGCAGCTGGGCTGTCAGCAGATGCCGGCGGCAGTGATCGCCGAGCGCGTCGGCTGGACGGGCTCGATCTTGTGGCTCTGCGAGCGGGTGCGGATGATGCGCCCGGAGTAGCTACCAACGGATCCGGTCGATCGACTCGAACATCTGCCAAGCCGATGATCCCTTGTGATTTATGGTTCCCACCGGGCCAGGTCGCTATCGATTCGGCCATGAGGCGATGCTGCCAGTGCTGATGATGGTGGCAGCGTTCTCGCGTTTCATCGCCGCAGTGATGCTGCCCTCGGACCAAACCATCGACCTAGTGCTTGGGATGTGGCAGCTGTATCTCGGGCACCTTCACGGCGGTGCCCCACGAGTTGCGGTGGGACGATGAGGCCGGGATCGGGTGCGCTGACGGTTGACCGACCCCGTCGCCGCCCTTGTTTCTCCCTGGCCGTCGGTTCAACTCACCGCACGACTTCAATACGCAGCTGGCTCAATAGCTTTCAACGCTCACCACCGTCGGGCGGGGGTCCTGGATGGTCGTCCGGTCGATTCCTCGACCGGGACCGGGACCGGATGCTGAGGCTACCCACCGTCGCTCCTGGCCTACGTTTGGACGTCGTCGACACGAGTTTCCTGCGCTCGCGAGCCGTACTGCCCGCGCCGTCGGCAAATCGACGGGCGATGCTGTGCTGGCAAATTGCACCGATTGGGTTAGGTTTTTCCTGGGTTTTATCCCCGGGATCAGCAAATGATCACTGCAGAAAGGACATCCTCATGCTCAAGGGGTTCAAGGAGTTTCTCTCGCGGGGCAACATCGTCGACCTATCCGTCGCGGTCGTCATCGGTACGGCGTTCACGGCATTGGTCACGGCCTTCACCGACAGCATCATCAAGCCGCTGGTGAGTTCGATCGGCGTCAACCAGACGTCGCAGATCAACATTCTGAAGATCCACATCACCGGCGATCAGTACATCGACTTTAACGCCGTGTTGTCGGGGGCGATCAACTTCATCCTGGTCGCGGCGGTGGTGTACTTCCTGGTCGTGCTGCCCTACAGCAAGCTGCGCAAGCAGGGTGAGGTGGAGCAGGCCGATGACGCGCAGGTCGTGCTCCTCAAGGAGATCCGCGATCTGCTGGCCCAGTCCAACGGCAGTTCCTCTGGAAGGCACGGAGGTCCACCCGCAGCGGTGCCGCTGTCGGCTCCGCCGGACTACGGACCCCGCGCCGAGAGCTGAGGCTGACTCAGATCTCCAGGCTCGACAGCTGGCCGATGATGTGCGCGGCCAGCGGGTTGAGTGTGGCCATCCCATCCCGCACGGCGTAGCGCGAGCCGGCCAGGTTAACCACGAGCGTGCTTCCGGAGACCCCGGCCAACCCGCGCGACAAGCCGGCGTCGGTGATGCCCGCAGACAGGCCCGAGGCACGGATGGCCTCGGCGATGCCCAGGATTTCCCGGTCCAGGATGTCACGGGTGGCTTCGGGGGTGACATCGCGCGGTGTCACACCGGTGCCACCGACCGACACGACGAGGTCCACCCCGCCGATCACAGCGGTGTTCAAGGCGTTTCGGATTTCGACCTCGTCCGCCTCGACCGCCACCACGCCGTCGACCACGAACCCGGCTTCGGTGAGCAACTCGGTGACCAGCGGCCCGCTGTGGTCTTCGTCGCCGTGCGCCGTCCGGTCGTCGACCACGACGACAAGTGCCCGCCCGACTACCAGCTCCGCGCCCTGTTCCATGGGTGCCACCGTATATCCGAGGTCGGACAGCTGCCCTTCGACCTTCATCAACTGTCCGCCTTCCCGAGCGTGACCTGCACTGTGCGGCTGCCACCGGCAGGATCCTGATATGTCAACGCCACCTTGTCCCCGGGCGCCTTGGAACGCACCGCGGCGACAAGCGCGTCGGCGCTGTTGATCGGACGGTCGTCGACCTTGGTGACGACGACGCCCTTGGGCACTCCGGCGTTGGCGGCCGCACCGTTGCCCACGACCTCCATCACCTTGGCACCGGGGACGCCCTTGTCGGTGGTCACCTGCACACCCAGGGAAGCGTGCGTCGCCTTACCGGTGCTGATCAGTTCGTCGGCGATGCGCTTGGCCTGATCGACGGGGATCGCGAACCCCAGCCCGATCGAGCCGCTCTGCGCGTCCCCGGAATCGGCGCCCAACGTGGCGATGGCCGAGTTGATACCGACCAGCTGCGAATTCATGTTGACCAGCGCGCCACCGGAGTTACCGGGATTGATCGCGGCGTCGGTCTGAACCGCGTCGAGCACGGTGTTCTGATTGCCGGCCTCGCCGGTCGTCGAGACGGGCCGATTGAGCGCGCTGACGATGCCGGTGGTGACGGTGCCCGCCAATCCCAGCGGAGACCCGATGGCCACCACCGGCTGACCGACCTTAAGGCTCGCCGAGGAGCCCAACGCGATCGGGGTGAGGCCGGAGGCACCCTGCACCCGGACCACAGCGATGTCGCTGGTCGGGTCCGCCCCGACCACGCTGAACGTCGAGGTTCGGCCGTCGTAGAAGGTCACCGTCGTTTTCGGCGGAGGACCTCCGGCGGGCGGCTTGGCGGCCGCCGCGACGACGTGGTTGTTGGTGAGGATCAGCCCGTCGGCCGAAAGGATCACGCCGGAGCCCTCTTCGGACTGCCGACCCAGATCCGTCTCCAGCATGACGACGCTGGGCACCACCTTGGACGCCACCTGCTCGACCGAGCCGGGCGGCATGTTGGCCGCCGGAACACTAGGGGCCCCGCCCGATGCGGCGGTGGTGCCGTGGCCGGCGCCGGACTGGTGACCCAGCTCCACGACGGTCGCGGCCGCACCACCGATGCCGGCGGAGACCACTGCGATGGCCAATCCGCCGAAGATCAATCCGGCCGAGCGCCGACGCCGCGGCGGCGGCGGCGACATCGGCGGCATCATCGGGGGCATCGGACCTGGACCAGTCGGTATCGGGCCGGCGCCGGTGCCGACCGGGATCGGTCGGGCTCCGGTACCGCCGGGGATCGGGCCCGCACCGGTATTGCCGGGGATGGGACCGGACCCGGTGTTTCCGGGTATCGGGCCCCCTCCGGTGCCACTGAGCGGGTCGTAGGAGGACCGGAACTGCTGCTGGGGTTGATACCGCCAGTCGAACTGCTGGTTGTAGTTCTGCTGCCCCTGGGCATAAGCGGGAGGCACCTGCTGATTAGGCGTGGCACTGTAACCCGGCTGCTGCGGCGGTGGCGAATACCTCGGGTGATTCGTCATGTCGCTAAAACGTTCTTCCTCTACCTTGGGGGCTTATTTCAAGCCGACTCGACCATGCGTTGCTTGCACGGCGCTGGTTTTCCACACTATCTGCCAATTACCTTGCGCGCGCGGACTAAGAATCGACTGAGATGACATTCGCGGATCCCCGTGAGTTTGCGTTGTCCTTGGTGGGCCCCGGCTGGTTTAGGCGCATGTCGGTTTCGGTGTCGCGCTCGGCGGCGGCGACGGACGCCGGGTGGGCGGCGGACGGCATGGGGCGCCCCGGTAGCAACACGTAGATCGACGTTCCCGGCGGTTGGCCGCCCGGTTCGGTGTCCTCGACACGCAACGATCCCCCGTGGTTGAGCACAACCTGCTTGACGATCGCCAATCCCAGCCCCGAACCGGGCATCGCCCGCGCTGACGTCGAGCGATAGAAGCGTTCGAAAACCAGGCGCCGTTCCTGCGGCGGGATTCCCGGTCCCCGGTCGGACACCACCAGTTCGGCGTGCGACGGATCCAGCCGGCGCAGCGTGACGCCCACGTGCCCGCCGGGCGGACTCCATTTTGCGGCGTTGTCCATCAGGTTCAATGCCGCGCGCGACAGACCGGCGGGGTCGCCGTACACCTGCCACGGGATCACCTCGACGTCGAAGTGAATGTCGTTGCGGCGCCGCCGAACTCGCTCCAGACTCCGGTCGATGACCTCGGCCATGTCCACCGGTTCGTGCACCGCGTGGCCGGCGTCGCCCCGGGTGAGGTCGACCAGATCGCCGACTAACGTCGACAACTCCTCGATCTGCGCGATGACGTCGGCCTGCAGGTCCACCATCTCCTGTTCCGGTAGCCGCGGGGCTCCGGGTGCCATCGAGGCCATCAACAACTCGACATTGGTGCGCAGTGACGTCAGCGGGGTGCGCAGTTCGTGTCCGGCATCGGTGACCAGCCGTGCCTGCCGTTCCCGCGACTCGGCCAGCGCCCGCAGCATCAGGTTGAAAGCCTCGGTCAGCCTGGCCAGTTCATCGCTGCCGAACACCGGGATAGGACGCAGGTCGTCGGTTCGGGCCACCCGCTCGGCCGCTTCGGTGAGGCGGCCGACCGGACGCAACCCGGCCCGGGTCACCATTCCGCCGGCCACCGCCGCTACTGCGACGCCCACCCCGCCGACCATCAGGAGCACGAAACGCAGTTTGCTCATGACGTGTTCGGTCGGCTTGAGGCTTTTGGAGATGAGCAGCGAGCTGCCGTTGTTCAGGTGGATCGCCAGCACCCGCTGGTCGGAGGCGGTGCGCCGGGACATGAACAGCTCACCGCGGATGACCGCCTTCTCCGGCGAGCCCACCGGCAGCGTCTGCCCCGGTTGGTTGGCGGTGTAGATCGACTTGCCCGGGTTCACCAGCATCGCGTTGACGTCGGAATAGGCGGTGCCCTCGATGGCCTTGCCCGGATCGGCGGCCAGCGAACCGCTGGCGATCAACAGCTGCGCCCGACTCTGCAGCTGGTTGTCGATGTCGCTGTAGAGCGCGGCGGAGATCACCGCGTACACGGCCAGGGACATCAGGACCACGACCATCGCCACCATGGACATCGCCAGCAGCATGACCCGCCATCGCAGCGACAACGAACTGGTGGCCCGCAGCGGTGCGCGGGCGGTCCGGCCAGGGTGGCGGAACCAGTTCATCAGGGGGGTGTTTCGCGTAGCACGTAACCCACCCCGCGCACGGTGTGGATCAGCCGCGGCTCGCCGTCGGCCTCGGTCTTACGGCGCAGATACCCGACGTACACCTCGAGCGCATTACCCGAGGTGGGGAAATCGAATCCCCACACTTCCTCGAGGATGCGGCTGCGCGTCAGCACCCGTCGCGGGTTGGCGATGAGCATCTCCAGCAGGGCGAACTCGGTGCGGGTGAGGCTGATCCGGCGTTGTCCCCGGATGACCTCTCGGGTGACCGGGTCCAGGCTCAGGTCCGAAAACGTCATCGCCACCGACTCGGCGGCGTCCTCGGGCTTGGTGCGGCGCAGCAACGCACGCATGCGAGCCAGCAGCTCTTCGAGGGCGAACGGCTTGGGCAGGTAGTCGTCGGCCCCCGCGTCGAGACCCGCGACCCGCTCGGAGACGGAGTCGCGGGCGGTGAGCACCAGGATGGGCAGATCGTCGCCGGTGCTGCGCAACTGCCGGCACACCTCGAGTCCGTCCAGCCGCGGCATCATCACATCCAGCACCACCGCGTCGGGCCGGTCGCGGGCAATCAGTTCGAGCGCCTCAACCCCGTCGTGGGCCAACTCCACCGAGTAGCCGTTGAAGGAGAGCGACCTGCGCAGCGACTCACGCACGGCACGATCGTCGTCGACGACAAGTATTCGCACGCTGCCTAGTTTCGTACCAGGGCCTGAGAGCGGCCTGAGAGGCGCGCCGAGCGGACGACGATGCGGAGCGTTGAACGCTCCGCTAAGGAGCCGGTCAATCCAGACCGAGCGTCAGCGCTTGTCGAGGTCAACCAGGCCGAGACGGGCGGCCTTGAGCAGGCGGCGCGGCACCTTGTGCTTTTGGCCGGCCACGTTCACGTTGACCAACCCGGTCGCGGTGGCCTTCCACTGCGAACGCCGGCTGCGGGTATTCGAGCGCGACATTCTGCGCTTAGGTACGGCCATGGTCGGGCCTAACTCCTCGGGTGGGGTTGCTGGTCGGGCGTGTCGCGTGCCATGGCCGTGGGGGCCGGACGGCGACAGTTGGCCTCAAGGGTAGTCGGTGAACCGGCCGGTCACCAAAATGCCCCCGGGGCAGGCACGCGCCGAGCCGGTTGACGAACCGCCGCCGACACCCGCTAACCTACCGGTTGGTTGGTTCATTGCGGCCGCCGAATCATCCCAATGGAGGGAGGACGCGCCCATTGTCTTCCGAGGCCCCTTCTGGCGCCGTGCGTATCGCGAACTGCTCCGGTTTCTACGGTGACCGGCTGTCCGCGATGCGCGAGATGCTCACCGGCGGCGAGGTCGACTACGTCACCGGCGACTACCTCGCCGAATTGACCATGCTGATTCTGGGCCGCGACCGGATGAAGAACCCGGAACGCGGCTACGCCAAGACCTTCCTCACCCAGCTTGAACAGTGTTTGGGTCTGGCGCACGAGCGCGGGGTGCGCATCGTCGCCAACGCCGGCGGCCTCAACCCGGCCGGGCTGGCGGACGCGGTCCGCACCCTGGCCGCGCGGCTGGGCATCCCGGCGCGGGTGGCCCATGTGGAAGGCGACGACCTGCAACCGCGCGCAGCCGAGCTTGGCCTGGGCACGCCGCTGACCGCCAACGCGTACCTCGGCGGATGGGGAATCGCGGACTGCCTGAGCGCGGGCGCCGACGTCGTGGTCACCGGCCGGGTGACCGACGCCTCGGTGATCGTCGGGTCGGCGGCCGCGTACTTCGGCTGGCGCCGCACCGACTACGACCAGCTTGCGGGTGCCGTCGTCGCCGGACATGTGATCGAATGCGGCACGCAGGCCACCGGCGGCAACTACTCGTTTTTCACCGAAGTCGCTGACCTGACCTATCCCGGCTTCCCCCTGGCCGAGGTCTATGACGACGGGTCCGCGGTGATCACCAAGCATCCCGGCACCGGCGGCCTGGTCAGCGTCGACACCGTCACCGCGCAGCTGCTCTACGAGATCACCGGCGCCCGCTACGCCAATCCGGATGTGACGGCCCGGATGGACAGCATCGCGCTATCGTCCGACGGCCCCGACCGGGTGCGGATCAGCGGCGTCGTCGGCGAACCGCCGCCACCGACTTTGAAGGTGTCGCTGAACAGCATCGGCGGCTTCCGCAACGCCATGACGTTCGTATTGACCGGTCTGGACATCGAGGCCAAGGCGGAGTTGGTGCGGCGCCAGCTCGAGGCCACGCTGAGGGTCAAGCCCGCTGAGCTGGAATGGACGCTGGCGCGTACCGACCACTCCGACGCCGACACCGAACAGGGCGCCAGCGCGTTGCTGAGCTGCGTGGTCCGGGATCCGGACCCGGACAATGTCGGACGCAAGTTCTCCGCTGCGGCAGTCGAATTGGCGCTCGCCAGTTATCCCGGCTTCACCTCGACCGCCCCGCCGGGCGACGGGCAGGTATACGGCGTCTACACCCCGGGCTACGTGGACGCCCGACTGGTGCCGCACGTCGCGGTGCACGCCGACGGCACCCGCGTCGACATACCTTGTGCGACTGAAACTTTGGCGCTAGATGCAGCGGGCGGTCCGGAGCTGCCGGAGCCGCTGCCGACCCAGCCCACAAGGCGCGCACCGCTAGGACTGATCGCCGGTGCCCGCAGCGGCGACAAAGGCGGCTCGGCCAATGTCGGGGTCTGGGTCCGCACCGACGACCAGTGGCGCTGGCTGGCCAACGCGCTGACCGTTGAACTGCTCAAGGAGTTGCTGCCCGAAGCGGCCGACCTGCCCGTCACGCGGCACGTGCTGCCGAATATCCGGGCGGTGAACTTCGTGATCGAGGACATCCTCGGCCAGGGTGTGGCCTACCAGGCCCGCTTCGATCCGCAGGCAAAGGGGCTGGGCGAATGGTTGCGCAGCCGTCACGTCGACATTCCGGAGAGTCTGTTATGAGCATCTGGACCACACCCGAGCGCGAACAGTTGCGCAAGACGGTGCGCTCGTTCGCCGAACGAGAGGTGCTGCCCAACGTCGACGAGTGGGAACGGACCGGCGATCTGCCGCGCGATCTGCACCTGCGCGCCGGCGAGGCGGGCCTGCTGGGGGCGAACTTTCCCGAGTCCGTCGGCGGTGGCGGCGGCGACGGCGCCGACGCGGTGATCATCTGCGAGGAGATGCACCAATCCGGGGCTCCCGGCGGCGTTTTCGCGTCGCTCTTCACCTGCGGCATCGCCGTGCCGCACATGATCGCCTCGGGCGACCAGCGGCTGATCGACACCTATGTGCGGCCCACGCTGGCCGGCCAGAAGATCGGCTCACTGGCCATCACCGAACCTGGCGGCGGCTCGGACGTCGGGCACCTGCGGACGTCTGCGGTCAAAGACGGTGACCACTACGTGATCAACGGCGCCAAGACCTACATCACTTCCGCGGTGCGCGCCGACTTCGTCGTGACCGCGGTGCGCACCGGCGGCCCCGGTGCCGCGGGGGTGTCACTCATCGTGGTCGACAAGGGCACACCGGGTTTCGAGGTGTCGCGGAAGCTGGACAAGATGGGCTGGCGTTCCTCCGACACCGCCGAGCTTTCCTATACCGACGTGCGGGTGCCGGTGGAGAACCTGGTGGGAGTGGAGAACACCGGGTTCGCGCAGATCGCGCAGGCGTTCGTCTCAGAACGCATCGCCCTTGCCGCCCAGGCATATTCGAGTGCTCAGCGCTGCCTGGACATCACCGCGCAATGGTGCCGGGACCGCGAGACCTTCGGCCGCCCGTTGATCTCGCGGCAGTCGGTGCAGAACACGTTGGCCGAGATGGCGCGCCGCATCGACGTTGCGCGGGTGTACTCACGCCGGGTGGTGGAACGCCAGCTCGAGGGAGAGACCAACCTGATCCCGGAGGTGTGTTTCGCCAAGAACACCGCCGTCGAGGCCGGGGAGTGGGTGGCCAACCAGGGCGTCCAACTGTTCGGCGGCATGGGCTATATGGCCGAATCGGAGATCGAACGCCAGTACCGGGACATGCGCATCCTGGGCATCGGCGGTGGAACCACCGAGATCCTGACCGCACTGGCCGCCAAACTGCTGGGGTACCAGTCATGACGCGTCTGCGGTCCACGCTGGACCCCAACGGCGCGACCTTCGCCGAAGCAGCGGCCGCCACCACGACGAAGCTCGACGAGATCGCCGCCGAATTCGCCAACGCCGTCGAAGGCGGCGGTCCCAAATACGTTGACCGCCACCATGCTCGAGGCAAGCTGACCGCCCGTGAACGCGTCGAGCTACTGGTCGACCCCGACTCCCCGTTCCTCGAACTGAGCCCGCTGGCCGCCTGGGGCAGCGCCTTCAAGGTCGGAGCCAGCACGGTCACCGGGATCGGCGTCGTCGAGGGCGTCGAGTGCATGATCGTCGCCAACGATCCCACGGTCAAAGGCGGCACCAGCAACCCCTGGACGCTGAAGAAGATCCTGCGCGCCAACCAGATCGCCTTCGAGAACCGCCTTCCGGTGATCTCCCTGGTGGAGTCCGGCGGCGCCGATCTCCCGACCCAGAAGGAGATCTTCATCCCGGGCGGACGGATGTTCCGCGACCTGACGCGGCTGTCGGCCGCCGGAATCCCGACCATCGCACTGGTATTCGGCAACTCGACCGCGGGTGGCGCCTACGTGCCCGGCATGTCCGACCACGTGGTGATGATTAAGGAACGCTCCAAGGTTTTTCTGGCCGGCCCGCCGCTGGTGAAGATGGCCACCGGCGAGGAATCCGACGACGAGTCACTGGGCGGCGCCGAAATGCACGCCCGCATCTCGGGTTTGGCCGACTATTTCGCGCATGACGAACTCGACGCGATCCGCATCGGGCGCCGTGTCGTCGCCCGGCTGAACTGGGTCAAGCGCGGCCCGACGCCCAAGCCGGTCACCGAGCCGTTGTTCGACCCCGAAGAACTGATCGGCATCGTGCCCCCCGACCTGCGCATCCCGTTCGACCCGCGCGAGGTGATCGCTCGCATCGTCGACAGCTCCGATTTCGACGAGTTCAAGCCGCTGTACGGGTCGTCGCTGGTGACCGGCTGGGCGCAACTGCACGGCTATCCCATCGGCATCCTGGCCAACGCCCGCGGTGTGCTGTTCAGCGAGGAGTCGCAGAAGGCCACCCAGTTCATCCAGCTGGCCAACCGCTCGGACACGCCATTGTTGTTCTTGCACAACACCACCGGCTACATGGTGGGCAAGGACTACGAAGAGGGTGGCATGATCAAGCACGGCTCGATGATGATCAACGCCGTGTCCAATTCGACGGTGCCGCACATCTCCCTGCTGATCGGCGCCTCCTACGGCGCGGGCCACTACGGCATGTGCGGTCGCGCCTACGACCCCCGGTTCCTGTTCGCCTGGCCCAGCGCCAAGTCCGCCGTCATGGGCGGCGCGCAGCTCTCAGGCGTGTTGTCCATCGTGGCCCGGGCCGCCGCCGAGGCGCGCGGGCAGCAGGTCGACGAGGCAGCTGACGCCGCGATGCGTGCCGCCGTCGAAGGGCAGATCGAGGCCGAGTCGCTGCCGCTGGTGTTATCCGGGATGCTCTACGACGACGGGGTGATCGACCCGCGCGACACCCGCACCGTGTTGGGAATGTGTCTGTCCGCCATAGCCAATGGCCCGATCAAGGGGACGTCGAACTTCGGCGTCTTCCGGATGTGAGCTTCATGGGGATCACCAAAGTACTGGTTGCCAACCGCGGTGAGATCGCCCGGCGGGTGTTCGCCACCTGCCGGCGGCTGGGTCTGGGCACCGTCGCCGTCTATACCGACCCGGACGCGTCGGCCCCGCACGTCGCCGAGGCCGACGCACGGGTGCGGCTGGCGAAGACCAATGACTACCTCAATGCCGAGGCCATCATTGCCGCCGCCCGCGCCGCGGGTGCCGACGCCGTGCACCCGGGCTACGGATTCCTCTCCGAGAACGCCGAATTCGCGGCGGCGGTACAGGAGGCCGGTCTGACCTGGGTGGGTCCCCCCGTCGATTCGGTGCGCGCGATGGGCTCGAAGATCGAGTCCAAGAAACTGATGGCTGCGGCCGGAGTGCCGGTGCTCGAGGAGCTCGATCCGGACACCGTGACGCAGGCACAGCTGCCGGTGCTGGTCAAGGCATCCTCCGGCGGCGGCGGGCGGGGGATGCGGGTGGTGCGGGAATTGTCCGCACTCACGGCCGAAGTCGAAGCCGCACAACGCGAGGCGCAGTCGGCGTTCGGCGACCCGACTGTCTTCTGCGAGCGTTACCTGCCCACCGGGCACCACATCGAGGTGCAGGTGATGGCTGACACCCACGGCACCGTGTGGGCCGTGGGTGAGCGGGAATGCTCCATCCAGCGTCGTCACCAGAAGGTGATCGAAGAGGCCCCGTCGCCATTGGTGGAGCGAACTCCGGGGATGCGCGACAAGCTGTTCCAGGCCGCCCGGCTGGCCGCCGGCGCGATCGGCTACACCGGAGCCGGGACCGTGGAGTTCCTCGCCGACGACAACGGCGAATTCTTCTTCCTGGAGATGAACACCCGGCTGCAGGTCGAGCATCCGGTCACCGAGGAGACCACCGGGCTGGACCTGGTCGAGTTGCAGCTCGAGGTGGCCGACGGCGGTCGGCTGGGCGCTGACCCCCCGGTGGCGCAAGGACATTCGATCGAGGCACGGCTCTACGCCGAGGATCCCGCGCAGGGCTGGCAGCCACAGGCCGGCACGGTGCACCGCATCCAGGTGCCGTCGGTGCGTGCCGAGTTCAGCTCACTGGGGCACCGGACCGGAATCCGGCTGGATTCCGGCATCGTCGACGGCTCGGTGGTGTCGATCTACTACGACCCCATGCTGGCCAAGGTCATCTCCTATGCTCCCACCCGCCGGCAGTCCGCGCTGGTGCTCGCCGACGCGCTGGCCCGCACCCACGTGCACGGCCTACGCACCAACCGCGAACTGCTGGTGCATGTGTTGCGGCACCGGGCTTTTCTCGAAGGGGCCACCGACACCGCGTTTTTCGACACGCACGGTCTGGCCGAGCTGTCAGCGCCACTGGCCGATGCCGCGGCGGCGCGGGTCTCGGCGATCGCGGCCGCGCTGGCCGACGCGGCGCACAACCGCGTCACTGCCGGGGCGCTGGGTTCGCTCCCCTCCGGCTGGCGCAACCTGTCCTCGGGGTACCAGGTCAAGACCTACCGAGACGACTCCGACACCGAGCAACGGATCGAATATCGCTTCACCAGAACCTCTTTGGCGTTGCCGCAGGACCCGTCGGTGCAACTGGTGTCTGTCTCGCCGGAGCAGGTCGTGCTGGCCGAGAGCGGGGTGGCTACCAGCTATGCCGTCGCCCGTTTCGGTGACGACATCTACGTCGACTCCGCACGCGGCCCCGTGCACTTGGTGGCCGTACCACGCTTCCCCGAACCGGGCTCCGCCGTCGAGCAGGGTTCACTGGTTGCACCCATGCCCGGCAACGTCATCCGGATCGGCGCCGAAGTCGGCGCCGCCGTCACCGCCGGCCAGCCGCTCATCTGGCTGGAGGCGATGAAGATGGAGCACACCATCACCGCGCCCACCGACGGGGTGCTCGCGGAGATCAACGTCCAGACCGGCCAGCAGGTCGAAGTAGGCGCAGTCCTCGCGAGGGTGGACGCGTCTGAGCCAGAAGGAGATTCGTGATGACCGATACCAGCTTCATCGAAAGCGAAGACCGCCAGGCGCTGCGCAAGGCGGTGCGCGAATGGGCATCGAACTACGGCGCCGAGTACTACCTGAAGAAGGCCCGCGCCCACGAACACACCACCGAATTGTGGAATGAAGCGGGCAAGCTCGGCTTCCTCGGCGTCAACCTGCCCGAGGAGTACGGCGGCGGCGGCGCCGGCATGTACGAACTCGCGCTGGTCATGGAGGAAATGGCGGCCGCTGGCAGCGCACTGCTGCTGATGGTGGTCTCACCAGCCATCAACGGCACCATCATCAGCAAGTTCGGCACCGAGGAGCAGAAGAAGCGCTGGGTCCCGTCCATCGCCGACGGCAGCCTCACCATGGCGTTCGCCATCACCGAACCGGACGCCGGATCCAACTCGCACAAGATCACCACCACCGCCCGCCGCGACGGCAGCGACTGGATCCTCAACGGCCAGAAGGTCTACATCTCCGGTGTCGACCAGGCCCAGGCGGTGCTCGTGGTCGGTCGCACCGAAGAAGCCAAGACCGGCAAACTGCGGCCGGCGCTGTTCGTGGTGCCCACCGACGCGCCCGGGTTCACCTACACGCCGATCGAGATGGAGCTGATCAGCCCCGAGCGTCAGTTCCAGGTGTTCATCGACGACGTGCGGCTGCCGTCCGACGCACTCGTCGGCGCCGAAGATGCGGCAATCGCACAACTTTTCGCGGGCCTGAACCCCGAACGGATCATGGGTGCGGCCAGCGCGGTCGGCATGGGCCGGTTCGCCCTCGACAAAGCCGTCGACTACGTCAAGACCCGCCAGGTCTGGGGCGCCCCGATCGGCTCGCACCAGGGTCTGGCGCACCCGTTGGCGCAGTGCCACATCGAGGTCGAACTGGCCAAGTTGATGATGCAGAAGGCGGCGACGCTCTACGACGCCGGAGACGACGGTGGGGCGGCCCAGGCGGCCAACATGGCCAAGTACGCGGCCGGCGAGGCATCCACCCGGGCCGTCGACCAGGCCGTCCAGTCGATGGGCGGCAACGGGCTGACCAAGGAGTACGGCGTGGCGGCCATGTTGACCGCGTCGCGGCTGGCGCGGATCGCCCCGATCAGCCGCGAAATGGTGCTGAACTTCGTCGCGCAGACGTCGCTGGGCCTGCCCCGCTCGTACTGATGGACACCCTCGTCGAGTACGCCCGCGAGGGCGTGGCAGCCAAGCTGACCCTGAACTCACCGCACAACCGAAACGCGCTGTCGACGACGCTGGTCACCCAGCTGCACGAAGGCCTGCGCGCGGCCGCGGCGGACCCGGCGGTGCGGGTGGTGGTGCTCGGCCACAGCGGCGGCACCTTCTGCGCCGGTGCCGACCTGTCGGAGGCGGGTGGGGGTGACCCGTTCGAGCTGGCCGTGGCCCGGGCGAAGGAGATGACCGCGCTGTTGCGCGCCATCGTCTCCTCCCCGCGACCGGTGATCGGCGCCATCGACGGCCACGTGCGGGCCGGCGGCTTCGGTCTCGTCGGCGCATGCGACATGGTCGTGGCCGGACCGCGCAGCACGTTTGCCCTGACCGAGGCGCGCATCGGCGTCGCGCCGGCGATCATCTCGCTGACCTTGCTGCCGAAGCTGTCCGCACGCGCCGCGGCACGCTACTACCTCACCGGCGCAACGTTCGGCGCCAGCGAAGCCGCCGAGATCGGTTTGATCACCCTGGCCGCCGACGACGTGGACGCCGCGGTGGCCGGTCTGGTCGCCGACGTCGGGCGCGGATCACCGCAGGGCCTGGCCGCATCCAAGGCGCTCACGACCGCCGCTGTACTGGAAGGCTTCGACCGCGACGCTGAGCGGCTCACCGAGGAGTCCGCGCGGCTGTTCGTGTCCGAAGAGGCCCGCGAAGGCATGCTTGCCTTTCTGCAGAAACGACCGCCGAGCTGGGTCTCCGACCCGGGCACACCGTCCTGACCGGGCCGGGTGGGTGCTGTCAAGGTTGCAGTTCAGACAACACCTTTTGCAGCAAACCGGGAAAGTCGTAAGCTCGCGGGTGACATGACCAACCCAGCCCAGCGTGATGCGAAGGCCGCGCGTGACGAATTGTCGCGCGCAGAGGACACCGATCGCATCCAGATTGCGCAGTTGCTGGCCTACGCGGCCGAGCAGGGCCGCCTCCAACTCAACGAGTACGAAGACCGCCTTACCAAGGCTTACGCCGCCACCACCTACCAGGAGTTGGACCGACTGCGGGCCGACCTGCCCGGCACTGCGGTCAGCCCCCGGCGCGGCGGCAACTGCAACCCGGCCCCTTCCACCCTGCTGTTGGCCATCATGAGCGGCTTCGAGCGCCGCGGGCGGTGGAACATCCCTAAGAAGCTCACCACCTTCACCTTCTGGGGCAGCGGTGTGATCGACCTGCGCTATGCGGACTTCACCTCCACCGAGGTTGAGATTCACGCGTACTCGATCATGAGCGCTCAGACGTTCCTGTTGCCGCCCGAAATCAACGTCGAGATCCACGGCCGCGGGGTGATGGGCAACTTCGACCACGAGGTGGTCGGCGAGGGCACCCGGGGTGCGCCCACGGTGAAGATCAAGGGTTTCTCGCTGTGGGGCGGCGTGGGCATCAAGCGCAAAGCGCGCAAGGCGCGCAAGTAATCACGCGCAAGTAGTCAACAGCGGCCACTGAGGTGAGTGGCGGGCCCAGTCGTCCGGTGCCAGGCTTCGTCGAGAGTTCGCGTCGGAGGAAGGCGGGTGACGGTGGCAGCAGAGTTGCGGGCAATTCCGGATGTGCTGGCTCACGTGGGCACGGAACTGACGAACCATGGCCAGGCACTAGAGGAGGAACAACGGGCGTGCCACCGCGACGCCGACGATGCGCAGCGAGGATGGGTCGGGGCGTCGGCCTCAGCGCTCGCGGAATTGTTGAATCGGTGGGCGCTCGTCGGCGACGGACACCACGCCCGCCTGGCTGGGCATGCTGACGGCATGCGGTACGCCGCGGCCACCTTGCGCGAAATGGAGCAAAGCAACGCTGCCGCGCTCCGATGACGGTGACCCTGGCCGATATCGAGCGCTGGGATCCCGCCGCCATCACCGCGGTCTTCGACGCCGCCATCCGGCGCGCCCACGGAACCCACACTGCCGCAGCGGCGGTCACCGAGTTGATGCGGCTGCTGAGTTTTGGCGGTGACGCCGCGGCGGCGGCGCACGCGGCAACCGGACACACTGCGCTCGTCCTGGACGACCACGCCGACGCCTGTGCCGCCGTCGGTCGTGCGGCCGAACAGGCTGCCGAGGAAGTGGCCGCGATCAAGCGGCGGCTTCAAGCGATGCGGGACACGGCGCGGGAAAACCACTTGGCGATCGACGAAACGCTGGGCTCCGCATTGCCACCGTCGGACCTGGCCGACATTCCGCCCGGCAGGCGGCAGGCCATCGTCGACGCGGCGGTGCTGCTGACCGAGGGCCTGCAACGGCTGTTGGCGGACGCCGAGCGCGCGGACGAAGATCTGGCCGCGGCGATCCGCGGCGCGGACGGCGACCTAGGCAGTGAACAGGTCGACGCGCAACTCGGCCACCGGCCGCCCCGAATGCCGCGATTGCCGGCCTCGGGCACCGATCCTGCCGCCGTCGCCGCCTGGTGGCACGCGCTGACCCCGGGTCAGCAGGATCGGCTCAAGCAATGGTCGCCCAACGGGTTGCGCAACCTCGACGGCGTCCCGGCCGATGTCCGCAGCGAACTCAATGTGCCGGTGCTGCAACGGGAACTCACCCGATTGCAGCAGGGGTGGGTCGACTCCTACGGCTGGCATACCGACCCCGCCAAGCTGGCAGACCTGACGACGCTGCGCGCCACCCTGGCGGAGAATCCCGACACCAGCCTGCTGCTGCTGGACACCGCCAGCATCCCCGGCAAGGTGCTCGCAGCTGTCGGAGTCGGCGACGTCGACAACGCCGAACGCGTCGGGGTCACCGTGGGCGGGCTCACCACCCGGGTGAGCGACAGCACTGCGGACATGGTGCGACAGGCCAGGATTCAACGCGACGAGGCACAACTGCTGCGCCGCAACGCCAAGGTGGCCAACCCCGATGCAGTCGCCTCGATCGCCTGGCTCGGCTACGACGCACCGGACAGCCTGCGCGATGTGGCGCACGACTGGCAAGCACGCGACGGCGCCCGAGCCCTCAACAGCTTCTACCGCGGCCTCGCGGCAGCCGGCAACATCCCCGACCCGCACATCGTCGCCTTCGGGCACTCCTACGGGTCGCTGACGACCAGCCTGGCGTTGCAGCAGGGCGCTCCGGTGAGCGATGTGGTGCTGTACGGTTCGCCCGGCGCCGAACTCACCGACGCCGCGCAGCTTGGCACACCGCCCGGTCACGCCTACTTCATGATCGGTGCGGACGACGTTGTCGCCGAGCTTATTCCGGGATTCAAAGCCTTCGGCGCCCCGCCCCAGGACGTGCCCGGGATGGCCGAGTTGTCCACTGATGAGGGGTACGCGTGGGGTTACCCGTACGGTGACGGGCAATTGCACGAACAGGCCTATGGGCATTCCGAATATGCCCGCGCGGGAAGCAACGGAAATCTACGGATGAGTGGCTACAACCTTGCGGTGGTGCTGGCGGGACTGCCCGCCGACCTGATCACCCCCCGGCCTGACCCATGCCGGCCATGACCCGGCGGGCGGTGGCGTTGCTCGGTATCGCCCTCACATTGGCTGGCTGCCTCAAGCCGACGGCCTGGAATCCGAGCGCCAATCCTGGACGGTCCGAACTGGACCGGCTGCAACGGATCGTCAACGCTCGGCCCGATCTGGAAGCCGTCGAGCGTCAGCTCGGCGAGCTCGACACCGCAATTCGCGCGGTGATCGGCAAACACTCACCCCAGAGCCGGTTCTCGAGCATGGCCGCCACTCACTCCACTAACGGTTGCGATGACCCGTTCACTCGCAGCATCGGCCGTCAGGTCAACAGCGACATGTTTTTCGCCGACCCGCCACCCGCTGCCACCCAGTGGCTGCAGATCGCCACCGAACTCGCTCCGATATTCGCGGCCGCCGGTTTTGCGCCGAACAACTCCGCGCCCGGCAGTCCGCCGCTGCCGATAGGTGCGGCCAACGATTCTCAGATCCGCGACGACGGCGCCAGGGTCAACCTGGTCAGCGGCGGCGGCGGTCCCCTGGACTACTCCTATGACACGGGCTGCCACCTGCCGGGCGCGTGGCGGACCGCACCGCCGCCGCCGGACTCACGGCCCGCGAACGACCCGAGTGTGCACTACCCATACCTGTACGGATCGCCGGGCGGCCGCAGCGTCGACGCTTACTAGTTGGGCGCAAGCACCACGTGCAAGCGCCCTTTTCGTGCTGCTGGCGTTGCTTTCGCGTCTCCTCGCGCTTGTCAACGGCGCCGTCGTGAACGTAGGTAGTCCCCCACGACCGCGGCTCCGAGTCCGTCGAGATCGGGCACTACCACCCGCCCTTCGACCCGGCGGGCGATCTTGTCCAGGAACCGGGCTAGCCCGGGGTCGCTGCCCAGCCGGAAAATGGTGATCTGCGCGCCAAGCCGGGCCATCTCGTCGAAACCCTTGACGGTGAAGGAGATGGTCCGCGGATTCGGCGGGTAATCAAAAAACACAGCAGAACGCCCTTCCCCACCGTAGTCCTCCAGGTGGGCGGTCGGCTCTCCGTCGGTGACCACCAGCACGACGGGCTGCGCGTTGGGATGTCGGCGCAGGTGGCGGCCCGCCAGTGCGAGCGCATGGTGCAGGTTGGTGCCCTGCTCGTAGACGCCCTCCAAGCCGGTCAGCTCGGCGGCCGTCACGGTACGGGCATAGCGGCCAAAGGCCACGATATGCAACGCATCTGACCGGAACCGGGTGCTCACCAGATGGTTGAGCGCCAGCGCGGTCCGCTTCATCGGCAGCCACCGGTTCTCCATCACCATCGAGAACGAGGTGTCCACCAACAGCGCCACGGCGGCCTGCGTACGCATCTCGGTCTCGGAGACCTCGACGTCGTCGACGGTGATGCGCAACGAGCCGTCGAGCGTATGCGTTCCAGACTGTCGCAGCACAGCATTGGTGAGGGTGCGGGAAATGTTCCACGGTTCGGTGTCGCCGAACTGCCAGGGCCTGGTGGCTCCGGTCAGCTCACCGGCCGCGCCGGCCCGCCGGTGGTCACGTTCTCCATGTCGACCCGAAAGTTGTTGTGCCACATCGCGCAACGCCGTCTCACCGAGCCTGCGCATGGCCTTGGGAGACAGGCGCCACTGGCCGTCGGAACCCCGGTCCAGAAAGCCCTGATTGAGCAGCGCACGTTCGAGTTCGGCCAGCGTTCGGGCATCCACGGCAGCGTCGTCACCGAGTTGCCGGGCCAACGCGTCAAGGTCGACGTCGTCCATGGTCGCGCCCGGGTACGCCTGCGAGAGCTGCTCGGCCAGTTGCTCCAACTCGCCGATGTCGGCCAGCGCCTGGGCGCCCTCGCCCATGCCCAACGGGTTGTCGCCGGAGAACTGCTGATCCCCCGTCCAGTCCTCACCCGGCCGGGCGGCCTGCAGATGGGCATCTAGGCGATTCAGCGCGTTCATCAGCGACGGTGACCCAAAGGCCTGCTGCGCCAACGCGTCCAGCTCGTCGCGCTGCTGCTGGCTGAGGCTGTTGCGGAACCGTTGCGCGGCGGCGGCCCGTTTGGCCAGCGAGTCCAGCAGCTCATCGACGTTCTGCGGGTTCTCCGGGAAGAACTCGCCGTGCTTGTCCATGAATTCCTCGAAGTCCTGCTGGGTGTCTTCGCCGCGAGAGTGCTTGTCCAGCAAGTCGTTCAGGTCGTCCAGCATCTCGTTGACCCGCTGGCGGTCCTCGTCGGTGGCGCCTTCCAGAGCCTGCTTCATCCCCGCGAAGCGCTGGTCAAGCATCTCCCGCCCCAGCAGGTCCTTGATCTGCTCGTACTTCTGCCGGGCCTCCGGGCTGCGCCACTGGTATTCGGACAGCTCCTGGACCGCCTTCGCCGGCGACGGCGGCAACGACTCCAGCTGCAGCTCCGAGAAGCGCGCGTCGTCGTCCAGCGCACGGGCCAGTTCCTTGCGTTCGGCCAGCACCGCCTCGTCCAGCAGCTTCTTGATTTCTCCCAGAGTCCCGTCCAAGTTGTTGCGCCGCAGCAACTCCCGACGCTTGCGGTTGGCCTCGGCGGCCAGCCGGTCGGCGCCGCGCATGTTCTCGGTGCCGCGCCGGAGCAATTCGGACAGGGCCCGGCGCGGCGAGGTGCCCGCCATCACGTCCTGCCCGATCTGTTCGAGCGCCTCACGCAGATCCACCGGCGGAGCCAGCGGATCGGGACCGCCGGTATACGCCGAGTATCGCTGTGAGTGCCCGCTACTAGCCATAGACGGTCTGCCCCTCCCCGGAGACTTTGTCGACCCGCTTCGCCAGATACAACGCCTCCAGCGCCAGTTCCAATGCCGCGGCCCGCTCCCCCTCGGACTCGGCGCCCAATTTCGTCGCGATCTTGTCCACGACCGGCAGCCCGGGCACCGCGGCCAACACGTCTTTGGCCGACACACGTTCCCCGTCGTCACCGCGGATCCCCGTTCGACCGCGGACACCAGAGTGCCGACGTCCACACCGCCCAGCACCCGGGAGGCGGTGTCGGCGGTGGCGCGGCGCAGCAGGTGCTCGAGCACGGCCTGCTCGCGGCCTTCCTCGCCGGATTCGAATTCCAACTTGCCGCGCAGCACCTCGATGACGGTGCCCAGGTCGACCACCCGGGCCACCGGGTCGGTCTCGCCGAGGATCGCGCCGCGGTGCCGGGCCGCGGCCGCGACCGTCTCGGCCGCCGCGATGGCGAAGCGCGCCGACACCCCGGAACGCTGGTCCACCGAACTGGACTCGCGCAGGTAGCGGGCGAACCGGGCGATCACCTGCAGCAGATAGTCGGGCACCTGGGCGCTCAGGTGGGCCTCCTGGGCGATCACGCCGATCTCGGCCGCCAACTCCAGCGGGTAGTGGGTGCGGATCTCGGCGCCGAACCGGTCCTTGAGCGGAGTGATGATGCGGCCGCGGTTGGTGTAGTCCTCGGGGTTGGCGCTGGCCACCACCAGCACGTCCAGCGGCAGCCGCAACGTGTAGCCGCGGACCTGGATGTCGCGCTCTTCCATCACGTTCAGCATCGAGACCTGAATCCGCTCGGCCAGGTCCGGCAGCTCGTTGACGGCGACGATGCCGCGGTGTGCGCGCGGGATCAGTCCGTAGGCAATGGTTTCCGGGTCGCCGAGGCTGCGGCCTTCGGCGACCTTGATCGGGTCGATGTCCCCGACCAGGTCGGCCACGCTGGTGTCCGGCGTGGCGAGCTTCTCGGTGTAGCGCTCGCTGCGGTGCTTCCAGGCCACCGGCAGGTCGTCCTGCAGCTGTGCGGCGCGCCGGATCCACTCCGGGGTGATGGGTGTGTAGGGGTGTTCGCCCAACTCGGATCCGTCGATCACCGGCGTCCACTCGTCGAGCAGACCAGTCAGCGCCCTTAGCAGGCGGGTCTTGCCCTGGCCGCGTTCGCCGAGCAGCACGAAGTCGTGTCCGGCGATCAACGCCCGTTCGAGTTGAGGAATCACGGTGTCGTCGAAACCGAGGATGCCGGGCCATACTTCGTCGCCGTCCGCCAGCGCGGTAAGCAGATTTTCGCGGATCTCCTGCTTGACCCCCCGCTCGCGATGACCGGAGGCACGCAGCTCGCCAAGGGTTCGGGGCAGATTGCTCGGTGAAGTCACCTCTCCAAGCTACGCGCTGCGCACGACCGTGACTCGGTGAGCGCTCAGTGCGCGAAGTGCCGGGCGCCGGTGAGGTACAGCGTGACACCGGCTTTGGCGGCGGCCGCGGTGACTTCCTCGTCGCGCACCGAACCCCCCGGGTGCACGACTGCTTTGACGCCGGCGGCGGTAAGCGTCTCCAGTCCGTCCGGGAAGGGGAAGAACGCGTCGGAGGCCGCCACGGCGCCGTTGACCCGGTCACCGCCGCGTTCGACGGCAAGCCGGGCTGCGTCGACCCGGTTCACCTGGCCCATGCCGACGCCGATGGTGGCGCCGCCGGCGACGATCACGATCGCGTTCGACTTGACCGCGCGGCAGGCCCGCCAGGCGAACACCAGGTCGGTGAGGGCGGCGGGGTCGGCGGGCTCGCCGGTGGCCAGGGTCCAGTTGTTCGGGTCGTCGCCGGGGGCGTCGAGTTGGTCGCGCTGCTGAATCAACAGGCCACCGCTGATCGGGCGGAGTTCGTGTCCGCCCTCGAGTGGCTCGGAGGCGAGCAGCACCCGGATGTTCTTCTTGCGCGTCAATGCCTCGACGGCGCCGGGTTCGTACGCGGGCGCCACGATGACCTCGGTGAAGATGGTGCTGACGTACTCCGCCATTTCGACACTGACCTCGGTGTTGGCCGCGATCACACCGCCGAAGGCGCTCAACGGGTCGCAGTCGTGGGCCTTGCGGTGGGCGTCGGCAACCGAGACGTCGGAGATCGCGATGCCGCACGGATTGGCGTGCTTGATGATCGCCACACACGTCTGCTGGTGGTCGAAGGCCGCCCGCCAGGCCGCATCGGCATCGGTGAAGTTGTTGTAGGACATCTCTTTTCCGTGTAGCTGCGCGGCCTGCGCCAAACCCGGCCAGGCGGCGGGGTCGGTGTAGAGCGCCGCGTGCTGGTGCGGGTTCTCGCCGTAGCGCAGGGTGGCCTGGCGGCGCCAGTTCTTCGCGAAGAAGTGCAGGAACTCCTGCGGCGGTTCTTCGGGCGCCAGCGTTTGCTGCATCCAGGTCGCCACGGCGATGTCGTATTCGGCGGTGTGCTGAAAAGCCAACGACGCCAGCTTCTTCCGCTCGGCCAGGGTGAATCCGCCGTGCCGGACCGCGGCCAGCACGCCGTCGTACCCGAGCGGGTCGACGACCACCGCGACGCTGGGGTGGTTCTTGGCCGCCGCGCGCACCATCGACGGCCCGCCGATGTCGATCTGCTCGACGCACTCGTCGGGGCTGGCACCGGAGTCGACGGTCTGGGTGAACGGATAGAGATTGACCACGACCAGTTCGAAGGCGGCGACGCCGAGCTTCTCGAGCGAGGCGCGGTGTTCGGGCTTGCGCAGGTCGGCCAGCAGGCCCGCGTGCACCTTGGGGTGCAGGGTCTTGACGCGGCCGTCGAGCACCTCCGGAAAGCCGGTGAGTTCCTCGACGCGGGTCACCGGAATCGCCTTGTCGGCAATGGTCTTCGCGGTCGATCCGGTCGAGACGATCTCGACACCGGCGGCGGTCAGGCCCTGGGCGAGTTCGACCAGACCGGTCTTGTCGTACACGCTGATCAAGGCGCGACGGATCGGCTTCTTGTCGATGTTCATCCCAGGGTCGCCTTTCGCTCTGTAACCGTCACACCGCGGGTCGCGATCGCGGCCACCACCTCCACCAGCAGTTGGCGCTCCACAACCTTGATGCGTTCATGCAGGGTCTCTTCGTTGTCGCCGTCGCGCACCTCGACGGGCTGCTGCGCCAGTATCGGGCCCGTGTCCACGCCGGCATCCACCAGGTGCACCGTACAGCCGGTGACTTTCACGCCATAAGCCAGCGCGTCGCGGACGCCGTGCGCGCCGGGAAAGGCGGGCAGCAGGGCCGGGTGAGTGTTCAGGATGCGACCGTTGAATCGCGAAAGGAATTGCCGGCCAAGAATTCTCATGAATCCCGCGGAGACTACCAGGTCGGGGTGGTGGGCGGCAGTGGCCTCGGTGATCGCCGCGTCCCAGTCGTCGCGGGTCGGGTGCTCGCCGACGCGGACGGCGAAGGCGGGAATGTCGGCGCCGGCGGCGATCTGGGTGGCCCGGCAGTCGCGATCGACCCCCACGGCCACCACCCGCGCCGGATAGTCACCTCGGGCGGCGTCCAGCATCGCGTTCAGCAGCGAACCGGTGCCGGATGCCAGCACCACCAGCCGCGCCGGTGCACTCGGGGGTACACGGAGCGGTTCCTGCACACGCCAGAGCCTAGTCGGGCGACGAT
Source organism: Mycobacterium gordonae (assembly GCF_017086405.1). Taxonomy (NCBI): domain Bacteria; kingdom Bacillati; phylum Actinomycetota; class Actinomycetes; order Mycobacteriales; family Mycobacteriaceae; genus Mycobacterium; species Mycobacterium camsae. The sequence continues at coordinate 5,932,157 of NZ_CP070973.1, forward strand.
GCCGGCCGCTCTGCGGCCGGAGGAGGAGTCCGACAAGTCGAGCCTAGTCGGGCGACGATGCCGGCCGCTCTGCGGCCGGAGGAGGAGTCCGACAAGTCGAGCCTAGTCGGGCGACGATGCCGGCCGCTCTGCGGCCGGAGGCTTCAACGAGACTGCACCCAGGGCTATCCCGCCGCCCTTGGCGCAGCCCTCAGCTCAGACTCGACGCCACCTTTGCAGACTCAAGGCGGACCGAGACGAACTAGTCTTCCTCCGAAACGCGGGGCGGATCGTCCGCCTGCCCGTCGGGCGACGCGGGTTCCTCTTCGCCACCTAAGTCGACATCATCGTCGTCGAAAGCCCCCAACAACGGCTCGTCTTGGTCCACCGGCTCCGGCACCGGCACCCGAGCCGCCGGTTTGACCCGCCGCCGTCGCGGCCGTCGCCGAACGCCTCCGGCCATCACCACGGTGACCCCACCCACCACGGTGAACCAGAACAACACGCCCAGGAACATGGCGCTGTGGTCGACGCCGACGTCGCCGAAGTTACCCAGCTTGCCGCCGCCGCCGTAACCCAGCAGCGTCATCATCATCGCCGCCACCAGGGCCGCCACCAGCAACTTGGCAACCGCAGGGATGAGCGGCAGCGCACGCCGGGCACACTGCTGACCCACCGCCACACCGGATGCCGCGCCGATGATGAGCAACGCGACCCAGACCGGACCCAGTGGCGGAGTGGGCGCCGCCGCCAGAATCGGCAAGGCCGGCACGTCGCCGCCGAACACGGTGAACGAACTGAACGTCGCGAAGCCGATATGGGCGCTGGACCCGACGGCGACTGCAGCGGCACCCACCATGACATTCGGCGCGTACAGCACCGACAGCGCGGTCAGATTGAACTGGCCCCAGATCGAATCGGTGATGCCGTACAGGTCTTGCATGGTCGACCAGTGCACGACCAGCGACCCCGCCGTCACCACACCGGAGAGTCCGAGCAGGGCCAGCACCCCGGCCGAAGCGGCGCGTAACGAATCACCGAGCCAGTTGGGCAGTACAGACGCGGCCAGGGCGCGCCGTCCCGCCCGTGACCAGACCCCGATCGCGGCCCCGACGGCGTGCACCACCAGCACGCTGGTGAACGCGCGCAGCGCACTGGGCGTCTGCAGCTCGGTCAGCACCGACGACGCATCGTGGATGACGGCCAGTGCGATGGCGGCGATCAACAGCGGACCGCCCAACGCCGACGCGATGACCCACCGGATCACCAGCCACGACGAATACGGCGAGGTCGCGCGCGCCGTGGTCCGTGCGGTACCCCACACCATCAGCATGACCGGCAACAGCGGCATCACGCCCAGCTCACGACCGCCGATGGAGACGGGTACCTGGTGCACCCCAAGCCACATGCTGGCGATGGCGCCCAATGCGCCGGTCATGTCGCTGTTGGCGATCAGCAGCTGCAGCAGCGTCACTGCCGCGATGACCACCACCGCCACCACAGCGGGAGCGAATGCGACCCGGACCAGGTCCCGCGCCTGACGGGCGCCCGTTTCTCCGTTTCTTGCCGACACCCTCGTCACTCTTCGCGCACGAGCCTGACTAGGCGCGCGAGCGCACGGTTATACCGGCGCCGAACCAGGCGACGACTGCTGGCCCTGACCATAGGACGACTGCTGGCCACCGCTGGCGGGGTTGCCGTAGTTAACCGGCGCAGACCCACCTTGTGATCCGGTGCCTGCGCTGACCGGGGGTGGCGGGCTGAAACTCGGGAAGCCGGTGGGCGGGGTGTTGGTCGGGCCCTGTTGCTGGGGCACCTGCTGCGTGGGCTGCGCCGAGAATCCGCCGGATTGGGGATTGGGGTTCGACGAGTAGCCACCCCCATACTGCGAGCCGTACCCGGACGACTGCCCCGGATTCTGCGCGGGCTGCTGTGCACCCGGCTGACCGTAGTACCCGCCCGGCTGGCCCCCGTACTGCCCGTACTGCCCGTACTGCCCGTAACCGCCGCCGAACGGGTCGTACTTGGGACGCGGCGTCGGCGCGGTGATCACACCCGAGTCCAGGAGCAGCGCACCGACCGCTGCCACCGCCTGGAACACGATGCACACCAGCACGATCCACAGCGCCCAGCCGGTGGAGAACGAGCTGGGCTTGTTGAATGTGGCGGCGATGATGAGCAACACGCCGAGCACCGAGAGCACCGCCACGACGGGCACGTAGCTCTTGGCCTTGGGCAGCAGCCCGACACCCGCGAGGAGCGCGGCCAACAGGGCGACGGCAACCGCCAAGCCGGTGTCACCGGACACCTCAGCGCCGGATCCACCGATCTCGGAGTTGTAGGTGAACATCGGGCCGAAGCTGAAGAAGTATGCCAACAGGCCCAGGGCCGCTACCGCAATGGCCAGGTAGAGCCCCAGCTTGCTTTCGCCTGGCTCGGCGGGGGCGGCAGGTGCGGCGGCGCCGTACGAGCCGGCCGGTTGTTGCGCGGATGGGTATCCGGGACTACCGGGCGGGTAGGTCATGAGTCCTCCTGTTGCTTTCCGCTGCCTTCGAACGCCGGGGCGGCGCCACCACGCTGCGTTGCTTCCTACGACGCCATTCGATCAACCACGCTAGCGCACGTTCCTCAACCAATGCCGCCAGCCGCCGGGGCCGGACCCAGGGGCCGCCCGCGGACAAAAGTAGAACACGTTCTAAATTGGGGCATGGACTACGGCCTCGTTCTGTTCACCAGCGACCGCGGCATCTCCCCGGCGGCAGCCGCGCAACTCGCCGACACGCATGGTTTTCAAACCTTCTACGTGCCCGAACACACCCACATCCCGATCAAACGCGAGGCGGCTCATCCCACCACCGGTGACGAGTCACTGCCCGACGACCGCTACATGCGCACTCTGGACCCCTGGGTGAGCCTGGGCGCGGCGTGCGCGGTGACGTCTCGGGTCCGGCTGTCGACGGCGGTGGCCTTGCCCGTCGAGCACGACCCGATCACCTTGGCGAAAAGTATCGCCACGCTGGATCATCTGTCCGGCGGGCGCGTCAGTCTCGGTGTCGGATTCGGCTGGAACACCGACGAGTTGGCCGACCACAACGTGCCACCCGGCCGGCGACGGACCATGCTGCGCGAGTACCTGGAGGCGATGCGCGCGCTGTGGACCCAGGAAGAGGCGGAGTACGACGGCGAGTTCGTGAAATTCGGTCCGAGCTGGGCGTGGCCCAAGCCGGCTCAGGCGCACATTCCTGTGCTGGTGGGCGCCGCGGGCAACGAAAAGAACTTCAAGTGGATCGCGCGCAGCGCCGACGGCTGGATCACCACGCCGCGCGACTTCGACATCGATGAGCCGGTCAAGTTGCTGCAGGACACGTGGGCGGCAGCGGGCCGCGACGGTGCCCCGCAGATCGTGGCGCTCGACTTCAAGCCGGATGCGGAGAAGTTGGCCCGCTGGGCGGACCTCGGCGTGACCGAGGTGCTGTTCGGCCTGCCGGACGCCGACGAGGACAAGGTGGCCTCATACGTGGAGCGACTGGCCGGCAAGCTGGCGTCCTTCGCCTAACCTGCGGTGCAGCGGTTGCCGTAATCGAACGAGCGCACCAGCACCGGCTGCCCGAGCGGGTCACCGTCGGTCAACAGGGCCACCAGTGCGTCGTCCTCGGTGGTGGCCAGGAAACGGCTGTCGTCGGCGGCGAGCCGACCGATGACGATGCCCGTCGGTCGGCCGTTATCGCGACGCACCGTGTAGGTCTCGATGGTGGCGGGACCGTCGGGGTTCTCCGTGACCGACACGGTCGGTCCGCTGTTGATCTGCGCCTGCAGTTCCGCGCTGCGATCCGGCCGCCACTGGGCCGGGGTGGTCGAGTAGACGCCGACCGAGTACTTGCTCTGGATGCCGCCGTTGGCCCCGACAAGACCGAATTGCCCTGGGACGCTTCGCATTCGATTCACGGTTTCAGCAACACCGTGCATCGAGTAGTTGTTGCCGGCACCGCCGAAGAACGGCAACCCGCCGGTCAGCGTCAACCCGCGCGGATCGTCGGGGGCGATACCCAGCCCGTCGCAGATGTTGAAAACCGGCACCGGAAAGCAGCTATACAGATCGAAGGTGGCGATATCGTCGACGCCGATGCCGGCCACGTCGAGTGCTTCGCGGGCCGCCATGACCGCCGACGGCGCATGCCCCAGATCCGGACGCGCCAAGAAGCTCTGCTCTTCCAGGTCGGCATGTCCGTGCAGGAACACCCATTTTTCCTCGGGAACACCGAGCCGACGCGCGGCCTCCACCGACATCAGCAGCGCCGCCGCACCCTGGTTCACCTGGTCGCGGGCCACCAGCAACCGCGGATAGGGCTCGGCGATCATCCGGTTGCTCTCGGTGACGGTGAGCAATTCCTCGACCGTCCGCTCCACTGGCGCGGCGGAGTAGGGGTTGCCGGCCGCGACCTTGCTGAACGGCGCGAACAGTTCGGCCATCCGCCGCAGGTAGCTGGCCGGCCCGAGGCCGGTGGTCGCGCGCCGCGCGTTCTCCATCAGCGCGTATTGCGTCGGCGCATCCACCAGTCCGTGAATCACCGTGTAGTGCGACATGTACTTCTCGATGCCGGGTCCGCGGTCTTCCAGGTCACCGTCGACGGTCTCGCTGAAGTCCGGCTTGTCCTCGCGCCCCGCGAAATACCGCAGCGTGGACGTGGCATCCGAGCCGAATACCAGGGCGACCTCCGAGCGACCCGCCGCGATCTCGCTCGCCAGTTCGGTGACCAGGTGCTGGGGGCCCTGCCCGCCCACGATCTCCAGAATCACACGACGCGGCTCGGCACCGATCCGCTTGGCGACCGAGCGTGGGTAATTGTTGGACCGCCCCAGCGGCGCGTTGGCCACCGGTCCGGAGATCTCGAACTGTCGCAGCGCCGCAATGGTGTCGACCTCGGCGGCAGCGGCGGTGACGCCGCAATCGTCGAGCGCGGCCTGGGCTGCGGCCGCGGCCAGTTCTACAGGCGACATCGCCCGATAACCGGGGTCGTCGATGCGCTCGGCGGCCTGCCCGACGCCGACGAGCACGGGCGTCCGCGGATCAAGATTCATAGCCTTACTATCTACCGGACCTGCCGCGAGACAGCCGCGGCGGGTCCGGGGAAACCGGGCTCACCTGCAGCAATATCGGGATACGCCAAGCACCTCTCGAACACCCCATCGCCCGTGGGTAGGTGAGCAGATGTCCTTCGTCACCACGGCGCCCGACTTCCTCACGGCCGCCGCCGCCGATCTGGCCAACATCGGCTCGACGCTCAGCCAGGCCAACGCGATGGCCCGATGAAGTGTCCGCGGCGATCGCCGCCCTGTTCGGCGCCCACGCCCGGACCTATCAGTTGCTCAGCACCCACGCGGCCGCGTTCCACAGCCAATTCGTAGAGCTGATGGGCGCAGGCGCGGCGCAGTACACCACCGCGGAGGCGGCGGCCGCCTCGCCGCTGCAGCTTATCGAGCAGCAGATTCTCGGCGTGATCAATACACCTACCCAGTTGCTGCTCGGCCGCCCGCTGATCGGCAACGGGGCCAACGCCGCACCGGGATCCGGAGCCAATGGCGGCGACGGCGGGCTGCTGTGGGGCGACGGCGGTGCCGGCGGGAGCGGTTCGGCGTTGCGCAACGGTGGTAACGGCGGCGCCGCGGGATTGTTCGGCACTGGCGGGCCCGGCGGCAGCGCCGGAGACGGCGGCGTCGGTGGGAAAGGCGGCGCGGGCGGGCTATTCATCGGTTTCGGCGGGGGCCGGTGGTACCGGCGGTGGGGCCGTCGCCGCCGGCGCTCCCGCCGGTCAGGGCGGTGCGGGTGGCGCGGCGGGATTGTTCGGCATCGGTGGCGGCGGCGGCGCAGGCGGAACGGACCAAGTTCTGATCGGCGTCCTGTTCGGCGCCGGCGGCGCCGGAGGCGTGGGCGGAACCGGCGGGACCGGTTCTGGTGTCGCCGGTGCGGGCGGCGCGGGCGGCAACGCCGGTCTCACGGGGTTCGGGGGCACCGGCGGGACAGGTGGCTTCGGCCCGCAGGGCAACGCCGGGTTCGGCGGCGCCGGGGGCACCGGGGGCGTACTGCTCGGCATTGGGGGCCACGGTGGCGACGGCGGGGCGACGCCACTCTTCGGTCCGGGCGGCGTCGGCGGGAACGGCGGCTTCGGCGCAGACCTGGGCGGAGTCGGCGGTAACGGCGGCGACGGCGGAATTCTCGCCGGAGACGGCGGCGCCGGTGGTACTGGTGGCCAGAAGTTCTTCGCCGTCGGTAGCGCCGGAGCAGGAGGCAACGGTGGCTCCGCCAAGGTGATCGGCAACGGGGGCAACGGCGGCAACCCCGGTGGCCCGGGCGGTGTGGTCGGGCAGGGCGGCACCGCCGGGTTGCTCCTCGGCGCCGACGGGCTGCCCTGACTCAGCCGAGCAGACGCAACAGCCCCTCATTTCGGCACGAAACGAGGGGCTGTTGCGGCTGCTCGCGCGCTACAAGGTCTTCAGGATCTCCCGCGCCAGGGCAGCGGTCTCCGACGGCGTCTTGCCGACCTTCACGCCGGCGGCTTCCAATGCGTCCTTCTTCGCGGCCGCGGTGCCCGATGAACCGGACACGATGGCGCCCGCGTGGCCCATGGTCTTACCCTCCGGCGCGGTGAATCCCGCGACATAGCCGACCACCGGCTTGGTGACGTTGGCCTTGATGAAATCGGCCGCGCGCTCCTCGGCGTCACCGCCGATCTCACCGATCATCACGATGAGCTTGGTGTCGGGGTCCTTCTCGAACGCCTCGATGGCGTCGATGTGGGTCGTGCCGATGATCGGGTCGCCGCCGATGCCGATCGAGGTGGTAAACCCGAAATCGCGCAGCTCGTACATCATCTGGTAGGTCAGCGTGCCCGACTTGGACACCAGCCCGACCGGACCGGGACCGCTAATGTTGGCCGGGGTGATGCCGACCAGCGACTGTCCCGGGCTGATGATGCCCGGGCAGTTCGGCCCGATAATCCGGGTCTTCTGGCCTTTCTCGACGTTATAGGCCCAGGCATATGCGCTGTCCTGCACCGGAATCCCCTCGGTGATGACCACCAGCAACGGGATCTCCGAGTCGATGGCCTCGATCATCGCGTCCTTGGCGAACACCGGCGGCACGAAGATGATCGACACATCGGCGCCGGTCTTCTCGATCGCCTCCACGACGCTGCCGAAAACCGGCAACTCGATCGGGTTGCCCTCGGCGTCCTTGTGCGCGACCGTGGTACCCGCCTTACGGGCATTCACCCCGCCCACGATCTGGGTGCCGGCCGCCAGCATCCGCGCGGTGTGCTTGGTGGCCTCTGCGCCGGTGATGCCCTGGACGACGACCTTGTTCTCAGAAGTCAGGAAGATAGCCATTGCTCTCAGGGGTCCTAATCGTTTGTAGGGATGGGTTGATCGGTCGAAATGACCGGGACTATTTCTGATCGGTCTGCTGCCAGGTGACGCCTGAGTTGTCCCGTCGTTCGACGACTTCTGAAAGAACGGCGCGCCTGGCGGCAGACCTCCCGGTGAGGTGGTGGGATTCCGTTGCCCGAGCCTGCCGCAGGGTTGACTTCCCGATGGTTGTTCCCGAGCCTTGAGCTCTTCGACAGAACGAAGTCCTGCGGTGCGCTGGAGTCACGGACGGCTAGTGAGATGACGGACCTTTGAGTCCCACGATTAGGGCGCCGCGTGAGTCCACCGGTAACAGCACGATGATCAACCGAAGGAGTCAAGGAACATTGAGACAGTATTGCGGAATTGATTGGGCTACAGCCCATCACGATGTCGCGGTGATCAATGACGATGGCAAAGTGGTGGCCCGCGGCCGGGTCAGTAACGACGCCGCCGGATTCGCCGCACTGCTGACGCTGCTGGCCGAAGCCGGCGACACCGCCGAGGATCCGATCCCGATCGGGATCGAAACCGACCGTGGCCTGTTCGTCGCGGCGTTGCGCGAAACCGGCCGGGTGATCTATCCGATCAACCCACTGGCTGCCTCCCGCTACCGGGCCCGGTACTCGGTCTCCGGCGCCAAATCCGATGCCACCGACGCGGTGCTGCTCGCCAACATCGTGCGCACCGACCCAGACGCGCACCGCCCGTTGCCGGCCGATACCGATCTGGCCCAAGCGATCCGGGTGTTGGCCCGGGCCCAGCAGGACGCGGTCTGGGCGCGTCAGCAGGTCGGCAATCAGATCCGCGATCTCCTCAAAGACTTCTACCCGGCCGCGCTGGTCGCGTTCGCCGGCCTGCCCGAAGGCGGACTGGCCCGCGCCGATGCCCGCACCGTCCTGACCGCCGCGCCGACGCCCACTCAGGCCGCCAACCTGACGCCGGCCCGGTTGCGGCGGCTGCTGATCAAAGCCGGCCGCAAACGCTACCTCGACCGTGACGTCGAGCGGCTGCGCGACATCTTCACCGACACCTACCTGCACCAGCCACCGGTGGTGGAGAACGCGATGGGCATTCACCTGACCGCGCTGCTGAGCCAGTTCGACGCGGCCTGCGCTGCCGCCGACGCACTCGCCGAGGCGGCGATCGCCCATTTTGACCAACACCCGGACGCCAAGATCATCACCAGTTTCCCCGGACTGGGGATGCTCGCCGGTGCCCGGGTGCTCGCCGAGATCGGTGACGACCGCACCCGTTTCGCCGATGCCCGCGGACTCAAAGCGTTCGCCGGATCGGCGCCGATCACCCGTGCTAGCGGCAAGAAAACCGCTGTCCTGCAACGCCATATCAAAAACCGTCGCCTCAACGCTGTCGGCCCGATCTGGGCCCTGGCATCGCTGCGCGCCTCCCCGGGAGCCCGCAGGCACTTCGACGCCCGCCGCGCAGCCGGAGACTGGAACCATCAAGCCCAACGACACCTGTTCAACAAATTCCTCGGCCAACTCCACCACTGCCTGCACACCGGCCAGCTCTACGACGAACATGTTGCGTTCCCACCTCCTCTCCAGCTCGCGGCTTGACCTTTAACTTCGTGAGATGTCTTTCAGGCGCTCGCCAGCTCGGCGGCTTTGTCGGCGCCGGCGTCCATGGTGTCGGCCTGGATCACCAGCGGGTGGTTGGCGTCGGCCAGGATGCGACGGCCTTCTTCGACGTTGTTGCCGTCCAGGCGGACCACCAGCGGCTTGTTGGCCTCGTCGCCCAGGATTTCCAGGGCCTTGACGATCCCGGCCGCCACCGCGTCGCACGACGTGATGCCGCCGAAGACATTGACGAACACACTCTTGACTTCCGGGTCGCCCAGGATCACGTCCAGTCCGGCCGCCATGATCTCGGCCGACGCACCGCCCCCGATGTCCAGGAAGTTGGCCGGCTTCACGCCGCCGTGCTTCTCACCGGCGTAGGCGACCACATCCAGCGTCGACATCACCAGGCCCGCGCCGTTGCCGATGATCCCGACTTCACCGCTGAGCTTGACGTAGTTGAGGTCGTGTTCCTTGGCCTTGAGCTCCAAGGGGTCGGTAGCAGCGCGGTCCTCGAACTCGGCGTGCCCGGGCTGACGGAAATCGGCGTTGGCGTCCAGGGTGACCTTGCCGTCCAGCGCCAAGATCTTGTCATCCGGCGTGCGCACCAGCGGGTTGACCTCGACCAGGGTGGCGTCCTCGCCGACGAATACGCCCCATAGCTTTTCGATCGTGACGGCGGCGGCGTCGAGCACCTCTGCGGGCAGGTGGCCCTGCTCGGCGATGGACCGTGCAAGGGCCCGGTCGACACCCTTGACGGCGTTCACCGGCACCTTGGCCAGCCGGTCAGGTTTGGTGGCGGCGACCTCCTCGATCTCCATGCCACCCTCGACCGAGCACATCGCCAGGTAGGTGCGGTTGGCGCGGTCGAGCAGGAACGAGAGGTAGTACTCCTCGGCGATGTCGCTGGCCTCGGCGACCAGCAACTTCTTGACGATGTGGCCCTTGATGTCCAGGCCCAAGATGTTCTTGGCGTGCTCGTAGGCTTCCTCGGCGTTCGCGGCGTATTTCACGCCACCCGCCTTGCCCCGGCCGCCGGTCTTGACCTGCGCCTTGACCATCACGGGGGCACCGATCTCCTCCGCGATGGCTTTTGCGCCTTCGGCGGTGTCGGTCACCCGGCCCTGCGTGCCGGGTACGCCGTGCTTGGCGAACAGTTCCTTAGCTTGATACTCGAACAGATCCATGGGGCGTCACTGCCTTTGCTCGGCTTACTTGCTAGGGCCAACTAGGGTGGCGGTGCCGGTACTCGGCAACTCGCACGGAGGAACTGTATCGACCCCGGAAATCAGCCTTGCCGCCGCATCCCACCGCTGTGGCATACGTCACGCCATGGCCATCGACACGAAACGTGATCCAAGTCACAAAAATGACCGGTTTCCATACTGAGGTTGCCAGCCCCCTACGTTTGCGGATACCTTCTCAAGGTCCAGATAACGTTATGGTCACGATCCGAGGACATTTCAGGTTGTCCCAGCACCTTTTCGCCCGCTCAGCCGCCGCAGTATCGGCGCGCGCATCCCGGGAACGCTGGCCCCATCAGCGCAATGAAGTCACCGAGATCATCCCGTTAGATGGGTTTGATGAACTCGATGACATGGAGCTGGCCGACCTCGACGAGTTGGATTTCGGTGAATCCGAGTTCGCGTTCGACGACTTGCTGCTGCAGGCCCCGGAACTCGACGACCTCGACGACACCGACGATCTGACGCCGTTGTGGCTGGCCGCCCCGGCCACCGAGGTCCTGCCCCGGGTTTCCGTCGAGACCGCGCACGCGATCACCCAGGCCATCAACGTCACGCCCGCCCCGCGCCGCGGCGGCAGCCACCGCAAGCAGCCGACCAGTGCCGCCAAGGGGCGTCTGCTGATCGGGGCGATGGCCGCCGGAGCGGCAGCCGCGGCCACGCACACCGCGGTTAGCCAGTCCGACAACAACACCAAGATCGAGACCGTGCTTACCGCCAACGCCTCGACGCTCACCGGCGGGTCGGGCGCGCCCGGCTCCAGCGCGCCACGTGGCGTCCAGGTGATCGCCGCGCAGCCGGCCAACGTTGCGGTGCACAACGAGGAATTCGCCCGCGGCGTGGCGTTCGCACAGGAGCGGGCACAGCGCGAGGCGCGCCTGCAGCAGCCGCTGTACGTCATGCCGACCAAGGGCATCTTCACCTCGAACTTCGGCTACCGCTGGGGCGTCCTGCACGCCGGTATCGACCTGGCCAACGCGATCGGGACGCCGATCTACGCGGTATCCGACGGCGTCGTCATCGACGCCGGGCCCACCGCCGGCTACGGCGCCTGGGTCAAGCTGATGCATGCCGACGGCACCGTCACACTGTACGGCCACGTCAACACCACGCTGGTCAGCGTCGGTGAACGCGTGATGGCGGGCGACCAGATCGCCACCATGGGCAATCGCGGCAACTCCACCGGCCCGCACCTGCACTTCGAGGTGCTGCTGGGTGGCAGTGAGCGGATCGACCCCGTGCCGTGGCTGGCCAAGCGGGGACTGTCCGTCGGCAACTACGCCGGCTGAACGGTGACCGGGCCGAGCGATCCGTCCCTGAGCGAAAGTCCGCCTGAGCCCACCGAGCCACCGAACGGGGCACGCACCAAGATCATTCGGCGTGCGCCAACCGGTCCGCTGCCCCCGATCACTTCTCAACCAACAACCCAGATCCCGCGTCCCGCAGGGCTTCCGCCGCTGCCCGCCGTACTGCGGCACGAGCCGAGTGCCCGGACGGCGGTGGCGGCCAGCGCCGTGAGCATTGTCAGCGGATGGGCGACGTCGGTAGTGGCCACCGACCTGATCGCCGGTTGGTGGCAGACCGACCGACTGTTCTGCATCGCCGTCGGATTCCTGGCACTGGTCTTCGCGTTGACCACGGTCTGCGGCGTGATCATGTTGTTGCTGCGCCGCCAGTTCGGGCGCTATCTGATCGTGGCCGGAGCGATTGTCGCGCTGCTGACGTACCTCGGCGTGTTCATCGCGGGCGCCCGGGTGGGATGGATAGTGCACGCGCTGCCACTGCTGCCGGTGGCGAGCGTGGTCCTGGCGATGCTGCCGGATACCAAGCGCTGGGCCGAATAGTGCGGCCCGCGTCTTCGCCGAATGTGAACTGAGGGCTAGTTTTTCGCGATTTTGTCGCCGTCAGTGCACGCTCGGCGCGATGAGCTCAGAGCTTGCTGATCGGCGCGTGGTTGTGCATCAGCTTGACCCGTCCCGCACTGCCGAAGTCGATCAGCGACATCGCCGATTCTCCGACGCCGGAGACTTCCTCGACGCGTCCCAGGCCGTACTTGTCGTGCGTCACCCGATCGCCGGGCTCCAACACCACCAGCGGCCGTTTGCTCGGACCGGAACGCACGGGCGCCGAGCGTGGGGTCCCGAACCGCCCCGCGCCACTGACCGGTGCACTGAACGACGGCTTGGGCGCGACCCGGCGCCACTCGATGAGTTGTTGCGGGATCTCACGCAGGAAACGCGATTCCGGGTTCAGCATGGGCTGGCCCCAGGATGAACGGACGATGGCCCGGCTCAGGTAGAGCCGCTGCCGAGCCCGGGTGATGCCGACGTAAGCCAGGCGCCGCTCTTCGGACAGCTCCATCGGGTCGTCCAACGCCCGCATGTGCGGGAACATGCCGTCCTCCCAGCCGGTGACGAAGACGACCGGGAACTCCAGTCCCTTGGCGGTGTGCAGCGTCATCAGCGTCACCAGTCCAGAACCGTGCTCGGGGATTTCGTCGGTATCCGCGACCAGCGACACCCGCTCCAGGAAGGCGGCCAACACGCCGGTGTCGGGAACGTCCTCGTCCTCCGGCGCGTCATCGGCCAAGGCGGCCGCATTCGCCAAGTCGATGCTGAATTCGTGTGCGACGCTGACTAATTCGTTCAGGTTGTCCAGCCGCGCCAACTCCTGCGGATCGGTCGACGATTCCAGCTCGCGGCGATATCCGGTGCGTTCCAACACCGCCTCGACGAGCTCACCCAGGTCGTCGTCGAGGTGCCCGCGCAATTCGTCGAGCAGCTCGACGAAGCCGGCGATCGCCTTTTCCGCGCGGGTGTTGAGCATCGGGACCTTGCCCTCGGCGGCGGCCTGCAGGGCGTCGGCGAAGCTGGCGCCGGTATTCTCGGCATACACCGCGACGCACGCCTCGGCCCGGTCGCCGATGCCGCGGCGCGGGGTGTTGAGAATGCGCCGCATGCTGACCGCGTCACCCGGGTTGTCCAGCACCCGCAGATAGGCCACAATGTCGCGGATCTCCTTGCGCTCGTAGAAGCGCACTCCCCCAACGACTTTGTACGGGATGCCGGCCCGGATGAAGACCTCCTCCAGCGAGCGCGACGAATTATTGGTGCGGTAGAAGACAGCGACGTCGTTGTAGGTGATATCGCCGCGGTCGGCCAGCGCATCGATCTCGTCGGCCACGAATCGGGCCTCGTCGTGCTCGTTGTCGGCGACGTACCCGACGATGAGCTCGCCTTCGCCGGCGTCGGTCCACAACCGCTTCTCGCGGCGTCCGGCGTTGCGGGCGATCACCGAGTTGGCCGCCGACAGGATGTTCTGCGTCGAGCGGTAATTCTGTTCCAGCAGAATGGTGGTGGCGTCCGGGTAGTCACGCTCGAAGTCTTCGATGTTGCGGATGGTGGCTCCGCGGAAGGCGTAGATCGACTGGTCGGCGTCACCGACCACGCAGAGTTCGGCAGGCGGCACGCCGTCTTCCGATTCAGCGGTGCCGTGCCCCACTAACTCCCGCACCAGCATGTACTGGGCGTGGTTGGTGTCCTGGTATTCGTCGACCAGTACGTGGCGGAAGCGGCGCCGGTAGTACTGGGCGATGTCGGGAAACGTCTGCAGCACCGCGACCGTCTCACCGATCAGGTCGTCGAAGTCCAGCGCGTTGGCCGCCCGCAGCCGGCGCTGGTAGTCGCCGAAGACCGATGCGACGGTGCGTGCCAGATCGTCGGATTCGTCGGTGAGGCTGGACACCGCCTGGTGCGGGTCGATGAGTTCGTTCTTGAGGTTCGAGATGGCGTTGGCCAACAGCCGCGGCGAGTATCGCTTGATGTCCAGGCCCATGTCGCGGCCGATCATCTGCAGCAGCCGCCGGGAGTCGTCGGCGTCGTAAATAGAGAAGTTGGAGTTGAGGCCCTCGATCAACGACGCCTGGTTGCGCAGGATCCGCACGCAGGACGAGTGGAAGGTGGACACCCACATGTACCGCGCGCGGTCACCGACCAGATTCACTACCCGTTCCCGCATCTCGGCGGCGGCCTTGTTGGTGAAGGTGATGGCCAGGATCTGGCCGACGCCGGCACCGCGCTCGGCGATCAGGTAGGCGATACGGCGGGTCAGCACCGCCGTCTTGCCCGATCCGGCGCCGGCGACGATCAGCAGCGGCGAGCCTTCGTGCACCACCGCCTGGCGCTGCTGTGGGTTGAGCCCGTCCAGCAGTTCGTCTACCGCGCTGGGACGGGGGTACTTGGCTTGGGTTGCATGCACACTCATGTCGGTCCAAACTTACCGCCGCCGGCTGACAGTCCGCCGCCGGCCGTGCGCAGCTAGAACTGAAATCCCGACTGGTTCACGCCCGTATGGTTGCTGCCCGAGCTCTTACTACCCGAGCTGCCCCAACCGGAGTTCAGCGTGCCCGATTGCCCGAAACCCGAATTGTCCGTCCCGACGTTCATGAAGCCGACGTTGCCCGTGACGCCGCCGTTGGCATAACCGATGGCGAAACTGCCGGTGTTGGAGAAGCCCACGGCGTTGAAGCCCGAATTGAAGAAGCCCGTGTTGCGGCTGTTCGTGTTTTGGAAGCCGGTCTGGAAATTGCCGATGTTTCCGTAGCCCTCGCTGGAGTTGCCGGTGTTCTGGAAACCCGAGGTGCTGTTCCCGTTGTTGTTGAAGCCCGAGGTGCCGACACCCGTATTGCCGAAACCGGAGCTGGCGGCGCCGGTATTGGTCGCGCTGCCGAAACCGGTGTTGACCGCGCCCGCGTTGCCGGCGCCGGTGTTGATGCTGCCCGAATTCCAGTAACCGGTGTTGGTGTTGCCGGAGTTTCCGAAGCCGGTGTTACCCGAGCCCGAGTTGAAAAAGCCCACGCTGCTGGCACCGGAGTTAAGGAAGCCCACGGCGCCGCTCGAGCCCGAGTTGAAGGCACCGACCGCGAAACCGCCACCGTTGCCGACGCCGACGTTGTTGCTACCGGCGTTCCAGAACCCGACGTTTCCGTGGCCCGAGTTCCCGAAGCCCACGTTAGTGTTGGTGGTGTTGACCCAGCCGGTGTTGTGATGACCGGAGTTCATGATGCCGGTATTGATGTCGCCAGAGTTCGCGAGCCCGGTGTTGAAGTCACCGGAGTTGCCGAAACCCCAGTTGCCGTGTCCGGAGTTGAAGAATCCGACGTTGTTGTTGCCGGAATTGAACAGGCCGATGTTTCCGCTTCCGGAATTCAACCCGTTGAAGTTGATCCCCACCTGATTCTCTCCGGTCAGACCGATGCCGAAGTTGTTCTTGCCAGAGTTGCCGAAGCCGATGTTGAACTCGCCGCTATTGCCCAGGCCGATATTGAAGTTGCCGAAGTTCCCGATGCCGATATTGGAGTTGCCGGTGTTGCCCAGGCCCAGGTTGGAGTTGCCGGCCGTGGGCACCGCGCCGGGACCGCTGTTTCCGAAGCCGATGTTGGAGCTGCCGAAGTTTCCGCTGCCGATGTTGAGATTGCCGGTATTGCCGTTCCCCAGTTGCCGCTGCCGCTGTTGCCACTGCCGACGTTTCCGCCGCCGGTGCTCTGGGAGTTTCCGAAGCCGATGTTCCCGTTGCCCCGGTTGCCGCCACCGAGGTTCCTGCTCCCGGTGTTACCGCCGCCGAGGTTGAACGAACCGGTGTTGCCGCCGCCGAGATTGAGGATCCCGTTGAGGTTGCCGTCACCGAAATTGAGGTTGCCTTTGTTGCCGTTACCGAAGTTGAGACCACCGGTGTTGCCGCTGCCCAGATTGACGCTGCCGATGTTTCCCAGACCCAGATTCCCGGCGCCGACGTTGCCGACGGCGGAGAAGAGTTGCGGGAGTAGCTGATCCCACGGAGGCAGCGCCTCGGCAATGGCCGAGGCGCCGGTGAAATAGCCGACCATCGCCGCGACGTCCCGGGCCCACATTTCCTCGTAGACGGCTTCGGTGGCCGCGATCGCCGGAGCATTCTGGCCGAACAGGTTCGACAACACCAGCTGAACGAACTGAGAACGGTTGGCCGCCACGGCAATTGGCTGGATCATCGCCGACTGCGTAGCCTCGAACACCGCCGCCACCGTGCGAGCATGCCCGGCGGCGTCCACGGCCTGGGCCGCCGCCGCGGTGAGCCAGTTCGTATACGGCAAGGCTGCGGTCGTCATTGCCGCCGCCGCCGGACCCTGCCACGCCTGGCCGACCAGCCCGGCGGTCACCGAACCGAATGACGAGGCAGCTGCGCCGAGTTCTGCGGCCAACACGTCCCAGGCCTGCGCGGCTTCCAGCATCGGAACGGACCCGGCGCCACTGAACATCAGCAGCGAGTTGATCTCTGGCGGCAATACCGAGAAATTCATCGACCGTCCCTTCGTGACCATCCAACGACCGCCACTACTGCGAAAAGTGAGCCTACGGGCATGCGCTCGGCCGCATAGGGCATTTCGACGAAACGTTCCTTGCTGTGCATGCCTTCACTTCGCTTGCCGCGCAACGTCGCGGACGATGAGCCGACTGGGCCGAGGGTTGATCCTGCTGCCGGGTTTTTGCACACGTACGCCACTTGGTGGCACACTCGGTGCGTGCTCAATACGCAGCCCCGATTTTTTTACGGGTACCGGCCAGCGGTGCCCGTGGTCTAGCTGCTTTCGCAGAGCCCCGTGGTCCGCTTCCGGATTCGGGGCTCGTCTCTTGTGTGAGGCCCGAACCGGATGAGACCAGAACCACCACCTCACGAGAACGCGGAGATTGCAGAGATGAACACAGAGACCATCGGTGCCGAACACCTCGGCATCGACGAGTTGCGCCAGGAGATCGACCGCCTGGACGCCGAGATCCTGGCAGCGGTTAAGCGCCGCGCCGAAGTGTCGCAGGCGATCGGCAAAGTGCGGATGGCCTCCGGCGGCACCCGGCTGGTGCACAGCCGCGAAATGAAAGTCATCGAGCGCTACAGCGAACTGGGTCCCGAAGGTAAGGATCTGGCGATGCTGCTCTTGCGGTTGGGCCGGGGACGACTCGGCCACTAAACGGCACTAATTACGTTACATTCGGCGAATCGCGGCTTTGCCAGGGTAAATTTCGCCGGAAATGGTTACGGCATCAATAGCTGCGCTTTCGCCGTTGCGCCGGCTGATATCGGTGTCAGCCGCAGCGTTGCTCGCCGTGCTGGGCGGGCTGTCCGAGGGTGCCGCCACGTCGTTCGCATGGTCGAGACAGGGAACGCCGATCGAATACCTGATGGTCCCGTCGGCCTCGATGAACCGTCAGGTGAAAGTGGAGTTCCAGGGCGGGGGTACCCGCGCGGTCTACCTGCTCGACGGGATGCTTGCCCGTGACGACTTCAATGGTTGGGACATCCACCTCGCGGTGTTCGAATGGTTCGCCCGATCCGGACTGTCCCTGGTTTTGCCGGTGGGCGGGGAGGCGAGTTTCTATACCAATTGGTACCGGCCCGCGGTCGGCCGCAGCGGAACGTACACCTACAAGTGGGAGACCTTTCTCTCTGAGGAATTGCCGGCATGGCTGGCGGCCAACAAGGCGATCAACGCCTCGGGCAACGCGGTGGTGGGGGCGTCGATGTCCGGTTCCGCCGCCCTGGTGCTTGCCGCCGATCATCCACGGAACTTCGGCTATGCCGCCTCGATGTCGGGTTTTCTGAATCTGTCCGCCGGCAACTGGCCTGCCCTGGTGAGCGCGGCGCAGTTGGGCTCCGGAGGGTTTCACTCCGACGCCATGTGGGGGCCGCCCGGGGACCCGGCGTGGGCGGCCAACGATCCGACCGTCAACGTGCCGAAGCTGGTGGCCAACAACACGCGCATCTGGGTATACACCGGCAACGGCGGCCCGTCGGAGGTGGGCACCAAGCTCGACGCCAGTCTGCTGGAAAGCGCCACGCGTATCAGCAACAAGGCTTTTCAGACCAGATACCAGGCCGGGGGCGGCCACAACGGCGTCTTCAACTTCCCGGCCAACGGCACTCACACGTGGTCGTACTGGGGTGAGCAGCTGCAGGCGATGCTGCCGGATCTGCAACGGGTGCTGGGCGGTGCATCGCGCTGAGGCTGTGACCGGCCACTCGGCGTTAGGGTCGAAACATGACCTCCGAATCAATTCCCGATATCACCGGCACTTCGGCGTGGGACGCCCTGCGCAAGCATCACGATCAGATCGGAGCCACCCACCTGCGCGAGCTCTTCGCCGACGATCCCAACCGCGGCCGAGACCTCACCCTCACTGTCGGCGACCTCTATATCGACTACAGCAAACACCGCATCACCCGCGAGACGGTGCAACTGCTGACCGCGCTGGCCCGCGCGGCCAAGCTGGAAGAACGGCGCGACGCCATGTTCGCCGGCGAGCGCATCAACACCTCGGAAAATCGCGCGGTGCTGCACACCGCGCTGCGACTGCCCCGTGACGCCGACCTGATCGTGGACGACCAGAACGTCGTCAAGGAAGTGCACGAGGTGCTCGACGCGATGGGCGACTTCACCGACCGGCTGCGCAGCGGCGACTGGAAGGGCGCCACGGGCGAGCGCATCAAGACCGTCGTCAACATCGGGATCGGTGGTTCGGACCTGGGCCCGGTCATGGTGTACCAGGCATTGCGCCACTACGCCGACGCCGGCATCTCGGCGCGCTTCGTCTCCAATGTCGACCCCGCCGACCTGGTCGCGACGCTGAGCGATCTAGACCCTGCCACAACGCTTTTCGTGGTGGCGTCGAAAACGTTCTCCACGTTGGAGACGTTGACCAACGCGACCGCCGCGCGCCGCTGGCTGACCGACGCACTCGGCGACTCCGCGGTGGCCAAGCACTTCGTCGCCGTCTCCACCAACAAGCGGCTGGTCGACGAATTCGGCATCAACACCGCCAACATGTTCGGTTTCTGGGACTGGGTCGGCGGGCGTTACTCGGTGGACTCGGCGATCGGGCTGTCGGTGATGGCCGTGATCGGCCGGGAAGCATTCGCCGATTTCCTCTCCGGCTTCCACATCGTCGACGAGCATTTCCGGACCGCACCGCTGGAGTCGAATGCGCCTGCACTGCTTGGGCTTATCGGGCTGTGGTATTCGAACTTCTTCGGCGCACAATCGCGCGCGGTGTTGCCGTACTCCAACGACCTGGCCCGGTTCGCCGCCTATCTGCAGCAGCTGACCATGGAATCGAACGGTAAGTCGACCAAGGCCGACGGCACGCCGGTGACCGCCGACACCGGTGAAATCTATTGGGGAGAACCAGGAACCAACGGCCAACACGCGTTCTACCAACTCCTCCACCAAGGCACGCGATTGATACCGGCCGACTTCATCGGCTTCAGCCAACCCCTGGACGACCTACCGACCGCCGAGGGCACCGGCAGCATGCACGACCTGCTGATGAGCAACTTCTTCGCCCAGACCCAGGTGCTCGCATTCGGCAAAACCGCCGAGGAGATCGCCGACGAAGGCACCCCGGAGGATGTGGTGCCGCACAAGGTGATGCCCGGAAACCGGCCTTCCACTTCGATTTTGGCTACACGGCTGACACCGTCTGTACTAGGGCAACTGATCGCACTCTATGAGCATCAGGTATTCACCGAAGGTGTGGTGTGGGGAATCGACCCCTTCGACCAGTGGGGCGTGGAACTCGGCAAGACGCAGGCCAAGGCGCTGCTGCCGGTGATCACCAGTGACCCGCCGCCGGACAAGCTGTCGGACAGCTCGACCGATGCACTGGTACGCCACTACCGGTCCGAAAGAGGCCGCGCCCAATAACATTTCGACCGCGAGCAGACGCAAAAGCACCCCTTTTCCCGGCGTGTCGGGTGCTTTTGCGTCTGCTCGCCGGGCTCAGGCGAAGCGCTTGGTCAGCGGCGGTGGCAGCACCCGCATTAGCTGAACCAGCGGCGCCCACGGCCACCACGGCACGGCCGCGCGACCCGGTTCACGTTCGATGGCGGCAACGAGCGCCTTGACGCCAGTTTCGTTGTCCACCATCAACATCGTGGTGCCTGACTTGGCCGTCATCTCCGACTCGATGTAGCCCGGCTCCATCACCGAGACCTTGATCGGGCCTTTGGCGTATTCGGCGCGCAGCGATTCGCCCAGCGAGCTGAGTCCGGCCTTGCTTGCGGCGTACGCGGCTTTGACTCCGGGCACACCCTTGTTGCCCAGCACCGAGGAGATGAGCACCAGATGGCCGGAGCCACGCTGGTTGAACATTTCCAGGGCGGCTTCGATCTGCACCAGCGCCGCGATCAAATTGGTCTCCAGGGTCGCCTTATTGGCCCACAACTTGCCCGAGCCCAGCCGAGCGCCCTTGCCGATGCCGGCATTGACGATGACGCGGTCGATGCCGCCCAATTCCTCGCTCAACTCCGCGAACACCTTGGGCACCTGGTCATGGTCGTTGACGTCGAGCTGCGACACCGCGATCGTGATCGACGGATACTGCTGGGAGAGTTCTGCTTTCAGCTCTTCCAGGCGATCGGTGCGGCGCGCGCACAGCGCCAGGTCACGGCCCTGGGCGGCGAAAGCGCGGGCCATGCCGGCGCCCAGGCCGGAACTGGCTCCGGTGATGAGGATTTTCTGGCGGGTCACTCAGGCAGCATATCGATCACTTGAGCAGCCGCGACATGCGCCGGTCGGCCAGCACCTTGCCGCCGGTCTGACACGTCGGACAGTACTGAAAAGACTTGTCCGCGAACGACACTTCGCGCACGGTGTCCCCACATACCGGGCAGGGCAGTCCGGTGCGAGCGTGGACCCGCAGCCCGGATCGCTTTTCGCCTTTGAGCATGGCGGCGCCCTGACCGACGGATCGGCTCACGGCGTCGGTCAGGACGGAGATCATGGCGTCGTGCAGGGTGGTGAGCTGCTCGGCGGTCAGTTTCGCCGCGGTAGCGAACGGCGAAAGGCGCGCGACATGCAGGATCTCGTCGCTGTAGGCGTTGCCGATGCCGGCGATCACCTTTTGGTCGGCGATGACTGTCTTGATCCGCCCGGTGTTGCCGGCCAGCACCCGCGCGAGATCGTCGGGCCCGAGCTCCAGCGCGTCCGGACCCAGCGACGCGACCTGCGGCACCTGTTGCGGGTCGTTGACCAGCCACACCGCCAGCCGCTTCTGGGTGCCCGCCTCGGTGAGGTCGAAGCCGGGGGCTTCCCCGGGGGTACCCAGGTGCACGCGCAGCGCGATCGGCCCCTTGCCGGGCCGCAGCGGGGCCGCGGCCAGCTTGTCCGACCAGCGCAGCCACCCCGCGCGGGACAGGTGGGTGATCAGCCACAAGTCACCGGCCTGCAGGCCCAGATACTTGCCCCACCGACCGGCCCCGACCACGGTCTGGGCATGCAGGGCGTTGATCGGTGGGTCGAAGGTCTTGAGCACCGACAACGCGGCGACGTCGACGCGTCCGACGGTCAACCCGACAGCGTGCCGGCGCAGATGGTCGGCCAGCGCTTCGATCTCAGGGAGTTCGGGCACGTGTTCAGTGTGCCGGACGTGCCGTTGCAACGCGGCGCCCGGCATCGCCGTCATGGTTTACGTGCACACGAAGGCGAGGACGGTGTTCGCGGCCCCGGCCCGTTGCGCCGGTCCGCCCAATGCCGAAGTCTGCCGGACCAACTAGGCGGGTCCGTTGACGCCGGCATGGCCGAATAGCAGCCCGCCGCGTCCGCCAATACCGCCGACACCGCCCTGGCTCGCACCCGCTCCCGCACCGCCGTTGCCGCCATCGCCGACAAATGCGGCGTTTCCACCCTTTCCACCGACACCACTGAGCGTGTTCGGCGGAGCCATGAAGCCAGCCGGGATGGTGCCCGCGAATCCGCCGCTGCCGCCGTTGCCGAAAAAGATGCCGCCATCACCGCCGTCGCCGCCACTGCCGGTCTGGAACACCATTGCTGCCGGGCCAGCCCCGACTGCCCCGGTGTTGCCACCGTTCCCGCCGGCTCCACCCATCCCCCAGAATTTGGCGTCGGCGCCGATGCCTCCCGCCGCACCGGGACCCGCGCCGCCACCGAGATTGCCGCCGGTGCCCGAATTCCCGCCGTTACCACCGGCGCCACCACTCCCGCCGTTGCCGATCAGACCGCTTTGTCCACCGACGCCGCCGAAGCCTCCGTAGCCGCCTGTGCCGTTGCCACCGACTGCGGCCACTAGGATGTCCCCCCCGTTACCACCCAGACCACCTATCCCACCCTGCCCGCCGTTGCCTATGAAGAGGCCCCCATTGCCGCCACTGCCACCGAAGCCACCATCGCCACCGTTACCGGCAAGGAGGGCTATGCCGAGGGAGACCGACTGGCCTTGGCCACCGAGACCGCCGTTCCCGCCGGCACCGCCGTTACCGACTAGCCCGGCGCTGCCACCGTTGCCTCCGGTCGCCGCAAAACCGCCTCCACTGACGCCGATGCCGACGTTGAAATCGGTGACAAACGACCCGCCGTTGCCGGCGTTCCCTCCGGCACCCCCGTCGCCGTACACCCAGCCGCTGTGGCCGCCGTTGCCGCCGTTGCCGGCCTGCCCGGCGCTACCAGGAGCGGCGATATTCAATCCACCAGTGGCGTCGCCACCGTTACCACCCCGACCACCGACGCCGCCCTGGCCGAAAAGGAGTCCGCCGGCGCCTCCGACACCGCCGTTACCGCCCGAGCCGCCGCTGAACCCCTGGCCGCCTCCGGCGGCGCCGTGGGCGTTGCCACCACTACCCCCGGCCCCACCCTGACCACCCATGCCGTACAGCCATCCGCCACTACCACCGGCACCACCGTTTCCGCCTGCCTGGCCTGCAGCGTTGGCGCCGGCGTTGGCGCCGGCGCCGCCGGCACCTCCGGCTCCGCCGTTGCCAAACAGACCCGCGGATCCGCCGGCTCCGCCGTTCTGACCCGCCGCACCCGAGCCTCCGTTACCGCCGTTGCCAAACAGCCACCCGCCGTCGCCACCTGCGCCACCGGTGCCGTTGACACCGTTGGCGCCGTCGCCGAACAGCGGACGACCGGTCAGAGTTACAAACGGATCATTGGTGGCCGCAGCGAATGCTTGCATCCGCAGCGCGCTAAGCGCTTCGGCGGTGGCGTACTGGTTGGCGCCTGTGCTCATGAGCTGAACGAACTGCTGGTGAAACGACGCTGCCTGGGCACTCAACGCTTGATAGGCCTGCGCGTGCGCACCGAACATGGCCGCCAAAGCAGCCGACACCTCATCGGCGCCAGCAGCCAGCACCGCCGATGTCGGCGCCGCCGCGGCCGCGCTCGCTTGGTTGATCGAGGAACCGATGGTCGTCAGATCGGATGCCGCCGCGGCCAGATACTCCGTCGACGCGTACACAAAAGACATGCGGCAGCCTTCCCGATAGACCTCGCCCGAGTTCCAAGTGAGAGGGCATGGTAGCGCTCTGGCCGGGCCTCGATCAGGGATTTGGCGAAGTCAGGGACTAGGCCGGTGCAGCGATGCCGGTTTCGCCTAAAGCGCCACTGCCACCGGACGCGCTATGTCCGAACAATCCGACGCCTCGTCCATCGGGGGCGAAGAGGCTGTCTCCACCGCGAAGGGTGTGACCGGCGAGGGACGGGCCGTCACCATGAAGCCAGCCGCTGCGGTCGCCCTCGAGCGCACGGCTCGGCGCGGCGTGCTCCGCATGCGTGGTCGCGGCCGAGTGCCCTTCGCTACTGCCCTTGGCGGGTTGAGCGGCGGGCTGGCCGTTCGCGGCGCCGAATCCGGCGGCTGGCCCGAAGAAGCCGGGCGCGAAAGCTTGCGCCGGAGCAGCCTCGGCGGCCGCGATGTCGGCGGCCGGCGCGACACCGGCCTGACCGCCCAGGGCGCCCACCGCGCCGCAGCCGCCGTTGCCGAAGAGTCCTGCCGACCCCCCGGCCGGGCGAGCGCCGTGGCCCGGGAGGCGAACGACGAAGCACCGCTTCGAGCGGCGCCCAGCGCCGCACCTACCCGGTTGGCAGCGCCGGTATTCATTGACTGTGCCGCGGCTGCGGTGGCCATAGCGACGTCATTGGAGGGCGCCGCGCCCTGCTGCATCGGCGTCGCGTTGGCGGCTTCTGCGCCCGCATACAAATTGGCGCCGCTGCTCATCAGCTGGACGAACTGCTCGTGAAACATCGCCGCCTGCGCGCTCAGCTGCTGGTAGGCCTGCGCGTGCGCACCGAACAGTGCCGCGATCACCGCCGACACGTCGTCGGCGCCTGCCGCCATTACCGCGGAAGTTGGCATCGCCGCCGCCGCGCTGGCCGCGTTGATCGTGGAACCGATGCTCGCCAGATCCGAGGCCGCTGCGGCAACCCACTCTGGACTGGCGAACACATAGGACATTCGGCAACCTTTCCCGACCAGTGTGAAGTGCCTATCACGTGTTTAGCACGTGGAATCAGATCCTAGCGCGGGAATCGACCCCCGGAGCGCACGTTCTTTTCGGCGACGGACCCCAAGGCGAGGTCAGATGGTGATGCCGGGAGCCCCGGCAACGCCCAGAATCCCTCCGTCGCCGCCGAAGCCGGGCCCGCCCGGGCCGTGGGTGTTGCCGCCGTTGCCGCCATTGCCGATGAAGGTGGCACTGCCGCCGCCCCCGCCGTTGCCGCCGACGACGCCGTTGAGGCCGCCGTCGCCACCATTGCCGCCGTTGCCGAAGATCAGGCCGCCGTCGCCGCCGAAGCCGCCCATTCCTCCTGCCTGGCCTTTGCTGGGATCCGGGCTGCCGGCAGCGTTGCCGCCCTGCCCGCCATTACCGCCGTTGCCGAACAGCTTGGCGTCGGCACCTTGCCCGGCGTTGCCGCCTTGGCCTGCATAACCGTGGGCGACGTGCGGGCTCGGTTGCGCGACGTTGCCATGCCCGGCGATGCCGCCGTTGCCACCGTTCCCCCCGCCGCCCCCGTTGCCGAACACGCCCGGCGCGCCACCGCCGCCGCCCCAGCCGCCGGCGCCGCCGTTGCCCGCGGTGTTCAGGATGAACGCGTCACCCATGTTCCCGCCGGTCCCACCGTTGCCGGCGTTGCCGCCCAGCCCGCCGTCACCCCAAATCAGTCCACCGGTGCCGCCCTCGCCGCCCCAACCGCCGCCGCCACCATCGCCACCGCTGTCGCTACCGGACAAGCCGTTGGCGCCCAGACCCCCGTGACCGCCCGCTCCACCATGACCGAACAAACCGGCGTTGCCTCCGGTGCCGCCGGTCCCGGACGAACCGCCGTTGGCGCCGCCATACGCGGCCTGGTTGATGTACCCGCCGCCGTCGCCGCTGTTGCCGCCAGCGCCGCCGTTGCCGTACAGCCAGCCAGCCTGACCGCCGTTGCCGCCGTTGCCGCCGAACCCGCCGGTGCCCTCGGTACCGAATCCCGGGTTGACGCCGATGCTGCTGGTGCCTTGCCCGCCACCGCCGCCGCGACCGCCCACCCCGCCGTCGCCGAACAGCAATCCGCCGCGACCACCGAAGCCACCATGGCCGCCGTTGCCGCCGATCTGGCCGACGGCTTGCGCGCCCAACGGGATCGTCGCGCTGCCGCCCAGCCCGCCCGCGGCTCCGCTTCCGCCGGTGCCCCAGATCCAGCCGCCGCTGCCGCCGTTACCGCCGTTACCGGCGTTGCCGCCGGGCAGTCCCGGGCCACCGGGGGTCGCGCCCGCCCCACCGGCGCCGCCATTGCCGCCGTTGCCGAAAAAGGCCGCGGATCCGCCGCTGCCGCCGTTCTGGCCCGCGGCGCCGGGAGCGCCGTTGCCGCCGTTACCGAACAGCCAGCCTCCGTCGCCGCCGTTGCCTCCCGGCGTGGTGGCGTCGACGCCGTTGCCAATCAGGGGACGGCCGGTGAGCGCGACGAACGGATCGGTGGTCGCCGCGGCCGCGAGCGCTTGCAGCGGTGCCGCATTGAGGGCTTCCGCTGCGGCGTACTGGTTCGCACCCCCGCTCATCAAGGCGACGAACTGCTGGTGAAACGCCGCGGCCTGAGTGCTGACCAGTTGATATGCCTGTGCGTGTGCACTGAACAGCGAGGCTATGGCCGCCGATATCTCGTCGGCGCCGGCGGCCAGGACGGCGGAAGTCGGGGCGGCGGCCGCCGAGTTCGCCGAGCCGATCGTCGATGCGATCCCGGACAGGTCATGCGCTGCCGCTGCCACGTATTCGGGATTTGCGAAAACCCACGCCATCCCCATACCTCCGTCGCTCTAGGGAGCACATGTTCGCAGACTTTCCGACATCTGTGCAATAAGGCGTTGAAAGTGCATAACGCCTGATAACAGCGGTGCGATCAGTCGCGCGGCCGCAGCAGGTAGGTATCCATGATCCAGCCGTGCCGCGCGCGGGCCTGTGCCCGTAACGCCGCGATCTCGGCGCCGACCGCCCCGACGGTGCCCGCCTTCAGCAGTTCGTCCGCGGTGCCGAGATAGGCGCCCCACCAGATCCGGGTGTCGGGCGGACAAACCTGGAACGAGCAGTCGGCGTCGAGCATCACCACCGCAGCGCCCGACAATCCATGAGCGCGCAATTGACGGCCGGTGGTGATCAGCACCGGCGCGCCGATGTCATTGAGGGGAATACGGTGCCGGGCGGTCAGTGCCTGAATCGCGGTGATGCCGGGAATGACGTCGAAGGTGAAGTCCACCTCGGCGGCCACCGCCGCAAGGATGCGCAGCGTGCTGTCGTACAGCGACGGGTCGCCCCAGGCCAGGAAGGCGCCCACGCCGTCGGGCCCGAGTTCGGCGGTGATGGCATCCGCCCAGATCCTGGCGCGCGCGGCGTGCCAGTCGGACACCGCCTGCCGATAGTCGCCCACCGCGGCGCGCTGCGGATCGGTCAGTTCGACGAACCGGTAGGCCGGCTCCCGGATGAAGCGCGCACAGATCTGCTGGCGCAACGCGACCAGATCGCTCTTCGCCTCGCCCTTGTCCATGGCGAAGAACACCTGTGTGTTGTTGAGCGCGTCGATCGCCTGGACGGTCACATAATCGGGGTCACCGGCACCGACGCCGATGACGTGGATGTGACGGGTCATGTCGCCCAAGCTAATTGAGGATGCGGGATTTCTACCCGGAACCGGCGGTATCCGGTACCAATGGTATTGACTATGCGGTGTGATCTGCCTAACGTCGGAGGTACGCGATCGAAGGGACGGTCAACGATGACCACTGCGGTGCGCCCGGGTGGGCCCAGTCGTGAAGAGTTCTCCGAGCGTCTGCTCAAGGGCTCGGTCAAGAAGTCCTATGAACCTGTCGTCGATATCGACTGGGACGCCCCGCTGGACCCGGACAAGTTCTTCCTGCCACCCCGACTGGTGTCGCTGTACGGCACACCGATGTGGGACGAGATGAGCCGCGAGCAGCAGATCGAGCTTTCCCGCCAGGAACTGGTCAACACGCTCTCGGCCGGCATCTGGTTCGAGAACATGCTCAACCAGTCCTTGCTGCGTACCATCCTGCACGAGGATCCCACCAGCCGATCGACGCATTACAAGCTGACGGAGCTGGGCGACGAAACCCGGCACATGGTCATGTTCGGTAAGGCGATCGAACGGATCGGCGCAAAACCCGTGCAGCCGAGGCGTTTTCACCGCTACATCATCAATGCGCTGCCGCTTGCGTTCCAGCGCGGTTCGATGCTGTGGGTAGCCGCGCTGATCGGCGAGGAGATCTTCGACTCGTTGCAGCGGCAGATGATGGACGACCCGGAGCTGCAGCCGATCATTCAGCGGCTGATGAGAATTCACGTCACCGAAGAAGCTCGCCACATTCAGTTCGCGCGAGACGGTGCGCGCAAGCGGGCGGCCGAAATGCCCAGATTCAATCGTTGGTTCATGGCCAACATCAACGGCCTCGGCGGATACTTCTTCAACTACCTGTTCAGCAACCCGGTCCCCTACGCCCGTGCCGGTCTGGACCCGATGCGGGCCCGGCACGCCGCACGCACCAGCGAGCACCGCCGCGAGGTTCAGGTCGCCGGATTCGCTCCGCTGGCAGCGTTTTTGACCGAAGTGGGGCTGATGGGCCGGATCGCACGCCGGGGCTGGAAGCGCAGCAGGTTCCTGTGACGACACCGCACGCGGTGCTGATCGTCGGTACGGGAGCCCGTGGCCGCAGCGTGCAGGCCGCTCTGGGGGCAGCCGGTGTCGGACACATCGAGATGCTCGACGGGGTAGAGCGGGCGGCGTTCGACGACGACACCGACAGTTGGGCGTTACACACCGACGACGACGTCGTCCGGACCCGCGTCGTCGTGGCCGCCCGCCCGGCACCGGCCACCCCCTGGGTTCCGAGGATAAACGGCCAAAACGATTTCCGTGGCGACTCGCTCCACGCAGCGAAGTGGGACAACAATTTCCACGCAACCGGTAAGCGGATCGCGGTGGTCGGCACCGACTCGTTCGCCGGGCACCGCCTGCGCCGGCTCGTCGAATCAGCAAGCGCGGTAACCGTTTTTCCGCATGCCCCACGGCGAGTGGTCACCGACATCGAACTGTGGCCCACCCGAGTCAAGCGTCGGTTGCTCCGCCGGACCTGCAGCGGACCGCACGTGGCACCGCCGATCGAATCGATTACCGCTACCGGCATCCATACCGTCGACGGCGGCGAGCACTCCGTCGACGCGATCATCTACGGCACCGGTTTCACGATCGAGGACGATCCGCCGTTGGCCGGTTCCGGCGGATTGACCCTGCGTCAAACCTGGGTCGACGGCATGGAGCCGTTCTTCGGCGTGGCAGTGCGTGGGTTCCCGAATTACTTCCTCGTCGCAGGGCCCGACGTGAATGCCCAGGCCCGTTACATCGCGGACTGCGTGGCGCTGCTGCACCGCAGCGGCAGCCGCCGCATCGAGGTGCGCCACAGCAGCCAGCAGGTGTACAACGAACGCGCCCAACTCGCACCCGCCCCGCCACCACCGGCGGCATCGGCGTTCGACCTGTCGGCGTATGCGCCGGACTACGAAGACACCTATGACGGCGAGGCGACGCTAGAGGTCGGCGGCACCCGCCATCCGGTCCGCGTGCGACTGGTCGGGCATTTGGATCCGCTCGACGGCAATTACCACTGGCAGGGGACCGTGTTCGACGTGGCGGAACTGTCTCGAGAACGGGTCGGAACGTTGTCGGTGGGCCGGCACAGCGCAACCGCCCGGATCGTCGAGCAGACGCCCTGGGGAACGCACTCGGTGGCAGGGGTCGGCGCGCCGCCGTACGCCCGCAACGGCTGACGGCCGAAATTCGTGCAGCTGCACCCATCAGACAGCAGTTAGGCTAGGTGTCGCTCCAATTTGGAGGTTGACCACCGGCAGCTAATGGGTAGTCCCCCGATTGTGGTGCATGCTGCGGCCGGCGACCCGACAGCGGGGACGGCAGTGCTCGGCGTCGTGATCGCCGGCGCTGCTCAGCCCCGCGGACCGATACCGGGCCGCACCGGTGGGTCCACACTTTCGCAAAACGGCCCGGTTGGCCGAAGATAGACGTTCTTGGCGGCATTCGGCGGCGGGGCATGAGTTCGAGGAGCGGGACATGGAACCGGACGACACGATCGGACTGGCATCCCGATGAGCGCGGTCGCCAAATCCTCCAGCTCGCTGGCCCTGGCATCGCGGACCGAGCAGTCGGTGGCGGTGCTGACCGCCGAAGGCCTGTTGGACGCCAAGAACTCCGCGGAGCTGCGGGACACCATCACCAAAGCCACGCTCGATGTGCCCAGCGCTGTCATCGTCGACGTCAGCGCGCTTCAAGTGCCCGACGATGCCTCGTGGTCGGCCTTCGTCAGCGCGCGCTGGCAGCTGGACACCCGGCCCGATGTGCCGATCGTCCTGGTTTCGTCGAACCGCGCGACCCGCGAAGCGATCACCCGCAGCGGGGTCGCCCAGTTCATGCCCGTCTATCCGACCGAGAAAGGGGCGCTGAAGGGCGTCGCCAAGCTCGGCCGCCGCAAGCTGCAGCACGCGCAGGCGAAGCTGCCCGCCAACCTCACCAGCCTGCGCGAGTCGCGGCAGCTGGTCCGCGAATGGCTGACCACCTGGTCAAAACCCGGGTTGATCCCGGTCGCACTCGTAGTGGTGAACGTTTTCATCGAGAACGTGCTGGAACACACCGGTAGCGACCCGGTGATGCGCATCGAGTGCGAGGGGCAGACGGCGACCATCGCGGTGTCCGATTCCAGCAGCGCACCAGCGTTGCGACTGACCTCTCCCTCCAAGGGCATCGACGTCTCCGGGCTGGCCATCGTCGAAGCACTGTCGCGGGCCTGGGGCAGCACGCCGACCTCGTCGGGCAAGACGGTGTGGGCGGTCATCGGGCCGGAGAACCAGCTCTAACGACCCAGGTTCTACTGTCGGGGGACGCACCCCTTCGACGAAAGCAGACATCACGTGCGGTTCAGCTACGCCGAGTCGATGACCGACCCCGCTTTCTACATCCCGCTGGCCAAAGCCGCCGAGGCGGCCGGGTACCACAGCATGACCATCGCCGACAGCCTCGCCTACCCCTTCGAATCGGACTCGAAGTATCCGTACACGCCCGACGGGAACCGCGAATTCCTCGACGGCAAGGATATGATCGAAACATTCGTCCTGACAGCGGCTTTGGGCGCGGTGACGACGACACTGCGGTTCAATTTCTTCGTCCTCAAGCTGCCGGTCCGGCACCCGGCCCTGACGGCCAAGCAGGCGGGCTCGCTGGCCGCGCTGATCGGCAACCGGCTGGGCCTGGGCGTGGGCACCAGCCCGTGGCCGGAGGATTACGAGCTGATGGGGTTGCCATTCACCAAGCGGGGCAAGCGAATCGATGAATGCATCGAAATCGTGCAGGGCCTCACTACCGGCGACTATTTCGAATTTCACGGCGAGTTCTACGACATCCCCAAGACCAAGATGAGTCCGGCTCCCTCACAACCGATCCCGATCCTGGTGGGCGGTCACGCCGACGCCGCGTTGCGCCGCGCCGCGCGTCTGGACGGCTGGATGCACGGCGGGGGCAGCGACCCGGCGGAACTCGACCGACTTATCGCTCGGGTGCGGCAGTTCCGTGAGGAAGAGGGCAAGAGCGGCCCGTTCGAGATTCACGTCATCTCCGCGGACGCCTACACCGTCGACGGCATCAAGCGTCTCGAGGACAAGGGCGTCACCGATGTCATCGTCGGCTTCCGCTGGCCCTACATCAAGGGACCGGATCTGGAGCCGCTCGAGGTCAAGGTCGGGCACCTGGAAAGGTACGCCGACAAGGTGATGTCGAAAGTCTAGTTATCACAGCGGATCCCACTTCGGCGCCCGCTTCTCTCGATGCGCCATGGCGGCCTCGGTGGGATTGCTGGTGAAGCCGGTCAGGATCTGAGTGCGGTTCTCGATCTCGATGGCATGGCGCAAACTCGGGGCGTCCAGCGCCGCGTTGAGGCCGATCTTGGTCTGCCACACCCCGAACGCGTTGTTCGCGGCGATCTCGCGGGCCTTGGCCAGCGTCGCTTCCATCAGATCGGCGGGTGAGACCACTTCGTGCACCAACCTGATGCGGTAAGCCTCGGCGGCGTCGATGATGCGGCCGGTCAGCATCAGCTCGCGCGCGACGCCGGCGCCGACGATCTTGGGCAGCAGGTAGCTGGTGCCCATGTCCATCGACGAGAAACCCGCTTTAATGAACACCGAGCCGAACCGCGCGTTCTCTGATGCAATCCGAATGTCCGAGTGCAGCGCGAACGCGAGCCCACCGCCGACGGCGACACCGTTGACCGCGGCGATCACCGGAATAGGCAGCTCGTACATCTGGACGAGCAGATCGGCCAGCCGCACCTGCGCGTCGTAGGTGACCTTGAACGGCGGGGTGGCGGGTTTCACGTCGGTCCAGGCCTCCCCGGTACCACTCAGGTCGGCACCGGCGCAGAACCCGCGGCCGGCTCCGGTCAGGATCGCGGCACGAAAGTCGCCGTGGCTCAGCGTGTTCAGTGCCTCGTCGACCCCGTTGAGCAACGATCCGTCGATGGCGTTCAACAGCTTGGGCCGGTTGAGCGTGATGCAGGCGATCTCGTCCTCGAGGGTCTCCAGGGTGACTGCGGGTTCGGGTGCCATATCCGAACGTTAAGCGACTTCAGCGGACTGGCGGGTACCGGGCTTACGGTAGGTCCATGGCACGCGCCGATGACGACAGTTGGGACCTGGCCAACAGCGTGGGGGCCACCGCCACCATGGTCGCGGCCGCGCGGGCGGCCGCCAGCAGACGCCACAACATCATCGTCAACGACCCGTTCGCCGAGCCACTGGTGCGGGCGGTGGGAGTGGAGCTTTTCGTGCGGCTTGCGGCGGGTGAGCTCGACGAGGTTGACGCTGCCGGGAAACTGGGCTTCCCACGGATGATCGACACGTTCGCCGCCCGCGCGAAGTTCTTCGACGACTATTTCGCCGAGGCCGGCAGCATGGGCGTGCAACAGTTCGTGATCCTGGCCTCCGGGCTGGATTGCCGCCCCTACCGACTGCCATGGCCCGGCCGCACCAGAGTGTTCGAGATCGACCAGCCCGAAGTCATCGACTTCAAGACGTCGACGCTGGGGGCGCTCGGTGTCACCGCCGACGTCGACCACCGCACCGTCGGCATCGATCTCCGCGACGACTGGCCCGCGGCTCTGCTGGCCGCGGGGTTCGACGTGGACCAGCCGACGGCCTGGCTCGCCGAGGGCTTGCTGATCGGCTTCCTGCCGCAGGAAGCCGAAGTCCGGTTGCTTGACAACGTCATCTCGCTCAGTGATTCCGGCAGTTGGCTGGCCGCCGACTACGGACAGGTCGCCGGGCGGTCGGTAGCCGATCAGCAACAGGCGGTGCGTATGACCGACTCGTGGCGCGAGCTCGGACTGGATCTGGATATCGCAGCCCTGACCTACCCCGGCGAGCACACCGACGTGGCAGCGCATCTGTGGGCGAACCGGTGGAACACGATCACGTCGAACCTGGCCGAGCTGTTCAGTGCGGCGGGGCTGGCGCCGCTGGGCGAGGCCGGTCTGGCGGGGCCGGCGAAGTCGATCGGGTTTGTGCGGGCGTCGTGGGGGTAGCGGGGCGGATCGGCTATGACGCGGACGGTCGCGGGACGGGCGGTCGTTGAGCCAGCGCGATGGTCTTGATCGAGTAGCCGTCGGTAGACATCCCCGTCGCTCAGCCATTCCCCCGCTTCGCCAGCCACTCCGCCTGCATCACCACCAACCCCAGCACCTCCCGCGCCGGAGTCGCCGGATCCAGTTCGCAATACCGCTGATACATGTTGACGACCACCCGCTCGCAGTCCAGCCACGACGCGTACTCACCGAGGTCGACGGCGTCGACGGCCTCGGCGAATGACAGGCCCTTCGCATACAGAGCGTCAGTCTGCTCGGTGACATACACGAAATAGTCACGCACAGCGCGGATTCCGTCGGGATCGCTCACCGGGCCGTGGCCGGGCACGACGGTGGGTGCGTCCAATGCGATCATCGCATCGCACGCAGCGATCCAGTTCGCGATCGGGCCGGCCCACACGATGGGCGTGCACCCGATGAACAACAGGTCCCCACCGAACAGCACACCGGCATCGGGCAGGTGCACCACCGAGTCGGCCGCGGTGTGGGCGGGGCCGAGGTTGATCAGATCGACTCGGCGGCCGCCGACGTCGATCGTCAGCGAACGGTCGAACGTTTGGTCGGCGTTGCGCACCTTGATGCCCCGGAAGTCGAAGTGCCCGAAGCGGTCCCGCACGAACGGCGTCGCGACCGGGCCCAGGTCAGCCACTTGGATGGTGACCAGGCGGTCGGCGGTGAGATCGTGCGAGATCTCCTCGGCGGTGCCGGCCGCGGCGATAATAACGACGTCCGGATCCAACAACTGGTTGCCGTGGGTGTGGTCACCGTTGGAATGGGTGATCAACGCCTGAGTGATCGGCGCGCCCTCGGTGATACCCCTCATCGCCGAAAGCATCTCGCGTGTCAACGGCAGATCGAACAACGTATCCACCAGCAGCGACGCACCGTCACCGGCCACCAAACCGGCATTGCTCCAACCGAATCCGCCGTCCGGCAGCGTCCACGCCCATACCCTGTCACCGACCGAGTGCAGCCCGCGCGTGTAGGGCACCTTGGCGGGCGCCGGGTTGACCCGCACCGCCTCAGCAGCCGCCGCCGGATTCGGACGCGGCGCAAGCGGAACAGGCGCCGGAGAGGCGCGGACGGTCTGCCGGGTCTCCCCCAGCCCTTCGACCTGAAGCGTCACCACATCCCCGTCGCGCAGCCAGCCGGGAAACGACGCCGGCTTCGTCAGGTGCTCGACGAGGGTGCAGGTGGGCACGGTGCCGGAGCCGATCACGTCGCCGGGGCGCAGCGTCACACCGCGCGAGGCATAGGAGATGACCTCACCGAAGGTCCAGTCCATCGTCCCGGTCGACCCGGTGCCGACGACGGTGTCGTTGACCAGCGCCCGCACGTCCAGGCTGAGCTTGCCGCCCTGGCGATAAGGCTCGAGTTCGTCCGCGGTGACCAGGTACGGGCCCAGCGTGACCCCGCTGTCCTTGCCCTTGGCCTGTCCGATCCGCAGCTGGCCTTCCAGCATCTGCAGGTCACGTGCCGACCAGTCGTTGAAGATCATGTAGCCGATGATCGCCCGCTCGGCCTGCTCGACCGTGAGGTCGCGGCCGGCCACCCCGATCACCGCGGCGACCTCCAATTCGAAGTCCTGCCAGGCGCTGCCGGGCGCGGACGGCGCGTCCTCGTAGGGCCCCAATACCGTTGCCGGGCAGGCGAAGTAGAACGCCGGGATGCGATACCAGGTATCGCTGAGCACCCGGCCGCCGCCCGTCGCTTCCTGGCAGTTGCGCATGTGGTCGAGGAAGCACAGGCTGTCCCGGATCGACGGCGGGCGCGGAATCGGCGCCGCCAGCAAGACATCGGCCAGTGCCACCACCGATGCCGGCGACGCCAACGCCGCTTCGCCGGCCGAACGCAGCCCCTCCGGCCCGCTGCCGATCAGGTCGAGCAGCGTCGTTCCCGGCGCCACGGCATAGATCTGGTCACCGGAGAGCACGCCAACTCGTTCCCCCTCGGCGCTGCGGTAGGTCACCCACTTCATTCGCGCACCACCTCACTTGGATTCTTGTCGGGCCGTAGCCCGCGCCAGCTGGGCTGGCGAAGCCGGTTGTCCGGAGTCCATTCGCTGTAGCGCACCTCGCCGACCAGTGTCGGCCGCACGAAGGTCACCCCACGGGCGTCTCGGGCGGGCAGCTTGACACTGAACGGCGATTCGTCGGTGTGCAGCGGTTCCAGCGTCTTCTTGAGGTTGGCCAGGTCACGGTCGGTGAATCCGGTGCCGACGCGGCCGGCGAACTGCAACCCGGCGGGTCCGGGAATGCCGACCAGCAACGCGCCGATGCCGCTGCTGCGTCCGCCCTCTCCCTGCCGCCAGCCGCCGATGACGACTTCCTGGGTGCTCCAGAGTTTGTCCTTGATCCACGACGCCGAGCGTCGGCCGGGCTGATACGTCGAGTCCCGTTTCTTGGCGACCACGCCCTCCCAGCCGTGCTCGGCCGAATATTGCAGTGCCTGCGCACCGTCGCCGGGCAGCAGCTCGGGAACGATGAGATCACCTGCGGCACCCAGGGTTTCCAGCAGAAGCCGGCGGTCGGAGTACTTGGCCCGCAGCAGCGACCGGCCGTCCAGATACAAGAGGTCGAAGGCCCAGAACTCGATGCGGGTGGCGCGCACTCGATTCTGCATCTGATGAAAGCTGGGCACGCCGTGGCCGTCGAGCGCCACCACCTCACCGTCCAGCACCACATGATGATCCGCGAGATCGGCTGCCACCGAACGCAACTGCGGGAATTCGGACGTGATGTCGCGTCCGCTGCGCGAGCGCAAAGCAATGTTGCCGTGGTCGGCGTCGACCAGCAGCCGGTATCCGTCCCACTTGCCCTCGAACGCCCACTGGCCCTCCTTCAGCTTGGCGACGGACCCGTGGGTGGTGAGCATGGGCGCCAGGCCGTCGAAGTCGAAGACCTTCTGGTCTTTCATCCGGTGCGCCAGCCATTGGTCGCCGTTGGTCTGTATCAGCGCGTAGCGCCCGGAAATCCGGTTGCCGTGCAACGTCACGATGACCTCGTTGTCCAGGAACTTCTCGGCCTCGTAAGTGCCCGCATCCCAGATGATCACCTTGCCGGCCCCGTACTCCCCCCTGGGGATGGTGCCCTCGAAGCCGCCGTACTCCAGCGGGTGGTCTTCGGTATGCACCGCCAGGTGATTCACCGACGTGGTTTCGGGCAGATTCTTCGGGATCGCCCAGGACACCAGCACACCGTCACGTTCCAGCCGAAAGTCGTAGTGCAGCCGGCGAGCGTGATGTTCCTGGATGACGAACGTATTGCCCGGCCCGGCAGCCGGTTTCGCCCGCGGAACCGGCTCCGGGGTTTTGGACGCGTCGCGCATGCTGCGGTACTTGCTCAGGCGGTCCGCGACCGGCACCGGAGTATCCGAGGCGTCGAGTTCGGCGAGCAGATCGCCGTCGCGCGCCACCCGGTCCAGCACCTCGGAGTAGCTGAGCTGGCCCAGATCCGGGTCGTCGAGTTCCTCCCAGGTGCGCGGCGCCGCGACCGTCGGATGTTCGCGCCCGCGCAATGAATAGGGGGCGATGGTGGTCTTGGCGCCACTGTTCTGGCTCCAGTCCATGAACACCTTGCCGGTCCGCAAGCTCTTGGTCATCGTGGCGGTGACCAGTTTCGGCATCGTCTTTTCCAGTTGCTGCGCAACGCGTTTGGCGAGCACGCTGGCACCGCGGCTGGTCACCGGCTCGTCGAGCGGGCTGTAGAGGTGCAGGCCCTTGCTGCCGCTGGTCAGCGGATAGGTCCGCAACCCGATGTCGGCGATCAGGTCCCGCACTTCGCGCGCTACGTCGGCCAGCTGCGTCATCGTCACACCTTCGCCGGGGTCCAGGTCGAACACCAGGCGAGTCGACGGGCCCGGCTTGAGGCTCTCACCGGCCCGGGTCCACTCCGCCTCGAATCGCCACTGCGGCACGTGCACTTCCAGCGCCGCCTGCTGCGCGATCCATGCCAACCCGTCGACGCTGTCGATGATCGGGTAGGTCGTGGTCCCGGAACGGTGCTTGACGCTGGCGCGGGGCAACCAATCCGGCGCGGAGGAGGCGAGCTGCTTCTCGAAGAACGAGTCGTGATCGACTCCGTTGGGCCAGCGTTTGCGGGTGACCGGCCGCCCGGCGATGTGTGGCAGCATCACCTCGGCGATACCGGTGTAGTAGTCGAAGATTTCGGCCTTGGTGGTCCCGGTGGCCGGGTAGAGCACCTTGTCGGCGTTGGTCAGCTTGACCTGCTGCTGTGACGCCGCACCCATACTCCTCAACGTAACGTGTTGGGCATGGCGCGTGGGCTGATCATCGGCGAAGCCCTGATCGACATCGTCAACGGGCGGTCCGAGCATGTCGGCGGCAGCCCGCTGAATGTCGCCGCCGGACTGGCAAGGTTGGGCCGCGACGTCGACTTCCTGACCCACATCGGCACCGACGCCTACGGCCGCAAGATCGCTGAATACCTCAAAGACACTGGGGTGCAACTGGTCCCGGGCAGCGCTGATGCCGACAAGACATCGACCGCGATGGCCACTATTGCCGCGGACGGCTCGGCCACCTACGACTTCGACCTGGACTGGCGACTCGAAGGTACCCCGCCCGTCCCGCCGCCGCTGTTCGTGCACACCGGATCGATCGCCGCCGTGCGCGAACCGGGCTGCCTGGCTGTCGCCGCGCTGCTGGACACCTACCGGGTGTCCGCCACGGTCACGTTCGACCCCAATGTGCGGCCGTCGCTGATCGCCGACCGCGACCAGGCGCGCGAACGCATCGACAATCTCATCGGCCGCGCCGACGTGGTGAAAGTCAGCGACGAAGATCTGCGCTGGCTGGTACCCGAGCGCGCGCCGCTGGACACCGCGCGCAGCTGGTTGGCTTGTGGACCCGCGATCGTGGCGCTGACCCAGGGCGATCGGGGGGCGTCGGCCTGCTGCGCGGCCGGTCGAGCCGAGGTGCCGGCCAAGCCTGTCGACGTGGTCGACACCGTCGGCGCCGGCGACGCATTCATGGTCGGTCTGCTCGACACGCTGTGGGGACGTGGCCTTCTCGGCGGCGATCGGCGGGACCAGCTACGCCGCATCACTCTCGACACGCTGGCATCGGCACTGGAAGTCGCGGCCACCGCCTCGGCACTGACCGTCGCGCGTGCCGGTGCGGATCTCCCGGACCGGCACGCGTTGCAGGCGCACACTCACCCACGGGTGTCACCGGACTACCCGGATGCGCACGGGGCATACTGACAAAATGCGCTCCATCTGGAAGGGCTCGATCGCTTTCGGGCTCGTGAATGTGCCGGTCAAGGTGTACAGCGCCACTCAGGACCACGACATCAAGTTCCACCAGGTGCACGACAAGGACAACGGCCGCATCCGCTAC
Source organism: Mycobacterium gordonae (assembly GCF_017086405.1). Taxonomy (NCBI): domain Bacteria; kingdom Bacillati; phylum Actinomycetota; class Actinomycetes; order Mycobacteriales; family Mycobacteriaceae; genus Mycobacterium; species Mycobacterium camsae. Next base: position 5,970,726 of record NZ_CP070973.1, read on the forward strand.
AAGCGCGTGTGCGAGGTGTGCGGCGAGGTCGTCGAATACAGCCATATCGCCCGCGCCTTCGAATCCGACGACGGTAAGAGCGTGATCATCACCGACGACGACATCGCCACCCTGCCCGAGGAACGCAGCCGGGAGATCGAGGTTCTGGAGTTCGTCCCGGCCAGCGAGGTCGACCCGATGTTATTCGACCGCAGCTACTTTCTGGAGCCCGACTCGAAATCATCCAAATCCTATGTGCTGCTTGCCAAGACGCTCGCCGAGACCGACCGGATGGCGATCGTGCATTTCTCGCTGCGCAGCAAGACGCGGCTGGCTGCCTTACGGGTCAAGGATTTCGGAAAACGCGACGTGATGGTGATCCATACCTTGCTGTGGCCCGACGAGATCCGTGACCCGGACTTCCCGGTGCTGGACAAAGAGGTGGAGATCAAGCCCGCCGAGTTGAAGATGGCCGGCCAGGTGGTCGAGTCGATGGCTGACGACTTCGACCCGGACCGCTACCACGACACCTACCAGGAACAGTTGCAGGAACTGGTCGACGCCAAACTCGAAGGCGAAGAAGCCTTTACGGTTGAGGAACAGCCGACCGAGCTCGACGAGACCGAGGATGTCTCCGACCTGCTCGCCAAACTGGAGGCCAGCGTGAAAGCACGCTCGGGCGCCGACAAGGAACCCGCCAAGAAGGAGCCCGCGCAGCAGGCCCCCGCCAAGGCGGCGAAGAAGGCTCCGGCCAAGAAAGCGCCGGCCAAGAAATCTGCCGCCAAGAAGGCTGGCACCAAAGCCACCAGCAAATGAGCACCCCGGGTAAGCTCATCGTGCTGCCGACCCCTCGAGGAGTTGCCGTGAAGTTGACTCGATCTGGCGTCGCCCTCAGTCTGCTGGTCGTCACCGCACTGGTGCTGTCCGGATGTGGCGGCAACTCCGGCAAATCGGCGTCCTCGTCTTCCAGCGCCGCGCCGGTGGTCCCGGTGAACTGCGGCGGCAAGAAGAAGATCCTGGCCGGCGGTTCCACCGCGCAGAAGAACGCGATGGAACAGTTCGTCTACGCCTACATCCACGCCTGCCCCGGCCACACCCTGGACTACGCCGCGAACGGCTCGGGCGCCGGCATGAAGGCGTTCCTCGGCAATGAGACAGACTTCGCCGGTTCAGACTCCCCGATGAATCCCGACAAAGGCGAACCGGATCGGGCCCGCGAGCGGTGCGGCTCGCCGGCGTGGGACGTTCCGGTCGTCTTCGGCCCCATCGCGGTGACCTACAACATCAACGGGATCAATTCGCTGAGCCTGGACGGACCCACCATCGCCAGGATCTTCAACGGCGCCATCACCAAGTGGGACGACCCGGCCATCAAGGCACTCAACCCGAGCACCAACCTGCCACCCACGCCGATCCACGTCGTCTTCCGCGGCGACCAGTCCGGAACCACCGACAACTTCCAGCGCTACCTGGACGCAGCCTCCAACGGCGCCTGGGGCAAAGGCACGGGCCAGGTGTTCAACGGCGGCGTCGGCGAAAGCGCTGCGGGCAACGACGGTACGTCGCAGGCCATGAAACGAACCGACGGGTCGATCACCTACAACGAATGGTCCTTCGCGGTGGGCCACCAGCTGAACATGGCCCAGATCATCACCTCGGCCGGGCCGCAGGCGGTGTCGATCAGCGCCGAGACCGTCGGCAAGACGATCGCCGGGGCCACCTTCAAAGCCGGAAGCGACACGAACGACCTTATCGTCGACACGTCGTCGTTCTACAAGCCGACCCAGGCCGGCGCCTATCCGATCGTGTTGGTCACCTACGAGATCGTCTGCTCGAAATATCCCGACACCCCGACCGGCCAGGCGGTAAAGGCGTTCATGCAAGCCACAATTGGCGACGGTCAGGTCGGTTTGGACGAGTACGGATACATCCCGCTGCCGAACTCGTTCCAGTCGAAATTGGTGCCGGTGGTCAACGCCATCGCGTGACCGCCAGTCACCGGGACCCCTTGCCAGGCGGCCGGTTCCATCAAAGACTATGACTGTCATTGGCCGACAACGGATTTCAGCGCGTATAGGCTTTGCCCGACAGGGCGGTCTTCCGACCGCCCGTTACTCACTCGTGATTCAAAATTCATCCAGAGTCGCCGGATTTTGTTGTGTGCCCGCTCTGGGAGGATTTACCGTGTGTTAACCATCAGTTTCGGCGCGACGGCGCCGGTGGCGTCTGCCGGGCGAAGGGAGCATCGACGGTGACCAACACCGGGTCGGAATCGCGGGTGGGGTCACGCTTTGGGCCCTATTATTTGGTACGCCTGATCGGCCGCGGCGGAATGGGCGAGGTCTACGAAGCCGAGGACACGCGCAAGAACCGGGTGGTGGCGCTCAAGCTGATCTCGACGCAGTTCTCCACCAACCCGGTATTCCGGTCCCGGATGCAGCGGGAGGCCGATATCGCCGGCCGCCTCAACGAGCCGCACATCGTGCCGATCCATGACTACGGCGAACTCGACGGACACTTCTTCGTCGAGATGCGCCTGATCGACGGTGTTTCGCTGCGGTCCATGTTGACGCAGTTCGGCCCACTCACCCCGGCCCGGACGGTCGCCATCATCCGGCAGGTCGCCGCCGCACTGGACGCCGCGCACGCCAGCGGCATCACCCACCGCGACATCAAGCCGGAGAACATCCTGGTCGCCCAGAATGATTTCGCCTATCTGGTGGACTTCGGCATCGCCCGCGCCGCGCACGACCCGAACCTGACGCAAAGCGGCATGGCCGTCGGCACCTACAACTACATGGCCCCGGAACGGTTCACCGGCGACGACGTCACCTACCGGGCCGACATCTACGCGCTCGCCTGCGTGCTAGGTGAGTGCCTGACCGGGGCGCCGCCCTACCGCGCGGACAGCGTCGAGCGCCTGATCGCCTCGCACCTTATGGAGCCGGTCCCGCGGCCGAGCGTGCTGCGGCCCGGACGCGTCCCCGCCGCGTTGGACCAGGTGATCGCCAAAGGCATGGCGAAGAATCCCACCGAGCGCTACATGACCGCCGGCGATCTGGCCATGGCCGCGCACGAGGCGCTCAGCACGCCCGAACAGCGCCAGGAGGCCACCATCCTGCGTCAGGGCGACAACGAGACGCTGATGCTCCCTGCGGTAGACCCCGGAGCGGGCGGCTGGTCCAGCCAGGGCGGCTCGGGTTCCTATCCGAGCAGCCCCGCAACCATGCGAGCCCCGGTGCCCCCGTTTCGCACCGGGGACGAGACGATTGCTCAACCGTTGCCGTCCAACAGCGGCGGATGGCGAGACCGGCCGCAGAACAACTCCGATCAGTTCACCCAGGCCGCCCCGGTGGCCGCCGCCGGCTGGGCCAGCCATCCCGGCGTCGCCCCGTCGGGCCCCGTCCCCATGCGTCCGCCGCCCTACCAGCAGCCGTCGCAACCGCATCCGATGACGCCGTCGCCACCGCCCGAGTCACGCAAGTCGCGCAAGGCGTTGATCATCGGCGCCGCCGCCGTGGCCGTCCTGCTGGTCGTGATCGCCGCCACCGCGTTCTTCCTCAGCGGTAAAGACGGCAACAAATCGTCGACGCAGAACGCCAGCGGACAGCAGGTGATGCCGTTCAACGGTCTCAATTTCCGCTTCGCGCCGGGCGGGGTTGCGGTCGACGGCAGCGGCACCATCTATGTCACCAACCAGACGATGTACGGCCGCGTGGTGGCGCTGCCGGACGGATCCACGTCCCCCACGGTCAAGCCGTTCAACGGGTTGTACGAACCGCAGGGCATCGCCGTGGACGGCGCCGGCAAGATCTACGTCAGCGACTTCAACAATCGGGTGGTGGCACTGGCGGGGGGGTCGAACAACCAGGTGGTGCTGCCCTTCACCGGGCTCAACTACCCGGAGGGCGTCGCCGTGGACCCGCAGGGCAACGTCTACGTCGCCGACCGCGGCAACAACCGGGTGCTGAAGCTGGCGGCGGGCAGCAACACGCAGACCGAGCTGCCGTTTCAGGGCTTGAAGAACCCCGACGGGGTGGCGTTGGACAGCGAGGGCAACATCTACGTCACCGACACCGACAACAACCGGGTGTTGATGCTCGATGCCGGGACCAGCAATCAGACGGTGCTGCCGTTCACCGGCATGAGCGCGCCGTGGGGCATCACCGTCGACGGCGCCGGCAACGTCTACGTAACCGAGCATGACAACAACGTGGTGGCGAAGCTGCCCGCCGGCGCGACCGCATCGGTGGAGTTGCCGTTCACCGGTCTGAACACCCCGTTGTCGGTTGCGGTGGACAAGAAGGGCAACGTCTACGTCGCCGACCGTGGCAACGGCCGGGTGCTGCGCCTTCCGCCCGGCTCGTGAACCGGGTCAGCGCCGCCGAGTAGCCAGGAACCGTATCCCCGCGGCCGACAGGTTGATCAGGGCGACGATGATGATCAGGGTCAGTGCCGCTCCCCAGACGCGCAGGAAACCGGCGTGTTCGGGGTTGGTGAGTTCGGTATAGATCAGCAGCGGCAGTGACGCCATGTTGCCGTTGAAAATGTCGTAATTGATCGACCGGCTGTAACCCACGAGCACCAGCACCGGGGCGGTCTCGCCGATCACCCGGGCGACCGCTAGCAGCACGCCGGAGATGATGCCCGGCATCGCGATGGGCGCCACGATCCGCACGATCGTCTTCCATTTCGGAACGCCGAGTGCGTAACTGGCTTCGCGCAACTCGTCCGGCACCAGCCGCAGCATCTCCTCGGTGGAGCGCACCACCACCGGCAGCATCAGCAGCACCAGCGCCAACGACACCGCGAAGGCACTCTGCTGGAATCCGAGCGTGGCGATCCACAGGCTGAAGATGAACAGCGCAGCGACGATCGACGGGACGCCGGCCAGCACGTCCACCATGAACGTGGTCACCCGCGCCAGTCGACTGGTGCCGTATTCGACCAGATACACGGCGGTCATCAGACCCAGCGGCACCGCGATCAGCGCCGCCACGCCCGCCTGAGCCACCGTCCCGTACAGCGCCTGGTAAACGCCGCCGCTGAATTCCTCCGGCAGCACCCCGCGCAGCGAGTGCGTCCACCAGTCGGCCTGGATCACCGCATGCCAGCCGCGCGCGATGACCACCCACAGCAGCCACACCAGCGGGACCAGCGCGATCAGGAACGAGGCGAGGAAGAAAGCCGTCGCAGCGTTGTTCGCGACCCGGCGCCGCACGCTGAGGTGGCGGTACAGCATCGCCTTGACCGGCTGTTCCAGGGCGGTGGCGCTGATCTGGCTCATCCGTTGACCTTCCCGCCGGCGATCGCGCGGGCCGCGGCATTGACCATGAACGTCAGCACGAACAACGCGAATCCCGCCGAGATGTACGCACCGGTCGGCAGTGGCTCGCTGAATTCCGAAGCCGCCGAGGCGATTTTGGACGCGAACGTGTAGCCGCCGTCGAACAGCGACCAGTTTCCCGGCTTGGCGGCCGAGCGCAGGATGATCAGCACCGCCACGGTTTCGCCCAGCGCGCGACCCAAGCCCAGCATGGATGCCGCGATGACGCCGCTGCGACCGAACGGCAGCACGGTCATCCGCACCACCTCCCACTTGGTGGCGCCCAGTGCCTGCGCGGCTTCGATCTGGATCGGCGGGGTCTGGCGGAACACTTCGCGTGACACCGAGGTAACGATCGGCAGGATCATCACCGCCAGCACGATGCTCGCGGTGAAGATCGTGCCCCCACCGGCCAGCGAGACGTTGCCCTTCTTGAACAGGAACACCCAATTCAGGTTCTTGTTCAGGATGGTGGCCAGCGGCAGCAACTTCGGGGCCAGGACGAAGATCCCCCACAACCCGAAGATGATCGACGGCACGGCAGCCAGCAGATCGACCATCGCCCCGAACGGCCGCGCCAGCCGTTTCGGTGCGTACTGGGTGATGAACACGGCGATACCGACGGCGATCGGCACCGCCAGTGCGAGGGCACTGATCGAACTGAGCACCGTGACCATGAACAGGTCGCGGATTCCGAACGCCAGCGTGTCGTCGGTGGAGGTATCGAACTGCGCGCTGGTGAAGAAGTTCGCTTGGTTCGCGCGCAGCGACGGAATCGCCTTGATCAGCAGGAACACCGCGATGAGCAGGATCGCCGCCACGATCGTCGAACCGGCCGCCGAAGCTACCAGCCTGAACAGGCGATCCGCCCGGCGCGCTGCGCGCGCGTCTACCTCCGCTAGCGCAGACTTTGCTAGCGGGGCTTTGACCACGTGAACCTCAGATCAGGAGATCGCGTTGACCGCGGTCGACAACCTCGACTTGAACGCGTCCGGGATGGGGACATAGCCGTTGTCACCCAGCCCGTTCTGGCCGCTGCCGATGGTCGACTGCAGGAACGCCTTCACGGCCGTCCCGACCTGCGCGTCCGGGTACTTCGAGCAGACGATCTCGTAAGTGGCCAGCACGATCGGATACGAACCGGGCTGCGTGGGCCGGTAGAACGAGATCGTGTCCAGCACCAGGTCGTTGCCCTGGCCCGCGATCGTGGCACCGGCGATCGTCTTGCCGACGGAATCGGTGCCGATCGCGACCGGCTCGGGGCCGGCCGAGGTGATGATCTTGGCCATGTTCAAGCGCTGCCCCTGGGCGAATGACCACTCGTTGTAGGTGATCGAGCCCTCGGTGTTCTTGATGGCCGCCGAGGTGCCGTCGTTGCCCTTGGCGCCTTCACCGACGCCGCCCTTGAACGCCTTGCCGGTGCCCTTGTTCCACGCGCCGTTGGCGGCGGCCTCGAGGTAGCGCTGGAAGTTGTCCGTGGTACCGGACTCGTCGCTGCGGAACACGACGTGGATCGGGGTGGCAGGCAGGTTGGTACCGGAGTTGATCGCCGCGATCGCCGGGTCGTTCCAGCTGGTGATGGCGCCACTGAAGATCTTGGCCAGCGTCGGCCCGTCCAGGTTCAGTGAGCTGACACCGCCGAGGTTGTAGGTGACCGCGATAGGGCCGAACACGACCGGCAGATTCCAGGCCGGCGAGTCGCCGCACCGCTTCTGCGCCGCGGCCGCCTCGTCTTTGCCCAGCGGCGAGTCGGAGCCGCCGAAATCGGTTTGGTTGCCGTTGAATTCGCTGATCCCCGCGCCGGAGCCGTTGCCGGTGTAGTTCAGCGTCTGGCCGGGGCAGGCGGATTCGAATGCCTTGACGAACCGGGTCATCGCGTTGGCCTGCGCCGTCGAGCCACTGGCCTTCAACGTCTTCTTGCCACCGCAATTCACGGTGCCCGACGAGCCGCCCGAAGTACCCTGACCTCCCCCACTCGCGTTGTTGTCGCTACCGCACGCCGACAACACCAGTGCACCTGATGCCAGGACACCCAGCGCGGCACCAAATCGGTTGAGTTTCAATTCACTTCCTATCGGTAGACTCGAAACATACTAACCGCCGTCCCTCCGCCACGGCTTGTCCGCCCAGACCCTTTCCTCACTCCCTTGCCGCTACATTAACAACAGGTAACGAGCAGTGAAAGAGTCGACGAAAGCGACGTTGCCGCATCCCGCGCCGGCCCCGGCCCGGCGTCTTCACCGGGCTCCGCACCGATACCGGCCGGTGTCCCCAGGAAGCACGACCGCTAACCGCAATTCGGCGATCGCCGGGCGTCAGGGCCGACCCGACCGGATCCCGCTGCGGGACCGGCCTTTTCGATCACAGCCTGGCCGACATGGACGGCTCGGACACGATGGCGCCCGCCACCGGCGCTCGATACCACCGGCGCTGGTTGCCACCGGCGCTGGTTGCCACCGGCGTGCACAACTTGGCGCCACCCGAGTGAGCGATTTGGCAGCCCTCAGCCGGGCAATTTAGTGGAATACGGCCGAGACGCGCCGGGCAACACACGCGAAGTTGGCGGTCGAAGCCATCTTCATTCGACAGTTTGCCGACACACGCCCACCGCACGAGAAGGACTTGGGTAAAACAATTCAGGGCGTCCAACAAGCCGGCCGTCGGGCGCGCGCCCCCCGTTCGCGCGCCGCGCCGACGATGCTCCCGACAGCGAAATAATCTGCTGCACAACCCACTTGGATCGTGCCCTAGCCTGTCCGCTGGGCCGCGGCGACCATGGCGCCGAGCCGGGACCGAGCGCGCGGTTCGGAATCTGACGAACTGTTTATCCAGAAGTCGAGCATTCGCTAACGCAGCTGACACAGCGACCGAATCCAATTCATAAACAAATTCACCGTTCTGTGAAAGTGCGTCACAATGACCACTGGTCACAGAACGTTCCAATAACAAACATCTTATGGCGTGCCATTGTTCGATGCCCCTATTGACCTGGGCGCTTACGGTTCGACTCAATGGGGGCCGACGACAGCAAGCTCACGGCTCTCGTTTCGGCAGCTTCGGCAGCGCCACAACAATCGCGCGACTGCTCCGCGAGAGCACACACCGGCCCAAAACACATCCACCCGAAGGGGGTTTAGTGAAAGGCACAGCAAAGCGCGGACCCCCTCCCGGAGGTGGAACGGCGGTTGCGCGCACCGCTCGCCACCCCCGTCCGACGGCATCGGACTCGGGGCCTCCTGCGTTACGTTTCCCGGACGGTATGACAAAGTAGAACCTGTTACAGAACTTCATTCCGGGACGGCGCACACCGTTTCGGCCGACTACTGAAGCGAGGCCGCCGTGATCCTCGACAGGTTCCGTCTGGACGACAAAGTCGCCGTCATCACCGGAGCCGGGCGTGGCCTGGGTGCGGCCATGGCGCTGGCATTCGCCGAAGCCGGTGCTGACGTCGTCATTTCGTCGCGAACACAATCTCAGTTGGACCAGGTGGCCGAGCAGGTCCGGGCCACCGGGCGGCGTGCTCACGTGGTCACCGCCGACTTGGCGCACCCCGAGGACACGGCGAAGCTGGCCGGCGCGGCCGTTGATGCCTTCGGGAAACTAGACATCGTCGTCAACAACGTCGGCGGCACGATGCCCAACACACTGTTGACCACCTCGACCAAAGACCTCAAGGACGCCTTCACGTTCAACGTGGGCACCGCGCACGCCCTCACCGTCGCCGCCGTGCCGTTGATGCTCGAATACTCCGGTGGAGGCAGCATCATCAACATCACCTCGGCCATCGGCCGACTGGCCGGCCGCGGCTTCGCCGCCTATGGCACCGCCAAGGCCGCGTTGTCCCATTACACCCGCCTGACCGCGCTGGACCTATGCCCGCGCATCCGGGTCAACGCGATCGCGCCGGGTTCCATCCTGACCTCGGCGCTCGACGTGGTGGCCGGCAACGAGGAGCTCCGCGCACCGATGGAGCAGGCAACGCCACTGCGCCGCCTCGGCGATCCTCTCGATATCGCCGCTGCCGCAGTCTATTTGGCCTCGCCCGCCGGGGGCTTCCTGACCGGCAAGACGCTGGAGGTCGACGGCGGCCTGACCTACCCCAATCTCGACATCCCCGTCCCGGATCTGTGAGGAACTGACCATGGCAATTCGCGTCGCGCAACTCGGCACCGGCAACGTCGGCATCCATTCACTCCGGGCCCTGATCGAGAACCCGGAGTTCGAACTCACCGGGGTCTGGGTGTCCTCAGAGGCCAAGGCGGGCAAGGACGCAGCGGAACTGGCCGGCCTGGACGCCTCCACCGGCGTGCTGGCCACCACCGATCTGGACGCCGTACTGGCCACCAAACCGCAATGCGCTGTCTACAACGCCATGGCCGACAACCGCCTACCGGAAGCGCTGGAGGACTACCGGCGCGTGCTGGCGGCCGGCGTCAACGTCGTCGGCAGCGGACCGGTCTTCCTGCAGTACCCGTGGCAGGTGCTTCCCGAGGAGCTGATCAAGCCGCTGGAAGATGCAGCACGCGAAGGCAATTCGAGCCTCTTTGTCGGCGGCATCGATCCCGGCTTCGCCAACGACCTGCTGCCCATGGCGCTGGCCGGCACTTGTCAGATCGTCGAGCAGGTGCGGTGCATGGAGATCGTCGACTACGCGACCTACGACAGCGCCGTCGTCATGTTCGACGTGATGGGTTTCGGCAAGTCGCTCGACGAGACGCCGATCCTGCTGCAACCCGGAGTGCTGAGCCTGGCCTGGGGTTCGGTGGTGCGACAACTTGCCACGGGCCTTGGCATTTCGCTTGACCAGGTCACCGAGAAATATGAACGGGTACCGGCACCCGAGGCCTTCGACATCGCGTCGGGTCATGTCCCGCAGGGCAGCGCCGCGGCGTTGCGGTTCGAGGTGCTGGGCCTGGTCGACGGACGACCGGCCGTGGTGCTCGAACACATCACCCGGTTGCGCGAGGACCTGTGTCCGCATTGGCCCCAGCCCGCCCAGCCCGGCGGCTCCTACCGGGTGGAGATCACCGGTGAGCCGTCGTACGCAATGGACATCTGCCTGAGCAGCCCACACGGCGATCACAACCACGCGGGTCTGGTCGCCACCGCAATGCGGGTGGTCAACGCAATTCCCGCGGTGGTGGCGGCCCCGCCAGGGATCCGCACCACCCTGGATCTGCCGCTCATCACCGGTCGCGGTCTGTATCGACCGGCTGACTGATTGCTCCTGGCTGTCGCGTTCGCCGACAGCGGTATCCTCACGGCGAAAACGCCACCACTAATCAGGCAGGTAGGCAGACCTTGACCACTGACGACGCCCTGCGCGCCCTGTTCATCAACGCGACCCTGAAACGTTCCCCGGACCTCAGCCACACCGACGGACTGATCGAACGCAGCGCCGGCATCATGCGTGAGCAGGGTGTCGAGGTCGACAACTTGCGCGCGATCGACCATGACATCGCCACCGGTGTGTGGCCGGACATGACCGAACACGGGTGGGCCACAGACGAATGGCCCGCCCTTTATCAGCGGGTGTTGGCCGCCGACATCCTGGTGCTCTGCGGACCAATCTGGTTGGGCGACAACAGTTCGGTGATGAAGCGCGTGATCGAGCGGCTGTATGCGTGTTCCCATCTGCTCAACGAGCGGGGGCAGTACGCCTACTACGGACGGGTCGGTGGTTGCCTGCTCACCGGCAATGAAGACGGCGTGAAGCATTGCGCGATGAACGTCCTCTACAGCCTGCAGCATCTCGGGTACACGATTCCGCCGCAGGCCGACGCGGGCTGGATCGGGCCGGCCGGCCCAGGGCCGTCGTATCTCGATCCGGACTCTGGCGGCCCGGAGAACGACTTCACCAACCGCAACACGACATTCATGACCTACAACCTCGTGCACGTCGCGCGGATGCTGAAGGCCGGCGGAGGCATACCCGCCGAGGGCAACCAGCGCACGGAGTGGGACGCGGGTTGCCGTCCCACCTTCGCCAATCCCGAATACCGCAGCTGACCTGCTCGATGCCCGCGGCACGTCAGGTTTCGGTTAACCTAACTTTTTACTTCGACGGATAGGTACGGGTCGCGAAGTTGGCGCAAGAGACGGCAATCCCGGATAAGGCGGGTTCGGACCGGGCGGGCTGGTATCTGCTGGGTCCCGCCTTCGTCGCCGCGATCGCCTACGTCGACCCGGGCAACGTCGCGGCCAACGTCAGTTCCGGCTCCAAGTTCGGCTATCTGCTGCTGTGGGTCATCGTCGGCGCCAACGTGATGGCGGGCCTGGTGCAATACCTGTCGGCCAAGCTCGGGCTCGTGACCGGCCATTCGCTGCCGGAGGCGATCGGCCGCGGAATGGGGCGTCCTGCGCGGTTGGCCTACTGGGCACAAGCCGAGATCGTCGCCATGTCAACCGACGTCGCCGAGGTGATCGGCGGGGCGATCGCATTGCGCATCCTGTTCGGGCTGCCGCTACCGCTGGGCGGACTGATCACCGGCGCCATCTCCCTGGTGCTGCTGCTGATTAAAGACCGTCGGGGCCAACGCCTGTTCGAGGCGGTCATCACCGGATTGCTGCTGGTGATCGCCCTGGGCTTCACGGCCAGCTTCTTCGTCGCCACACCGCCGGCGGGCGAGGTGATGTCCGGGCTGGTGCCGCGGTTCCAGGGCACCGAAAGCGTGTTGCTGGCGGCCGCGATTCTGGGTGCCACCGTCATGCCGCATGCGGTCTATCTGCATTCCGGGCTGTCCCGCGACCGGCACGGGCAACCCGAGGCGGGCGCTGCCCGGCGGCGGTTGCTGCGCGTCACCCGCTGGGACGTCGGCGTGGCGATGGTGATCGCCGGCGGGGTCAATGCCGCGATGCTGCTGGTCGCCGCGTTCAACATGCGCGGCCACGGAGATGTGGCATCCATTGATGACGCGTACGGCGCGGTGCGCGACACCATGGGGCCGACGATCGCGGTGCTGTTCGCGATCGGGTTGCTGGCGTCGGGGTTGGCATCGTCCTCGGTGGGCGCCTACGCCGGGGCGATGATCATGCAGGGGTTGCTGCACTGGTCGGTGCCGATGGTGGTGCGCCGCCTCGTCACGCTGGGTCCGGCGATCGCGCTGCTGGCGATGAACGTCGACCCCACCCGAACCCTGGTGCTCTCCCAGGTGGTGCTGTCGTTCGGGATCCCGTTCGCGATATTGCCGCTGGTCCGCCTCACCGCTAACCGGAAGCTGATGGGCTCCGATGCCAACCATCCCGCCACGACGGTCGTTGGCTGGGTGGTCGCGGTGATGATTAGTCTGCTTAACGTGGCGCTGATCTATCTGACGGTGACGGGCTGAATGCCGGTCCGCCGGCACCTCTACTTCGCATACGGATCCAACCTGTGCGTGCGACAGATGGCGGCACGCTGTCCCGATGCCATTGACCCCCGTCCGGCAGTGCTGTGCAACCACGACTGGCTGATCAACGAGCGCGGGGTGGCCACGGTCGAGCCGTGCGCGGGAAGCGAAGTGCACGGTGTGCTGTGGCGCCTTTCCGATCGCGACCTGACGGTGCTGGACAGCGCCGAGGGTGTGCCGGTGCGCTATCGGCGGGACCAGATGGACGTGCACACCGACTCGGGGCCCTTGCCGGCTTGGGTGTACATCGACCACCGGGTGACCCCGGGACCTCCCCGACCCGGTTACCTGTCGCGCATCATCGACGGCGCGCTGCACCACGGGCTGCCGCAGCGCTGGATCGACTTTCTGCACCGCTGGGACCCGACCCACTGGCCGGCACCAGCGTCCTCCGACGGGTCTGGGCCGCAGTCTCTTTCGGAGTTGTTGAGCGAGCCGGGCGTGGTGGAGCTGAGCCGGTTGCGGTCACGCTTCGGCTTTCTCGCGATCCATGGTGGCGGTCTCGAGCAGATGACCGACGTGATCGCCGAGCGCGCCGCCGAGGCCTCCGGTGCCTCGGTGTATCTGCTGCGTCATCCCAACCGCTATCCGCACCACCTGCCGTCGTCACGGTTCGATCCGGCCGAGTCTGCACAGCTGGCCGAGTTTCTCGACCACGTCGACGTCGCCGTCTCGTTGCACGGCTACGGCCGGCTCGGGCGCGGCACACAGCTGCTGGCCGGCGGCCGCAACCGCGCACTCGCCGACCATGTGGCCGGACATGTGCGGCTGCCGGGGTATGCCGTCATCACCGATCTCGACGCGATCCCCTCGGAGCTGAGGGGGCTGCATCCGGACAACCCAGTGAACCGGGTCCGCAATGGAGGGACACAGCTCGAACTGCCGGTTCGAGCCCGCGGTCTCAGCCCCCGTAGCCCACTCCCGGGTGCCGACGGTTTGTCACCGGTCACATCCAGTTTGACGCAGGGGTTGGCGACCGCAGCCCGTTCCTGGCAGGTGTCTTCGGATTAGTTGGAGGTTGTTGGTGGACAAGGATTTTCGATTCGGCTTGAGCATCCGCTACTTCAGGTCGCGCGAGGCCTTGGTGGAGATCGCCAAGCGGGCCGAAGATATCGGATTCGATGTCCTCTGCGTGCCAGACCATCTCGGTGCGGCGGCGCCGTTTCCCACGCTGACGGCGGCGGCCATGGTGACCAAGCGAATCCACCTCAGCATGTATGTGCTCAACGCAGCGTTCTACAAGCCGGCGCTGTTGAGCCGCGACATCGGCGCCCTGGACATCCTCAGCGACGGGCGTCTGGAGGTCGGACTCGGAACCGGTTACGTCCGAGAGGAATTCGAGGCCGCCGAGTTGTCCTATCCGAGCGCGGGCGCGCGAGTCGACTACCTGCAGCACATGACGGAGTACCTGACCGAGCATCACCCGCGGGTGCCGATCATGATCGCCGGCAGCGGCGACCGGGTGATGCGGCTGGCCGCCCGGCACGCCGACATCATCGGGCTCACCGGCGCCAGAGTGCGTGACGTCGAGGACCCGCTGGCCGAGCGCATCGAGTTCGTCCGCAACGCGGCGGGAGACCGGTTCAGCGCGCTGGAACTGAACCTGGTGATCACCGCGGTGCCCGGTCCGGACGAGACCATGCCCGACCTGTCCCTGACCCGCCGCAACGCGCCGGACCGCTCCGATGAAGAGCTGCTGGCCATGCACTCGGTACTCAGCGGCTCTCCGCGGGAGATGGCGGACAAACTTGCGGGGCACCGGGAGAAGTACGGCGTCACGCACTTCACCGTGCAGGACAACCACATCGACAACTTCGCCAATGTGATCGCCGAGCTGCGCTGATCGGTGAGCGGTCGGTGGTCGACGGGACGCCCGGTAAGCTCAGCCCGTCGCCCCCGTAGCTCAGGGGATAGAGCACGGCTCTCCTAAAGCCGGTGTCGCAGGTTCGAATCCTGCCGGGGGCACAGGGGTACATGTATGACGTCGGTTGATGTTTGACATTTCGCCTCCGGTTGATGCCTGACAGTGTTTCGGCTGATGTTTGACAGTTACTTCGGTTGATCCTTGACACTCCCTAGATGAGGGAGTTGAGCGTGGCCGAGCAGCGGTATCAGGCCGTGATGGCCGTGATTGCCGATGGTTTGTCGATTTGTCAGGTGGCCGTCACGCCATCGACGGCGAGCACGTCGAAGCGCGGTACACGTGCTTTGTCGCCTCGATTCCGTTACCGGCTGTTGACGACGGTCGAAAACTAGGCCACAGACGACGGTGAAAAGTAGGCCACGTGGTCGGTGGTTATTGTGCCGTGTTGTCGGCTCTGGCGGAGGGCAGGGTGTCGATTCCGGTGTCTTTGAGCCGGTAGCTGGAGCCTTTGAGGGTCAGGACGTCGGCGTGGTGGACGATGCGGTCGATCATCGCCGCGGCGACGACTTGATCTCCGAACACGTCGCCCCAGCGGGCGAAGGGCAGGTTCGAGGTCAGAATCAGCGAGGCGTGTTCGTAGCGGCTGGAGACCAGTTGGAAGAACAAGTTCGCGGCGTCCTGTTCGAAGGGGATGTATCCGACCTCGTCGACGACGAGAAGGCCGATGCGGCGCAACTTGGCCAACTCGACGGGCAGTCGCCCCGCGGTGTGGGCGGCCTTGAGGCGAGCGACCCAGTCCACCGCGGTGGCGAACGCGATGCGATGCCCGGTCTGGGCGGCTTTGATGGCCAATCCGATGGCGAGGTGAGTCTTGCCGGTTCCCGGTGGGCCGAGCAGCACCACGTTGCGGGACCTGGCCAGGAACGCACCCGTGCCTAGGTGGGCGACCATGTCCCGGTTCAAGGCCGGTTGGTGATCGAAGTTGAAGTCTTCCAACGACTTGCGCGTCGGAAACCCCGCCGAGCGGATGCGGGTCGCCGCACCGGAGGCTTCCCGGGCCGCGACCTCCCGGGAAAGCACCGCCGCCAGATACTCCTCATGAGTCCAGTTGGCGTCACGGGCTTGCTCGGCGAGCCGGGCGGCGGCGTCGCGGATGCGCGGCGCCTTAAGGGCCTGGGCGTAATGCAGGACGGATTTGATCGGATCCTCGGCCATGATCACGCCACCTCCCCGTCGGAAGTGACTGTTGCCGTGGTGAAGTCGACACCGAACGCGCGGTCGTAGTCGGCCAGATCACGGACCAGGTAATCACCGACCACCGGTGGTGGGCCGGTTTGGAACTGTCGACGCAATGCTGCGGCAGTCGCGACGTGGGTGGGATCGGTCAGCGTTTGTCGTACCGCCCAGCAGCGGTCATGAGCCGCCAGCTGGCGCCCCGCTCGGGTCACCACCACCTGATTCAAGGTGGTCCTCACCTCGACGAGCTGTCCGATCGCATGCGGGTCCACGGAGTAGTCGTTGCCGGCCACCCGCACGTAGTAGTCGCGCCCCAGCCGCACCGAGGTCACCGCCTCGGTGACCGGCGCCACGGGCGGCAACGCCAGCATCTGGGCTCGATCGCCGTCGAGGAAGTCGACCGGACGACCATCGAGGACCCGCACCCGACGGGCGTTGGCGGTCGGAAGCCATTGGCCCAGTTGAGTGTTGAAGTCCGCTGGCGAAGTGAAGCTGCGCCCCGGCAGGAACGAGGTCTCCAAATAGCGGTTGGCTCGCTCCACGATCCCCTTGGATTCGGGGTCATAGGGTTTGAGTTGCACCAGCCGCGACCCGAGCGTGCCCATCAACGCGGTGACCGGATCGGTCAACCGACCGCGGCGTCCGATCCCGGCCTCGTTGTCCCACCACAACTCATGGGGTGCCGCGGTGAAGCTGCCCGAGAGTAGCTGCCACATCCCGGCCACCAGGTCCATCGTCTGACGCGAGGGCAGCATCATTGCGGCGATGAACCGGGAGAACGCCGCGACCATCACCAGCACCGGCAGCATCGCCTCCTGGCCGAACCCGACCGCGATCCTGGGTGCCGGGAACCACAGGTCGCACTGAACCGCTCGCCCCGGAGGATGGTCGAGGCGGTCAACCGGATCGGCGAGCAGGTGCTCCGGGCGGATCGCTCGGACCCGCTCGCGGAACCAGGAGATCGAACCCGTCCACCCGACCCGCTCGGCGAGCACCGTCGCCGGCATCTGCGGATAGGCCGACAGCAACGCCCGGATCCGCGGCTCCACCTCGCTGATCGCCGACGGCGCCGAAGCTCGCTCGTACTTCGGTGGACCATCGCCGGCCAGCGCCCCGGCCACCGTGTCACGCGCGATGCCGAGCTGGCGTGCAATGGCCCGCTGCGACAAACCCTCGCTGCGATGAAGATGCCGGATCAACGCCCAGTCTTCCAAGGAGATCACCCATCCAATCTGATTGGGTGGCCTACTTTTCAACCGTTGCGAGTGGCCGGACTTTCAACCGTCGCCAACAACCGGCGAAACGTCGAAGTTAAGAACAGGATTCGCGCGCGACCTCTGCAGGTAGATCGAACAGGTCATCTCCATCTGGGAACCCACGCGCGACCGACCCGAGCCGGTTCAGGGCGAAACCGCGTTCACGGAGATCCGCAACTGGGTCAGCTTGCCTACGAGCTCCGAGATAGATTGAATCACCTTGGCACGGCCAGGGGCGATGCTTGCAGGGCGCTGGATGAGGTGCGGCCAACATTGACCGGCACGAACTCAGGCGATGCTTTTCGCGGCACCATAGCCATTTCAACTCGGTAATAGGCATTGTGCACTGGTCCGCACAGCGATATGTAGAAATCCGAAACTGTCACTGGCTACTCAATGAATAGCATTTTACGAGACCGTTACACGATCGGAACGATCGCTCCAAAGATGCTGGTAATTAAGTGATCTCGCCCCGGCGAGCGCACCCGCATACTACTCGAAGGCGACCCGAATCAGGCACCGCCGACTAGAGAGCCACTTATATTCCAGTTAGCCTGCATAATGCACATCGGTCCCGGGTCGACATGTGCACTTTGCACGGTGACATCGTTTGTTTTCGCACCTACAGTAGCTGCGCCCTTTGCTAATTCCGAATCCGAAAACATATGGGAGTGCAAACCGTGTCCTCGTATTTAGTCGCAGTTCCAGGTGCCCTCTCCGCCGCATCGGCAAACCTAACTGCGATCGGGGAAGCGATCAAGGCGGCAACCACTACAGCGGCGCTACCCACGACCGGGATTGCGACAGCAGCCGCCGACGAGGTCTCGTTGGCCATCGCGACCTTGTTCGGCGATTACGGCCGGGTGTTCCAGACGCTGAGCGCGCGGACGTTGGGATTTCAAGAAAGCCTCGCGCAGGCGCTGTATGAGGGCGAGGCCGCCTACGCGAGCACCGAGCTGTCCAGCTCCGCAGGATTGCTCAAGCCCCTGGTCGACGACGTGATGGGACTGGTCAACGCGCCCACGGAAATCCTCTTCGACCGGCCTCTCTACGGCGATGGCGCCAACGGTGCGCCGGGCACTGGTCAAAACGGCGAAGACGGCGGCTACCTCGGAGGCAACGGCGGCAACGGTGGTTCTGGTGCGCCCGGCCAGAACGGTGGCAACGGTGGCTCCGCGGGGCTGCTGACCGGAAGCGGCGGCCGAGGCGGCGACGGCGGGAACGCCATCACGCCAGGTGGGCGCGGCGGAAACGGCGGCAATGGCGGCAACGGTTCGCAGCAAGGCGTCGCGGGCAACGGCGGTAACGGCGGGGCGGGCGCGCCCGGTGCACCGGGGCAGATCGGCGGGGCCGGCGGCAACGGCGGTACCGGCGGCATTGACAACGATCTGATCGGCGGACGCGGCGGCGCTGGCGGCGTTGGCGGTCAAGGTGGCGCCGGCGGTGCAGGTACCAACGGTGGTGCGGGCGTAGCGGGTGGACCAGGCGCAGCCGGCGGGGCCGGTGGCCTGGGCGGCTCTGGAGGTAGCGGCCAGAGCGTGATCGGCGGAACCAACGGCAACGGTGGTGTCGGCGGCGCCGGCGGCACCGGCGGCACCGGCGGTAATGGTGGCGCTGGCGTCAACGGTGTCGGCGCTGCCGGCGGCATCGGCGGCACCGGCGGCACCGCTGGGGCGGGCGGGGCGGCAGGCGTCGGTGGCACCGGTGGTATCGCAGGCACTTACGGGCGCGGCGGTGCCGGCGGCTTGGGTGGCGACGGCGGGCCCGGTGCTGCCGGCGGTGCCGGCGCCCCCGGATTCGCCGGGGGCATCGGTGGCGCGGGTGGAGTAGGCGGAAACACCGGGGTCACCGGGATCGCCGGGGCCGGCGGTGCCGGCGGCACCGGCGGCACCGGCGGCAACGCCGGCGCAGACAACGGCAAGGGCAACGCGGCCGCGCCGGCCGGCGGTGCAGGCGGCGCTGGAGGCGCGGGCGGGAACACCGGCCTGGGTGGTGCCGCGGGCAACGGTGGCGCAGGTGGGACCGGTGGCGCCGGCGGTAACGGCGCCAACGGCGCCAACGGCACCGCCAGCGTGGCCGCCGACCACGGCGGGGCAGGCGGAGTTGGCGGCGCTGGTGGCCGGGGCGGCGATTCAGGGCCGGGGGGCCTCAACGGCGCGAGCGGTGCCGGTGGCGCCGGCGGCAACGGCGGCAACGGCGGCAACGAAGGCGCTAGTGGCACCGGCGCCGGCGACGGCGGCGACGGCGGCAGCGGTGGCGCGGCCGGCCTGTCCGGCAATGGCGGCGCGGCGGCCAACGCAGGCGGGGCAGGCGGAGCTGGCGGCGACGGCGGCAACGGCGGCAACGCCGCCGCCAACTCGCAGTCAGCCGGAGGGGCCGGCGGCGACGGCGGCGCCGGCGCTGCCAGCGGCTTCGGCGGTAAGGCTGAGACAGGTGGTGCCGGCGGCAACGGCGGCAACGGCGGAAACGGCGGGTCGTGGAACCAGACCACCACCCCGACCTCCTCGCGCGCCGGTGGTGCCGGCGGTGCCGGCGGCAACGGCGGGGCAGGCGGCGCCAGCCTCGGCGGCACCACGACGAACACCGCCGGGGCCGGTGGCGCGGGTGGCGCCGGCGGTGACGGTGGCTCTGGTACACCTTGGGCCTTCGATGCCAACACGGGCCAGATGATCCAGTCAGGCAACGGCGGCAATGGCGGAGCCGGCGGTGGCGGCGGTGCCGGTGGTTCTGCGGGCACCGGCGGCACAGCAGGAGCGGGCGGTAACGCTGGAGCCGGCGGCGTAGGCGGCACCGGTGGCAGCAGCACCTTCGGCGGGGTGGGCTTCCCCGGCGGCGCCGGTGGAGACGGCGGAACCGGAGGCACCGGCGGCAACGGCGGCGCCGCCTTCAGCAACCCCGGCAATGTCGGCGGCGACGCGGGTAACGGCGGCGCCGGCGGCAGGGCCGGCGACGGCGGCCTCAACGGTGGCGGCGGCGGTAAAGGCGGTATCGGGGGTGACGCCGGCAAGGCCGGCGGAGGCGCCACCACCGGCAAGGGCGGCACCGGGGGCAACGGGGGCGCCGGCGGGTCCGGTGCCGACGGCATCACGGGCGCCGAAGCGAATCCGGGCGTGGCCGGCGGCCACGGGGGCGCCGGCGGTGCGGGTGGCAACGCAACCGGCACCGGCAGTGTCAGCGGCAGCGGCGGGGCCGGTGGCAGCGGTGGCGACGGCGGAACCGGCGGCAAGGACGGCGGGAAAGCGGCGGGCTTCGCCCCGGCCGGCGGTGCCGGCGGAAATGGTGGTGCCGGCGGTGACGCGGGTACCGCGGCCACGTCAGGCAATGGCGGCGCCGGCGGGGCCGGCGGCACCGGCGGCGCTGGGGGCAGAGGCCTGATCGTCGATAACGGCACCAAGCGCATGAACAGTGGCGGCAGTGGCGGCGCCGGTGGCACCGGCGGCAACGGTGGCAACTCCGGTACCGGCGGGACCAACGGGGCCAGCGGCGCTGGTGGCGACGGCGGGAACGGCGGCCTCGGCGGCACCCCGATTCGTGACATCGACGGTTCCCAAGCCAAACCGGGAGACGGCGGCGCCGGCGGCGCGGGCGGGGCCGCCGGCAAAGCGGGCACGGGTGGGGCGATCAATGCCGTGGGCGGCGCGGGCGGCGACGGCGGCACAGGTGGTGGTGGCGGCCGGGGCAACACCGGAGTCGCTTCGGCATCCAATAACGGCGGCAGAGGCGGCAATGGTGGGGTCGGCGGCAACGCCGGTGTTGGGAGCGGTGCCGAAACCGCGGGTAAGGGCGGCGCCGGCGGCACCGGCGGCGAAGGCGCAGATCCCGAAGCCAGCATCAACGGTGGTACCGGCGGGGCCGGCGGAACTGGCGGAGCCGGGGGCGCGAGCAGCGGGGGCCTGACGTCGAACACTGCCGGCGCGGGCGGCATGGGCGGCTCAGGCGGCAACGGCGGGGACGGGGTCAACGGCGGCGGGGGCGGCGCCGGCGGAACAGGCGGTGCCGGAGGTAACGCCACCGGCGCCGGCAGCGTCGGAGGCAACGCCGGACACGGCGCCGACGGGGGTGTCGGTGGCAACGCCAATCCCGGATCCGGCGGCAACGGCGGCAATGGCGGCAACGGCGGCGACGCAGGCATCGCGGGCACCGGCACCACGGCTGGTAATGGCGCCATCGCGGGTGACGGCGGAGGCGGCGGCGGCGGCGCGGACGGGGCCGCCGGCGAGGGCGGAAAGGCCGGCGGCAACGGCGGCAACGGCGGCAACGGCGGCAATGGCGGCAACGCCACCGGTAAGGGCAGCATCGGCGGCAACGCCGGTAATGGCGGCAATGCCGGAAACGGCGGCAACGCCGGGATCGACACCGGCACCGGCGCCGCGGCACCCAACGGCGGCAAGGGCGGCAACGGCGGCAATGCAGGCAGCGCGGGAACCGGTGTCGCTGCCGCCGGCAAGAGCGGTTACGGCGGTAACGGCGGTAACGGCGGCAACGGTGCCAATGGCCTCGACGGCACCACCAGCACCGCTCCCGTCAGCGGCGGCAACGGCGGGGCCGGCGGTAACGGCGGCAGCGCCACCGGTAGCGGCAGCATCGGCGGCAACGCCGGCAACGGCGGCAACGGTGGCGCCGGCGGCGGGGGTGTCGCTCCGTCTCAGGCCGGCGGCAAGGGCGGCAACGGCGGTGATGCCGGCTTGGTCGGTACCGGCAGCGACAGCGGCAACGGAGCGCGCGGCGGCAATGGCGGCGACGGCGGCGACGGCGCTGATGGCGCCAACGGCGGTCCGGGTATCGACGGTGCAACCGGCGGAGCCGGTGGCGAAGGAGGCAACGGCGGCAACTCCACCGGCGCCGGCGGTGTCGGTGGCAACGCTGGGAGCGGCGGTAGCGGCGGTGGGGGCGGCAACGGCGGCGACGGCGTCGCAGCCATCCTGGGCGGCACCGGCGGGAAGGGCGGCAGTGGCGGCAGTGGCGGCAACGCCGGCCAGGTCGGCACCGGCACCGCCGGTGCCTTCAACGGCGATGGCGGAGTCGGTGGGGATGGCGGGGACGGCGGCAACGGCGGCCACGGCCGCGACGGAGGCACCGGCAGCAATGGCGCTACCGGTGGTTTCGGGGGCACCGGCGGCAACGGCGGCAACGCCACGGGCGCCAAGAGCATCGGCGGCAACGCGGGCAGCGGCGGAAACGGCGGTAATGCCGGAAACGGCGGTCTGGACATCGGTACCGGCGGTACCCATGCGCCCCACGGCGGCAACGGAGGCTTCGGCGGCGACGCCGGCACTGCCGGCAGCGGTACCTTCGCAGGCCGCGGGGGAGTCGGCGGCGACGGCGGCGATGGCGGCGACGGCGCCAATGGCGCCAATGGCGCGGGCGGCAACGACGGCGACCACGGAGGTGACGGCGGGCTGGGCGGTCGTGGCGGCAATGCCACCGGCGACGGCAGCCTGGGCGGCAACGCCGGCAACGGTGGCAACGGCGGCAAGGGCGGCAACGGCGGCAAAGACCTCGGGACCGGCGGCACTGCCGCCCCCAACGGCGGCAACGGCGGCAACGGCGGTAACGGCGGTGGCGCCGGCACCGGTGCGGCAGGCAACGGCATCGCCGGGTCCGGTGGGGACGCCGGAGCCGGCGGCAATGGCAGCAATGGCAACGACGCCGTCGGCACTGGCTCCGGTGACGCCGGCGGCAAGGGCGGCAACGGCGGGATTGGCGGCAATGGCGGCAACGGCGGCCTGACCGGGACCGGAGGGGCCAGCGGAGCCGGCGGTGCCGGCGGCAATGGCGGCAACGGCGGCAAGGGTGCCGGCACCACCGGCCACGGTGGAGCCGGCGGCAACGCAGGCAACGGTGGCGCCGGCGGCAATGCCGGTAAAGGCGGCACCGTCAACGACCCCGGCAGTGTCGGGGGCGCGGGCGGCAACGGCGGCAACGGCGGCAACGCCGCGAACAACGTCGTCAACGGCGTGCCCCTGCAGGGTCTGTCCGGCGGCATCGGTGGTCACGGCGGCAGCGGCGGCGCGGCCGGTGTGGGCGGTCTGGTCGCGATCGGCGGTGCCGGCGGCAACGGTGGCAACGGCGGTAACGGCGGCACCATCACCAGCACGTTCAGCGGTTCTCCGGCCGGCGGCGTCGGTGGAGCGGGCGGCAACGGTGGCACCGGCGGCACCAGCACCGGCGGCACCACTGCCAACATCGGTGGCAGCGGCGGCCAGGGCGGCAACGGCGGAATCGGTGGCGACGGCGGACCCGGCGCAGTCCAGGGCCCCATCAGCATCGGACCCGGTGCGGGCGGCACGGGCGGGACGGGCGGCCAGGGCGGCCTCGGCGGCGCCGCCGCCAACGCCGGTGCCGTCGGCGGTGGCGGGGGCAACGCCGGAAGCGGCGGCAAGGGCGGCAACGGCGGTAACGCCGCGCCCGGCTCGGGCTTCCCCGGTGCCGTCGGTGGAGATGGTGGCGACGGCGGCGAGGGCGGCGCTGGAGGTGACGCAACCGGCGGCAAGGGCGGTGTCGGCGGATTCGGCGGGTCCAGTGCCGCCGGCGGCAACGGCGGCGTCGGCTCGGGCGGCGGCACCGGCAAGGGCGGTTCCGGCGGCCAGGGCGGGGAAGCCGGTGTGGTACCCACCGGACCTACCGGTGGCGCCGGCGGCTCCGGCGCCACCGGTGGCACCGGCGGGAAAGGTGGCAACTAGGCCCGGCGGTGGATCACCGAGGCGTGGCTGTGCCGGAACCCCCGCTCAGGCGTTGACGGCGGCTGCCTTGTCGTCCTCCGGTTCGTTGCGGCGGCTGCTGTGCACCAGGCAGCCGGCCGCGACGGCCAGGCACCCCACTGCGGGAATGATCAGGGCGTATCCGCCGAGTGGCCCGCCGACCAGCAGGCCGATCACGCCGCCCACCAGAAACAGCACGAAAGTCACCGCCAGTACGGTGGCCTTCCACTTCTCCAAGCCGTGCTCGCGGCTGCGGCCGATCATCAAGCCGAGATCGGTGATGGTGCCGGTGAAGTGCGTGGTGCGCACGGCCATCCCGCGGAAACTCGACGTCAACCCGTTCTGCATGCCGAGGGCCGTCGCGGCGCACACGGCCTGGATGATGGGCTGCTCCATGCCGAGGGTGCCCAGCAGCGACCGAACCGGGGTGTCTTCCAGACCCGCCGCGGCCAGGGCCAATAACGTCGCCTCGAAGATGAGTAGGGTGGCATGACGAGGACCTGCCTGGGCCCGGGTCGGGGCGAGAACCGCGCCCGCGATCGCCGCCCCGAACAGGAACCCGAAGATGATGGCGGCCAACAGGTGGCCTTCGTAGAGCCACGGGTTGGCCGTGTTCATGCCCAGCTGGGTGGTGGCCGCAGTGACGTTCGCGACGGGGAACGCCAGCAGGAGAATGGCCACCGCGTTGACGAAACCCGCCGTCAAGGCGAGTACGGCGCTGTAACCGAGGACGACCCAGCGGGGAAGCGGCCCGCCTTCCTGGGCAGGTTGCATCCACCACTGCATACCGGTCCAATACCCACTTCGTATGCAGCCTAATCCTTTTCGGCTCACAAACCTTCGTTGAACGGCTGGCGGCGCAATATCAGAATTCGGCCTGAAGTGATTGACTCGGGAATGTCGGGGTCAGGCGGCTTGAGCTTCCCGCCCCGGCCTGGTGAAGATCACCTCGCGGAGCGCCGAAGGCTGAATGGCTGCTGACGCCTTCCGCCCGAAGTCGTTGGGCAGCGACAACCGGAAGACCTTCTTCCATGCCGATGCCACCTGCCGTGGCAGCGAACCGGTGGTGTAGGTCAGGCCGTACCGCTCGAACAACTCCTGCACCTTCGGTGCGATTTCCTGGTACCGGTTGCTGGGCAGATCCGGATACAAGTGGTGCTCGATCTGGAAGGACAGATTGCCACTCATGAAGTGCAGGAACGCATTTCCGGATATGTTGGCTGAGCCGAGCATCTGCCGTAGGTACCACTGACCGCGGGTCTCACCCTCGATGGAGCTTTTCTCGTAGGTCTGCACGCCTTCGGGGAAGTGACCGCACATGATCACCGAGTGGGTCCACAGGTTGCGGACCAGATTTGCGGTGAGGTTGGCGGTGACCGTGGTGACGGCCGAGGGGCCCGACAGCAGCGGGTGCAGCACGTAGTCGCGCATCACATGTTTGCGCACCTTGGCCAGCACCTTCTTGCCCTGCCGCCGGAATTCCTCTTTATCGCTGCGGCCCTGCAGGTATTTGCCAATTTCCAGATCGTAGGCGGCGATGCCGTATTGAAACAGGCAGGCGTTGATGAAATTCCACAATGGCTGCGCCAGATAGAACGGCTTCCACCGTTGGTCTTCGTCCACCCGCATGATGCCGTAGCCCAGATCATGGTCTTTGCCAAGGACATTGGTGTAAGTGTGGTGGACCTCGTTGTGCGAGTGCTTCCACATCTCTGACGGGGAGGCGTTGTCCCACTCCCAGGTGGTGGAGTGAATCTTGGGGTCACGCATCCAGTCCCACTGGCCATGCATCACGTTGTGGCCGATCTCCATGTTCTCGACGATCTTGGAGATCGACAGTCCCACAGTGCCGATCAGCCAGGCGGGCGGGAACAGCGAGAACAGCAACACGGCGCGGCTGGCCAGCTCCAGGCGGCGCTGGCCGTCGATGACACTGCGAATATAGGCGGCGTCGCGCTCGCCCCGACCGGCCAGCACGTTCTCGCGGATGGCGTCGAGCTCGCGGCCCAGGTTCTCGATGTCCTCGTCGGACAGGTGGGCAATCGGGTTCGTTTGCATAGCAGTCATTTCGGCTCCTCTAGAGGTCGAGCTCGCAGGCACCCGCGGCAGCGGACACGCAGGTCTGAATTTGTACGTTGTCGCCCGGGTTGGCGGTGGTGACGTCGCCGTTGCGCAGGTCGCGGACGGCGCCTTGACGCATCGGGACCACACACCCGAAGCAGACGCCCATCCGGCAGCCCGACGGCATCAGCACCCCAGCGGACTCGCCGGCGTCCAGCAGGCTCTGGGACCCGTTAGCCGCCACCACGGTGCCGCTCTTGGCGAATGTGACGGTGCCGCCTTCGCCGGCGGTGATGACGACTGGGCGGAAACGTTCGATATGCAGCCGGTCGGCGATACCGTCTGCCGCCCAGCGCTGTTCGAGGGCGTCGAGCAATCCGGCCGGCCCGCATGCCCACGTCTCGCGGTCGGCGAAATCCGGGACCAACTCGCCCAGGCGTGTCACGTCGAGCATTCCGTCGGTGTCAGTGTGCTTTTCCAGCAACCGGATTCGGCCCTCACGGGCCAGCATGCGCAGTTCCCAGCCGAAGATGACGTCGTCAGCGGTGGGCGCCGAGTGCACGACCACGATGTCCGGGGCGGAGCCGCCGAGGCTCGCCATGTTGCGCAGCATCCCCATCACCGGGGTGATGCCGCTGCCTGCTGTGAGAAACAGCACCTTTGCCGGCGCCCGCTCGCCGAGGGTGAAATCACCGGCAGCCTGATCCAGCTGAATCACGGAGCCGACGGTGGCCCGCCGCACCAGGTGGTTGCTGACGATGCCGTCGGGGATCGCCTTGACGGTGACTGCGATGCATCCGTCGCGCCGGTGGGTCTTGGAGGTCAGGGAGTAGGCGCGCCACTGACGAACGCCGTCCACGTCCACGCCGATGCGTACGTACTGGCCGGGCACATGAGGGCGCCAGCCCCGCCCGGGCTTGATCACCACCGTGGCGGCATCCCGAGTCTCGGGGTGGATGGCGACGATGCGCCCGCGTAGGTCAGCCGCGGAGCGCAGCGGATCGATGATGTCGAGGTAGTCGCTGGGAACAAGGGGCGTCGTAACCCGCTCGGCAAACTTGAGCACTCGCTCGCGCAGTGCGCCGACGACGTTGGGTCGGGTGGCCACGGTTGTCATGACTCCATCGTCGTTGTCTCTGGATGTAAAGTCTTGACACGAGTGCGTGAAAAACAAAGACAAATTTGTTCGAAAGGAATAGTTTTGCCCGACTCGCCCCTCCGCCTCAGCGGGCTGCAGCTGGACGAACACGTGGTCAAGGCCCTGGAGGCCATCCTGCCGGCGATGGCGGAGCGAACCGTGACCGCGATCACCGTGGCGGTGCCGAGTTACGCCGACGCCTTCAGCGGGCGGATGGGTCAGATCATCGAGAACGCCGTGCAGACGTCGCTGGGGGTTTTCCTCCGGCTGGCCACCCGCCCCGAGCAGACCGATCCCGGCACCTCGCTGTTCCCCGCCATCGACGGCGCCTACGAACTAGGGCGCGGCGAAGCGCGTCAGGGCCGGACGATCGACGCCTTGCTCGCGGCCTACCGGGTAGGCGCGCAAGTCGCCTGGCAGGAGCTGTCGGCGACCGCGGTCGCGGCGGGCCTTCCCGCGTCCACCATCGCGAGGTTCGCCGAGTTGGTGTTCGCCTATATCGACGAGTTGTCCGCATCCAGCGTGTCCGGCCATGCCGACGAACTGGCCACCACCGGACGGGCCCGGCAACGCTACCTCGATCGGCTGAGCCAGGATCTGCTGACCGGGCAGCCCGCCGACACCCTGGTGGCAGCCGCCGAGCAGGCCAGCTGGCAGCCACCCGACACGCTCACCGCGGTGCTGCTGCCGTTGGCCCAAACACGGGGGCTGGCAGCACAGTTCGGTCAATCCACCCTGCAGTTGGCCGAAGACCTGCCCGGCGTCGACCCTGCGGAGGCGCTCGCCGTCCTGATGGTGCCTGACATGGCCGGCGCGGCACGCCGCCAGTTGTTGTCGGCATTGAGCACGAGGAAGGCGCTGGTGGGGCCGGCTCGCCCGTGGCTGGAGGTCCGGTCGTCCTACCACCGCGCCCTGCGCGCCCGGAACCTGTCGAACGAGGCTGGATCCAGTGCCATCGACACCGACGACCATCTGGTCGAACTGGTGCTCGGGGCCGATCTCGAAGCTGCCGCCGACTTGCGCGCCAGGGTGCTGGGGCCGCTGTCCGCCCTGCCGCCCAACACCGCCGACCGGCTCACCGAAACGCTGCGTTCGTGGGTGCTGCACCAGGGCAGGCGCGACGCGGTGGCAGCCGACCTCTTCGTTCACGCCCAGACCGTCCGCTACCGGATGAATCAATTGCGCGATCTGTACGGCGACCGACTCAGCGAACCTCGGACGGTATTGGAACTGACCGTCGCGCTGGGCCTGGACCCCACCGCTTGAGCTCGCCGATTCGGGGTTGCCGGGCTTCCGAACAGGGGTTATGCTGATCCGCAATACGGATATTCGGGATTCGTATTACGAATCAATGGAGAGAGGCACCATGACAAGCACCACGATCAAGGCCGTCGGCATTTACTGCGCCTTCGCCGCAACCGCCATCGCGCTGACGGCGACCCTGGGCCTGGGCTCCGACCCTCAGCAGGCGACCTCAATGAACGACACCACGACGGCCCCGACCACGACTCTCACGCCGCTCACTACACTGGCGCCGCCGTCGACCCTGGACGCGCCGCCGGCCCTGTCGGCCCCTCCGGCGCCGCCGCTCCCCTGACCGCACCCACCCCTGGCAGCCGATTTCCTAAAACATCACCGTCAATCTTTAACCGTTAGGTCACCAAAGCAGTAACCTGCTGCTAGCACGTGCCTACCCGGAACTGGTCGTCGCCCGGTGTGATGCCCCAATCCCCGCACGGCACAGGCACTTCGGTTCATCCATCGGTCAAAGGAGACGCGGATGTCGTTTGTGGTCACCCACCCGGAGACGCTGGCGTCGGCTGCAGGGACCCTGCAGGGAATCGGATCGGCGGTCGTCGCCCAGAATGCCGCGGCCGTCGCGCCCACCACCGGAGTGGTTCCGGCTGCCGCCGACGAAGTCTCGGCGCTGACCGCAGCCCGGTTCAGCGTGCAGGCTCAGACATACCAAGCCATGAGCGCGCAGGCTGCGCTCATTCACGAGTTGTTCGTCAGCACGCTGGTCGCCAGCGCCGGCTCGTACGCGGTGGCCGAGGCCGCCAATGCAGTCTCGGCCGGATAGGGTCCGCGTTGGTCACCGACTTCGGGCTGTTGCCGCCGGAGGTTAACTCGGCCCGGATGTATTCGGGCCCGGGCGCGGAATCGACGCTGGCCGCCGCGAACGCCTGGGACAGCCTGGCCACGGTGCTGAATTCGGCGGCGGTGTCCTACGGGACCGTGATCGCCGGGCTCGCGGTGGAGTCGTGGATGGGTCCGGCGTCGGCGTCGATGGCTGCCGCGGCCGCGCCCTACGCGGCTTGGCTGAGCGCGGCCGCGGTGCGGGCCGAACGAACTGCCGGCCAGGCCCGCGCGGCCGCGGCGGCATACGAAGCGGCGTTCGCGATGACGGTGCCGCCGGCCTTGATTGCCGTCAACCGTGAGCAGTTGATGTCGCTCGTCGAGACGAACGTGCTGGGCCAGAACAGTCCCGCTATCGAGGCACTACAAGCCGAGTACGCCGAGATGTGGGCTCAGGATGCGGCCGCGATGTTCGACTACGCGGCCTCGTCGGAGGCGGCGTCGACCCTGCTGCCGTTCACCGCGCCGACGCAGACCGCCGACCCGGCGGGCCCCACAGCCGCGGCCGCGGCCGCCGCCTCGACCGCGGGCATACCGGCCATCAGCGCCCAGACCCTGCAAGGGTTGGCCGCGCTGTTGTCTCCGGCGTCGTCGGCGATCCCGGGCTCCGCCGCGTCGATCACGCTGCCGACCCCGATCGGCGACCTTGATATCGCCGCTGCGTATATCGCGGTCACCGCGACCGCGAGCTTGTCACTGTCTGCAGTGAACACCGCCCGCCCGTGGATCTTCGGCGTCGGCACCACCAGCAAACCGACTCCGGACGACGACGCGGTGGAGCCCACGGAAGGCACCGTGCTCGGGTCGCACCGGGATGCCCCGCCGGGTATCGGGGGGGCGCCGAGCGCCGGCGTCGGTCAGGCCGCCCTGGTGGGAGCGCTGACGGTCCCGCACAGCTGGACGGTGGCTGCCCCGGAGATCCGCCTGGCGGTCGAGTCGCTGCCCAGCGCCAGTGGTGGTGTCGAGCCAGTGCCGGCGAACCTGAGCGCTGGGCCCGCAGCGCTGCTGGGCGGCATGGCACTGGCGGGGATGGCCGGTCGCGGCGGCACGGGCACCGGCAGCCCGGCGAGCAACGAGTCCGCGACCGACGAAGACGGGCAGCCCAAGCGCAAGCCGACGGTCGTGGTGATCCAGCAGCCGCCTGCCGGCCCGAGCCCGGGCAACCGAACGCAATAAGTCACACGGACTGTGTCAAAACTTTCTGTCAACAGTCGTCCCACCCCAAAGATGCTCGCGTTTCTACAGTTCGGCGCCGGTTTCGCCGCCCGGGGCCAGATGTTGTCAAGAAGAAATGTTTGCCGTTCGCCGAGGATGGCAATGGTTCAACGGAGGTGGGCGTATCGGCCGGCCTATATGCCCACCCAGGTCCCGTCGGTTCAGCCCGAGAGCCGACGGGACCGCTTATATTCCGGGCCGTTTCCGGCCGTCGACGCGGCATACCCACATAGGGGCGATGCGCGTTCCCACCTGGGAGTACCGTGCCGCGTATGAATGGCTCATCTACCGGCATCTGGGTCCTGGGCGGCTATCAGAGTGACTTCGCTCGCAACCTGACCCGGGAGCGGCGCGACTTCGCCGCCTTGACCGAGGAGGTCGTGGACGGCACGCTGGCGGCGGCGCGGGTGGACGCCGCGGCGATCGGAGTGGTCCACGTCGGCAACGCCTTCGGTGAGATGTTCGCCACACAAGGGCATCTGGGGGCGATGCCGGCCACGGTCTGCAGCAACCTGTGGGACACGCCGGCTTCGCGGCACGAGGCGGCGTGCGCGTCGGGCAGCGTGGCGGCGCTGGCGGCAATGGCCGACCTGCGCTCCGGGGCGTACGACAGCGCGCTGGTCGTCGGTCTCGAGCTGGAAAAGACGGTGCCCGGTGACACCGCCGCTCAGTACCTGGGTGCGGCGGCCTGGACTGGACACGAGGGCGCCGACGCGCGCTACCTGTGGCCGTCCATGTTCGCGGAGGTCGCCGACGAGTACGACCGGCGCTACGGCCTGGACGACACCCATCTGCGTGCCATCGCCGCGGTCAACTACGCCAACGCGCGCCGCAACCCGAACGCGCAGACGCGGGGCTGGACGGTTCCCGACCCGATCACCGACGACGACGAGGCCAACCCGATCACCGAGGGACGCCTGCGACGGTTGGACTGCAGTCAGATGACCGACGGCGGCGCGGGCGTTGTCCTGGTCAGCGACGCCTACCTGCGCGATCACCCCGATGCGCGACCGGTGGGCCGGATCGACGGCTGGGGCCATCGCACAGTCGGACTGGGGTTGCGCCAGAAGCTCGACCGCTCGGCGGATGACCCATACGTGTTGCCGCACGTGCGTGCCGCCGTGCTCGACGCGTTGCGGCGCGCCGCGGTGACGCTGGACGACGTGGACGGGTTCGAAGTACACGACTGCTTCACCCCCAGCGAGTACCTGGCCATCGACCACATCGGACTGACCGGGCCGGGGGAATCCTGGAAAGCCATCGAGAACGGCGAGATCGAAATCGGCGGGCGACTGCCGATCAACCCCAGCGGCGGTCTGATCGGCGGCGGCCACCCGGTCGGGGCGTCAGGGGTCCGTATGTTGCTCGACGCGGCCAAGCAGGTCAGCGGCGCGGCCGGTGACTATCAGGTCGAGGGCGCCAAGACCTTCGGCACGTTAAATTTCGGCGGCAGCACCGCCACCACCGTCAGTTTCGTTGTCAGCACTACGCGAGGTATCTGAGATGGATGTTGATGTAGTCGCCAAATACCTGTCGACACTGCCCGAGGATGACGACCACCCCTACCGGACGGGCCCATGGCGACCGCAGACGACCGAGTGGAATGCCGACGACCTGACCGCGGTGGAGGGCGAGATTCCGACCGACCTGGACGGCATCTATCTGCGGAACACCGAGAACCCACTGCATCCCGCGTTCAAGACATACCACCCGTTCGACGGTGACGGCATGTTGCACGTAGTCGGATTCCGGGACGGCAAAGCGTTCTATCGCAACCGGTTTGTTCAGACCGACGGCTTTCTGGCGGAAAACGAGGCGGGGGAACCACTGTGGCCCGGGCTGGCCGAGCCGGTGCAGTTCGCCAAACGGGAAAAGGGTTGGGGGGCGCGCGGATTGATGAAAGACGCGTCCAGCACCGACGTGATCGTGCACCGCGGCACCGCCTTGACCAGTTTCTACCAGTGCGGTGATTTGTACCGGGTTGACCCGTATTCGGGCACCACACTGGGCAAGGAGAGCTGGAACGGCGGATTTCCGGCCGACTGGGGTGTATCGGCACATCCCAAGGTGGACAGCAAGACCGGCGAGCTGTTGTTCTTCAACTACAGCAAGCAGGACCCGTACCTGCGCTACGGCGTGGTCGACGAGAACAACGACCTGGTCCATTACGTAGACATCCCGCTGCCGGGCCCCCGGCTGCCCCATGACATGGCATTCACCGAGAACTACGCAATACTGAACGATTTCCCGCTCTTCTGGGACCCCCAACTGCTCGGACACCAGGTGCACCTGCCACGGTTCTACCCGGAAATGCCGTCGCGCTTCGCGGTGATTCCGCGGCGCGGCTCGACCGAGGAGATCCGGTGGTTCGAGGCGGACCCGACATTCGTGCTGCACTTCACCAACGCCTATGAGGACGGCGACGAGATCGTGCTGGACGGCTTCTACGAGGGTGCACCGCAACCCTTGGAGAGCGGCGCGGGCCCAGCTGGCAAGTGGGAGAAGCTGTTCCGCTTCCTGGCTTTGGACCGGATGCAGGCCAGACTGCACCGGTGGCGGTTCAACCTGGTCACCGGTGCGGTGAAGGAGGAATCGCTGTCGGAGTCGATCACCGAGTTCGGCATGATCAACGCGGACTACGCCACCTCTCAGTACCGCTACGTGTATGCCGCCAGCGGCAAGCCGGGCTGGTTTCTGTTCGACGGACTGGTCAAACACGACCTGCTCACCGGCCGCGAGGAGCGGTACGCACTGGGCGACGGTGTCTACGGCAGCGAGACGGCGATGGCGCCCAGGGTGGGCGGCAGCGGCGCTGAGGACGACGGCTACCTGGTCACCCTGACCACCGACATGAACGCCGACGCCTCGTACTGCCTTGTTTTCGACGCTGCTCGGGTCGGCGATGGCCCGGTGTGCAAACTGGCACTGCCGGAACGCATCTGCAGCGGCACCCATTCGACGTGGGTGCCCGGCACGGAGTTGAGGCGGTGGGACCGCGCCGAGACAGCGGCAGACGCAGTAGGGCTCTAGACGCATGGGCAAGCACCGCACGACGCACTGGCCCTTGTCCCTGGCGTCGATCGGCTCCATCCGATTCGCCCGCCGCTCGTCGAACTTCGCCGAGACGGTGCGGTTCTACCGCGAACTGGTGGGACTGCCGTTGCACGAGACCTTCGGCGACAGCTACGGCAGCAACGGCGCCATCTTCGGGCTGCCGAGCTGGAATCTGACGATGGAGATCGTCGAGTCGGTCGAACCGGTCGCCGTGGACCCGCACGAACAGTTGTGCCTGTACTTTCCGCATCGGCAAGCCCAGCAGGCGGCGGTCGCACGTCTGGAAGCGGCGTCGTTCCCGCGCGTCGAGCAGCACCCGTATTGGGCTGCGATGGGCGCGGTCACCTATCGGGATCCCGATGGCCGCGAGGTCGTGTTCGCGCCGTTCGTCTACGGCGTCAACGAGCCGGAGGACAGTTCGGCGTCGGGCACCCACGAGTTCCCGTCCAATTGAGTCCTGGCCCGGGCACATCTTGCCGCACGCGCGGCGTACGGCCTGGGCCGCACCCGTGGCCGGTTCCGTCTAACGCCGCCCGCCGAACGCCTCGGTCGCCACCGCCCATAGGGCGCACAACACTGCGCACCCTGCTGCCACCGCCCCGACGTATAACCCGTATTCCGCCGATACCGGCGCACTGACGTTGCGCTGGTAGTACAGCACCATCAACGCACCGATAAGCAGCGAGATGACCAGCGCGGCAATCGAAGCCGCCCGCACCGAGAGCCTGCGGCCCACCATTGCGCCCGCCACCAACAGCGTCGAGGACAGCAACACGATGAGCTGACCGGCGCCGAAACCACGGGGCAGCTCCAAGCTGCCGTGGGTGCCCCCGATCGCGTTCGCCCAACCTCCGCCGTTGACCTGAGTAGCCAACCACGGCATCCAGGCGCTGACCAACACGGCTGTGGCGAACAGCGCCACCAGCCAGCCTGGATCTGGACGCCGACTCATGGTTGCGAGGTTAACCGAATCGCGTCTCAGCCCTCCAAGGACGACAGGTTGAAGGCGACTCCCGTCGGATCGGCGGCCGAAGCCAGGCGTCCGTACGGAGTGTCCTCGGCATCGCGCAGCACCGCTCCACCGTTGTCGACGATCACCTGCAGCGTCTTGTCGACGTCTTCGGCGCCGAAGAAGATGCTCCACGCGACGGCACACCCTCGGCTAGCATCCTGGCCCCGTCCATCACGCCGAGCAATTGCTCATCACCGAACCACGCTGTGGTGTAACGGAACTCGTCGGTGTCGCCGACCTGCTCGGTGCGCCATCCGAACACCTGGAGGTAGAAGTCCAGGGCGGCGCCGTGATCGCGCGTGGTCAGTTGGTGCCAGACCGGCGCGCCGGCCTGGCCGGTCACCTCGAATCCGCGGTGCTGCAACGGTTGCCACAGGCCGAAGGCGGCACCGGTCGGGTCGGTCGCCACCGCCAGGAAGCCCTTGTCGGGGACCTCCATGGGTTGCAGGCAACCCGAGCCGCCGGCAACGGCGCTCGCCGAGACCGACGCATGGATGTCGGCGGTGTGGAAGTAGGTGCACCAGTTATCCGGAGTCTGCCATTCGGGATCGTTGGCCATCAGACCGGCGACCGCGCGGCCGTCAACAGCGGCATTGATGTACCCGCCATAGTCAGGTCCGCCGGACTCGAACGTCCACCCGAAGACGGCTCCGTAGAAATCTTGCGCGCGGTCGACGTCGGATGTGGTCAGGTCGATCCAGCAGGGGGCGCCCAATGGCGCGTCATGACGGGCAGGCACGAGGTCCTCCTTGGTTGGTGGGTACCTCGATATCGACTCGGCCCGGGACGGAAACTCATCGCGGTGCGCGCGATGGGTCAGCCCGAGGCGAACACTCTGACGAAGTTCTGCAGAGAGTCGCGGATGTCGCTGCGTAACGCGGCGGCGACAACCATGCCGATCGGCCCGAACAGCGCCGGCCCGCCGAGATGGACGTCGAAGCTGATGACGGAACCCTGCTCTTTCGGGGCGACTTTGGCCATCAGCTTCACCTTGACCCCACCCGAACCGTCGCCGTTGAGCGTCATGCCCTCGGGTGGCTTGTAGCGCACGACCGTCCACCTGACGCGGTTGGGCATGCCCTTGACCTCGACGTAGGACTCGATGACCGTGCCCTTTTCGAGCACGTCGGGCAACTTGCTGCGCCAGACCTTGTGGATGGTCAGCCACTCCCGGTACCGGTTCAGGTCGCAGGCGTGTGTCCAGGCCTGTTCCGGCGGCAGCGGTACATCAATGGATCCGGAGAGTTTCGCCATCTGCGTCAGCTCTGTTGGCCGCCGGTGTCGACGATCTTCTTGGCTTCCTCCTGCACCTTGTGGATGGTGTCGGAGTACTTACCCTGCGTCTTCTCGTCGACGAACTCGCCCGCTTTGTTGATCGCCGTCTCGACCTTGTCGGCGTTCTGCACCATCAGGTCCTTGGCCTTGTCCAGGAATCCCATGCTCATTTATTCCTTCCCGAGGCTTCCCCACGCGTCCTCAGAGAACCCTACTTGTCGCGGCTGGGCGGCCTTAAGGCACGCTGCCGCTCAGCAGGAGACCGGAGAGTCGGCTACCGATGTTCCCGGCGCCCGAGATCAGGCCGGCCAGCGCAATGTCGAGGTTGCTGGTGTTACCGAGACCGGAGAGGGCGCTGCCCAAATTGGTCAGACCGGACACCAGGCTACCGGCGTAGTTCTCGAAACCAGAGGCAAATGAACCGACGTTCCACAGGCCGGAGACGGTGTCGCCGATGTTTCCGAAGCCGGAGGAATCGCCACCGCCGGAGTTGAAGAAGCCCGACGACGGGGCGATTGTGGAGTTGCCGATGCCGGGCATTGGGGGCAGATGCAACACCGGGAGGGTGATCGGGCCGATTAGCCCGCTGAGACCAACGTTTAGGAATGTTGTGTCGCCGCCGACGGTGAGGTCGAGAGGGATCGTGGCGATTCTGATTTCCTGCACCTGGATCGGCTCCAGCTGAGAGCGCAGCGGAATTGTCAAGTTGATCGGAAGACCCGAGACAGGAATCGTGACCGTCCCGACATCGAGTGGAAGATTGATCCTGATATCGAAGCCTTGGGTGTCCGCATCGACAAAGATGTTCACGTCGACCGGGATGTTGCCCCCGCCGACGCCACGGATCGCGAACGGGTTGACGGTGAGTCCGGTGATGTCGCCGGTGATCGGGATGTCGATGATGCCGCCGCCGCCGAGGGTGAGGGGGATTTCGGGGATGGTCAGGGTGTAGTCGCCGGAGATCAGGCCCAGGCGGTCGCCGCGCCAGAGCAGCCCGTTGCTCTGGTTGCCCGAGA
Source organism: Mycobacterium gordonae (assembly GCF_017086405.1). Taxonomy (NCBI): domain Bacteria; kingdom Bacillati; phylum Actinomycetota; class Actinomycetes; order Mycobacteriales; family Mycobacteriaceae; genus Mycobacterium; species Mycobacterium camsae. Next base: position 6,007,383 of record NZ_CP070973.1, read on the forward strand.
TGAACGCCCCGGTGTTGACATCACCGGTGTTGGCCCAGCCGGTGTTGGTGTTCCCGGTGTTGAAATCCCCGGTGTTGGTGTCACCGGCGTTGTAGGAACCGGTGTTGAAATCACCGGTGTTGAACCCGCCGGTGTTGTACCCGCCCGCATTGGCCCACCCGGTGTTGAACCCACCGGAGTTGAACAACCCGCTGTTGACCGTCCCGGTGTTCCCGATCCCGGTGTTAAACAACCCCGAGTTACCGATCCCGAAATTACCCGTCCCGGAATTGAAGAACCCGATATTGCCAGTCCCGGAATTGAAGAACCCCACATTCCCACTGCCGGAATTCAACGCCCCGAACCCGACCTGATTATCCCCGGTCAGCCCGATACCGATGTTGTTGCTACCGGAATTAGCGAACCCGAAGTTCCCCACACCGGTATTACCCCAACCGATGTTGAGACTGCCGGTATTACCCCAGCCCCGATTCCCGTCACCAGCGTTCCCGCCACCCACATTGAGATCACCGATATTGCCCCCACCAACATTGTGATCACCGATATTGCCGACCCCGACGTTGGCCTCACCCACATTGCCGCCACCCACGTTGGCGCCGCCAAGATTACCGCTACCCAGATTGTGATCACCCACATTGGCGCTACCCAGGTTCAACCCACCATGATTGGCCACCCCCAGGTTGAACAAACTCACCTTGTCCAGACCCTGCGAGAACAATCCCGCCACCTGCACACCCACATTGCCCACACCCGAACCCATACTTGGAATCGAGTTGTACCACCCCGACACACCCTCACCCAGGTTCAACAACCCCGAACCCAACACCCCCACATTCCCCACACCCGAGAACCCACCCACCCCAGTAGCCACATTCCACCACCCCGAACCCCCACCCACATTGCCAAACCCCGACGCACTACCCGACCCACTATTGAAGAACCCCGACGACGGACCACCCGTCGTATTCCCCAACCCCGGACCCGGCGCCAACCCCAACACCGGAATCACCACCGGACCCACCGCCGGACCCGAGAAGCGCAACACCAGCCCCTCACCCGGACCACCCACCCGCAAATTCAACGACGGACCATTGACGACAATCTGATCGACCGCGAATGGTCCTATGGTGCCGGTGACGCTGTTCCCTGCACCATCGGTATCCACCAGGTTCACCGCCGGGATGGTGAAAGCGTCCACCACGATGTTGCTGAGTGATCCCCTGATGGGGATGTCGATGGGGATGCTGGCATCGATGTCGATGGCGATGCGGGGGATGGTCAGGGTGTAGTCGAACGCGGCCTGGCCCTGGTTGTCCCCCCGCCAGAAGAACCCGTTGTTCAGGCTGCCCTGGTTGAACCCGCCAGTGTTGAAGTCCCCAGTGTTCCCGAAACCAGTGTCGTAATCCCCGGTGTTGAACCACCCCGTATTCGTCGAACCCGGATTCCACGAACCCGTATTGGACACCCCCACATTGAAACTGCCCGAGTTGTAACTCCCCGGATTCCCGACACCCGTATTGAGCACACCGGTGTTGAACACCCCGGTATTGAGCCGACCCGCATTGAACAACCCGGTGTTCAACTCACCGGAGTTCCCAATCCCCCAGTTCCCACTCCCAGAGTTGAAGAACCCCACATTCCCCGTCCCGGAGTTGAACAACCCCACATTCCCACTACCAGAATTCCACGCCCCGAACCCGACCTGACCATCCCCGGTCAACCCGACCCCAATATTGTTCGATCCGGAATTACCGAACCCGACATTACTCAACCCCGTATTGCCAAACCCGTAATTATAGTCCCCCAGGTTCCCCCACCCCAAATTATAGGAACCCAAATTCGACGGCCCCACATTATAGCCACCCAGATTCCCCGACCCCAGATTGAAACTCCCCAAATTCCCCCACCCAACATTCCAATTCCCCAAATTCCCCAACCCCACATTGCCGCCACCCACATTTCCCCCACCCACATTCACATCACCCATATTCGCAAACCCGACATTACCCACACCCAGGTTCGCCAACCCCACATTGAACACACTCATCCGGTCAGCACCCACGAAGTACAACCCCGACAAGTCCCCACCCACATTGCCCACACCCGAGGTCCCCACACCCGCCGAGGCGGTGTTGTTGATCCCCGACAACGCCTCACCCAGGTTCGCCACACCCGACAGCAAGGTCCCCAAATTCTTCACACCCGAGACCATCGACCCGACATTGGCGTACCCGGAAACAACCCCACCGATATTCCCGAAACCCGACACCCCGCCCGCACCAAAATTCAAGAACCCCGACGACGGCGCATCCGTCGCATTCCCCAACCCCGGCGCCGGCGCAATATGGAACACCTGCGCCACCACCGGACCCACATTCCCACCCACCGTCACCGTCACCGGCGTTGACACACCACCCAGCCGTATGCCGTTCAAGAAAATGGGATTGAAGCTGATCTCCGGCGTAGTGATGGCGGATAGCGTATTGTCAATGCTCACTGACAGATTGAGCGGCAATGCTGGAATCGGGATAGTGAAGGCCGGGATAATGTCTGCCGGGCCAAACGGGCCGACCCGGATATCGAGCCCACCCGTGTCCGCACCAAGGACGTTGACTTGAAGATCCACGGGAATCGCGGAGCTGTTGAGGCCGTGGACCACGATGGGCTGGATGCTTAATCCGGTGATCTGGCCGGTGATCGGGATGTCGATGATGCCGCCGCCGCCGAGGGTGAGGGGGATTTCGGGGATGGTCAGGGTGTAGTCGCCGGAGATCAGGCCCAGGCGGTCGCCGCGCCAGAGCAGCCCGTTGCTCTGGTTGCCCGAGATGAACGCCCCGGTGTTGACATCACCGGTGTTGGCCCAGCCGGTGTTGGTGTTCCCGGTGTTGAAATCCCCGGTGTTGGTGTCACCGGCGTTGTAGGAACCGGTGTTGAAATCACCGGTGTTGAACCCGCCGGTGTTGTACCCGCCCGCATTGGCCCACCCGGTGTTGAACCCACCGGAGTTGAACAACCCGCTGTTGACCGTCCCGGTGTTCCCGATCCCGGTGTTAAACAACCCCGAGTTACCGATCCCGAAATTACCCGTCCCGGAATTGAAGAACCCGATATTGCCAGTCCCGGAATTGAAGAACCCCACATTCCCACTGCCGGAATTCAACGCCCCGAACCCGACCTGATTATCCCCGGTCAGCCCGATACCGATGTTGTTGCTACCGGAATTAGCGAACCCGAAGTTCCCCACACCGGTATTACCCCAACCGATGTTGAGACTGCCGGTATTACCCCAGCCCCGATTCCCGTCACCAGCGTTCCCGCCACCCACATTGAGATCACCGATATTGCCCCCACCAACATTGTGATCACCGATATTGCCGACCCCGACGTTGGCCTCACCCACATTGCCGCCACCCACGTTGGCGCCGCCAAGATTACCGCTACCCAGATTGTGATCACCCACATTGGCGCTACCCAGGTTCAACCCACCATGATTGGCCACCCCCAGGTTGAACAAACTCACCTTGTCCAGACCCTGCGAGAACAATCCCGCCACCTGCACACCCACATTGCCCACACCCGAACCCATACTTGGAATCGAGTTGTACCACCCCGACACACCCTCACCCAGGTTCAACAACCCCGAACCCAACACCCCCACATTCCCCACACCCGAGAACCCACCCACCCCAGTAGCCACATTCCACCACCCCGAACCCCCACCCACATTGCCAAACCCCGACGCACTACCCGACCCACTATTGAAGAACCCCGACGACGGACCACCCGTCGTATTCCCCAACCCCGGACCCGGCGCCAACCCCAACACCGGAATCACCACCGGACCCACCGCCGGACCCGAGAAGCGCAACACCAGCCCCTCACCCGGACCACCCACCCGCAAATTCAACGACGGACCATTGACGACAATCTGATCGACCACAATCGGACCGATGGTGCCACTCAGTTCACTGCCGTTGAGACGCAACGTCGGGATGGTGAACGATCCGATGGTGATAATCGGCGGAGGCTGGCCATTCACTATGGATCCGAGCGTTCCCGTGACCGGAATGTCGATCGGAACATCGATATCGAGACCGATGGCGATGCGGGGGATGGTCAGGGTGTAGTCGAACGCGGCCTGGCCCTGGTTGTCCCCCCGCCAGAAGAACCCGTTGTTCAGGCTGCCCTGGTTGAACCCGCCAGTGTTGAAGTCCCCAGTGTTCCCGAAACCAGTGTCGTAATCCCCGGTGTTGAACCACCCCGTATTCGTCGAACCCGGATTCCACGAACCCGTATTGGACACCCCCACATTGAAACTGCCCGAGTTGTAACTCCCCGGATTCCCGACACCCGTATTGAGCACACCGGTGTTGAACACCCCGGTATTGAGCCGACCCGCATTGAACAACCCGGTGTTCAACTCACCGGAGTTCCCAATCCCCCAGTTCCCACTCCCAGAGTTGAAGAACCCCACATTCCCCGTCCCGGAGTTGAACAACCCCACATTCCCACTACCAGAATTCCACGCCCCGAACCCGACCTGACCATCCCCGGTCAACCCGACCCCAATATTGTTCGATCCGGAATTACCGAACCCGACATTACTCAACCCCGTATTGCCAAACCCGTAATTATAGTCCCCCAGGTTCCCCCACCCCAAATTATAGGAACCCAAATTCGACGGCCCCACATTATAGCCACCCAGATTCCCCGACCCCAGATTGAAACTCCCCAAATTCCCCCACCCAACATTCCAATTCCCCAAATTCCCCAACCCCACATTGCCGCCACCCACATTTCCCCCACCCACATTCACATCACCCATATTCGCAAACCCGACATTACCCACACCCAGGTTCGCCAACCCCACATTGAGGATGCTGACCCGGCCTTCGGGATGAGCAATTGCCGCCTGCGCAGACGCGGCGATCGCTGTGAAGGCTGCGGGTGAGTTCTGCAGCACCTGGGTGAACGGCGACAACGCGGACACGACGGCGGAGGCTTCGGCGTGATAACCGAGCATAGCGGCGACGTCTTGCGCCCACATCTGCTCGTATTGGGCTTCCACGGCCGCGATTGCCGGGGCGTTGAAGCCGAGCAGGTTGGAGCTTACCAACGACACCAATTGAGAGCGGTTGAGCAGGACCGCCCCCGGATTCACCGTCGCTGCAAGCGCCGCCTCGAACGCAGTGGCAGGAGTACGAGCTTGCCCGGCCGCCTGCTGAGCCTGTGCACCGGTCGAAGCGAGCCAACCCAGATAGCGCCCGGCCACGTCGACCATCGCCGCCGACGCCGCCCCTTGCCATGACGAGCCCACCAACGCGGAGGTCACCGAGGAAAACGCGGTTGCCGCCGAACTCAATTCGTCGGCCAGCGCATCCCAAGCTGCAGCGGCGTCCAACAGCGAACCCGCTCCCGCCCCGCCAAATATGCGCGCGGAGTTGATCTCTGGTGGCGACACCGCAAAATTCATCGCCGCAACCTTTCCGGCGAGTGGCCCAGCCCGCGACCATCCACCGCTCACCCGGCACATGACGCCGCGGCATGCACCGCGGTTACCCGACCGTCTGCGAGCTCGGATGATTGCGCGTCAGCTTACGCCCGCTTCGGTTAGATTTTGCGGACTTTATCAAATACGTGTGACCGGTGGTCATAAGAATTTCTCTTGAATTAGAATGTAAAGTCCGTGTACAAATGGCTTCGGCGATCCAATTTAATTGACGCGGGCCTTCCGCACGACAACTATCCCCACAATTGTGGCCGCACGCCGAGGATCCTGGCACGAAGCCACCACATCGCCTCGATCGCCCCGGCACCCAGCGCTCCGATGCCCAGCGCGACCGAAGTAACCCCCAGGTTCGACGTGTCCAGAAAGAACTTGTGCTGCGTCCACGGCAGGCTGAAGATCAGCACATACGCGAGTACGGATCCGATGACCAGCGCCAACCGCCACCACTCGTAGGGGCGGGCCGCAACCGCAAGTACCCAGACAGCGGTCATCAGCAGGGTGATCAGCGCCGCGGTGGACGCCTGGTCCTGCTGCACCGAGGATGCGTGACGGCCGTTATAGGCGGTTAGGTAGGTCGTGAACGTCGCGATGCCGACGACCAGTCCGGCCGGTAGCGCCGAGGTCAGCACCCGCCGGACGAAACCCGGGTACGCGCGCTCGTGGTTCGGCGCCAACGACAAGATGAATGACGGGATGCCGATGGTGAACCAGGCCGCGATAGTCACGTGGATCGGCTGGAACGGGTAGAGCAAGGGCTCGGCCCCCAAGGGCTTCGCAAGTAAGCACTCGATTCCCACCAGCAAGGCGAGCAGTGCGGAGTAGACCGTCTTGGTCAGAAAGAGACTGGCGACGCGCTCGACGTTCCCGATCACCCGCCGGCCCTCGCCCACGACGAACGGCAGAGTGGCGAATTTATTGTCCAGCAACACGATCTGTGCCACCGCACGCGAGGCTGGACTGCCCGCGCCCATCGCCACACCGATATCAGCGTCTTTGAGGGCCAACACATCGTTGACGCCGTCTCCGGTCATCGCGACTGTGTGGCCATGTGATTGGAGGGCATGCACGATGGCCCGTTTCTGGTCCGGCCGCACCCGACCGAAGGTGTTGTGCGAGTCCAGCACGTCAGCCAGTTCCGCTTGGTCGACGGGCAGCCGGCGTGCGTCCATCGCCTGACTGTGCAAACCGAGCTTGTCCGCCACCGCTCCAACCGACACCGCGTTGTCGCCGGAGATGACCTTCACCGACACTTTTTGCGCCGCAAAGTATTCCAGCGTCTCGCGAGCATCGGGACGCACTTTCTGCTCCAGCACCACCAGGGCCGCCGGCGTCACGTCGCCCGGAGCCGCGGCATCGTCTACCGAAACTCTTATCGATCCCAGCAACAGCACCCGCAGCCCTTGGGCGGCCAGCCGTTCTGCCTGCTCGGCCGCCGCCGACTGCGGATCGAGCAGAACATCGGGTGCGCCGATCACCCAGTTGCCGTGATCACCGAACGACACGCCACTCCACTTGGTCGCCGATTTGAATGGCGCCGTCGCGGTCGGGGTCCAGTCGGGTTTCGCGCCGTATGCTTCGAATATCGCCAGCATGCTGGCATTCGGGCGCGGGTCGGCCGCGGCGACTGCGGCGAGCGCCTCGGCGACACGGTCCCTCGCGGCGTCGAGTTCCCGGACTTCAGCCACGCGCATACCGGTTTCGGTCAGCGTGCCCGTCTTATCCGCGCAGACCACGTCGACCCGTGCCAGCCCCTCGATCGCTGGCAATTCCTGAACGAGGCATTGCCGCCGCCCGAGTCGCACGACACCGACGGCGAACGCGATCGACGTCATCAGCACGAGGCCCTCGGGCACCATCGGGACCAGCGCCCCCACCATGGCCAGCACCGACTCGCGCCACCCGGCGTTCGTGGTGAACAGCTGGGTGTAGATGGTCAGCAGCCCGACCGGGATCAGGAGGTAGGTGATGAACTGCAGTATCCGGTTGATGCCGTTGCGCAGTTCGGATTTGACCAGGGTGAACTTGCTGGCCTCGGCGGCGAGTTTGGCGGCGTAGGCATCGGCGCCCACCTTCGTGGCACGGTAGGCTCCCGTGCCGGCGACCACAAAACTGCCCGACATCACCTTGTTTCCAATATCTTTGGCGATCGAATCGGCTTCACCTGTCAGCAGCGATTCGTCGACCTCCAGGTTCTGCTCTTCGAGCACCTCCCCGTCGACCACGATCTGATCGCCCGGACCGAGTTCAATGATGTCGTCGAGCACCACTTCATCGGGGGACACGGTGACCGTGCCGGATTGCCTGCGTACCAGAGGTTTTGCCTGACCGACGATCGCCAGTCGGTCCAGGGTCTGCTTGGCGCGGATCTCCTGGACCATGCCGATCACGCTGTTGGCGACGATGAGCATGCCGAACAAGCCGTTGATCAACGATCCGGTGAGCAGCACGATGCCGAACAGCACGCCGAGGATCGCGTTGATCCGGGTGAAGACGTTGGCCCTGACGATCTGGGCGATGCTACGGGTGGCGCGCTCGGGAACGTTGTTGCTTCTCCCGTCTGCAATCCGTTGTGCCACTTCGGCATCGGTGAGACCGGTCATCGGGTGAAGGTTCCCAGATCATTGGCGTCGAAATATTCGAGCTGCAGCGCGTTTCCGGAGAAGACCGCCTTGGATATGGATCCGGGCAGGGCGTTCTCGGTGGATAGCGGGAAGGTGAAAGTGTCTCCGTCCCAGTGCGTCAGATTGAATATCTGGCCTTTCGGGCCGAGCGCCAGTTGCAGCTGGCCGTCGCGGTCGGTCACGGTGGCCGGTCCCCAGTAGTCGTTGTTGTAGACGCCGGCGTAGTCGCCGAACGGCCGGGCCGGCGCGGGACTCACCGGGGGCTGCTTGCCGACGAGGGTGCCGTCGGGGTTGTTCATCGGCGCGAGCTGCTGGCGGTACAGATTCGCCCAGTCTTCCCGTACCTGGCCGTACTGAACCAGATCCATGAACTCGGCGTTCAGCGCCTCCGGAATCCCGTAGGGCGCGGCGTTGGTCAGGGCGATGATGCCGATGTCCTCGGACGGCATGACAGCGAAATTCGTTGCGGCGCCGAGCCCGAAGGCACCCGAGTGGCTGTACATCGTGCGCCCCGACGAGGTCACCGAGGTATTGAAGCCGTGGCCGTAGGTGCCGGCCCGGGCGTTCGGGTTGCGGGCGGCGGTCGAGATGACCTGCGGGGTGATGGCGGGTAGCAACGCTTCCGGTGAGGTGATCCGCTGGCCGTTGTAGGTGCCGCTGGCCATCACCATGCTCAGCCAGCGCGCCATGTCATTGACCGACGAGCTCACCCCGCCGGCCGGCGTCTGGGGGTCGGGATCGCGCTGAAATCGCGCTTCCCACTTGTCACCGACTTTGATGTGGTTGACCGCGTGGTTGGGCCTGGCTAGGAAATCGGCGAACTTCGAACTGGTCGACGACATCCCCAGCGGGCGGTACAGCACCTCCTCGGACAGCTCCTCCCAGGGCTTACCGGTTGCGGCGGCGACCGCCTCGGCGGCTGCCGTCACCCCGAAGTTGGTATAGGCGTAGCTGATCCGAAACGGTGCCAGCGGCAGGTACTTCAACCGCTCCAGCACCTGTTGGCGGTCATAACCCAGATCTTCCAGCGCGTCACCGGCGTGGTCGGGCAGACCCGAGCGGTGTGAGTACAGGTCGGCGACGCTGACGTGTGTCGTGACATACGGGTCGATCAGGGAGAAGCCCGGCAGCTTGGTCACCACGGGTGTGTCCCAGGTGACAGTGCCTTCGGTCACCTCATGTGCCACCACGGTTGCTCCGACCGACTTGGATATCGACGCCAGCTGAAAGACGGTGTCGGCGTTGACTTTATTGTCCGGGTCGTCCGCCCTACTGGCATCCCTAATACCGAATCCTTTGGCGTACAACGTCTTTCCGCCGTGGACGACCGCTACGGCCATTCCCGGGATGCCGGAGTTCTTCATCAGCTCGGCCACCAAGCCGTCGACTTTGGCAACCGCTTCGTCGATACGACCGGCCGGGATCTGCACTCCGGACACCTCGTTGGGCGGCACCTGCGTCGGTGCCGGCGAGGGGGTGGCGACCGGCCGGGAGGGCCCGCATCCGGTCAGCACGAGCAGCATCACCAGGACTGCGGCTGCGGCCGCGGATTTCGTCATGGCCGCACTCTAGCCCGGCGACGATGCGCGCCCGATAGGCGCGAGGAGGAGCCGGGCACATTCCACGCCAGCCCGGCGACGATGCGCGCCCGATAGGCGCGAGGAGGAGCCGGGCACATTCCACGCCAGCCCGGCGACGATGCGCGCCCGATAGGCGCGAGGAGGAGCCGGGCACATTCCACGCCAGCCCGGCGACGATGCGCGCCCGATAGGCGCGAGGAGGAGCCGGGCACATTCCACGCCAGCTCCTTTACAGGCGCCACCACGGGTTGAATCGCAGCGCGCCTATCGTGTCGATGCGCTGACCCGGTAACGGGACGGCCACCTGGACGCCATCCGGCTCGGCGGCTTTGAGCACCCGCTCGACCGGCTCCGCCCACGGGTGCGGCGCCAGGCGGAAAGTGCCCCAGTGGATCGGCACCAGCAACCCAGAGCCCGAATCGGTGACGTCCAGGTGTCCCCGGACCGCCTCTTCGGGATTCATGTGGATATCGGGCCACGCTGTGTTGTACGCGCCGATCGGCATCAGGGTCAGGTCAAACGGTCCATGGTCAGAACCGATCTGAGCGAAGCTCTTGGTGTAGCCGGTGTCGCCGCCGAAGTAGGCACGGTGGCGCGGGCCGATGAACGCCCACGACGCCCACAGCGTGTTGTTGCGGCTCAAGAAGCGCCCCGAGAAGTGCCGGGCCGGCATGCAGACAATGGTCAGCTCGTCGATCTGAGCGCTCTGGTTCCAGTCCAGTTCAACGATGCGCTGCTCCGGTATCCCCCACGACCGCAGGTGGGCCCCTACCCCGAGCGGCACGAAGAACGGCGCACGTTGGGTGCGAGCCAGTGCCCGCACGGTGTCGATGTCGAGGTGGTCGTAGTGGTCGTGGCTGATCACCACCGCGTCGACCGCCGGCAATCCCTCCAGCAGCACCGGCGGCGGATGCAACCGCTGCGGGCCCACGACGTCCGACGGTGAGCACCGGTCGCTCCACACCGGATCGGTCAGCACGCGATACCCGTCGATCTCCACCAACGCCGTCGAGTGCCCGAACCAGCTCACTGCCAACTCAGCGGGTTCTCCCTGATAGATCGACGGAGAAGCCAACGGGATCGGCTTGGCGGGCAGGCTGGCGCCGCGATTCCCGATCAACTCCCACGCGATCTGCCGCATCTCCTCGCGGTTGATCACGTACAGCGACGACGGGTCGAGATTGACGAACACACCGTCCTGGTAGTTGGGCGAACCCGTAGCGACGGCGGCGATCGCGCCAGGGTCGGCGCCCAGCGCCGCGGGCGCGCCGTGCAGCGCCCGCAACAACCAGCCACCCGCCGCCAGCGAGACGGTGCCGCCAGCCAGTCGCAGCGCCCGGCGCATCATGACAGTTACGCCCCCTGAAAGTTCGGCGGCCGCTTCTCGATGCGAGCGACCTGCGCCTCGATCACATCTTGGCTGCCCCACGCCTTGTCGAACAGATCCTTGTGCTCGGGCCGCGGTTCTTCGATCGACCCGTCGTCGTTGAGTACCCGCTTGGCGTGCTGAATAGCCAGCGGCGCCAGACCGGATATCTCCGCTGCCCATGCCTGTGCGTCGGCGACCGTGCCGATCCGGTTGGCCATCCCGGTCAGCAGCGCCACGTCTGCGGTCAGCTTCTCGGCGGTCAGCAGCATCGCCCGGGCCCGCCCGTGACCGACCAGTGACGAGAGCCGGCGGATACTCCAGTTATCCAGCGCGAGACCGTATTTGGAGGTCGGAAATTGAAAGAAGGCGTCCGCGTCGACGACCCGTAAGTCACACTGCATGGCCAACTGCAGGCCGGCGCCGATGGCAGGTCCGTTGATGGCGCCGATCACAGGGACCGGAACCGCGTCCATGACCCGGTGCAGCTCGACCAGACGGTCGGGGTAGTCGGCGGCGAAGGCATCGCCGGAGAGGTCCGCCCCGGCGCAGAACGCGGTGCCCTGGCCCGTCAGCACGACGGCACGGGTTTCTTCGCCGCTGGCTTTGACCAGAGCTTCCCGCAGTTCCTCGACGAGCTGGGAGTTCAGGGCATTGCGCCGCTCGGGCCGCTGCAGCTCGATAGTCATGACGGCTTCGGTCTGGGTGATACCGATCATGGGGGCCAGGATATATAGCCTCGTTCCTGTGGGCCGGATCACGACCGATCAACTCCGCGACGCGGTGCTCGACGAGGGCTCTTTCGTCAGCTGGGACGTCGAGCCGGTCGCGGTGCCGCTGTCCGAGACCTATGCACGCGAGCTGGCCGATGCGCGCGCCTCCAGCGGCCGCGACGAGTCGGTGTCGACCGGCGAGGGTCGGCTGTTCGGTCGCCGGGTCGCGGTGGTGGTCTGTGACTTCAGCTTTCTCGCCGGCTCGATCGGCGTGGCGGCCGCCGAACGGATCACCGCCGCCGTGGAGCGTGCCACGGCCGAGCGGCTGCCGCTGCTGGCATCGCCCAGCTCCGGTGGCACCCGCATGCAGGAGGGCACGGTGGCTTTCCTGCAGATGGTGAAGATCGCCGCGGCCGTCCGGCTGCACCGGCAGGTCCATCTCCCCTATCTGGTCTACCTGCGCGATCCGACCACCGGTGGGGTATTCGCGTCCTGGGGTTCGCTGGGCCATGTCACCGTGGCGGAGCCTGGCGCGCTGATCGGGTTCCTCGGTCCGCGGGTGTACGAATTGCTCTACGACCAGCCATTCCCAGCCGGTATCCAAACCGCGGAGAATCTGCAGCAGTACGGGGTGATCGATGGCGTGGTCGGCCTCGCGGATCTGCGGGCCACCGTGCACCGCGCGCTGACGGTCATCGCGGACGCCCCCGAGCCACCGCCGGCACGTCCGCTTCCCGAGCCGGTTGCCGATGTGCCCGCCTGGGACTCGGTGCGTGCTTCACGTCGCGCCGACCGACCGGATGTACGCCACCTGCTGCGGCACGGCGCCACCGACCGGGTGTTGTTGTCGGGCACCGGTCAGGGCGAGGCGGCAACCACACTGCTGGCGCTGGCCCGTTTCTCAGGTCAGCCGGTGGTCGTTCTCGGGCAGCAACGGATCGGCGGGGGCAACATCGTCGGGCCCGGCTCACTGCGTGCGGCCCGCCGTGGCATGGCTCTGGCCGCGGAGCTTCGTCTGCCCCTGGTACTGGTGATCGACACAGCAGGTCCGGCGCTATCGGCCGAAGCCGAGCAGGGCGGGCTGGCCGGCCAGATCGCCCAGTGCCTGGCCGAGCTTGTCACCCTGGACACGCCCACGGTGTCGGTGCTGCTAGGACAGGGCAGCGGCGGGCCGGCGCTGGCGATGGTGCCGGCCGACCGGGTGTTGGCGGCTCTGCATGGCTGGTTAGCGCCGCTGCCGCCGGAGGGGGCGAGCGCGATCGTCTTCCGCGACACCGAGCACTCGGCTGAACTTGCTGCCGCACAAGGCATTCGGTCGGCAGATCTGCTGGCATCGGGCATCGTCGACGCGATTGTCCCCGAGCATCCCGATGCCGCCGACGAACCCGTCGAGTTTTCCCGGCGACTGTCGACGGCCATTGCCGCCGAAGTCCACACACTGCGCGAGACACCCGCTCCGCAACGTCTGACCGCACGGTTGACGCGCTACCGCCGCATCGGGTTACCCGGTGCTCAGCCGTCCACATAGCGCTGGATCGTCGGGCCCAGCCACTCGATCACCTCGTCCTGACTCAGATCGACGACGGGCTGTAGCCGTAACACGAAGCGGCACAGGGCCAAACCCAAGATCTGGGTGGCGATCAACCCAGCCCGTTTCGCGGCCTCGCCGGACGGCACCCAGGACGCCACCAACGGCTGCAGCTGGATACCGAAAATCTCCCGCATCCGTTGCGCCGCGTCGCCATTGGTGGCGCTCGAGCGCAGCAGGATCACCAGGGCGTCGTCACCGCCCTCCCAGCGCCGCAGGAAATGGCCGACCAGCAACCAGCCGAGCCGATCCCGGTCGGCCGCCGCGAACTCGGGCAACTGCAGATCGAACTCGGCGGCGGCGGCGAACAGTTGATCCTTGTTGCCGAAGTACCGCATCACCATCGCGGGATCCACGCCCGCGTCGGCAGCGATCGCCCTGATGGTGGCCGCCTGAAACCCCGCGGTCCCGAACCGTTCGCGGGCCTTCGCCAAGATCACGGCCTTGGTTTGCGCTGACGATCGTCTCATGTCAACAACCGTAGGCCAACAACTGTTGACATACTTTCACCGCCACGCGCATTATGGACGATATCAACAATTGTTGACTTAGCTGCATGAAGGAGAACTCGCCATGAACGACACCGATGTCCTGGTTGTCGGCGCCGGACCCACCGGTCTCACACTGGCCGCAGCACTGCTCACCCGGGGCGTCGACGCGATGGTGGTCGACAAGCTGCCGTCCGGTGCGAACACTTCGCGCGCGGCCGTGGTGAACGCCCGCAGCCTGGAATTGCTTGAAGACCTCGACGTGTCCCGGCGCCTGGTCAAGGCCGGGCTCGCCGCGCCGCGATTCACCATGCGCCAAGGTTCAGCCGTGCTGATCTCCGTCGACTTCAGCGGACTTCCGACGCCCTACCCGTACAGTTTGATGATCCCGCAAGCCGACACTGAGCAAGTTCTGGAGGATCGGCTTAATGAACTGGGCGGCAGAGTAATTCGGCCCAAGTCACTGTGCCGACTCAGCCCGGACGCGACCGGTGTCACGGCAAGATTCGACGACGGAGACAGCATGCGCGCGGCCTACGTCGTCGGTGCCGACGGCATGCACAGCACCGTCCGCCATCACGCCGGCATCGGCTTCACCGGCGGCGAATTCGCCGAGACCTTCACACTGGCCGACGTGCACATCGCCGGCAATGCTCCGGATGACGAAGTCATCCTCTTCTACGGAAATGAGGGCCTCACCGTCCTCGCGCCGCTTCCCGACGGCATCCACCGCATTGTGGCGCCGGCGGCGCGGGCACCCCGGGTACCGACGACGGAGTTCGTGCAGAATTTGCTGGACAGCCGCGGCTTCGGTCCTGGTCGCACCATGGTCAAGGAGTTGGTCTGGGGCTCGCGCTTCCGGATTCAGCATCGCGTCGCGGACACCTACCGGGCCGGTCGGCTGTTGCTCGCGGGCGACGCCGCGCATGTGCACAGCCCCGCCGGCGGTCAGGGGATGAACTTGGGCATCACCGACGCCGTCGCACTCGCCGAGGCGCTCACCCAGGGTTCAGACGCCGCGCTCGAGGCCTACAGCACGAGCCAGCGGGCACGGGCGCGGCAGGTGCTCAAGCTGACCGGGCGGCTGACAAAGGTCTCGACCATGCCGCGCCCGCTGCGCCCGGTGCGCAATTCGGCGATGCGACTGGCCGCACACGTACCGGCGGTGCGACGGCAACTGGCGTGGCGGTTGAGCGGCCTGGTCAACCGATGACCGGTCAGACACCTACCCGCGGGATCACACTGGGCCTTTGCTGCACCACATGAGGGGAAGCCCCGCCGCCGGCCATCGCTCGCCCGGGCATCCCGCTGTTGGCTCCACCGCCCGCCGGCATCGGCATCATCGGCATTCCGGCAGCTCCCGCACCGGCAGCCGCCTCGGCGTTGACAAGCGTCGCGGCGCCGGCCAGGTTAGTGCCGGGCAGCGCCGAACCCACCCGCGCGTCCGCCGTTGACCCGAGCCAGCCCTGCGGCACCGACAAAGTACCGACCGTCCGCGCCTGACCCAGACCCGCCGCCGCGCCGAACCCGGCTCCACTCGCCGGCCTGACCGCCTCCGCGGGCGCAATGGCGGGTAGATCCGACGCCTCCGCGTAGCCGGCCAGGGCGGCACTGCCCGCCGCCCCGCCGCCGCCCAGACTGGAAAGCGGCGTCAACGCCATGCCGACCGAGGTCGACACGAGCTGGACGCCCTGCGAGACCGCATCCAGCGGGATCGCCTGTGCGGCCACGACCGCCTGCGATGCCAACCCGGCAAGCTCGGCCGGCAGCGCGCTGAACGGCGTCAGCGAGACCGCCACCGCGACGGCATCCGCCAGATAGCCCAGCATGGCGACGACGTCTTGGACCCACATGTCGATGTACAGGAAGTCCGCGGCCGCAATCGCCGGCGTGTTCTGGCCCAGGAAGTTCGTCGCTATCAGTGCCAGCTGATGCAACCGGTTGGCCGTCACCTCCGCGGGATGCACGGTCGCAGTCCGAGCCGCCTCGTACGCCGTCGCCGCGGCTCGGGCCTGTATGGCGGCGACCTCGGCAACCGTCGACGAGGCGCTCAGCCACCCGACGAAACCGGCCGCGATGCCGACCATTGCCGTCGCCGCCGGGCCGGCCCACGAGCCACCGACCAGATCCAAAATCACCGAGTCGAATGAGGACGCCGATGCCTGCAATTCAGCGGCCAACCCGTCCCAGGCGGCTGCGGCGGAGAACAACGGTCCCGCCCCTACCCCGCCGTACATGCGCGCCGAGTTCACTTCCGGTGACAGCATCTCGAAACCCATCACGTCACACCTGCCTTCGTCGTCGACCGCCTCAAAACATACATTTGTGTATACGATGCGTCAACATATTTTTTGCTACTATGCATCCGATACTTCAATGGATCTACGAAGGCGACAGGGTCATGACGTCAGCGAGCACCGCGAAGGCGACGCGGGTAACCAAACGCCGCGCCGAAACCCGGGAGCGGCTCATCAGCGCCGCGATCGATGTCTTCGCCGAGAAGGGCTACGGCCAGGTGACCATCAAAGATGTGTGCGCGGCCGCCGGCTACACGCGAGGTGCGTTCTATTCACAGTTCGAAAGCCTTGAGGAGCTGCTGTTCGTCATCTACCACCAGTGGACGGCCCAGATCGCCGAAGAGGTGCGGAGCGCCGTCGAGGCCGGCGACCCCGTGAATGACCTACCCGCGATCGTGGCACGCATCGTGGAGACGCTGCTGCTCGAACGCGAGTGGCTGTTGATCAAGGTGGACTTGTTGGCGGTGGCCGCTCGCAATCCGGAGTTAGCCCAGCGCTGGTCGGTACACCGTGGCAAGTTGCGACTCACCATCGAGGAGCTGCTAGTCGCCCGGGGGATCGGGCTGCACGAGTCGGTCGCCAGCGCGAGCGACACAGCGCAAGCCATCATCGCCCTCTACGACGGCCTGGCCACCCAGCTGCTACTCGAAAACAACGAAGACGCCGCGCGCGCCCGGCTCATCCAGCTGCTCAACATGGTGCTGACGCCGGGGCGCGCCGACCCCTGAGTGAGCGTTTGAATTTTATTCAGGGACATTGCGCCCCCAATGTGGCACGTCACGTATCCGATGTGGCAATGTATCGGCTACATCTGGAATAGGGGTGCCCATGCCAACTGCAACCACCGCGGCCAAGCCACCGCGCGTCACCAAGCGCCGCGCCGAAACACGCGCCCGACTCATGGATGCGGCATTTCGGGTGTTCGCCGTAAAGGGCTACGGCCACGTCACCATTGAGGACGTGTGCGAAGCCGCTGGCTACACCCGCGGCGCGTTCTACTCGCAATTCGAAAGCCTCGAAGAGTTGTTCTTCCTGCTGTACGACGAGTGGGCGGGCCGCACCGCAGAGCAGGTCCGCGCCGCCATGGAGGGCGCCGACGCGGTCGTCGACCTGCCCGGTGTCGTGGAGCGCATCGTCGACACGCTGCTCCTCGAACGCGACTGGCTGTTGATCAAGTTCGACTTCTTGCTGTACTCGGCACGCAACCCCGAGCTGGCCCACCGCTGGGAAGTGCACCGCGCGCAGTTGCGCAAAGTCATCGAGGAACGACTGATCGCCAGCGGCATCGGGTTCCACAAGGCGATCGACAGCGTGACCGACACCGCGCGCGCCATCATTGCCGCCTACGACGGGGTCAGTGTGCAGTTGCTGCTTGACAGCGACCAAGCCGCCGCGCGTGCCTGGCTGACCCAGTTGATGAACGTGGTCCTCACCCGGGATTAGGCCCCCAAACACCCCTTTCGATGCGATACTGAATATGATACATTTGTGTATCGGAATCGCTTGGTGAGCGAACTCAGGCGCAGAAAGGCTGTCTCATGGACGCTGATGTCATCGTTATCGGTGCGGGACTGGCGGGACTGGTCGCCACCCACGAACTCACCCGGCGCGGCAAGAAGGTCGCCGTGGTCGACCAGGAGAACGAGGCCAATCTGGGCGGTCAAGCCTTCTGGTCATTCGGCGGCCTCTTCCTGGTCGACACTCCTGAGCAACGGGTGCTGGGGATCAAGGACTCCTTCGAATTGGCCTGGAACGACTGGTCCGGCAGTGCGGCATTCGATCGCCTCGACGACGAGGACGTATGGGCGGCAAAGTGGGCCCGCGCCTATGTGGAGTTCGCCGCCGGGGAGAAGCGGTCCTATCTGACCGACCTCGGCATCAGGTTCATGCCCACCGTGGGATGGGCCGAGCGCGGGGACCTGCGCGCCGACGGCCACGGCAACTCGGTTCCGCGCTTTCACGTCGCCTGGGGTACCGGCACGGGAATCGTTGAGCCCTTTGTCAATTCCGCCCTGGATGCCGCGCAGGACAACCTGGTGACGTTCTATCACCGCCACCGTGTGGACGAGTTGGTGTTCACCGACGGCGCGGTCACCGGGATCAAAGGCACAGTGCTGGCACCCGACGACGCGGTGCGGGGCGCCCCCTCCAACCGCGACGCCGTCGGCGAATTCGAGTTGTCGGCCCAGGCGGTGATCGTCACCACCGGCGGGATCGGCGGCAACCATGAGATGGTGCGGCGGTACTGGCCGGAACGGATGGGCACTCCCCCGTCGTCCATGATCACCGGCGTGCCCGAATACGTCGACGGGCGGATGCTCGATATCGCCCACGACAGCGGGGTCCGCCTGGTCAACCGGGACCGGATGTGGCACTACACCGAGGGCGTCCGCAACTGGGATCCGATCTGGCCCAAGCATGCCATCCGCATCATCCCCGGCCCCTCGTCGATGTGGTTCGACGCGCTCGGCCGACGGCTACCGGCTCCCTACCTGCCCGGGTACGACACCCTAGGCACGCTGAAGTATCTGCGCACCAACCCTGAGATCGCGAAGTATGACTACTCCTGGTACGTGCTGACTCAGAAGATCATCAAGAAGGAGTTCGCCCTGTCGGGTTCAGAACAGAATCCCGATATCACTGGCAAGAGCCTGATGAAGGTGCTGCAGCAACGCTTCTTCAACAAGGACGCCACCGGCCCGGTCGAGGCGTTCAAGGCCCACGGCGCCGATTTCGTGGTCGCTGACAACCTCGACGATCTCGTCGCGAAGATGAATGCCTTGACCGACGAGCCGCTACTGGATCCGGCCGGGATCCGCGCCCAGATCGAGTCCCGCGACCTGCAGATCGCCAACCCATTCTGCAAGGACGTCCAGGTGCAGGGCATCCGCAACGCCCGGCGCGCGCTGGGCGATCGACTCGGCCGGGTCGCTACGCCGCACCGCATCCTGGACCCCAAAGCCGGACCGCTGATCGCCGCCAAGTTGCACATTTTGACACGAAAGACGTTGGGAGGCATACAAACTGACCTGTCTTCTCGCGCCATGGACAACCAGGGTCAGGCCATCCCGGGCCTGTACGCGGCCGGGGAGGTCGCCGGATTCGGCGGCGGCGGCGTGCACGGATACAACGCACTGGAAGGAACGTTCCTGGGCGGCTGCATCTTCTCCGGTCGAGCCGCCGGCCGCGGCGCCGCGGACGATCTCCGCTGATCACCGCGCCTCCCACCACCCTAGCGCTCAATCAGGCAAGATAGGCGCATGGACACTGGTGTGAACTCACCTCGGGTCTTGGTGGTCGACGACGACTCTGACGTACTCGCCTCGCTGGAACGTGGGCTGCGGCTGTCCGGATTCGAGGTGTCCACCGCGGTTGACGGCGCCGAGGCCCTGCGCAGTGCCACCGAGACCCGACCGGACGCGATCGTGCTCGACATCAACATGCCCGTGCTGGACGGTGTCAGCGTCGTGACGGCACTGCGCGCAATGGACAACGACGTGCCCGTGTGCGTGCTGAGTGCCCGCAGCTCGGTCGACGACCGGGTCGCCGGGTTGGAGGCGGGTGCCGACGACTATCTGGTCAAGCCGTTCGTGTTGGCCGAGCTGGTGGCACGGGTACGCGCGCTGCTGCGCCGGCGCGGCGCGACCGCCACGTCGTCCTCGGAAACCATCACCGTCGGCCCGCTCGAAGTGGACATCCCCGGTCGGCGCGCCCGCGTCAACGGCGTCGACGTGGACCTCACCAAGCGGGAGTTCGACCTGCTTGCCGTGCTGGCCGAACACAAGACGGCGGTGCTGTCCCGCGCGCAGCTGCTCGAACTGGTGTGGGGCTACGACTTCGCCGCCGACACCAACGTCGTCGACGTCTTCATCGGTTATCTGCGGCGCAAGCTGGAGGCCAACGGCGGCCCGCGGCTCCTGCATACCGTCCGGGGTGTCGGCTTCGTGCTCAGGATGCAATGAGCGCGGCAGGTGCCCGATGGCGGCAGTGAACATCCTATCGCGGATCTTCGCCCGCACGCCGTCGCTTCGGACCCGGGTTGTCGTCGCGACGGTGATCGGCGCCGCCATCCCGGTGCTGATCGTCGGCGCCGTCGTATGGGTGGGCATTACCAAGGACCGCAAGGAACGGCTGGACCGGCGGCTGGACGAGGCCGCGGGCTTCGCTATTCCGTTCGTGCCGCGAGGCCTGGATGAGATTCCGCGCTCACCCAACGACCAGGACGCGCTGATCACCGTCCGTCGCGGCAACGTCATCAAGTCGAACACCGACATCAATCTGCCCAAGCTGCAGGACGATTACGCCGACACGTTCATCCATGGGGTCCGCTACCGGGTGCGCACCGTCGAGATTCCGGGTCCCGAACCGACCTCGGTGGCCGTGGCGGCGACATACGACGCCACCTATGCCGAGACGAACAACCTGCATCGCCGGGTACTGCTGATCTGTACGTTGGCCATCGGAGCTGCGGCGGTGTTCGCGTGGCTGCTCGCCGCATTCGCGGTACGTCCGTTCAAACAATTGGCCGAGCAGACCCGGTCGATCGATGCCGGCGACGAGGCTCCCCGGGTGGAGGTGCACGGCGCCAGCGAAGCCGTGGAGATCGCCGAAGCCATGCGCGGAATGCTGCAACGCATCTGGAACGAGCAGAACCGGACACAGGAAGCGCTAGCCTCAGCCCGCGATTTCGCGGCCGTCTCCTCGCACGAATTGCGGACCCCCCTGACGGCGATGCGGACCAACCTCGAGGTGCTGGCCACCCTGGACCTGCCCGATGACCAACGCAAAGAAGTGCTCAGTGACGTGATCCGAACCCAGTCGCGAATCGAGGCGACGCTGAGCGCGCTCGAACGGTTGGCTCAGGGCGAACTGTCCACATCCGACGACCACGTGCCCGTCGATATCACCGATCTGCTCGATCGCGCTGCCCACGACGCCACCCGCATCTACCCCGATCTCGATGTCTCCCTGGTGCCCTCGCCGACCTGCATCATCGTCGGGATGCCGGCCGGATTGCGGTTGGCCGTCGACAACGCCATCGCCAACGCCGTCAAACACGGCGGTGCCACCCATGTCCAACTGTCTGCGGTCAGCTCGCGGGCCGGAGTCGAGATTGCCATCGACGACAACGGCAGCGGCGTCCCGGAGCAAGAACGACAAGTGGTGTTCGAGCGGTTCTCCCGAGGCTCGACGGCCTCGCATTCGGGGTCGGGTTTGGGCCTGGCGCTGGTCGCACAGCAGGCAGACCTGCACGGCGGCACGGCGTCGCTGGAAAGCAGCCCGCTGGGCGGGGCACGCCTGGTGCTGCGCCTTCCCGGGCCGAGCTAATTCTTCCGCGTGCTGTTGCGCCACGGCGTGAAAAACGCGCGACCGGCGAATTCCTCGTCCTGGAACCAGACCTGGGCCTGCGTGTCGTCGTAGCACTCGTCGTCGGGCGCGTAGAAGAGCCGGGAGTCCATGCGCCCCTTGATCGTCCACCCGTCCGGGCCGCTGCCGTCGAGGTTGGCGCGCATGGATCCTGGCCCGTAGGGTGCGTACGGCATCAGCGGTAGCACGATGGTCTCCGCTTCGCTACTGACTGGAATCTTCTCCATCGCAGCATCTTTCGGGACTGGCCTGCGCCTGGGCGGAGGGCCCTTCGGCCTCGCCTTCTTGGCGGCGGTCGCCTTCTTGGCCGGTCTCTTTCGCACGACCGGAATGCGCTCCGTCGCAGGGTCTTTGCCGACGGGGATGCGTTCCGTTGCGGCATCACTGGAGACGGGCTTGCGCTTCCTCGGCGGCGCCTTGGAGACGGCCTTCTTTTTCGCCGGTGCGGATTTGACGGCAGGTACCTTCTTCGTCGGCGCCTCCGCGGCAGGCGCTTTCATCACCGGCTCGGGTCTTGGACGCGGTCTGGGTTCGGCAAGGACCCAGGCCGGCATCTGGGTTTTCGCGGGTCGAGCCACGAGCGTGAACGTCAGCACCATGCCGAGCCCGAACGACAGGGCGGCCAACCACCAGTGCACCTGGGCGATCACCGCTTTACTCCGATGCCGGGCCATTGCGAAGCAGGCCCCGGCCGCTGCGGTTGGGGCAACTCGGTCTCCGAATCGGGTTCCGGTGCCGCAGCATCGTCGCGCTGCGACATCTCGGGGCTGGGCCACTGAGACGGCGGTCCAGGCCACTGCGGCTGCGCCACCTCGGGCTCGACCTCGGACGCCTCGGCAACCGCCGGCTCCGTCGGCTCGGGCGTTGGCTCTGGCTGGAACGGCTCGGGCGCTGGCTCTGGCTCGGGCTCCGGCTCGACAGCCTCGGCGGCCTCGGCGGCCGGCTCAGCGTCCTGGGGCTCGGCTGGCTCGGGCCCGGGCCACTGAGACGCCGGGCCCGGCCACTGCGGCTGAGCCACCTCGGACTCGACCTCGGGCAGCTCGGGCTCGACCGGCTCGGGCTCGACCGGCGCCGGTTCAGGCTCGACCAGTTCAGGTGCCGGCTCGACCAGCTCAGGTTCCGGCTCGACCGACTCGGGCTCCGGCTCGACCGACTCGGGTTCCGGCTCGGTCTCGGCCTCGGTAGCCTCGGCGGCCGGCTCAACATGCCCCGCCTCGACCGCCTCCGGCTCGACAAACTCAGCGGGCCGCTGTTCCGACTCGGGCCAGAGCAGCTGCTCGAAGGTCTCGCCCTCCCGCTCGGCCGCCGCGGGCACCGGCATGTGACGCTCGGGCGCTGTCTCGACCTCCGACCCGGCCGGCTGGACGACCTCGGACATCAGCTGGAGCTCGACCGTTTCGGGCTCCGCCGGCTCAGCCGGCGTGAGCCCGGCGTCGGATTCAGGCTTGCGAGGCTTGATCAGCAAGACGGCGATCCCGTAGGCAACGGCCGACCCCGCCACAAACGCAGCCAGGTAGACCACCCACTGGACCAGAAAACCCATGCCTGATTCTCCCCTAGCCAACCACGAGCTCGGCGCGACGGTTCTTCGCACGACCCTCTGCCGTGTCGTTACTGGCAATCGGATTGGCCGAACCCAAACCCTTGGCGGTGACGCGATCGCGGGCCACGCCGTTGGCAATGAGGAACTCGGCCACCAGAGTGGCCCGCTGAATGCTGAGCGGAATGTTGATACCCTCGGCGCTGGCGTTGTCGGTATACCCGTTGACGGTCACACGTGCCGCCGGGCACGCCTTGAGCTGGTCAGCCACCCGAATCAGGATCTGGGTATCGTCCGGCGTCAGACTCACCCCGTCGGCTCCGAACGCCAATGGACCCCCCGTCATCTTGTTGATGACGGCCTGCAGGTCGTTGCACGCGCCGGGGCCGGGCGGGGGCACGGACGTCGCCGCCTGCGGAATACTCGGCGTGATCTGACCCCTGGCCACGATGGCGTTGGCGACATTCACGCCCGGCCAGACGCTGACCACCGCACGTTCGACGGCGTCCTTCTGATCAGGCGATGCGGTGCCGCCCAAGGTGACGGTGTCCTTCTCGACCTTCATGGTGAAGTCAGGGATCGGGGCGCCGGCGGCGAACACCGGTTCGGCGTTGGTGAAGTCCAGGGTGCGCACCAGCGGGTCGATGCGAATCTGGTCGATGACAGTGACGCCGGGCTGCGTCAGGGCTTTGAGTGATGTCATCAGCGCCGCCTTGGCGGTGTCGTCCGGGAAGTCGCCGATCAGCGTAATGCTGTTGCCGCTGCGACTGATCGACAGCAGCGATAGCGACAGGCTCGGAGCGCTGGACACATTCGACGCACCGGTAGGGGCCGCCGTGAGTTTCGGCAGGTCGCCGGTCGGCCCGTTGACACCCGTCGGTCGTTCGTATGCGCCGAATCCGATCATCGCCAGCAGAAACGGGATGACCGCGACACCGATCAACCAGGGCCGGCCCAGCCGCTGACGGTGGTATCGAGGGGTGAGCTGAGCCTGACTGATTTGACGGGCGGGCGCCGACGCTTCGTCCACCCCCACAT
This sequence comes from Mycobacterium gordonae, assembly GCF_017086405.1. Classification (NCBI taxonomy): domain Bacteria; kingdom Bacillati; phylum Actinomycetota; class Actinomycetes; order Mycobacteriales; family Mycobacteriaceae; genus Mycobacterium; species Mycobacterium camsae. Next base: position 6,031,490 of record NZ_CP070973.1, read on the forward strand.
CTGGCCCCACCATCGCTCCTCACTCAAACCGCCGTTGTTCGCGTTTCCAGGCGATATGAGCCTACCGAGTCCACATACGATACCGATGGAACGTGGGGCAGACTGATGTGATGGCCAACGGAAGCAAACCGACGGACAGCGACGCGCTGGCACATATCCGCGACCTGGTCGCTCGCGAGAAGGCCTTGCGTGAGCAGGTGCAGCACGGTGAGATCTCGACCGTCGAGGAACAAGAGCGGTTACGCAGCCTGGAAGTGGAACTCGATCAGTGCTGGGACCTGCTCCGGCAGCGCCGGGCTTTGCGCGAAACCGGCGGTGACCCGCGTGAAGCCGCCGTGCGTCCGGCTGACGAGGTCGAAGGTTATCTCAACTAGCCCGTGCCGATGCCTGACGACGATTTCGACGTAGTCATCGTGGGCGGCGGCCACAACGGCCTGGTCGCGGCCGCCTATCTGGCCCGGGCGGGCCTCCGGGTAAAGCTGCTGGAACGATTGCCGCACATCGGCGGTGCCACCATATCCGCCCAAGTCTTCGACGGTGTCGACGTCCGACTGTCCCGTTACTCGTATTTGGTGAGTTTGCTGCCGCAACGCATTCTCGACGACCTCCGCGCGCGGGTGCAGCTGGCCAGGCGCCCCTATTCGTCCTATACACCGGATCCGCGCACGTCTGGACGGACCGGCCTGCTGATCGGACCACTCGGCAGCTTCGCCGCCATCGGGGCAGCCGACGACGAGCGCGGCTTCGCCGCCTTCTACCGGCGCTGCGGGCTGGTCACTCAACGCCTGTGGCCCACCCTGCTCGAGCCACTGCGCACCCGCGAGCAGGCTCGCCAACTCGTAGTGGCCGGCGCTGATCCCGATGCGATGGCGGCATGGCGTGCCATGGTCGATGAGCCGATCGGACATGCCATCACCGACGCCGTGGCCAGCGACCTGGTGCGCGGGGTCGTCGCGACCGACGCGCTGGTCGGCACCTTCGCGCGACTGGACGACACGGGGCTGCTGCAGAACATCTGCTTTCTGTATCACGTGCTCGGTGGTGGCACCGGTGACTGGAATGTGCCGATCGGCGGCATGGGCGCGGTGTCCTCGGCCCTGGCCGCCGCGGCCAGCCGCTGTGGTGCCGAATTATCCACTGCCACTGACGTTTTCGCGGTCAATCCGGACGGCGAGGTGTGCTACCGCAGCGGCGGGGCCGAGCACCGGGTGCGCGGCCGTTTCATTCTGTCCGGCGTCGGACCCGCAGTGCTGGCCGGCCTGCTGGGTGAACCGCTGCCACCGGTGGCGCCAGGTCCGCAAGTCAAGGTGAATATGGTGCTGCGCCGGCTGCCGAGACTGCGCGACCGGAACGTGACCCCGCAGCAGGCCTTCGCCGGCACGTTTCACGCCAACGAGACCTGGTCGCAGCTCGATGCCGGATACCTGCGCGCCGCCGGAGGTGAGCTGCCGGATCCCTTGCCGTGTGAGGCCTACTGCCATTCGCTGACCGACCCGAGCATCGTGTCGCCCGCGCTGTCCGGCGTCCAGACGATGACGGTGTTCGGCTTCCACGCCCCGGTGTCCGGTTCGCCCGAGCCGGACCGGTGGCGCGCACGGCTGACCGACGCGGTGCTGGCGTCATTGAATTCCGTTTTGGCCGAACCTATTCAGGACGCGCTGCTGCCCGACGCGCACGGGCGCCCCTGCCTGGAAACCACCACCACACTGGATCTGCAGGAGCGGCTGGGCATGACCGCGGGCAACATCTTCCATGGCGCGCTGTCGTGGCCGTTCGCTGACGACGACGACCCGCTGGACACCCCGGCGCGGCGCTGGGGGGTGGCCACCGCGCACGACCGGATCATGTTCTGCGGTTCAGGTGCCCGCCGGGGCGGGGCGGTCTCGGGTATCGGCGGGCACAATGCGGCGATGGCGGTGCTGGCCTCGCTATAACTGCTCAATGGACGAAAAAGCACCCCGGAGCGTGCGCTCCGGGGTGCTTTTTCGTCTGCTCGCCGTGAAACCTAGCGGCCGTCGATCCCGACATAGTCGCGCTCGGTGTAGCCGGTGTAGATCTGGCGCGGACGGCCGATCTTGCTGTCACCCTCGTCGTGCATCTCACGCCAGTGCGCGATCCAGCCCGGCAGCCGGCCGAGCGCGAACAGCACGGTGAACATCCGGACCGGGAAGCCCAGCGCCCGGTAGATCAGACCGGTGTAGAAGTCGACGTTCGGGTAGAGCTTGCGCTCGATGAAGTAATCGTCGGTCAGCGCCGCCTCTTCCAGCTGCTTGGCGATGTCCAGCAGTGGGTCGCCACCGAGCTTGGCCAGGATCTTGTCGGCCTGCTCTTTGACGATCCGGGCGCGCGGGTCGTAGTTCTTGTAGACGCGGTGCCCGAAGCCCATCAGCTTGACGCCGGCCTCACGGTTCTTCACCTTGCGGACGAACTCGCCCACGTCGTCGCCGCTCTCGCGGATCTGCTCGAGCATTTCGAGCACCGCCTGGTTTGCGCCGCCGTGCAGCGGACCCCACAGCGCGTTGATGCCCCCGGAGATCGACGTGAACAGGTTGGCCTGCGAGGACCCCACCAGCCGCACCGTGGACGTCGAACAGTTCTGCTCGTGGTCGGCGTGCAGGATCAGCAGCATGTCCAGGGCCCGGACGACCTCGGGATCCGCGTGGTACGGCTCGGCCGGCAGCCCGAACGTCATCCGCAGGAAGTTCTCCACCAGCGTCAGCGAGTTGTCCGGGTACAGGAACGGCTGGCCCACCGACTTCTTGTACGCGTAGGCGGCGATGGTGGGCAGCTTGGCCAGCAGCCGGATGGTCGACAGCTCGACCTGGGTGTTGTCGGTGGGGTCCAGCGAATCCGGGTAGTACGCCGACAGCGCGTTGACCGTGCTGGACAGCACCGGCATTGGGTGGGCGTTGCGCGGGAATCCGTCGAAGAACCGCTTGAGGTCTTCGTGCAGCATGGTGTGGTGCTGGATGCGGCCGGTGAATTCAGCCAGCTGCTCGGTGGTCGGCAGTTCGCCGTAGATCAGCAGGTAGGAGACCTCGAGGAAGGTCGACTTCTCGGCCAGCTGGTCGATCGGGTATCCGCGGTAGCGCAGGATGCCTGCGTCGCCGTCGATGTAGGTGATGGCGCTCTTGCAGGACGCGGTGTTGACGAAGCCGTTGTCGAAGGTGGTGTGCCCCGTCTTGGACAGCAGCGGACCCAACGCAATGCCGTCGGCACCTTCGGTTGCATGGACGACCTTCAGGTCGATCTCGCCCCCCGGGTACTTCAGAGTTGCGGTGTCGTCGGTGTCGCCCACGAGAACCCCTTTGCGCTCAGGCTTGATATGGCTGCACGCCCTAGGTCCGCCAGCGGTGCACTAGGTGCGTATAGGTGAAGGTAGTCGTTATCTCGATGGCGTGCCTTCCCGGGGTCGGATCTGCACGTCGCGGGCCTGATGCAGAAGCCGGAACTCCCCCTAATGGGCTGGTTGGCCGCTTATCCGCGGGCAATGGCGGCATGCTGGTCAGGCGGTGATGACCTGCGGCAGCTGGCGAGGTCTGCGACCGGCGCCCGCGCTCCCCCGACGTTTCCGGTGACGCCGCCACCTACATCGAGCGGCTGCGCGAAACCATGACCCATGCGCGCCTCGGCCGGGATGCCGCGCTGCCGCGACATGTGGTTACCGAGCCCCGGTCCGCTGCTGATCACCCGATCGTTGCGATTGGCCGGCAAGGCACCTGTCGTCGCCGAGCGATGTCGTAGGCGTCCGCCGCGATGCGACACCTGCGCAGCACACTCCTCGCTGGTGGTAGGTGCCGGGCTTCGCCACCGCTTCGTAGATGCGGCTTTCCAGGTGCGCACCGACAGCGTGAGTCGGCCGGCGACCGCCCTGTTGGGCAACCCCGCACCGATCAGCATCACGATCTCCCGTTCCCGATCGGTGAACGGCAACGGTTCGTTTGCCTGGCGACGCGCGGGGGTCCACGCACCCGATTCGGCCGGCCAACAGCAGCGCCCTCACATGGGAGTCCGCTATGATGAACGCCATCTGCGGCGCGTCCAAAGATCTTGCCGCACTTGAATATCCTGGCTCTGCGAGGGCCACGGCCTCGGCGACGCGTCCCGCGTCGGCGCTGATCGTGACCGGGACCCACGCGACTCGGCGCCTACGACGGCAGGCAGCTCGGTCAGTACGAGGCTCGTCGACGCGGGCAGTACGGCATCGGGATTGTCGGTCGCATACCAATACACCGTCAGGAAAGCGTCGATGTAGCTGCGCGCGTGCGGTGGCGCTGTCAGCGCCGTTCGTCGATGATCCCTTTGTCGCGGGTGGGATCGCCCAACGCCCACAGCATGTTGCTGGCACGGAGAAACGCCAGCCGGGCGCGCCCCGCATCGGTCAACAAACCGATGTCGATACCGGCCAGGACGGCGTCGGCCGCTTCGCCCCGAGCTATCCACGAAAGCGCCCGGGGCCGGAACAAGACTTGCTTCGGCACCGGCACCGGCACCGGCTCCGGCCCGGGCCACCATCGGGCCGAGGGTCTGGGCCGGTGGGTTCGGATTCCCCGGCGTGCGCGACGCCCATTATTCATGCGCACCCTCATCGCCGGGGCGCTCGCCCCGATCTCGCCCTGCACGATCGAGGAACGAGCTAAGGCTGCAATCGCTCGATCTGACCGTCGATCACCCGAATCCGGTTGTGCAACCGGTTTTCCCGGCCCTGCCAGAACTCCACCACTTCCGGGGCGATCAGGTATCCGCCCCAATTGGGCGGCACCGGGATCTGCTCGGTATCGGCGAAGCGCGCGGTCACCTCGGCCAGCTGGCCGAGCAACGCCGCGCGCGACGCGACGGGCTGCGACTGTTGTGACGCCCACGCGCCCAGCTGCGAGCCACGCGGCCGCTTGGACCAGTAGTCCTCGGTGGCCCGCGAGTCGACCTTGCTCACGGCCCCGCGAAGGTGGATCTGCCGGCCTAGCAGGTACCAGGGGAAGGTCGCCGACGCGTACGGCGTCACTGCGAGGTCGAGGCCTTTCGCCGAGTCATAGTTGGTGAAGAACGTGATCCCCGCCTCGTCAGCGCTCTTGCACAACACCGATCGGCTCACCGGCCTGCCGTCGGCGACGGTCGCTACCACCATGGCGTTCGGTTCGGCGATGCCGGCCTGCTGCGCGTCGTCAATCCACCTGCGGAGCAACGCAAGCCACCCGTCGGAGAGCCAGTCCGCATCGAGGTCCGCGCTGCCGTCCTTTTCGACGGAACCGTACTCCACCCGCATCCCAGCCAAGTGCTGCCCATGAGGTTCGGTCACCGTCCCAACGCTACTCGGCGGCCGTTACCGGCCGGTAGTAACCAGCCCGGACGGGGGTGCGAGAATTTGCCCCATGACTGTGGTCCCGGAGGATTTTGTCCCAGGCCTGGAAGGCGTTGTGGCCTTCACCACCGAAATCGCCGAACCCGATAAAGACGGCGGTGCGCTGCGCTACCGCGGCGTCGACATCCAGGATCTGGTGAGCCAGCAGGTGACGTTCGGTGACGTCTGGGCGCTGCTGGTCGACGGCGAGTTCGGCCGCGGGTTGCCGCCCGCGGAGCCTTTCCCGCTGCCGATTCACACCGGTGACGTCCGGGTCGACGTGCAGGCCGGCCTCGCGATGCTGGCACCCATCTGGGGATACCAGCCGCTGCTGGACACCGAGGAAGCCGTCGCGCGCGATCAGCTAGCCCGGGCCTCCGTGATGGCGCTGTCTTATGTCGCACAATCGGCGCGCGGCATCTATCAGCCGGCCGTCCCACAGCGCGTGATCGACGAATGCTCCACCGTCACAGCTCGTTTCATGACCCGTTGGCAGGGCGAGCCGGACCCCAGGCATATCGAGGCGATCGACGCCTACTGGGTCTCAGCGGCCGAGCACGGCCTTAACGCGTCGACCTTCACCGCGCGGGTGATCGCGTCGACCGGCGCGGATGTGGCCGCGGCGATGTCCGGGGCGATCGGAGCCATGAGCGGCCCCCTGCACGGCGGCGCCCCGGCCCGCGTGCTCCCGATGATCGAAGAGGTGGAACGCACCGACGACGCCCGCGGTCTGGTCAAAGGCATCCTGGATCGCCGGGAAAAGCTGATGGGCTTCGGTCACCGGGTGTATCGGGCCGAGGACCCCCGGGCGCGGGTGCTGCGGGCCACCGCCGAGCGGTTGAAAGCGCCCCGGTACGAGGTTGCGGTGGCACTCGAGCAGGCGGCGCTGGCCGAGTTGCGGGAGCGCCGCCCGGACCGGGCGATCGAGACCAATGTGGAGTTCTGGGCCGCGGTGATTCTGGACTTCGCCGAAGTGCCGGCCAACATGATGCCGGCGATGTTCACCTGCGGGCGCACCGCCGGATGGTGTGCTCACATCCTCGAGCAGAAGCGGCTGGGCAAGCTGGTGCGCCCGTCAGCCATCTACGTGGGTCCGGGACCGCGCAGCCCGGAATCCGTCGCGGGCTGGGACCGGGTTCTCACCAACGCCTAGGCGAGCCGGCGCCGACGGGAGTCCGCGGGGTCACGGCGAGGCTCCCCGAGCCGCCACTGCCCTGGCTTTGCCGAGTGCGGATGCGATGCTCCGCACGTGCGCTGCCGCCACGGTCGTGCTGTATCGGGCTACCAGGCCAGAGGATCCGAGCCGCGCAGCGGGCGATGCCGGCAACTGCAGTAGCAGATCACCTGATCCAAGCATCACTCTCCGTGGCGGACTGCGGCTATCACCTAGTTTGCCGGCCCGAAACCGAGGAGGGCGAGATGGCCGGGCGAGGCGGGACTACGACACCACCGGCACCGCGGCCGCCACCGGCTTCTTATAAGTGCCGAACAGCTTGTCTCCGTAGGTCATTACGACGGACAGGTTCGTGGGCCGCTTTTCGGAGTGATGCAGTTCGTGCCCGGACGCGGCCGGTAGCAGCCAGCGGGGATAGAACGTCATGTCGTAGCCACTGTGGGTGATCACCATGGCGGTGGTGTTGGCCACCGCGTATGCGACCACAACCATGGGATGCGCCCCGAACACCAAAGGCGGCACGTACAGACACAGCATCACCATCAGGCCCTCGACCGGGTGCACGACGAAGTTGGTCCAGATGGTCAGCGGCGATTGGACCCGGTGGTGCATGTAATGCACTTTCTGGAACACGAAGCGGCTGCCATGCTCGAGCCGGTGCCACCAATAGGTCAGGAATTCCCCGATCACCATGAAGCACACCAGCTGCGTGACGAATGCGACCAAAGTCGGTGCAGCGGTGGGCACGTGCGCCACCCACGGATGGAATATCCGGTGCAGGACGAAAAACACGACGGCCGCACCGACATAGGTCGTCATGATCCGCAACCCCAGCTTGGTCGCCGCCTTGGCCGAGATCCTCTGGTAGACCGCGACGTCGAAGATCGAATACACGACACCGGTCACCAGCACGACCGCGACCACCACGGGCAGGAAATACAACGGGAACTCGAAGAAACCGGTGCCCAGATGGGTCAGCATCCAGTCCCAAATCGGCTGTAGTGCAGTGTGATTCATGGCTTCGTTCCTACTCGTGTCGGGTGTCGGTCAACAGACGGCGGGCGGCGAGTCGCAGTTCGTCAATGCACTGTTCGACGGTGATGTCACCGACTCCGAGCAACGCCAGATCGGCGAAGAACACCCGGCCGAGCACCGTCATCGCGGGGTCAAGGGACAGCGAGGCCGGCACGTTGTCGACCGCCCCGCCCAACAGATCCAGGAACATCTGCCGAACGCCCAGCCGGAACTCGTCGGCGACCGGGCCCTGCGCCAGAACCGAGGCCATGGTCGCCCGCACCATGGGCAGGTCCGATGCGGCCTCCCGGACGACCTGCTCGATGGCGACGTCTATCGCGCTGGCCGGCAACGCCGCAGCCGCGACCGCCTGCGGAATGCGTTGCGCTACTTCGTGGCCCCACGCCAGCGCGGCCTCGCACACCACATGTTCCTTGGACGCGAAGTAACGGTAGGTCGTCGCCCGGGACACTCCGGCGGTGTTGGCGATCTGCTCCATACCCACAGCCTCGTGGCCATGCTCACGGATCAACTGCCGAGCGGCTGCGAGCAGTCGTTCACGCACGTCACGCTGGCGCGCGTCCAGCGTGCGGTGAATCGTCAGCGTCGTTGGGCCCACGAGATCGTCCTTCGCCATCGACCGCATTGAGACAATTGCCGATACAGCTGTCTCAGCTCCGGGTGAGACGACTGTATCAGCAGCCGTAGCGACGGGCAAGGGCGATCACGCAGCGGTCCGCCGAGGTCAGATCGTGATCTGGTTGTAGGAGGAACCCCGGATCACCGAGGTGATCGCACGGCCAAAGCGGCGCTCCACCGCACTGATCAGCTTCATCACTTGGGCCTGATCGGTGCTGTCAGCAGCCACCGCGAAAACCCGCGAAGCGCTGTAGCCGTGCACCACCCGGGTCAACTGGCTGACGTGCCGGCCGGAAACCGCGACGGAATAGCCGGTAGCCAGCAAGGCCCGCGCGGCGAAGTAGCCGGCGTCCGAACCTGCGTCCATGACCAGAAACAGTTCAGGGTGAATCGCAGGCTTCGGCGATGTCTCGAACTGGGCTGGTGCGGTGAGCGACATGGCACTCACCGTAGAAATCGGGGCGGCGGCGCAGAATCCACCGATCGGCTAGTCGCGGTGGAGATGGGCATCAACCGATTGGGGGCATCGCCGCTCCTCCGATCGGCCCCGACCGCCTGTCGGGGGGCCCGGTTACGGTTCGCGATGAGATTTGACGCCCGGGTCGGTCAATACCTGTGAGCCCGAGCGGGCGGTACCACCAACCTTGAGGAGTGACCATGGCCATCAAAGTCGAACCAGCAGTGATCCCGCACCTTGTCGTCGACGATGCCGCTGCCGCAATCGACTTTTACGTCAAAGCGTTCGACGCCGTCGAACTGGCCCGCATACCCGGCCCCGACGGCCGGCTGATTCACGCCGCGGTGCAGATCAACGGCTCGATGGTGATGCTCAACGACGACTTCCCGGAAATGTGCAACGACCAGTCGATGACCCCGAAATCGCTGGGCGGCACACCGGTCACCATCCACCTCACCGTCACCGACGTCGAGACCAAGTTCCAGCGAGCACTCGACGCCGGCGCCACCGTCGTGATGCCGTTGGAGGACCAGTTCTGGGGCGACCGCTACGGCGTGGTCGCCGATCCGTTCGGGCACAACTGGTCCCTGGGCCAACCGGTTCGCGAAGTCAGCATGGAGGAGATCAAGGAGGCGATGTCGGCGCAGGCCTGACGGCCAGCGGGCATTCGCTCTATGCCCACGCGCGCAACCGAGCCAGCAGGCGCCGTCCACGGGACGGCTCCTGCGGCGCGGTGGCGGCAGCGGCGAGCATGTCCGCGACATCGGTGAACTTGCGGCGGGGACGTCCGTCGGCTCTGCCGCGTGCCACCTCGGCCGCGTCGATGGCGCGCCACCCCGCCGAGTCGACGACGTCGGGCCGGCGCACTGCCACCAGGTCGGCCAGCGCGCCCGGTCCGACCACCGGGTCGGTCAGTTCGCCGGCGTTGAAGTCGGCCACCAGCGCCTGCACGGTCTGCAACGAGCACGACTTGTTGGTGCCGATGAAGCCGGTAGGCCCCCGTTTGATCCAGCCCGCGACATAGGCGCCCGGGACCGGTCGGCCGGTCGCGGGATCGACGACCCTGCCGCCGTCGTTGGGGACGACGGCAGCAGCCTCATCGAAGGGCAGACCGCGAACAGGTTTGCCGCGGTACCCGATCGACGTGAGCACCAGACCCGCATCGAGTCGACGGAGTTGGCCGGTGGCGGTGACCGAGAACTCGACCCCGGTGACGCGTTGCTCACCGAGGATGCGTCGAGGCGTCAGCCCGTAGGCCAGCCGGATGCGCGGACGAGACGCCGGCGCCGAGCCGTCGCCGAGCGTGCTCAGAATGTCGAGTTTGTGCCTGGTCAGCGGATCGGCGACACCGGCCAGATCCGCACCCACCGAGCGCTGGTCCTCGGGATCGAGCACCACGTCGCAAGCACCGGTCAGCCCGATCAGCTCGGGCAGGGTGAACGCCGAGTGGGCCGGTCCCCGACGAGCCGCGATCACCACCTCGCGGACGCCCGACTTCCGGAATGCCTTCAGCGCCCGGTCGGCGATATCGGTGTGGGCCAGTTCGTCCGGGTCCGCGGTGAGCATCCGCGCCACATCGAGCGCGACGTTGCCGTTGCCGATGACCACCACCCGCTGGTGGCTGAGATCAATTGGCAGATCGGTATATTCGGGATGGCCGTTGATCCACGCGACCAGCTCGGTGGCCGTGCCGGTTCCCGGCAGCCCCATCCCCTCCACGTCGAGCCGGCGGTCATCGGACGCGCCGACGGCATACAGCACCGCGTGGTGGTGATTCAGCAGTTCGGCGTGGCTGACGTGGCGGCCGACTTCGACGTTGAGGTAGAAGCGGAAGCGGCGATGCCCGGCCACCCGATCGAACAAGCGGGTGACCCGCTTGGTGTGCTGGTGATCGGGCGCCACTCCGGCACGCACCAGGCCGTAGGGCGTGGGTAGCTTCTCGAAGACGTTGACCCGCACGCCCTCTTGAACCAACAGTTCGTCTGCGGCGTACATCGCCGCCGGGCCCGATCCGACGATGGCGACCGTCAGCGGCCGGCGCCACGGGCGTACCTGCGCAGCCGGGATCACCGGCGCCAGCTTGGATGTCGGCGGCAACTTCACACCGGCGGGCCGCTCCGGATAGAACGACGCGTTGATCTCGACGAACGGCAGTTGGCGGTCGTCCAGTTTGCTGTCGGGGACGATCGCGCCGACCGGGCAGGCACTGACGCAGGCGCCGCAGTCCACACAGGCCGCCGGGTCGATGTAGAGCATCTCCGATGTCGCATAGCCCGGCTCGTCCGGTGACGGATGGATGCAATTGACCGGACACGCGAAGACGCAGGACCCGTCGTTGCAGCACGACTGTGTTATTACGTGCGGCATAAAGGAACTCGCAGACCGATCAGGCAGCCGGCGTGGCGGCCAGGTGCGCGCGCTGCGGCTCGCTGCGGTAGCGTGACGGCTTCCCGTCGATCTTGCAGATCCGCCACATCAGTCGGGCTGACCGGTTTTCCATCAGGCCGGTGTCGTAAGCCAGCATCCGGACGTCGGCGAACATGTCGCGCAACCACTTTCGCGACTCCGGCGAGCGGAAGAACAGTTCCTTCTTCACCGAACGCGGAATGTCGAACTCCCGCCAGAATGCCTTCGGCGGAATCAGGATCGCGTTGCACAGCGCCCGCATCGTCAGCGGGAAGAACAACGAGGCCCAGAACCGTTGTCGCCGAGTCAAAGTCGGCAACCGCCGGCGCAGGAACTCGTGGGCGAACGAGATGTGACGGGCTTCTTCGGCCACGTGAATGGCCATCACCCGCTCCATGACCGGGTGCAACGACTTGCCCTCCCGCAGCACCTGTTTCTGAGTGTGGTCGATCGGCTCCTCACCGGCCAGCACCCCGATGAAGAACGCTACCGGCATTGGGCCGGCCACCAACGGGATCAACGGTGAGATCCAACGCAGGCGCCGCGGCATCCCCGGCACATCAGCGCCGACCCGATTCACCATCTCCTGGAACATCATGGTGTGGTTGCACTCTTCGACCGATTCGTGCAGGCAGTACCGATATTCCGGGGACCCGTTGGGCACCCAGAAGGTGTAGTTCATCAGCCCGCGGATCAGGATCGACTCGAAGTGCAGACCCACTTTGGCGACATTGGCCTGCCGCCACATGCCGATCTTGATCTTCTTGTCCTCGGGCTGCGCCTGGTACCAGGGGTGCCGGCCCAGCGGGTCGGTCGCTGGCAGGATCCACCGGGGATCGTTGTCGGTAACAGCGAACTCCGGTGACTCCCAATCGATATCGGTGTACGGATTGAAGTTCCGCCGCACCGACCCCTCGGACAGTGTGGCGAGCATTTCCACGTACTCCGCGTCGTCCCGCACCTCCATGTTGCGGCGCCAACGTCGAACCATGCGCGTCCTGGCATTCGTAGCAACCATCAGAAGCCTCCCCAGCGAGGTTGAGATCCGGACGAATAAAGAACACGGTACCGCCGGTACTGGGAATTATCCAGATGGGCCGATCCGCTGTGGTCCGCGCCGCTTCGGGTAGCCAGTGTGTGCTGGCTCACATCGGCGGCCGCGACCAGGCGTTATGCAGACCGCTTGGTTTTCGGTTCACGGCCGCTCACTACCCTGTTCACCATGGCTGACCAGCTCACGACTTCTCTCGAGATTCCCGCCGACCTGAAACCGCGCGACGGCCGCTTCGGCTGCGGCCCGTCGAAGGTCCGGCCCGAGCAGCTCCAGGCGCTGAGCACCACCGCAGCACCCCTGTTCGGCACCTCGCACCGGCAGGCGCCGGTCAAGAATCTGGTGGGACGGGTGCGGTCGGGGCTCGCTGACCTGTTTTCGTTGCCCGACGGCTACGAGGTCATTCTCGGCAACGGCGGTACGACGGCCTTTTGGGATGCCGCCGCCTTCGGTTTGATCGACAAGCGCTCGCTGCATTTGACCTACGGCGAGTTCAGCTCGAAGTTCGCCTCCTGCGTTGCCAAGAACCCGTTCGTCGGCGACCCGATCGTCATCAAGGCGGACGCCGGGTCGGCCCCCGAACCTCAGTCCGACCCGTCGGTCGACGTGATCGGTTGGGCCCACAACGAAACCTCGACCGGGGTGGCGGTGCCGGTGCGGCGACCCGCCGATTCCGGAGCCGCCCTGGTCCTCATCGACGCCACCTCGGGCGCCGGCGGGTTGCCTGTCGACGTCAATGACGTCGATGCTTACTACTTCGCGCCGCAGAAGAATTTCGCCAGTGACGGCGGCCTGTGGCTGGCCATCATGAGCCCGGCGGCCCTGGCCCGCGTCGAGGCCATCGCGGGCTCGGGTCGCTGGGTCCCCGACTTCCTGTCGCTGCCGATCGCCATCGAAAACAGCCTGAAGAACCAGACCTACAACACGCCGGCGATCGCCACGCTGGTGCTGCTGGCCGAACAGCTCGACTGGCTGTTGGGCAACGGCGGCCTGGACTGGGCGGTCAAGCGCACAGCGGACTCGTCGCAGCGGCTGTACTCGTGGGCCGAAGAACGGTCTTTCACCACCCCGTTCGTCGCCGACCCGGCGCTGCGCTCGCAGGTGGTGGGCACCATCGACTTCGTCGACGACGTCAGTGCCGCAGCCGTCGCGGCGACATTGCGAGCCAACGGCATCGTCGACACCGAGCCGTACCGCAAACTCGGCCGGAATCAGCTGCGGATCGCGATGTTCCCGGCCGTAGACCCCGACGACGTCAGCGCCCTGATCAACTGCATCGACTGGGTGGTCGAGCGGCTCTGACGCCGCACGATGCGGGCTGGAACGGCGCGTGCCGGAGCGGGGCACATCCAGTTCCAGCGGGGCACAGGCCGCTCCGACGGCCGCAACCGTCCAGCGTGTCAGTACCCGGTTACCGGAGTTCGCTGCACTAGAGTTCGCACGTAACGGTTCTGTTGCTGACCTGCGCGGAGCCTGCAAGGAGAAGCCATGCGGGAACTCAAAGTGGTTGGGCTTGACCCCGACGGCAAATTCGTCCTCTGCGAGGGTGCCAGCTCTGCCGAGAAGTTCCGATTGCCCGCCGATGACCGCCTGCGCGCCGTACTGGATGGTAAGCCGATGCCCCCCGAGCAGCCAGCGTTGGACATCGTCGTCACAAATATGCTGAGCCCCAAGGAAATTCAGGCCCGAATCCGCGCCGGCGCGTCTGTCGAGCAGGTGGCCGCGGCATCTGGATCCGATGTCGCCCGGATTCAGCGGTTCGCCAACCCGGTCTTGCTTGAGCGCTTCCGCGCCGCGGAGCTGGCAACGGCGGCGCATCCGGTCCTTGCGGACGGTCCCGCGGTGCTGAGCCTGCTGGAGACGGTCACGGCAGCGTTGGTCGGGCGGGGTCTGAGCCCGGAGAAACTCACCTGGGACGCCTGGCGCAACGAGGACAGCCGCTGGACTGTGCAGCTGGGGTGGCAGGCCGGTCGGTCGGACAACGTTGCACACTTCCGCTTCATCCCGGGCGCACACGGTGGCACCGTCACCGCGATCGACGACGCGGCCAGCGAGCTCATCGACCCGGACTTCAAGCCCCGCCAGCTCGCGCCGGTGGCGCGTCTGGCTTTCGAAGCTGCAGCAGAGCCGGCGCAGCCCGCGACGCTGGCGCAGCCGAGCGCACTACCCCCGCCGGCCGAGCAGCCTGCCGGCAGCCGGCGCGGCAAGCCCGCGATACCCGCCTGGGAGGACGTGTTGCTCGGGGTTCGTTCGAGCGGTCAGCGCTAGGCGATCGCAAGCACGGCGAAGCCGGGCGCGGCGGGTCGCCGCAATCAGCCCAGCTAGGCGCTCCCGACCAGCTTCACCGCCAGTAGCGACACCCACGCCCCGGCCACCCCGACGGCTGCCCCCAGCACGAACCACCGCAGCACCAGGGTGCGTCGCCACCCCCACAACGTGGGGGCCAGTCCCCCGACCGCCACCACGTTGAGGCCCACAGCCAACAGCGGGTGCACCCGGATCAACCCGAGGCTGAGCACCACGATCGCGGCCCCGGTGACTGCCGCAACGAACGCGGCCACCGCCAAACCCGTTGCCCACGGCACGGACTCATCGTTCACGTGTTTCTCCTATGTCAAGCCGCTGCCGGTTGGCAAGGCTGGGTTCGGTTTTGGTGGTCGGTGTAGAGGTGGTGAAACACGACGCGGGCCAGGCGGCGTTTGAGGCAGCGCAGTGCCTCGGTTTTGGAGTCGCCGGCGTCGATGCGGTGGCGGTAATAGTCCTGGCCGAGTCCGTCGAGGCGGATCTGGGTGACGGCGATGCGGTGCAGGGCGGCGTTGAGTTGGCGGTTGCCTGAGCGGGTCATGCGCACCCGCCCGGCGGTGTTGCCTGACCACACCGGGACTGGCGCGACTCCGGCGTGACGGGCGAAGGCGGCCTCGCTTTTGAACCGGGTCACCCCGGCGGATTCGCCGACCAGTTTGGCCGCGGTCAACTCCCCGCAGCCGGGAAGGAAAAGCAGGGCCGAGGCGATGGGGCGCACTTGCTGGCCGATGCGCTTAGCCAAGGCGTTGATGGTTTCAGTGAGCCGCGTGATGTCGGCCAGCTCGTCGCGAGCCAACTCCGCGACCAGGCCGGGCAGGCTGGCTAACCAGTCACCGAGGATGCGCCGATGCTTGGCCAGATCCAACGAACGGGCCTTGGGCGCGTGGTCAGGGTCAAGCTCGTGCACCCGCCACAACAGCCGGTTGATCGTCGCCGCGCGTTGCGCCACAAGGACTTCCCGGCGATCCACCAATAACTTCAACTCGCGCGAGACCTCATCATGGGAGGCGACCGGCAAGTCAGGTTCACGCAAACACCCCCGCGCGACTGCTAACGCGTCGATCGGGTCCAACTTGCCCTGGGTGCGCGCACTGGCCCGAGTCTGAGCCATCAACTTCGGCGGTACCCGCACCACCCTCTGGCCAAAGCCCATCAGGTCGCGCTCCAACCTGGCCGATAAGTACCGGCAATCCTCAATCGCCCACACCACCTCGGCCCCGAACCGTTCGCGGGCCCACATCACCGCCTCGGCATGACCCGTCGTCGTTGCTTTGACGACCTTTTCGCCGAGCTTGCGCCCAACCTCGTTGACCGCAACAAACGTATGGGTGCGCTTGTGTACATCGGCTCCAACAACAACCATGGTGGATGCCTCCTTCACTGTGAGGTGACGGTTGGGCCGGTCGGCGGACAAACCTCAGTGGGGGCGGTTGCCACGCTCCCATCAAGTCACGCCGGCCGGTCCTTCACACCTGATGCCGACAAAACGCATGAACGCCAACCACGGCGGCAGCGAGCCTATGAGCCAGACACCAGGCGATCAGGATCCAACCACCGCAACATGCGGCAACCCCACCCTGATACTGACGACTGACGCGAGCCTAGCCCGAGCCGACGCGCTCGTAGAACGCCACTGCGGCCGCCGTCGCCACATTGAGCGAGTCAGTCCCACGGGACATCGGAATCCGCACCCGCATGTCGCTGATCCGCAGCGCCGCCGTGGTCAGCCCGGGTCCCTCGGCACCGACCAATACCGCGACCCGATCGTTGTGCACCGCCGCCATCGCCTCGCGCAGGGTGCGCGCGTCGCCCCGGGGAGTCATCGCCAACAACCGGAAGCCACCCTCGCGCATCCGCACCAGGTCGGCCGGCCAGTCGGTGGCGCGCGCGAAAGGCACCAGCAACGCATGGCCCATCGACACCCGGACCGCCCGGCGGTAGAGCGGGTCAGCACAACCACTGCCGAAAACCACCGCATCCACCCCCAATCCCGCCGCATTGCGAAAGATGGAGCCCAGGTTCTCGTGATCGTTGACGCCTTCGAGCACCGCCACCGTGTGCGCGCCGCCGACCACCTCCACAACGCTGGGCTCGGTCACCCTGCTGGCGCTGGCCAACACCCCGCGATTGAGATGAAACCCCACCGCCTGCGCCATCACCTCGGCCGATGTTCGGTAGTAAGGCGCCACGGTGCCCGCCAGGTCGTCTTTGAGCTCGGCCAGCCTACGGTCGGTGCCGAGCAGGGCCCGCGGGGTGAATCTGGAAGCCAGCATCCGCTGCACCACCAGCACGCCCTCGGCGATCACCAAACCTTTTCCGGTAGGCAGGTCGGGTCGGCGGTCGACGCTGTTCAGGTCGCGAAAGTCGTCCAGGCGGGGATCATCCGGATCGGTGACATCCTGAACATCGATGTCCGGTGCACTCACGGGCTTTCGTCGACCAGGGCCGAGATCAGATCGGAAGCGCTCCGCAGGGTTTCGCGCTGGGCATCGTCCAGCGTCGCGAGCCGGTCTGCGAGCCACTCCTGACGGGCCTGGCGGGCGGCCCTGACGAGTTCGGCGCCGGTCGCGGAGACCGAGACCAGCACCTGCCGTCCGTCGACGGGATGCGGGGCGCGGTCAACCAGGCCCTCGTCGGCCAGGGATGCGATCACTCGCGTCATCGACGGCGGTCGGACCCGCTCCCGGATCGCCAGCGCGCCGGGCGTCATGGCACCTTCGTTGGCCAGCGTCGTCAGTGCCGAGAGCTGGGTCAGCGATACCGGCGACGACGCGTTTCGAAACCGGAGTTGGCGAGCCAGCCGCATGACCGCCAACGACAAGTCTGCGGCCAACCGCGCATCGCTGTCAGGCACAGCGCGAGGTTACAACAGAGACGGGTATCGGAAACGGTGAACCGCACCCGTCGCGGGCCACCGGGCCGCTCGTCGCCGGCATCGCCGGCGGTATGTTGAAACGCACTATGACTGACCAGCCCACTCCCGAACCACCGCCGCTGCCACCGGCGTTGCTCGCGGTGTGGCCGATAATCCTGGTCGGTGCACTGGGCTGGCTGGTCGCGGTGGCCGCCGCGTTCCTCGTGTCCACCCTGGAAACGTGGCGTCCGGCGGCTCTGGCCGGCCTCGGGGTGGGCGTGCTGGGAACCAGCATTTTCCTCTGGCAACTCGCGGCGGCCCGCCGCGGGGCCCGCGGTGCGCAGGCCGGGCTGGAAACGTTGCTCGATCACGAATGACTCAAGGAGGACGCATGGCCGCACCCCTGCTACAAGCTTCAATCGACATCGAAGCGCCGCCTTCAAAAGTGTGGGAGCTGATCTCCGACTTTCGGCGGATGCCGCAGTGGAGTCCCCAGTGCCGGTGGATGCGGCAGTTCGGACCCCTGCGCAACGGGACCCGCACGCTGAACTTCAACCGGCGCAACCGCCTGTTCTGGCCGACGACATCCACGGTCGTCGAAGTCATCCCGGAGAAGAAGCTCGCGTTCCGGGTGGACACGAACCGCACCATTTGGAGCTACGAACTCGAACCGCAGGGTTCGGGCACCCGGGTGACGGAGAGCCGTCACGCCGAAAACGGCACCAGCGCCGTGTCCAACTTGACGGTAAGAGCGTTCCTGGGCGGAAGCGACAACTTCGAGCGCGAATTGGTCGAGGGCATGAATGCCTCCCTGGCGCGGATCAAGGCGGCCGCCGAGAAGGGCTGAGGCGGCTCGATCGGTCAGACGTTGACCCATAACGGTGGCTCGGCGTATTGTCAACCATGGTTGACAATAGCCCGTTCAGCCAGCCAGCGACCGTCAGGTAAGGGGTAATGCGATGGCATATGAAGAGTTGTTCTGCGAGCGCGAAGCGTCGTATGTGTTGTGCACCATCAGCTTCAGCACCAACAACTTTCCCGAATGAACCACGAGTTCCCGGAGTTGCGGCCAGGAACCCAGCACCAAGTCGCGGGGTCCTAGAGTTCGGTCGGCTCCGACGTCTCGACCGGCTGGGAAGGCTCCACCGACGGCTCAGGCTCGGGCCCTGGTTCCGGCTCCGGCTCGGGCTCTGGCCCGGCCTCCGCCTCGACCGCCTCGACCGCCTCGACCATCGGTTCCGAGGCTTCCGACTCGGGCGCCGCGAGCGGGTCCGAGGCCTCCGCGGGCGGATCCAAGGCCTCCGGCTGGGTGGACTCGGCGCGGGGTCTGTCCACCACATCGAGCACACCGTCGTCGTACGGCTCGTACATCGGCGAGCCAGTGCCCGCCGGTGCGGGGGTGTCGGAATGGGCTCCACACCCGTAGAACTTGTCGACGACATGTCCGTCCGCGGACAGTTGATTGCCGCAGACCCCGAACATCTGCCCGAGGGACCCGGCGAGCGGCAGGAAGAAGCCACAGTCGCGGCACACCCGCTTCGTCGCCCGCGACATCGCCGCGTCGGGCCCGTAGTCACCTTGGTGCCAGCGCTCAGCCGCGTCCGCGCGGCCCCAGGCGCTCATCACCCAGCGCCGGCCGAGGCCGAGTTCGACGGCGACCTCGTCCACATACGGATCGCCGCTGGCACTGTATCCGGGGACTAGCCGTGGGTCGTTATTGGCCGGGGCCAACAGGTCGCCGGGACTCAGGTCGCCGGGCCGCACCCGCTGTTCCCACGGAATCCACTCAGGCGCGAGCAGGGCCGTCGGACCGGGGATCAGCACCACCTCGCTAATGGTGGCGTGGTCAGCACCCGGATAGCCGGCGACGACAACGGCCCACTGCCAGCCCTGGTACCCGGGCACATGCGCCAGGAACCGGTGGGTAGCAGCGTTCGGGTCTTCGTAGCTGACACCCAGGTAGTCGCCGACGGCATCTGCCCCGCTGAACTCCGCAACCGCGGTCCTGGCCTGCTCGGCCGCACCCGTGAGCACCCCCGCGAGCTCGTCGGGCCAGTCGGCCACGGTCGCTACGGAGGACTCCTCGATGGGTCCGGTCACAGTGTCACCTTAATGTCACCTTGCTCATGCCGTTCTTTCGTGCGTCCCCATACTGCCGGAAGACACGGCGAACGAGCCACACCGGTTTACTCCGCAGCGAGTCGGCATAGGACAGAATTGAATGGTGTCCGGACGGCGAGGTGATCATGCGGGCCGGATGGCCCCGCCCCCGGGCCGCCGGACCCGATCGGGAAATCAGCATCCCGGCATGGCCAACTACCCGGCCGACGATCCCAGTCAGGAAACCGACTACCGCCGATCGCGCCGTCCCCCACCGCCGCCCAGCGCCAACCGCTACCTGCCGCCACTGGACCACGAACCGCCACCGGAGCGGAGCAGCGACGCCGAACCGACGCGGGGGCCCGCTGAGCGGATCACTGTCACCCGCGCCGCGGCCATGCGCAGCCGGGAAATGGGTTCCCGGATGTACTGGATGGTGCAGCGGGCCGCTACCGCCGACGGTGCCGACAAGTCCGGGCTCACCGCACTGACCTGGCCGGTGATGGCGAACTTCGCCGTCGACTCCGCGATGGCGGTCGCCTTGGCCAACACCCTGTTCTTCGCGGCGGCCAGCGGCGAGAGCAAGTCCAAGGTCGCCCTGTACCTGCTGATCACCATCGCACCGTTCGCCGTCATCGCGCCGCTGATCGGTCCGGCTCTGGACAAGCTGCAGCACGGCCGGCGCGTGGCGTTGGCGTTGTCGTTCGCGTTGCGCACCGCGCTGGCCTTGATCCTGATCATGAACTACGACGGCGCCAGCGGCAGCTTCCCGCCATGGGTGTTGTATCCGTGCGCGTTGGCCATGATGGTGTTCTCCAAATCGTTCAGCGTGCTGCGCAGCGCGGTGACACCGCGCGTGATGCCGCCGACCATCGATCTGGTCCGGGTCAACTCCCGACTCACCGTGTTCGGGCTGCTGGGCGGAACCATCGCCGGCGGCGCCATCGCGGCCGGCGTCGAATTCGCGTGCACCCACATGTTCAAGTTGCCCGGTGCGCTGTTCGTCGTGGTGGGCATCACTATCGTCGGCGCCCTGCTGTCCATGCGGATTCCCAGTTGGGTCGAGGTGACCGCCGGTGAGGTTCCGGCCACCTTGAGTTACCACCGCCACAGCGACCACCTGCACCACAGCTGGCAGGAGGAAGGCCGGAAGGTCGGGGGAAAGCTACGACAACCGTTGGGCCGCAACATCATCACCTCGTTGTGGGGTAACTGCACGATCAAGGTGATGGTCGGCTTCCTGTTCCTGTACCCGGCTTTCGTGGCCAAGGCGCACGACGCCGACGGCTGGGTGCAGCTGGCCATGCTGGGAATGATCGGCGCCGCCGCCGCCATCGGCAACTTCGCCGGCAACTTCGCCAGCGCGCGGCTGAAGCTGGGCCGGCCGGCGGTCCTGGTGGTGCGGTGCACCCTGGCCGTGACGGCGTTCGCCATCGCCGCCGCGGTCGGGGGAAACCTGATCGTGGTCGCGATTGCCACACTGATCACGTCGGGATCGAGCGCCATCGCCAAGGCATCCCTGGATGCCTCGCTGCAGGACGATCTGCCGGAGGAGTCACGTGCTTCGGGGTTCGGGCGTTCGGAGTCCACACTGCAGCTGGCATGGGTTCTCGGCGGTGCGGTGGGCGTACTGGTGTACACGGAGTTGTGGGTCGGCTTCACTGTGGTCAGCGCGCTGTTGATTCTGGGTCTGGCCCAGACGATCGTCAGCTTCCGCGGCGATTCGCTGATCCCCGGACTCGGTGGTAACCGGCCCGTCATGGTCGAGCAGGAGGGCCGGCGCCCAGGCGCGACAACCGGGGTGATGCCGCGATGAAACGCACAGTGGCCGCGATCGTCGCGGCCGTCGTCGTGGCGGTGGCCGCCGGAGCCGGTCTCGGAGCATGGCTGCTGGGTCGCGACCGAGGTCCGCACTTGCCGGAGATCAGCGCGTACTCGCGCGGTCACACCGTCCGGGTCGGGCCCTATTTGTACTGCAACGTGCTGAACCTCAACGACTGCCAAGCGCCGCAGTCGCAGGGCGAGTTGCATGTCAGCGATCGCTTCCCGGTACAGCTTTCCGTGCCCGAGGCGATCGGCCGGGCCCCGTGGCGGCTGCTGCAGATCTACGAGGACCCGACCAACACCGCGACCACCTTCTTCCGGCCGGACAGCCGTCTCGCTGTCACCATCCCCACCGTCGATCCGCACCGCGGCCGGCTGACCGGGGTGGTGGTGCAGCTGTTGACGCTGGTCGTCGACGACGGCGAACTGCGCGAGGCCCCGCACGCAGAATGGTCTGTGCGCGTGGTGTTCTGATCTCTGCCGGATTCAGGCACCGTGGCCGGCCGAGCGCGCTGCCGTCACCAACCGGCATGTCCCGCTATTCACGCCGGCCCAGCCGCACCGCATAGCCGTCCCGACCCTCCGCGTTGACGCGGGTAGGGCGCGGACGCGGTCGACCGCGCCGAGCTGACGCGCGTGCCTACCCCAGACGGCTCTTTCTGGGCTGAATCCAGTCACCGCAAATATTTACAATCGAGTGATTGATTCTGTGGCCTAGGCATATCATTGGCGCCGACCGAGACGGATCCTGCCGCAGCAGAGCTGCCGCGTGAAAAGTAAAAGAGGTGCCCGATGTCGCTACTGAACACGTCGCCAGAGCTGCTCATCGGCGGCGCAGCACACATAGCTGGCATCGGTTCACTGCTCGACAAGGCCACCATGGCAGCGACTGCAACCACGAACGTAATGACAGCCGCAGGCGACGAAGTATCGCTGGCCGTCGCCGCCCTGTTCGAACAACACGGCGCCGATTACCAGACGATTGCGACCCGCATTGCGCGCTGGCACGCCGAGTTCGTCGACACCCTGAACAACACCGGGCTGATGTATGCCGACTCCGAAACCGGAAACGCCCTGCGATTGAGCGCCGCCGCCGAGACCGCTCCGCTGGCCCGCCTCCAGGCGGCCCTGATCAGCACTCCCGAAGCGCTGCTACTGGACCCGATCGACACCGTCGGTCAGGGTTGGCTCACCAGTCCCCTGGGGTCCCTCGTCAACCCGGTGCTGAACATGCCGTTCACCGCCCTGACCGGGCGCGCCTTGGTGGGTAACGGGGCCGCCGGGGCGGTCGGGGTCAACGGTGGCAACGGCGGCAGCGGCGGTTGGCTTTATGGTCACGGCGGAGACGGCGCGGCCGCCACGGCCACGACCGCCGCTGGGCGTGGTGGTGACGCCGGGTTGTTCGGCCAGGGCGGGGCTGGTGGGGCTGCCCTGGCCAACTCGGGTGGCAACGGCGGGGCCGGCGGCAACGGCGGGCTGTATTTCGGCGACGGCGGGCCCGGCGCGCCGGGCGCGGCCTCGCTGAATCCGTTGATTCCCGGCGGCAACGGCGGGGCGGGCGGCAACGCCGGGTGGTACGGCAAAGGTGGCGCAGGTGGGGCCGGCGGGCCTGGCGCGCCCGGCGCCGCCGGCGCGGCGGGCGGCGCGGGAGGCAACGGCGGCGCCGGCGGCACAGGCGGCACCCTCTGGGGCAATGGCGGCGACGGTGGTGTCGGCGGTGCCGGCGGCCACGGCGGGCACGGCAGCAATGGCAGCAACGGCGCGGCCGGCAACTTCGACACCGGCAACGGCACCGGCGGCAACGGCACCAACGGCACCAACGGTGGGGCCGGCGGCGCAGGTGGGACGGGCGGCAACGCCGGCGGCGCCAGCGGCATCGGCGAAGCCGGCACCAACGGCGGCGGCGGCGCCGGCGGTGCCGGCGGCAACGGCGGGCTGGCCGGCGACGGCGGAGTCGGCGCCGCGGGCAACGCCCAGTTCATCAACGGCGGCAACGGCGGCAACGGCGGCGACGCCGGAGTCGGCGGCGCCGGTGGCCTTGGTGGCAACGCGGGAACCGGGGGAACCGGGGGGACTATCGGTGCCACGGGCCTCGGTGGCGCCGCGCTGGCCAGCGGTCACGGCGGCAACGGCGGCGCCGGATTCAGCGCCACCACCCCGAGCGCTAACGGCGGCAACGGCGGCAACGGCGGCCTGGGTGGGTCCGTCGGCAACGGCGGCGCGGGCGGGGCCGGCGGCAACGGAGCCAACGCCACCGCGGCGGGCGCCAACGGAGGTAACGGAGGCAACGGCGGCAACGGCGGCAACGCCGGCGTCCATGGTGTGTCGGCCGGCAACTCCGGCGGGGGCGGCAACGGCGGCAACGGGTCCACCGGCAATGTGAGTGTCAACGCCGGCACCGGCGGCTCGGGTGGCCATGGCGGCAATGCCGGCACCGTCGGAAGCGGTGGCACCAAAGCCGCCACCGTCGGCAATGCCGGCAACGGCGGCAACGGCGGCAACGGCTCCACCGATCGCATCAACGGCGGACCCGGCGGCACCGGCGGCGCGGGCGGGGACGCCGGCACCGTCGGGTCGGGCGGCAACGGGGGCCGCGGCGGCGGGGGCGGCGTCGGCACCAGCTTCTCCGGGGCACGGGCCGACGGCGGTGACGGCGGCAACGGCGGCAACGCCAGTCAGGGTGGTGTCGCCGGCGACGGTGGCGACGGTGGAAACGGCACTCACGGTGGCAACGGCGGCCGTGGCGGCGACGGCGGAAACGCCGCCGGGGGCACCGCGGGGAGCGGCGGAAACGGCGGCAACGGCGCAGGCAGCAACAGCCTCGGCGACGGCAGCGGCGGTAAGGGTGGGGCCGGCGGCAATGCGGGCACCATCGGCGCCGCGGCCGACGGCGGAAACGGCGGAAACGGCGGCAACGGCAGCAATGGCAACACGAATGGAGTCGGCGGGGCCGGCGGCCACGGCGGCAATGCCACCTCCGCGCAGGGGCAAGCGGGCAACGGCGGCAACGGCGGCAAAGGCGGCTCCGGAATTCTGAACACCGGCACCGGGCTGGCCGGCGGTGACGGAGGAGACACCGGCACGATCGGCGCTCCCGCTACCGCCGGCCACGGCGGCGACGGCGGCGCCGGGATCAACAACGGCAGCGGCGGCAACGGCGGAAAGGGCGGCAGCGCGGCCAACGGCGGCACCGCAGGTAGAGGCGGCAATGGCGGGGCCGGCGGCGCAAACGGCGGCAACGGCGGCAACGGCGGCGACGGCGGCAACGGGGCTGGCCACGGCGACGGTGGCAACGGCGGGGCCGGCGGGAACGGGGCACTTGGCTTCAACAACGGGACCGGCGGTGCCGGCGGCGCGGGCGGCAACGCCGGAACCAACGGCAACGGCGGGGCCGGCGGCGCCGGCGGCAGAGGGCTGAACAGCACGGCCGCGCAGAACCCGCACCCGCTGCCCGCCTCGACCAACACCGCCGCAGCAACCGGCCAACCCGGCAACAACGGCACCGGCCCCGACGGCGCCGGAGGCCCCGGCGGACCCGGCGCCTTGGGCACCACCGCACAGCCCGGCGGCGATGGCGGCGGCGGCGGCAGCGGTCAAATCTTCCAGACATCCGACGGCGGCAAGGGCGGCAAGGGCGGCGACGGCGGGGCCACCAACGGCTCCGTGGCTGCGGCGGGTGGCAACGGCGGAGGTGGCGGCGACGGCCACTTCAGCGGCAAAGGCGGCGACGGCGGCAACGGCGGCACCGGTGGCAGCGGCGGCGGCACCGGCGGCGACGGCGGCACCGGCGGTATCGGCGGCATCAGTGGCAAGGGCGGCACCGGCGGCACCGGCGGCACCGGCGGTATCGGCGGGGGCACCGGCGGTAACGGTGGCAATGCCCCCGGCGGCGTCGCGACCGGCGGAAACGGCGGCAACGGCGGTGCCGGCGGTGGATCCGGCGGCACCGGCGGCAACGGGTTCAACGGTGGCGTCGGCGGAAACGGCGGCACCGGCACGGCCGGCAACGACGGTAGCGCCGGCGGCAGCGGTGGCGCGGGTGGCGCAGGCGGGACCGTATCCGGCAACGGCGGCGCAGGCGGGGCCGGCGGCGTGGGAGGCGCCGGGGGCGTGGGAGCGGTCGGTGGTCATGGTGGCACCGGCGGCGAGGGCGGCGTCAACGGCACGTCGGGCAACGGCGGTGTCGGAGGCCGAGGCGGCGTCGGCGGCGCGGGTGGAGCGGGCGGCGGCGGCGGCGCGGGTGGCACTGCAACCAACGGCACCGGCGGAACCGGCGGGGCCGGCGGCAATGGCGGTGCCGGCGCGACCGGTGGAACCGGCGGCAACGGCGGCGACAGTGGCAGTGCCGACTTCTACACCGCCCCGGGGCAGGGCGGCGTCGGCGGAACCGGTGGCGGCGGCGGCATCGGCGGCAACGCCGGCGCGGGCGGCCAGGGCGGCGGCAGCGTCACCGGCAACCCAGGTCTGTCGGGCCTCTCCGGCGTGGGCGGTGCCGACGGCAAGGCCGGCGCAAATGGCACCAAGGGCTCGGTCACACCCTGAAAGCTCAGTGGTCCGCTCATCACGCGCGACTG
The DNA here is from genome assembly GCF_017086405.1 of Mycobacterium gordonae. Taxonomy (NCBI): domain Bacteria; kingdom Bacillati; phylum Actinomycetota; class Actinomycetes; order Mycobacteriales; family Mycobacteriaceae; genus Mycobacterium; species Mycobacterium camsae. The sequence continues at coordinate 6,057,225 of NZ_CP070973.1, forward strand.
AGGCAGCCACCGCCGCGTCAACAGCCGGGCAGAGTGTTCGGGCCAGCAATTTAACTATCGATTGTTTGATTCACGCTACGGAGTTACGGTTCAAGAAGTCTTCCCAGTGTCGTGGCGGCTTCTCGGGCTCTCCGTCACGAACGGATAGCCGAGGTGCGCCATGTCGTTCCTGACCGTTTCGCCTCAGATGTTGGCGCTGGCAGCGCGGGACGCGGCAGGTGTTGGCGCGCAGATTACGGAGTCCAACGCCGCAGCCGCGGCCTCGACCACAATGCTCGCGGCAGCCGCGGGTGATGAGGTCTCGGCGGCCGTTGCGGCTTTGTTCGGCACCTTCGGCCGGCAATACCAGTCCGCCAGTCTGCGCCTGGCCGAGCTCTACGACCAATTTGTGCAGCGCCTCGCCAACGCCGGGAGCGTCTTCGCCAGCGCCGAAGCCACAAACGCGACGCTGCTACAACTAGGTCTGGGCTCCGCCGCGACCGAGCCTGTCTCTTTGACCCGGCTGCAGGCGGCCATCGCCACCGCTCCCGAAGTGTTGATCGGTGACCCACTCGAGGCCATTGGCCAAGCATGGATCACCAGCCCCCTGGGTGCGGTCGTCGACCCGGTGATCAACACACCATTCGAACTTCTGACCGGCCGCGACCTGATCGGCAACGGCGAGAACGGCGTGGTCGGCGTTAACGGCGGCGAGGGTACCGACGGCGGCTGGCTCATCGGCAACGGCGGGCAAGGCGCACCCCAGACGGCGACCACACCCGCCGGTCGTGGCGGCGACGCCGGTTGGATCGGCACCGGCGGGCGCGGCGGGGCCGCGTTGCCCGGCCTGGGCGGAAACGGCGGTGACGGGGGCAATGGGGGCTGGCTGTTCGGCGACGGGGGCGCGGGGGCACCGGGTGCCGCCTCCTCGAACCCGCTGATCGCAGGTGGCAATGGTGGCGCCGGGGGCAACGCCCTGCGGTACGGGCATGGCGGGGCCGGCGGAGCAGGCGGAGCGGGCGCGCCTGGGGCCACCGGCGGGATCGGCCCGGATGGCAACGGCGCAACGGGCGGGGCCGGCGGCCGAGGCGGCAACGGCGGGACCGGCGGCATGGGCGGCACCATCTGGGGCAATGGCGGCGACGGCGGGGTCGGCGGCGTGGGTGGCCAGGGCGGAGCCGGCGGGGCCGGGCAGACCGGGGCGACCGGCAGCTGGGACAACGGCGGCAACGGCACCGGCGGCAATGGCAGCAACGGCGGGGCCGGCGCGGCCGGCGGGCACGGCGGCAACGGCGGGAACGCCGGACACGCCCAAGGCAATGGCGTCAGCGGTGTCAATGGCGACGGCGGGGCTGGCGGCGCCGGCGGCAACGCCGGAGTCGGCGGCGACGGCGGCGCCGGGGCGGCCGGCCTCATAGGCACCACTGCCGACGCAAACGGCGGCAACGGCGGCAACGGCGGCAACGGCGGGAACCCCGGCACGGTCGTCGGGGTCGGCGGCAACGGAGGCACCGCGGGCACAGGCGGAACCGGCGGAACCACCGGCGCCGATGGCACCAAAGGCGTCATACCTACCAGCGGCGGCAACGGCGGTTCCGGTGGCAGGGGCGCCGATGCCGGCGTCCTTATCGGCAAAGCCGTCATCGGTATCGGCGGACAGGGCGGTTCCGGCGGCAACGGCGGCGACGGCGGAGACGCCGGCAACGGCGGGGCCGGCGGCGACGGCGGCACGGGCGGCCGCGGCTACCCGGACGCCATCGTCAACTTCGCCGGCGACGGCGGCAACGGCGGCAACGGCGGCAGGTCCGGCCTTCACGGTCTCGCCGGCGGCGCGGCCGGTAACGGCGGCCACGGCGGAGACGGCCAGTCGCCGCTGACCGGCAATGGCGTCGGTGGCAACGGCGGCAATGGCGGTAATGCCGGTAATCCCGGCAGCGCCAGCCCGATTGGTGGCACCGACGGCGCCTCCGGCACCGGCGGTAACGGCGGTCGGGGCGGCGACGGCCGCAACGACGCGGGTGGCAATGGCGGTAACGGCGGCAACAGTTTCGGCATCGGCGGCACCGGCGGCAACGGCGGCAACGGCACCACCGGCGGCGTCGGCGGTAACGGCGGCGAAAGCGAGGCCAGCACCGGCGGCACCGGCGGCGCCGGCGGCCAAGGCCTGACTGGCTCCGGCGGTGCCGGCGGCGATGGCGGCAACAGCAGGGCCGGCACCGGCGGCAGCGGCGGCGCTGGCGGCACCGGCACCACCGGCGGGACCGGTGGCAATGGTGGTCGTGGCGGCAACCCGGTCGGCTTCTTCGACATCAGCGGTCATGGCGGCGACGGCGGCACCGGCGGCCTGGGCACCAACGGGATCGGCGGCACCGGCGGCAACGGCGGCAATGTAACCAGCGGGATTGCGGGCAACGGGGGCGCCGGCGGCCTGAGCAACACGGCCACCGGCGGTACCGGCGGCAACGGCGGCCACGCCACCACCGGAACAGCCGGTAACGGCGGCACCGGCGGCGGCACCAGCGCCAAAGGCGTCGCAGCCGGTATGGGCGGCAACGGCGGCAACGCCACCACCGGCAGCGCCGGAGACGGCGGCACCGGCGGGGCGGGCTCCAAGGGCGGCGATGGTGGTTCGGGTGGCAGCGGCGGCAATGCCACCGCGATCGGCGGCACCGCGGGCAATGGCGGCACTGGCGGCGCCGGCGGAACCGGGCCGCTCATCGCCAGCGGCGGAGCCGGCGGTAAGGGCGGAAACGGCGGCAACTCCGGTACCAGCGTCAACTATTCCGGCGGCGTCCCGCACGGGGGGGCCGGCGGGCGCGGTGGCGATGGTCTCTTCGGTGGAAACGGCGGTGCCGGCGGGGATGGCGGCAACTCTGTGACCGGCTACGCCGGTCACGGTGGCGACGGCGGCAACGGCGGCGTCAACGGCACTTCCGGAACCGGACGCGGTGGTGACGGCGGCGCCGGCGGCAACGCCGGCAGCATCGGCTTGGAGGCCAACGGCGGCAACGGCGGCAACGGCGGCAACGGCAACAGCCAAAGCGCCGTCACCGACCGCGGCGGAGATGGCGGCAACGGCGGCAACGGCGGCAACGCCAACTCCAACCTGGGTCGCGCCGGCAACGGTGGCCACGGCGGCAACGGCGGCACCCCAACATTCCGCAACGGGGACGGCGGCAACGGCGGCAACGGCGGCAACACGGGGACCATTGGCGCCCCGGCGGCAGCCGGCAACGGCGGCAACGGTGGCAACGGCACCAACGGCGTCAATACCAACCAGGCCGCCGGCCATGGCGGGAACGGCGGCAACGGCGGCAACGCCGAGACCGCCTTTACCGGCGGCATCGCGGGTAAAGGCGGCAACGGCGGCAACGGCGCCCTGGCATTCGTGAAGACCGGCGTGCTGGACGGCGGTGACGGCGGGGCCGGCGGCCACGGCGGGAACGGCGCCTCCGGCGGCAACGGCGGCAACGGCGGCAACGGCGGTCGCGGCCTCGTCGGCCCCGACAACACTCCCGGCAGCGGCGGCGCCGGCGGGGCCGGCGGTGACGCCGGCACCAACGGGAACGGTGGCGCCGGCGGCAACGGCGGACAGGGCGCAGCCGGTGGGGCCGGGCAGAACCCGAAGGCGCAGCCCCTTCCGCCGTCGCCCCAAGCCCCGGCAAGCAAGGGCGCCACGGGCCCATACGTCGACGCCCCCAATGGCATCCCTGGCGGTGACGGCGCCGACGGCGGACCCGCACAGGCCGGCGGCAACGGCGGCCACGGCGGCAGCGGCACCATCGTCGGGTCCTCGACCGGCGGCGTCGGCGGCAACGGCGGCAACGGCGGCGCCAGCAACGGCACCGTCTCCGCGGCCGGCGGCGCCGGCGGTACTGGCGGTGACGGCCATTTCCGCGGCAACGGCGCCAACGGCGGCAACGGCGGCAACGGCGGCAGCGGCGGCGGCCTCGGCGGCGCCGGCGGTGCTGCCGGTGGTGGCGGGTTGAATGGCGGGGTAGGTGGCACCGGAGGTAGCGGCGGCGCCGGCGGCAGCGAGGGTGGCACCGGCGGCACCGGCGGCACCGGCGGCTCAGGCGGCAGCGGCCTCGGCCTCACACGTCAGCTGAATAACCTCCTCGGCCGAATTACCGGCGGCCCGGGCGGCACCGGCGGCGACGGCGGCGTCGGCGGCAGCGGTGGCGGTACCGGCGGCGCCGGCGGCAACGGCGGCGATGCCGGGACCTTTGCCCAAGCCAGTCAAGGTGTCTACGGCGGCAACGGTGGAGACGGCGGCGACGGCGGCTTGGGTGCCGGCACCGGCGGGGTCGGCGGCAATGGCGGTGGCGGCACTCGCGGTGGGATCGGCGGGACCGGCGGCAACGGCGGTGCCGGCGCCTCGAACGCGGGTAGCGGTGGCGCCGGCGGCAACGGCGGCGCCGGGGGCGCCGGCGGCACGGTGAGCGGCAACGGTGGTGCCGGCGGTCAAGGCGGAGCGGGTGGGACCGCCGGCCTTGGTGCGAGCGGCGGGTCCGGCGGCACCGGCGGCACCGGCGGCCCGAGCGCACGCGGCGGCGCCGGCGGCAACGGCGGCCTTGCCGGAGATGGCGGCACTGGCGGGACCGGCGGGCTCGGTGGGGCCGGCGGCGGGGCCACCAACGGCAACGGTGGAGCCGGCGGCACCGGCGGGGCCGGCGGCACCGGTGGCACCGGTGGGACCGGCGGGTACGGCGCTAACGGAGGCGCGGGCGGCTACGACTGGTTCATCAGCAGCAATGGCGACGGCGGGAGCGGCGGAACGGGCGGTACCGGCGGAAACGGCGGAAACGCGGGTGTTGGTGGCGCAGGCGGGGCCGGGGGCTCGTCCGCCAACGGGTCAGGTGGCGTCGGCGGCGCCGGCGGGGCCGGTGGGAACGGCGGCACCGGCGGGGGCGGCGGCCAGGGCGGCTCCGGCGGCGAAGGCGGTCAGGGTCTCTTCGGAGAAGGTTCCGGGGGTAACGGCGGCGCCCGCGGGGACGGCGGGAGCGCCGGGGGCGGCGGTCAGGGCGCCGAGGGCGGCGCCGCTGGGGCCGGTGGAACGAGCGGCGACGGCACGGTGGCGGCCGGAGGCACCGACGGCCTATCCGGCGGCAAGGGGCAGGGCGGCACCACCGGCGTGCCCGGCACCAGGGGCATCAGCCACGACGCAAGGGATCTGACCCCTCCCGGGTTGTGGATCGGACCGTGGCCGTGGCTTCCGTTGACACCCCCGTGACGTAGCGGTCAGCGCGACAGCCGCTACGCCCCGTGCCCGGCCGGCACCCGCTCCGTCTCGGTCGGCGGCCCGGGCGGGGTGCCGTCACCGAAAGGCCTGCCTCCCAAGGCTTCCCGGCCGTGCGGCGTGAGCCAACTGGACAGGTCAGGCCCTTTCGGCACGATGCCGGTGGGGTTGATGTCGGAATGCACGATGTAATAGTGCTGCTTGATCTGGACGAAGTCGGTGGTGTCGCCAAAACCCGGTGTCTGGAACAGGTCTCGGGCATAGGCCCACAGCACCGGCAGCTCCGACAACTTGGACCGGTTGCACTTGAAATGCCCGTGATACACCGGGTCGAAGCGGGCCAGCGTGGTGAACAACCGGACATCGGCCTCGGTGATGGTGTCCCCCACCAGATATCGCTGCCTGGCTAAGCGCTCACTCACCCAGTCCAGGGCGGTGAACAGCCGGTCGTAGGACGCTTCGTAGGAATCCTGAGAGCCCGCGAACCCGCACCGGTACACCCCGTTGTTGATCTCGGTGTAGATCCGCTGGCTCACCTCGTCGATCTCGGCGCGCAGCTCCTCCGGGTAGAGCTGCGGCGCCCCCGCCCGATGGTAGGCCGTCCACTCCGTGGAGAAGTCGAGGGTGATCTGCGCGAAGTCGTTGGTGACGACGGCGCCGGTCGGAATGTCGACGATCGCCGGGACGGTGATGCCTTCGGAGTAGTCGGGATCACGTTTGAAGTAGGCGTCCTGTAGCCGCGGGATTTTCAGCACCGGGTCCACCCCACCGGAATCCAGGTCGAACGTCCAGCTGCGCTCGTCGTGGGTGGGTCCGCAAAAACCAATGGAGAGAACCGATTCCAGGCCCAGCAGTCTCCGCACGATGATGGTCCGGTTGGCCCAGGGGCAGGCCCGGGCGACGACGAGCCGGTACCGGTCGGGCTCAACCGGATAGCCGTCGCGCCCATCGGCGGTAATACGGGTGGTGATGTAGTTGGTGTCGCGGTTGAACTCGCCCTTGCCGGCGACGTAGGAGCCCATACATCCATCCTGCCGCACGGACGCGTTCATGAACCGCTAGGCCAGGTCGGTCTGGGTGGACGGTCCGGGCTCCCAATCCGCGATCCAGGGGCTGGTGCCCTCGGACTGGTCGACGATGAATCAGCTCCAACAGAAAAGCGACCGCGGAACAGATCTCTAGCGAAAGATGTTTTTTCCCAGCCACTTTCACGCGGTTCTCCGCCTGGGCCCTGGCCCGCTCCTCGGCGACCCGCGCGCTTGCTGTGCCCTCGCCGCCTCCTTGCTCACGATTGCCGTCGAGGCTTGTCGTACCCGGCGCCTGCCCGAATACTGCGCCCACCGGCGATGATGCGACCGCTTCGAGATCTTGCTCGCGCGCTGCGCAGCGCGCTCACCGTCAATCGGGTCCGCCCACTCCCGACCGCTGGGACCGCATGAGCCTCTCCGCTGATTTCGCAGCCCGGGTCTACATGTTCGCGAACGGCCCGCTACCAGCCCGCGCCAACGGCTCGCCAACTCCAAAATTTAATCGGTCAAGTTTTATAAACAATCGATTGATTACCCGCCGAGCGAACTACGATAGGAGCCAGTCGAATCGGGTCGGCCAGGCAGCCCCGCTGCCGCCATATCGAACAGGGGCAGGCTATGTCGTTTGTGTTCGCTACTCCGGAATTGCTGGTCGGTGCGGCCTCGGATTTGGCCGGAATCGGCATGACACTTGGTGCGGCTAACGCGGCGGCACTGGCGCCGACCACGGCGGTGACCGCGGCCGCCGCCGATGAGGTGTCGGAGGCGCTCGCGGCCCTGTTCGGCGCCTATGGCCAGCAGTACCGGGCGATCAGCGCGCAGATGACGGCGTTTCATCAACAGTTCGTCGCGACCCTGAACTCGGGCGGCGCGATGTTCGCCGGCGCCGAAGCCACCAATGCCGCGTGGGCCGCCACCGTCGAGTTGGCACCGCTGGGCGCGCTGCAGGCGGCGATCACCGCCGCTCCGGGGGTGCTGATCGGCGACCCGCTCGAATTCCTCAGCCAGGCCTGGATTACCAGCCCGGTGGGTGCCGTGGTGGATCCGGTGATCAACGCGCCGTTCGTGGCGTTGACCGGCCGCGGGCTGATCGGCAACGGCACCACCGGCGTGGCCGGCATCAACGGCGGCGAAGGCACCGACGGTGGGTGGTTGTTCGGCAACGGCGGCCAGGGCGCCGCCCAGACGGCGACCAGCTCGGCCGGCCGTGGCGGTGACGCCGGGTTGATCGGCAGCGGCGGGGCTGGCGGGGCAGCGCTGCCGGGCCTGGGCGGCAATGGCGGGGCGGGCGGTAACGGCGGCATCCTGTTCGGCGACGGCGGGGCCGGCGCACCGGGCGCGGCGTCACCGAATCCCCTTGTTGCCGGTGGAAACGGGGGTGCCGGCGGCAACGCCGGCCTATTCGGAAACGGTGGGGCCGGCGGAGCCGGTGGAGCCGGCGGCGCGGGTGCGGCCGGTGTCGCCGGCGTCTTGGGCGGCGCGCCCGGTCCCGGAGGCCAAGGCGGTAACGGCGGAGCCGGTGGAGCCGGCGGGTCCATCGGCGGAAATGGCGGCGCCGGCGGAGTAGGTGGAGCTGGCGGGCAAGGGGGCTTGGGCGTGATCGGTACCGTAGGCGCCGACGGCACCCCGGGCGGCCTCGGCATCCCGGGCGACCCCGGCGGCACGGGGGGCACGGGGGGCACGGGGGGTGCCGGCGGCGCCGGCGGCTCGGGCGGCATGGGCGGGTCCTCGACCAACGGTTACGGCGGTGTCGGCGGCCAAGGTGGCACCGGCGGCCAGGGTGGCACCGGTGGCACCGGCGGCACCGGCGGCAATGGCTTCCCGGGCCTCCCCGGTGTCGTGACAGAGACTCCAGGGGGTACCGGCGGCGTCGGCGGCGGTGGTGGAACGGCCGGCGTGGGCGGCGGGGGCGGCGCGGGCGGGAACTCAGCGAACGGCATCGCCGGACTGGGTGGCACCGGCGGCACCGGCGGTGCCGGCGGCAGCGGCGGCAACGGCGGCACCGGCGGCAACGGCGGCCAGAACGGTGCGACGGGCGAGTACGCCAAAGCTGGCGACGGCGGCTCGGGCAACTCCGCTTCCACCCCTGGCGGCACCGGCGGATCGGGGGGCGCAGGCGGCAACGGCGCTTACGGCCCGGGTCTAGGGGGCCTGGGCGGCCAACAGGGCGGCGCGGGCAAGGCTGGCGCAAAAGGTTCGAAGGGCCTGCTTGGCTGAAAGTAGCCGGCCAAACCGACATTGACCGCTGACGGCAGGCTGGATCGGGCCGGCCGGGAAGGATAACCGCCATGAGTTTCTTGACCTCAGCACCAGAGTTCACCTCGAAACAGCTGTACTCCGGCGCCGGTACCACACCCATGCTCGAGGCCGCCGGCGCATGGGAGGGCCTGGCCACCGAACTGTCCCTGGCCGCGAACTCGTTCACCACACATATCGCCAACGTCTCCAGCTCGGCGTGGCAGGGCCCGGCAGCCCAGGCAATGGCCGCCGCGTCCACCCCCTACACCCTGTGGCTCGACCAGGCGTCCACCCAGGCCGCACCGCCGCCGCCAGCGCCAAAGCAGCAGCCAGCGCCTACGAAGCAGCCAAGGCGGCCGTAGCCCACCCGATCGAGATTGTCATCAACCGCCAACTCATGACCTCGCTGGCGATACACAACTTCTTTGGACTCAACGCCCCGGCGATCGCGGCCAAAGAAATCGAATATCAAGAGATGTGGGCAAGAAATATCTCCGCAATGCTGGGCTATTTCGACGGCGCTTCAGCAGCCGCCGCACAACTAAGTCCCTGGGAAAACGCCCTCGCAGGCCTCACCGGCCAGGTCTCCGCCGCCGCCGAAGCCGCCTCGCCGATCACCACCGCACTACAACCCCTGATCAACCTGGCCGACGAAATCACCGACGACCTAGAGGCCGCGGTCCAGACAGTCACGGCAGCCTTCAAGCCATTCACCGAAGAGATCCTCAAGGACGAGGCACAGCTGGAAAAAACCATCGTGAACGCCGTACGGGCTGGACAACTCGACGAGCTGGCGGAGGCATGGGTTAACGCCATTAATTCCGCGGGAGGTCTCGGTGCCGAGTCGCTGAAAAATCTCAACAATGTTTTGCAGAGGCTTTTCTTCAACCCCAACAGTCAGTTTGCTTCCTTGACGCAAGAATTCCTGCTCGCGATCGCCAGATTCAACGGGTCGCTCCCCCGATAGAGCTGATTCCACTGGTGTAGCCAACGCGACGCCGGTCATCGGCGGACCCAGGGCGACAAGGCGCCGCGGCGCGGATTCCGACCTACAAATGAAAGATCTTCGTAGTAGGCGCGAGCCTTACCACCTGACTTTTGTCACTGTTGGCGGTTCAGCGTTTCGGGCACTAACCGGTGAGCCGTCGGGTGCCGGGACGGCCGGGATGATCTACGTGCACACCGGGAAGACGTCCTCGGGGGCCACGGCCGTGCGGACTGTGTGGTCCACCCGAAAGGGCTCCCGCAAGATCGAGAATCAGGCCTCGAACTCCCGGGCGACGGCCTTGACCACCTCGGAAATCTGTCGGGCGGTCTTGCGATCCGGGTAGCGGCCCTTGCGCAACTCGGGCTGCACGGTGCTCTCCAGCAATGTGATCATGTCCTCGACCATGCCGTGCAACTCGTCGGGACTGTGCTTGTGCTCGGCCGGCGCGTCGCGCCGGGGGCGGGCCGCCGACCGGGCCAGGCTCGGCGGTGGGTCAATCAGCTTCAGGCTCAACGCCTGCGGGCCACGCCGGCCGGAGGCGATGCCGAACTCGACCTTCTGTCCTGCTTTGAGCCCCTCGACACCCGCGGGCAACGCCGAGGAGCGGACGTAGACGTCCTCGCCATCCTCTTGCGACAGGAAGCCGAACCCCTTCTCGGAGTCGTACCACTTCACTTTGCCGGTCGGCACTGCTCTCACCTGCTTGTCTGACGGATCACTGGTATGCGACATAGAAGACGCGTCCCGCCTGCGCAGGACGCGATGACGATCACAGATCCTACTCGGCTGCCTGTCCGCCAAGCACCCCGGTTTAGCGGGTACTCGGTAGGCTGGCATTACCGCTGGAGGAGAGATGCGCCTGATCCTGAACGTTATCTGGCTGATTTTCGGTGGCCTCTGGCTGGCCCTCGGCTATCTGCTGGCAGCCCTGGTGTGCTTTCTGCTGATCGTCACCATCCCGTTCGGTTTCGCCGCGCTGCGAATCGCGTCATATGCGCTGTGGCCCTTCGGCCGCACCATCGTCGAGAAGCCCGGCGCGGGGACGGGCGCGCTGGTCGGCAACGTCATCTGGGTGTTGCTGTTCGGGTTGTGGCTGGCAATCGGTCACCTGGCCAGCGCGATCGCCATGGCCGCCACGATCATCGGGATTCCACTAGCCGTGGCGAACCTCAAACTGATCCCGGTATCCCTGGTTCCGCTGGGTAAGGAGATCGTTCCCGCCGACGCACGGGTGACCGCATGACGCTGACCGCGCTGGGCCTTCCGACGGTGCCCAGGCCAGGCTCCGCGTCCGGGCCCCTGGCAGGGCCCCGGGACGGGCCGTTGCTGGACAGCTACGGCCGTGTCGCGACCGACCTGCGGGTCTCGCTCACCGACCGCTGCAATTTGCGGTGCAACTACTGCATGCCCGAGCAGGGCTTGGACTGGCTGCCCGGCCATCAGTTGCTCCGGCCGGACGAGTTGGCCCGGCTGCTGCGTCTCGCAATCAGCCGGTTGGGAATCACCAGTGTCCGCTTCACCGGCGGCGAACCGCTGCTGGTTCGGCACCTCGAGGACGTGGTCGCCGCGGTGGCCGCGTTGACCCCCCGCGCCGAGATCTCTATGACCACCAACGGGGTGGGGTTGGCGCGACGGGCGGCGGGCCTGGCCGCAGCGGGCCTGGACCGGGTCAACGTCTCGCTGGACAGCGTCAATGCCACCCACTTCGCGGCCATCACCCGCCGGGACCGGCTGAACGACGTGCTGGCAGGTTTGGCCGCCGCCAAAGCCGCCGGCCTGCAACCGGTCAAGGTCAACGCGGTCCTGGATCCCGGCACCGGCCGCGAGGATGTCGTCGGCCTGCTGCGTTACTGCCTCGAGAACGGCTACCAGCTGCGTGTCATCGAGCAGATGCCGCTCGATGCGGGACATCAGTGGCGTCCCGGCGCCGCGCTGAGCGCCGACGACGTCCTAGCGGCGTTGCGCCCGCACTTTCGCCTCGAGCCGGACCCGGCACCGCGCGGTTCTGCCCCCGCTCAGCTCTGGCTGGTCGACTCCGGACCGGACACACCGCGCGGCAAGGTCGGCATCATCGCGTCGGTTTCCCACGCGTTCTGCTCGGCGTGCGACCGCACCCGACTGACGGCCGATGGTCAGATCCGCAGCTGCCTGTTCTCGAGCGAGGAGACGGACCTGCGCAGCCTGCTGCGCGGCGGCGCCGATGACGATGCGATCGAGGCGGCCTGGCGCGCGGCGATGTGGGCCAAGCCGGCCGGCCACGGAATCAACGAACCGGGCTTCATCCAGCCCGACCGTCCGATGAGCGCCATCGGTGGCTGAGAGGTCCGCTGCGGCTTCCAACGGCGGCGGTGGGGTCGAGGTGACGGTCCGCTATTTCGCGGCGGCCAGGGCCGCGGCAGGTATCGAGTCGGAAACGCTTCTGTTGCCTACCGGTGCGACCGTGGCGGCGTTGGTTCAAGAGCTCGCCAATCGGGGTACCCACCTGGCGACGGTTTTGAGCCGATGCTCGTATCTGCGCGACGGAATTGCCGTCCGAGATGAGGCCTCGGCGTTATCCGCCGGCGACACGGTTGACGTACTCCCGCCCTTCGCCGGCGGATAAAAAGTGTGAGTTATCTCACGTAACGGAACGATAACAACGCGGCCACGCTCCGGTGTCGGGTGTTATGAGCTGCGCAAACGTGTCCGATTCCTGGCGTTTTCTGCCGCCGGTGTGACGAAAACGCCGATCAATTGCACACGTGACGGGATCGTCGTAACCCGCTACCGTCTCGGGAGGCTCATCAAACCCAACCCGAGCGATGAGTTCTCCTTCACCTACAGCGCGCTGAGCTCCATCCCGTAGGCGAGGGATTCCGACCCGCGGATGGAGGCGGGGGACCCACCAGGTCCACCGAGATCGGACCGGGGCTGTTACGGCCCCTTGGGGTGAAGCCAACGTCGTATCAACGGTGAACGACTGGCCGGGTGACCTCTCCCATCCGAACCCGACAGCTGACCTCGCAAGCGTGTTACCGAGAGGAATTACCGAGCGTATGACTGGACGTCACCGCAAGCCCACTACCTCGAGCGTCAGCGTCGCCAAGATCGCCTTCACCGGTGCGGTCCTCGGTGGCGGCGGCATCGCTATGGCCGGTCAGGCCACGGCAGCCACCGATGCCGAATGGGACGCGGTTGCCCGTTGCGAATCTGGCGGCAACTGGGCAATCAACACAGGTAATGGGTTCTACGGCGGCGTGCAGTTCGCGGCCGGCACCTGGGCCTCACACGGCGGCACCGAGTTCGCCCCGTCGGCCCAGCTGGCCACTAAGGACCAGCAGATTGCCATCGCCGAGCGCGTGCTCGCCACGCAGGGCCGCGGCGCCTGGCCGGTGTGCGGAACCCCGCTGTCGGCCCCGTCGCCCCGCAACCCCGAACCGGCCGCACTGAACCAACCGGTCGACGCTCCCGCGCTCAACGGTGAGCAGGTTCCGGACGCGCCGCCGCCGGTCGAGGCCCCCGCGCCCGAGGTGCAGATGGCCGGCAACGACCTCGCGCTGGCGCCCGCGCCGGCCGACCTGCCCCCCGCGCCGGCCGAGTTGCCGCCGGCTCCGGCCGACTTGCCACCGGCTCCGGCCGACCTGCCGCCCGCTCCGGCCGACCTGGCTCCCGCGCCCGGCGACCTGTCGCCGGCCCCCGCCGACGAGCCGGCTCCGCCCGCCCCGGTGGTCGTGGACACCGGTTTCCAGCCGGCTGCCGGCGACGAGAACGCGCCGGTGGAGATCCACCAGGTCGCGGAGGTCGGCTACCACCAGCAGCTGTGGCAAGCCATCGTCGGCCAGGACATCGCCGGCAATGACGCGCTCGACGCCCTGGTAGCGGGTCCCGTCAGCTAGTCAGCTCGGGTCTGTTTCGAGGGCTCGCACCCAGGATCAGGCCGAACCCACCCATTCGTCCGAACCATCGTCGAAGAACTGGTGCTTCCACACCGGCAATCGCTCCTTGATGGCGTCGACCAGGCGTGCGCAGGTGGCGAACGCCGCCTGACGATGATCGGCCGCCACGGCGGCCACCAGAGCTGCTTCGCCGATGCTTAAGGCGCCGACGCGATGGCTGGCGGCCACTGCCCGTACCCCGTCGGCGTGACCGGCGACCTCGGCGACTACCTCGGCGAACACGTCCTGGGCCGACGGGTGGGCAGAATACTCCAGCCGCACCACCGGGCGGCCGCCGGCGTGATCGCGGATCATGCCGACAAATCCAACCACCGCTCCGGCGGACTGATGATTCACCAGTGCCTCATGTTCGGCGAGGGAGATTGGCTGGTCGGTCACCGCGGCGCGCAGGACCGTCGTCATCGCTTGTGATCCCCGCCGGCGAGCTGTTCGAGAGCATGGATGAGCACGCCGTCGAGCACGCCGAGACCGTCTCGCACCCCACCCGGTGAGCCCGGCAGATTGACGACCAGCGTCTTGCCCGCCACCCCGCACACACCGCGGGACAGCACCGACGTCGGCACCTTCGGCAACCCGGACTGTCGAATGGCGTCGGCCAAGCCGGGGATCATGTAATCCAGCACCGCCACCGTCTGTTCCGGTGTGGTGTCGGTGGGCGCGATTCCGGTGCCCCCGGAGGTGATGATCACGTCGACCTCGGCCTCGAGCCCGTCGTGCAGCGCGTCACCCACGTCGGCGCCGTCCGCCACCACCCGAGGGTGGGTCGGGAGAAACCCGCGCTGTTCCAGCCATTCGGTGATGATGGGTCCACATTCATCGGCGTACACCCCCGCCGAGGCGCGGGTCGAGGCGATCACGACGCGTGCGGTGCGGCTCACGGCCGCGTCCAACTTCCGCTGCGGCCGCCCTCTTTGCTGAGCACCCGGATATCGTCCAGCCGAGCGGCCGGGTCGACTGCCTTGATCATGTCGTACAGGGTCAGGGCCGCCACACTGACAGCGGTCAGGGCTTCCATCTCTACCCCCGTCCGGTCGGTGCTACGCACCGTAGCTTCGATCTCAACATCCGACTCTCCCACGGTGAAGTCAACATCGACCTTGGTCAGCGCGAGCTGATGACACAGCGGGATCAGATCGCTGGTGCGTTTGGCGGCCAGGATGCCCGCCACCCGGGCGGTAGCCAGCGCATCACCTTTCGGCAGGCCACCCGCCGAAATCAGCGCGACAACGTCAGCCGTGGTGCGCAACAGCCCGGCGGCGATGGCGGTGCGCCGCGTGGTGCCCTTTTCCGTGACGTCGACCATGTGCGCCGCGCCACGCTCGTCCAGGTGCGACAGCGCCGACCCGGGGGCCGCAGAGCGCTCTTCGTAGGCCCCAGCCCCCGACATGCCGACGGCCTACCAGGTGGCGACCGTCACCGGATGGACGTAGGGCAACTCCTCGGCAGGCACCGGAAACACCACTTCACCGAACGGCGAGAGTGCACCCGTGCGGTCCGTCACGAGTTCGCTCACTGCATGGTCGTCCGGGTCCGTCGTGGGCCAGCCGGGGTCCACATACTTCTCTTTGCGCGCCTTCGAGTCAGCCACGCGGTCTATTCTGACACCTCCGTCCACCGTCCGCGGCGGAAGGTTGAACCTCACGCCTAGGCTGGATCAGCGATGACCGAACACACCCCGGATATCCCGCTGGGGTCCTGGCTGGCCGACCTGCCCGACGAGCGGCTGATCCTGCTGTTGACGTTGCGGCCGGACCTTGCCCAGCCACCCCCCGGCAGCATCGCGGCGCTGGCCGCGCGCGCGCAGGCGCGTCAGTCGGTCAAGGCCGCCACCGACGACCTGGATTTTCTGCGGCTGGCGGTGCTCGACGCCCTACTGGTGCTGCAAGCCGACGCCGAACCCGTCCCGGTCACCACGTTGACGGCCCTGCTCGGCGAACTCGCGCCGGAGTCGGACGTGACAACCGCGCTGGAGGACCTGAAGAACCGCGCCCTGGTCTGGGGTGAAACCACGGTGCGGGTGGCCGCCGACGCCGGGGCAGCGTTGCCGTGGCATCCCGGGCAGGTGACGCTCGAGGACCGCACGCACACCGGGGAGCAGATCGCGGCGCTGATCGCCGCGGCCGACGACGCCCAGCGCGAAGTCCTGGAGAAGCTGCTCGAAGGGTCCCCGATGGGACGCACCCGTGACGCGGCGCCCGGCGCTCCGATGGACCGGCCGGTGCCACAGCTGCTGGCCACGGGCCTGCTGCGGCGCGTCGATGCCGAGACGGTGATCCTGCCCCGGCACGTCGCCCAGGTGCTGCGCGGCGAGTCGCCCGGTCCGGCGCAGCTCACCGAACCCGACCCCGTGGTGTCGACCGTCAAGGCGGTCGACGCCGACGCCGCGGCCGCCGGCGCCGTCATCGACCTGCTCCGACAAGTCGACGTGCTCCTCGAGACCCTCAGTAGCGCACCGGTTTCCGAGCTGCGCAGCGGCGGCCTAGGTATTCGCGAACTCAAGCGGCTGGCGAAGGTGACCGGGATGGAAGAGGCCCGGCTGGGCCTCATCCTGGAGCTGGCCGCGGCGGCGGGATTGATAGCCAGCGGCATGCCCGATCCCGAACCTACCCACGGCGAAGGACCCTATTGGGCGCCCACCCCGGCGGCCGACCGGTTCAGCACCCTGGCCGGCTCCGACCGCTGGTATCTGCTGGCCACCACCTGGCTGGACTTGACCTGCCGGCCGACGCTGATCGGCGGCCGCGGTCCCGACGGCAAACCCTTCGGCGCACTGTCGAATTCACTGTTCTCCACCGCGGCTCCGCTGGACCGGCAACTTCTCCTGGAATTGCTGGCCGGGTTGCCGCCCGGCGCCGGTGTCGATGCGAAAACGGCGTCGGCAGCGTTGATCTGGCGACGGCCGCGCTGGGTCCGACGGCTACAGCCCGAACCGGTCGCCGACTTACTGGCCGAGGGCCACGCGGTGGGACTGATCGGGCGGGGAGCGATCAGCACGCCGGGCCGCGCCCTGCTCGAGGACGACGCGGACCCTGCGGTGGTCGTCGACGCGATGACCCGGGCTCTGCCCAAACCGATCGACCACTTCCTGGTCCAGGCCGACCTGACCGTGGTGGTACCGGGTCCGCTGGAACGTGATCTGGCCGACGACCTGGCCACCGTCGCCACCGTCGAATCAGCCGGCGCGGCAATGGTCTTCCGAGTCAGCGAACAATCGATCCGGCATGCGCTGGACATCGGCAGAACCCGGGACTGGATGCAAGCGTTCTTCGTCGACCACTCCAAAACGCCGGTGCCACAGGGCCTTACCTATCTCATCGATGACGTGGCCCGCCGGCACGGTCAATTGCGAATCGGAATGGCCTCGTCGTTCGTGCGCTGTGAGGACCCGGCGCTGCTGGCGCAGGCGGTCGCGGCACCGGCCACCGAGGGGCTTCAGCTGCGGGCGCTGGCCCCGACGGTGGCGGTGTCACCGGCGAACATCGCCGAAGTGCTCACCGCGTTGCGCACGGCGGGGTTCGCCCCGGCGGCCGAAGACTCCACCGGCGCGATTGTCGACGTGCGCAGCCGCGGCGCGCGGGTACCCGCACCGGTGCACCGCCGGGCCTACCGGCCGGTCCCCCGACCGAACAGCGAAACGCTGCACGCCGTCGTCGGGGTGCTGCGCAAGGTGACCGCCGCCCCGTTCGGCAACATCCGCGTCGACCCGGCGGTGTCGATGTCGCTGTTGCAGCGTGCCGCCAAAGACCAGGACACGGTGCTCATCGGCTATCTCGACGCCGCGGGTGTGGCCACTCAGCGGGTGGTGTCCCCGATCGTGGTGCGCGGCGGCCAGCTGGTGGCCTTCGACTCGGGGTCCGGGCGGATGCGGGACTTCGCCATCCACCGCATCACATCGGTGATGTCGGCCGACGAAGGATAATGGACGTTGCTCCCCGCGCACCGCCTGCCGGGGACGCAGCGACTGGGGGCACCACCCGCTTGCGGGGGAGAGGAGCAGCGCCCATGACTGACGGGCCGTTGATCGTGCAGTCCGACAAAACGGTGCTGCTCGAGGTCGACCACGAGCAGGCCGGCGCGGCGCGCGCCGCCATCGCACCGTTCGCCGAACTGGAACGCGCACCCGAGCACATCCACACCTATCGCATCACGCCGCTGGCCCTGTGGAACGCCCGCGCCGCCGGCCACGATGCCGAGCAGGTGGTCGACGCGCTGGTCAGCTTCTCCCGCTACGCGGTGCCCCAACCGCTGCTGGTCGACATCGTCGACACCATGGCACGGTACGGCCGCCTGCAACTGGTCAAGCACCCAGCGCACGGCTTGACGCTGGTGAGCTTCGACCGGGCCGTTCTCGAAGAAGTGCTGCGCCACAAGAAGATCGCGCCGATGCTGGGCGCCCGCATTGACGACGACACGGTCACCGTCCACCCCAGCGAGCGTGGCCGGGTCAAGCAGATGCTCCTCAAGATCGGCTGGCCGGCAGAGGATCTCGCCGGTTATGTGGACGGCGAAGCACACCCGATCAGCCTGGAACCCGACGGGTGGGAACTGCGCGACTACCAGCAGCTGGCCGCCGACTCGTTCTGGGCCGGTGGCTCGGGCGTGGTAGTGCTGCCCTGCGGTGCCGGCAAGACGCTGGTCGGCGCCGCCGCGATGGCCAAGGCCCAAGCGACGACGCTGATTCTGGTCACCAACATCGTGGCGGCCCGGCAGTGGAAACGGGAGCTGGTGGCGCGCACCTCGCTGACCGAGGACGAGATCGGCGAATACTCCGGTGAACGCAAGGAGATTCGGCCTGTCACCATCTCGACCTACCAGATGATCACCCGCCGCACCAAGGGCGAGTATCGGCACCTGGAGTTGTTCGACAGCCGTGACTGGGGGCTCATCGTCTACGACGAAGTGCACCTGCTGCCGGCACCGGTGTTCCGGATGACCGCCGATCTGCAGTCCAAGCGCCGCCTGGGCCTGACCGCCACCCTGATCCGCGAGGACGGCCGCGAGGGCGACGTGTTCTCGCTCATCGGGCCGAAGCGGTATGACGCGCCGTGGAAGGACATCGAGGCCCAGGGCTGGATCGCACCGGCCGAGTGCGTGGAAGTCCGGGTCACCATGACCGACAACGAACGGATGATCTACGCCACCGCCGAACCCGAGGAACGCTACAAGCTGTGTTCGACGGTGCACACCAAAATCGCTGTGGTCAAGTCGATTCTGAAGAATCACCCCGGCGAGCAGACGCTGGTGATCGGCGCCTACCTCGATCAGCTCGATGAATTGGGTGCCGAGCTCGGCGCCCCGGTGATCCAGGGTTCGACGAAGACCCGGGAACGCGAGGACCTGTTCGACCAGTTCCGCCGTGGCGAGATCACCACCCTGGTGGTGTCCAAGGTGGCCAACTTCTCCATCGATCTGCCGGAAGCCTCTGTCGCGGTGCAGGTTTCGGGAACATTCGGATCACGCCAGGAGGAGGCGCAACGGTTGGGCCGGTTGCTGCGGCCCAAGGCCGACGGCGGCGGCGCCATCTTCTACTCGGTGGTGGCGCGCGACAGCCTGGACGCCGAATATGCCGCACACCGACAGCGCTTCCTGGCCGAGCAGGGCTACGGATACATCATTCGCGACGCCGACGACCTGCTGGGCCCGGCGATCTAGGACCGCGAGCAGACGCAAGAGCGTCTGTTCGGCGTGGGACTAGAGGGACAGGATGGTCGCCGACGCGGTACCCGGTGCGCCGTAGACCTGGGCTAGGCCCACCCGCGGGTTGCCCGGCACCTGGCGCTCGCCGGCCTCGCCGCGCAGCTGCCGGACCAGCTCGTGCATCTGCCGGAGCCCGGAGGCACCGATGGGTTCCCCGTTGGCGATGAGACCCCCGTCGGTGTTGACCGGGATCGAGCCGTGAATCTCGGTGGCACCGTCGACAATCAGCTTCTCCTGCTCGCCGTCCGCGCACAGTCCCGTCTCGGCCATGTGGATCACCTCTGCGCCGGCGTCGGTGTCCTGCAACTGCGCCACGTCGACGTCCTCCGGTCCGATGCCGGCCGCCTCGTAGGCGGCCCTGGCGGCATACACCGTCGGGGAAGCGTCGCCGTCCAGCGGCGCGAACGTCGCGTGCACTTCGTAGGCGCCGTACCGGCGGGTGCGGATCTCGCAGGCCCGCACATACACGGGTTTGTCGGTGTACTTGTGCGCCAGGTCGGCCCGGCACATGATCACCGCCGCGGCTCCCTCGTCGGGCGCGCAGAACATGTACTGCGTGAGTGGATAGTTAAGCACCGTCGAGTTGAGGATCTCCTCCTCCGGGATGGCCTTGCGGCGGAACGCTTTCGGATTCATCGCGCCATTGCGGAAGTTCTTGGCGGCCACCTTGGCGAGCGTTGTCTGGGAGATGTTGTGGTCGTGGATGTACTTGTTGGCCTTCATGCCGAAGAACTTCGTGGTGACGAACTGCCCGTTCTGCGCATACCACTGCGGCAGCGCAAGTTTGGCGGGGTCATCGGTGAACGCGCCACGCGGGTGCTTGTCCAATCCGATCGCGATCCCGAGGTCGTACTTGCCTAACCGAATAGTGTCAGCGGTCTGTTGGATGGCGCTGGCAGCAGTGGCACAGGCATTGAAGACGTTGGTGAACGTGATGCCCGTGAGCCCGACCAAGCGGGTCACCGCGTCGGGGTTGGACACCTCGTGACTGCCGCCGAAGCCGAACTGGATGTCCTTCCACGCCACACCGGCGTCCGCCAAGGCGGACTGAATGGCCTCGGCGCCCATCTCCATGGCCGTCTTGTCGAACCTGCCGAAGGGGTGCAGGCCGACACCGATGATGGCGACATCGTTGGTCATCCGAAGACTCCTCTCGGTACGCAGCAACCCGCTCTAGACCGGCTGGAACGCGAAGGTCATGAGCTCGGCGCCGTCGTCGTCCCGGTTCAACGGCACCATCGTGAGTTCGACCTCCTGGCCGAACCGCAGCTTGGCCGGATTGTTCTCGGTGAGCCGGCCCTCGACTCGGATCACGTCGCCGAGTTGGACCAGCCCCACCCCGAATGGCACGAAGTCCTTGCCGACCGGCCCGGCATACGGCGCACCGGGCGGGAAGCCCTGAGTGGTCCACGCGATCAGCGTGCCGCGACGCGGCAGCAGCACGTCGGCCATCTCGCTGCCACTACAGCGCGGACAGTGCCGCTGCACCGGGAAAGTGGTTGCCCCGCAGCAAGCGCAGCGGCTGCCGATCAGCTGTGGGTTCTCGTCGGGCCAGGTAGTGATTTCAGGGGCCAGCGCCTTCTGCATCGAGGTCCTCCGTGAAGCACGAGAATAATGCGACTCACAAAAAGGTACAACAGTGTTCGATAAAAATGGAAATTGCATTCTCGCACGTCCCGGCGCAGAGGGATCGTTCGGCACCGCCGGAAAATGGCAGCAATTACCATTTGGCCATGTCCCTTGAGGTAGGCCAGGAGTTCGCCGGGTACACGATCCTGCGAGTGCTGGGTGCTGGCGGGATGGGCCGGGTATATCTAGCGACCCATCCGCGCCTGCCGCGCGAGGACGCGCTGAAGGTGTTGGCGCCGGAATACACGGCCGATCCCGAGTACCGGACCAGGTTCGCCCGCGAAGCCGACCTGGCGGCAGGCTTGTCACATCCCCACATCGTGCGGATCTATGACCGTGGCGAGAACGACGGCCAGTTGTGGATCTCGATGGACTACGTCGCCGGCACCGACGCCTCCCACCTGCTGAACGAGCGCTATCAGCGGGGTATGCCGATCGACGAAGTCATCGCCATCATCTCCGCCGTCGCCTCGGCGCTGGACTACGCCCATCATCGTGGACTGCTGCACCGCGACGTCAAACCCGCCAACATCCTGCTCACCGACCCCGACGGCGGGCAGGCCCGCCGAATCTATCTGGCCGACTTCGGCATCGCGCGCCGAATCGATGACGCGACGGCCATCACAGCCGTCAACGTGGCGGTGGGCACGGTCGCCTACGCCGCGCCCGAGCAGCTCAAGGGCGAGCCCGTCGACGGGCGCACCGACCAATATGCGCTGGCGTGCACGGCTTACCACCTGCTCACCGGTGCTCCGCCCTTCACCGACAGCAGTCCTACGGTGGTGATCACCCAGCAGATCAGTTCGCCACCGCCCTCGATCGGCACCCGCCGCCCCGAGTTGGGCGCGCTGGACCCGGTATTCGCCATCGCGATGTCCAAGGACCCCAACGGCCGCTACGCCAGCTGCAGCGACTTCGCCCTGGAACTGACCAAGCACCTTGCGCCGTACGACTACGACACTCCGATCAACCTGCACGCCCGGCAGACCCAGCCCTCGATCTCCCTACTCAGCCAGACCGACCCGGAACCGAGAGGCTGGGCACGGCGCCCGGCTGTGTTGTTCAGCATCCTGGTGGCCGTCGCGTTGCTGATCGTCGGCGGTGTCTTCGCCGGCAGCAAACTCACCCATTCCGGTAAGCACACCGCCCCACCGCTGGGCTCGCCGACAGCGGCTCCGCCGCCCACGCCGGCAGCGGCGCAGGGCCCGTTCACCGGCAATTACCGCGCCGACTTCGGTGCGGTCACCGACTTGGACGGCAAACCGGTTCCCGATGCGCGCCCCAGCACGGGAACCTACGGGGTGCGCTCGGTGTGCGGAGGCGCCGGGTGTGTGGCAACGGCATCACGCCTGAAGGGCGACGCGGCATTCGCCTCGACCATGGTGTTCGACGAGCTGGCCGGCAACTGGGTGGCAGTGGCCCTGTCCACCCACCCGTGCCGTGACAACACCAGCGAGATCTGGGAGGTGTTCACGCTACAGGCCCGGCCCGACGGAACCCTCACCGGCGAGCAGACCCGTACGGCCCGCAACAATTGCCAGGAGAAACGGACGGTGACATTCACCCGCACCGGCGACGCCGCGCCCGGGCTTCCCGACCCGGCCACCCTGCCGCCGCGGGTCGTCTCGGTGGCCGAGGCGTTCCACGGCCGCTACCAACTGACACGGACTTTTGCGGGCGGGAACCCGCAGCAGTTGGGCGAGTCGGCGATCGCCACCAATTGCCTACGCACCGGCGATCGGTGCATGAGCTACTTTCACAATAAGTCCGGTGACGTCCCGCTGATCTTCGCCGGTGGCGGCTGGACGTGGGACGACCTGAGCACCGGCACATGTCCGGACGGCAACCCGGCGACGCTGCGGGCCAGCGCAACTTTCCCGCTGCCACAACCGGTGCCGGAAACGTTGATGTCGCTGGCCGGTCACGGCCACTGGACTCAGACGGGAACCTGCGCGGTCAACGTGGACTTCGACGAGATATTCACGCGCACAGGCGATTAGCATCGTGTCACTGCGCGCCGGCCAGGAGTTCGCCGGATACCAGATCTTGCGTGTGCTCGGTGCCGGTGGCATGGGCACGGTGTATCTGGCGACGCATCCGCGGCTACCGCGTGAGGACGCGCTGAAGGTGCTGCCCGCGGAATTCACCAACGACGCGGAGTACCGGGCGCGGTTCGCTCGTGAGGCCGACCTGGCCGCGGGCTTGTCCCATCCGCACATCGTGGGGGTCCAGGACCGCGGTGAACACGACGGCCAGTTCTGGATATCGATGGATTACGTGGCCGGCACCGACGCCTCCCGGAGGCTGGACGAGCGCTACGCGACGGGCATGCCGGTCGAAGAGGTACTCGACATTGTCACCGCGGTCGCGTCGGCGCTCGACTACGCCCACGACCGCGGCCTGTTGCACCGCGACGTCAAGCCGGCGAACATCCTGCTGGCCGACCCCGACGGCCAGAACGGGCGAATCTATCTGGCCGATTTCGGCATCGCGCGACGCATTGACGATTCGGCGGGGCTGACCGAGACCAACGTGGCCGTCGGCACCGTGGCCTACGCCGCCCCCGAGCAACTCAAAGGTGATCCGGTCGACGGACGCGCCGATCAATATGCGTTGGCATGCACCGCTTTTCACCTTCTGACCGGCGCGCCCCCCTACCCGGACGCCAACCTCGCGGTCGTTATCACCCACCACCTGTACGCCCCACCCCCGTCGCTGGGGGCCCAGCGTGCCGAGCTGCTCGGGCTCGATCCGGTGTTCGCGCGGGCCATGGCCAAACAACCGTCAGACCGGTTCACCACCTGCAGCGAGTTCGCCGCCGCGCTGCGCGGCCACCTGGCGTCCGGCTCTCAGATCACCGCGCCCTACCCCGTCGTCACCGCGCCCCTCGTCCGCCCGCGCCGGAAACGACCAGGTGTCCTGATCGCCGCCGCCGTGGGTATGGTGGCCCTGGTCGCCGGGGGCATCTTCGCGGTCAAATTCGCACCTGAGCCGGTCACCACCACAGCACCGGCCACATCATCGGCGCCGACGTCTGCCACACCGGTCGGCACGCCGTCCAGCACCTCTTCTCTGCCACCAACCCCCGGACCGTTGGACGGCCGATATCAAGCGGATTTCGGCGCCGCAACCGATCTCGACGGCAACGGCGGCGGACCGGGACCGGCCACGGGTAGCTACGGGCTGCGCTCGGCGTGCAGAAGCACCGCATGCGTCGCGACGGCGGCTTACCTGGGCGGCGGCAGCGGGTTCGCCACGCCCTTGGTGTTCGACGAGATCGGCGGACGCTGGCTGGCAGTGGCCGTCATCACCGATCAGTGCCGCTCCGCGCCGTCCGAATTCTGGCAGGTGTTCACCCTGGAGCTGGGTCCCGACGGCAAGCTCACCGGCGAGTTCAGCCGGACCAGCGCGAGCAACTGCCGGGACAAGAGGCCGGTAACCTTCACCCGCACAGGCGATCTCGATGTTGACACCGTCGCCGATCCGGCCACCGTGGCACCGCGGGTGGTGTCCCCGGCCGAAGCGTTGCACGGCCAGTATCGTGTGCTGCGCACCTTCGCCGCCCCCATCCCCCCGCAGCCAGGAGATTCCGCCGTCACCACCGCATGCCTGCGCACCGGCGAGCGGTGTATGAGCTACTTCCACGGACCCTCGGGCGACTCTCCGCTGTTGTTCGCCAACGGCGCCTGGGCCCTGGCCGCGAACACCGATTACCAGTGCCCAGCGGGTGGCACAACGCATTTCAGCGTTATCGCGGAGTTCCCGCTACCACAACCGCCGCAGGATCCGATCTCGGTACTCAGCGGACACGGACACCAGGAGCAGACCGGGGCGTGCGCGATCAACACCACCTTCGACGAAACCTTCACCCGCACCGGCGATTAACTCAGCGCTGGGATCACTTCCCGCTCGAACAACTCGATGCCGGAGCGGTCGAAGGCGGCCTCCGGGAAATAGCAGATCGCGTACTCGCAGCCGAGATCACGGACCCTACCGAGCCCCTCGATCACCTGCTCCGTGGTGCCCATCGCCGAATCCGGCATGCCGCCGACCATCGAATCCGCCACCGCGTCCGGGACATAACCGGCCAAGCGGTCGCGCACCCGCTGCTTGCGGTCGGCGACGTCGGCTTCGGAGGTGCCCACCACGGCGGTGAAGTTGGCCGATCGCACGATCGCGTCGAAGTCGGTGCCCAGCTTGCGGCAGTGTTCGGCGAGCACCGCGGACTTGTGGGCGAATGCTTCGAGGTCGGGGGTGAAGTTGGTGTACTGCGCATAGGCGGCGGCGATGCGTAACGTCACCTTCTCGCCCCCGCCGGCAATCCACAACGGAATACCATTTCTCTGCAACGGCTTCGGAGCCACGATCGCGTCGTCTACCTGATACTGCTTGCCGTCGAAGCTAACTCGCCCGTCCCGCCAGGCATCGCGCATGATCTGCACGCCCTCGTCCAGGCGCGCCAGCCGCACCCCGGCTGATGGGAATCCGTAACCGTAGGCCCGCCATTCGTGCTCGTACCAGCCGCCCCCGATGCCCATCTGGATGCGGCCGCCGGAAATGATATCGACGGTGGCCGCGACTTTGGCAAGATACACCGGGTTGCGATAACTCATCGCGGTGCACATCTGGCCCAGCTTGATTCGCGATGTGACGGCGGCGTAGGCCGACATCAGCGACCACGCCTCGTGGGTCGCTTCGTCGCTGGGCAGCGGCACGGTGTGGAAGTGGTCATAGACCCACAGCGAATCCCACGCGCCGCCGTCGGCATAGGTCGCCAGATCGCGCAGCACCGCCCAGTGCCGCTCGGGTTCGATGCCGACGAGATCCATCCGCCAGCCTTGCGGGATGAAGAGACCGAAGCGCATAGCCAGGACTCTACTTGGGCGAGCAGACACAAAATCGCCCATTTCGCTAGGCGAAAGGGCGACTTTGTGTCTGGTCGGCAGCCTCTAAGTGAGTGAGTCCGGCGGCAGGAACCGGTCGCCGTACTTCTCGGCCAGCTCGCGGGCACGGGCCACAAAGGCTTCCTTCCCGCGGCCGAGCGGACCCTCGTAACCGACGATGTACTGCGCGCTGCCACCGGTCCACGGCGGGAACCCGATGCCCATGATCGACCCGATGTTCGCGTCGGCCGTGGTCATCAGCACGTTCTCGTCGAGGCACTTCTGGGTTTCCAGCGCCTCGGCGAACAGCATCCGGTCGATCATGTCCTGCAGCGGCGGCTCCGAGGTACCCGACTTGAACGCCTCCCGCAGGCCCGTCCACAACCCCGAACGCTTGCCCTCGGGGTACTCATAGAAGCCGGCACCCTTGAGCCGCCCGGACCGGCCGAGCTCAATCATCTTCTCCACCACGGCTTCCGCCGGGTGCGGCTCGTAGGTGCCGCCGGCGTCCTCGACGCCCTTGCGGGTGGCGACGGCGATTTTGTGCATCAGCTCCAGGTTGAGCTCGTCGGAGAGCTGCAGCGGCGGAGCCGGGTAGCCGGCCTGCGATCCGGCCTGCTCGATGCTGGCCGGCTCGACACCCTCGCCCAGCATCGCCAGCGCCTCGTTGACGAAGGTGCCGATGACCCGGGAGGTGAAGAAGCCGCGACTGTCGTTGACGACGATCGGAGTCTTGCCGATGGCAAGTGTGTAGTCGAACACCCGGGCCAGTGCCTCGTCAGAAGTCTTCTCACCCTTGATGATTTCGACCAGCGGCATCTTGTCGACCGGCGAGAAGAAGTGAATCCCGATGAAGTCTTCCTGCCGCTTGACGCCGGTCGCCAGGCCGGTGATCGGCAGCGTCGAGGTGTTGGAACCTAACAGCGCGTTGGGCTCGACGATGTCTTCGATCTCCTGGAACACCTTGTGCTTGAGGTCCTGACTCTCGAACACCGCCTCGATCACGAAGTCGACGCCCTTGAAGTCGGCGGGGTCGGCGGTCGGCGTGATCCGCGCCAGCAGGGCCTCGCTCTTCTCCTGCGTGGTGCGGCCCCGTTCGAGCGCCTTGGCTTCCAGCTTCTGCGAGTAGCTCTTGCCCTTTTCCGCGGCTTCGATGCTGACGTCCTTGAGCACCACGTCGTAGCCGGCCTTGGCCGAGACGTAGGCGATGCCCGCACCCATCATGCCGGCCCCGAGCACACCGATCTTGTTGATCTTGACCGGCTCGATGCCGTCCGGCCGAGACTTGCCGGCGTTGATGGCCTGCAGGTCGAAGAAGAACGCCTGGATCATGTTCTTGGAGACCTGGCCGGTGACCAGCGTGGTGAAGTACCGGCTCTCGATGCGGCTGGCGGTGTCGAAGTCCACCTGCGCGCCCTCGACAGCGGCGGACAGGATGGCCTTCGGCGCCGGCATCGGCGCACCCTTGATCTGCTTACGCAGCAACGCCGGGAACGACGGCAGGATGGACGCCAGCGACGGCGACGACGGAGTGCCGCCGGGCATCTTGTAGCCCTTCTTGTCCCAGGGCTGTTCGTGGCTGTCCGGGTTGGCCTTGATCCACGCCTTGGCGGCCGGCACCAGTTCCTCGACCGTCGGCAGCAACTCGTCGATCAGGCCGAGTTCCTTGGCCTTGGCCGGCTTGAACCGAGTTCCCTGCGACAGGATGTTGACGAAGGCGTTCTGGATGCCGAACATCCGCACCGAGCGGGTGACTCCGCCGGCACCGGGCAGCAGGCCCAACGTCGCCTCGGGAAAGCCGAACTGCGATCCCTTCACATCGGCCGCGATGCGGTGATGACAGGCCAGCGCGATCTCCAAGCCGCCGCCCAGTGCCGCGCCGTTGAGTGCCGCCACCACAGGCTTGCCCAGGGTCTCGAGCGTACGCAGCTGCTTCTTGACGTTCTCCACCAGATCGAAAGCCTCACCGGCGTTCTCCGGCCCGATCTTGATCATGCTCTTGACGTCACCGCCGGCGAAGAACGTCTTCTTTGCGCTGGTGATCACCACGCCGGTAATCGAATCCTTCTCGGCGACAAGGCGATCCACTGCCTTGCCCATCGACTCGATGTAGCCCTCGTTCATGACGTTGGCCGAGCCCGACGGGTCGTCCAGGGTCAGCGTGACGATGCCATCGGCATCCTTGTCCCACTGAATTGTGTTGTCGGACATGTACTTAAACCCTCTCGATGATCGTCGCGACACCCATGCCGCCGCCAATACAAAGCGTTACCAAGGCGCGCCGGGCATTGCGGCGCTCCAGCTCGTCGACCATGGTGCCCAGGATCATGGCGCCGGTGGCGCCCAGCGGGTGGCCCATGGCGATCGCGCCACCGTTGACGTTGAGCTTCTCGTCCGGAATGTTGAGATCCTTCTGGAACTTCAGCACCACCGAGGCGAACGCCTCGTTCAGCTCGAACAGGTCGATGTCGTCGACCGTGAGACCGGCCCGGTCGAGCACCTTCAAGGTGGCCGGCGTGGGGCCAGTGAGCATGATCACCGGGTCCGCTCCGCTGGTCGCGGTGGCGACGATGCGGGCGCGCGGAGTAGCGTTGATGGCCGCCCCGGCCTTCTCGCTACCGATCATGACCAGCGCGGCGCCGTCGACGATGCCCGAGCTATTGCCGCCGGTGTGCACGTGGTTGATCTTCTCCACCCAGTGGTACTTCTGCAGAGCCACGTCATCGAAGCCACCCATGGCCGCCAGGGCCTCGAAGGCCGGCTTGAGCTTGCCCAGGCCTTCCTTGGTGGTATCGGGCCGCATGTGCTCGTCGTGGTCGAGGATCAGCAGACCGTTCTGGTCGCGGACCGGCACCACGGACTTGGCGAAGTAGCCCCCCGACCACGCTTCGGCCGCTTTCTCCTGGCTGCGCAGCGCGTAGTTGTCCACGTCGTCACGGGAGAAGCCCTCGGTGGTGGCGATCAGGTCGGCGCCGATGCCCTGCGGAACGAACATCACGTCGTAGTTGGTCGCCGGGTCCAGGCCCATGGCGCCGCCGTCGGATCCCATCGGCACGCGGCTCATGGACTCCACACCACCGGCCAGCACCAGGTCGTCCCAGCCCGAGCGCACCTTCTGCGCTGCGGTGTTGACGGCTTCGAGGCCCGATGCGCAGAACCGGTTGAGCTGGACGCCACCCGAGGTCACGGGCATGCCCGAGGCCAGGACCGCGGCGCGGGCGATGTCACCGCCCTGGTCGCCCACGGGCGAAACGCACCCCAGGATGACGTCGCTGATCAGGTTCTCGTCGAGGTCGGGGTTGCGCCTGCGCAGCTCCTCGATGAGGCCCACGACCAGGCTCAGTGGCTTGACTTCGTTGAGCGCGCCGTTGCGTTGCTTGCCGCGCGGCGTGCGGATGGCCTCATAGATGAAGGCTTCTTCGGACATGTCGGTTTCCTGTTCCAAAAAGGGGGGTTTGGATCCGTCTTCAAGACTAGGTCCAGCAGGGGAACACTAACAGGGCCCTCGGCCAACCTGTTGGTTGGGCGGCAGCTGGCAGGTCAGGGCTTGTGTGCCCGGTGACCACGCGGCCGCGAACGGCAAGCGGGCGGCACGTTCGGCCCCGAACGTGAAGCCGGCTTCACGTTCGACGCCCTGACAGCGCGCCCTAAGCTCGATCACCATGACGGTCACGCGGCTGCAGCCCTACGCGACCACGGTGTTCGCCGAGATGTCAGCGTTGGCGGCGCGGGTCGGCGCGGTGAACCTGGGCCAGGGCTTTCCCGACGAGGACGGCCCCCCGGAAATGCTCCTGGCCGCGCAGGACGCCATCGCCGCCGGCGTCAACCAGTATCCACCCGGCCTGGGCATCCCACCGCTGAGGCAGGCCATCGCCGCCCAGCGCCGCCGGCGTTTCGCCATCGACTACGACCCCGACACCGAGGTGCTGGTCACCGTAGGCGCCACCGAGGCCATCGCCGGCGCCGTGCTGGGCCTGGTCGAACCCGGCTCGGAAGTGCTGTTGATCGAACCGTTCTACGACTCCTATTCCCCGGTGGTGGCGATGGCCGGGGCGCACCGGGTCGCGGTGCCACTGGTTGCCGACGGCCGTGGTTTCGCGCTCGACGCCGACGCGCTGCGGCGCGCGGTCACACCCCGGACCAGGGCCCTGATCGTCAACTCGCCGCACAATCCCACCGGCGCCGTCTTGAGCCGGCCCGAATTGCAGGCCATCGCCGAGGTCGCGGTCGCCGCCGACCTACTGGTGATCACCGACGAGGTCTACGAGCACCTCGTCTACGACGATCACACCCACATCCCGCTCGTCGGCTTCGACGGCATGGCGCAACGCACCGTCACCATCTCCAGCGCGGCCAAGATGTTCAACTGCACCGGCTGGAAGATCGGCTGGGCGTGCGGACCCGCGAACCTGATCGCCGGTGTGCGCGCGGCCAAGCAGTACCTGAGCTATGTGGGCGGGGCACCGTTCCAGCCCGCGGTGGCGCTGGCGCTGGACACCCAGGACCACTGGGTGTCAGCCCTGCGCGATTCGCTGCAGGCCCGCCGGGACTGGCTCGCGCAAGGGCTCACGGACATCGGCTTCGGCGTCCACGACAGCTACGGCACCTACTTTCTGTGCGCCGACCCGCGCCCGCTGGGATACGACGACAGCTCGGCGTTCTGCGCGGCGCTACCGGAGAAAGTCGGTGTGGCGGCGATTCCGATGTCGGCCTTCTGCGATCCGGCGGCCAAGCATGCCGACCTGTGGAATCACTTGGTGCGCTTCACGTTCTGCAAGCGAGAGGACACCCTGGACGAGGCGATCAGGCGACTGACCGCGCTGCGCAACCAACCAGGGTCCTAGCCTTCCAGGACGCGCTTGCGCAGCCCCTCCAGTGCGGAATGCAAGATTTTCTTGCGGGCCCGGCTGACCAGGAACTCAGGCAACGGTGCCGACGGTTCGACGGTGATCATGAACCGCACCCGAGTCTGATCTGCGCCCTCACGAATCAGGTTGTATTCGCCGTGCTGGGCATGTTGCTGGATGGTCTTCCTCGCGTCCCACACCATCCAGTCCGGCCCCCAGTGATACTCGAGCAACTCGGTGTCGACGATGCCGACCACCTTGATCGTGACCTTGACGTGGTGCGGACGACCATCGGGATGGGTGTCGACGACCTCCACCCGCTTATGTACCGACGACCAGGACGGCACGGCTTCCATGTCGGCCAGCGCATCCATGATCACGTCAGGCTGCGCGTCGATAACGACTTCAGACGATGCTTGTATGGCCACTGTTGTTCAAACTAGCAATCGTCCACCGGTCCGCACCGTCAGTCGGCGTCGCGAGTCGAGTTATCGCCCAGCACCCGTTTCTGCAGACCCTTGGCCGCGGCATCCAGGATCTGTTCGCTCGCTCGCCGGATGATGAATCCGGGAATGGGGCCCGACGGTTCGACGGTGACGTCGAACCGCACCCGCGTCTTGTCCAGACCCACCGGGGTCAGGTTGTATTCGACGTGTTGGCCGTGCTGCTGGAACGTCTTGTCCGCGTCCCAACAGGCCCAGTCCGGGCCCCAGTGGTATTCGAGAATCTCCTTGTCGACCAGGCCGAGAATCTTGACCGTCGCCCGCACGTGGTGGGGCCGGCCGTCGGGGTAATAGTCGATCACTTCGACGCTTTTGTGCAGCGGGGACCAAGACGTCAGCATGCTGACGTCTGCCAGCGCCTCCATGATCACTTCCTGGGGCGCATCAATGACGACTTCTCGCGATGCTTTTACGGCCACCGAGTTCAAGCTAGCAATGCCGCCGCGAACCTGGATACGGTTCACGCAAATACCTTGTTACCAGCCTATTTCCGTGAGTGTCGTGGTCTGCGCCGGCGGTCGCCCCACCGGTGGGGCCGGTGTCCGGGAGAACCGGGGAGCCGGCGCGGCCTGCTCCACGCCGTGTGCGGTGATGATGGTCGATCGACCGGTCAGATGACTGTCCCGGGCAGCTTCGGCCCAGCTCAGCACCGGTGTCACGCAGGCATCGGTGCCGGCGAACACCGCGGTCCACTCGTCGCGGGTGCGGCTGGCGAACTTCTCGGTGAACAACTCGCGCATGCGAGCAAAGGAGCCGGCGTCGAGTTGGGTGGGCACCTGCTCGGCCGACAAACCCAGGCCGGCCAGCAGCGCCGCGAAGAACTGGGGCTCGATCGCGCCCACGGCCATGTACTTACCGTCGGAGGTCGCGTAACAGCGGTAGAAGGGTGCGCCGCCGTCGAGCAGGAATGATTCACGCTCATCGCGCAGCGCGCCGGTCGACTTCATCGTCCACATCATCTGGGCGAGCACGCTGACCCCGTCCACCATGGCGGCATCGATGACCTGTCCGAGGCCCGATCGCTCCCGCTCATACAGCGCCGTCACAATCCCCAAAAGCACCAGCATCGAACCGCCGCCGAAGTCCGCCACCAGATTCAGTGGCGGCATCGGCGGCCGGTCGCGGTAGCCCAGCGCCGACATGGCGCCGGTCTGGGACAGGTAATTGATGTCGTGACCGGCCGACGACGCCAGCGGCCCGTCCTGGCCCCACCCGGTGATGCGCGCAAAGATCAGCCGGGGATTGCGGGCCGCACACTCGTTGGGACCGATGCCCAGGCGCTCACAGGTGCCGGGCCGGAAGCAGTCCAGCAGCACATCGGCCTTGGCCGCCAACTCCAGCAGCGCACCGGGCTGCGCCTTGACATCGAGGTCGACGATCCGCTTCCCCCGGTGCAGCAGATCCCGGTCTTCGGCGGGCATCTGCAAACCGCCGGGCCGGCGCACGCGCACCACGTCGGCGCCCATATCGGCGAGCACCATCCCGGCGTGCGGCCCCGGCCCGATGCCACCGAGTTCGATGACCTTGACACCGGCCAGTGGCCCCCCGGCAACCACTGTCGGCTACTTCCCTTTCTTCACCTTCAGCACCCGCTCGCGCAGATCCTTCGTCGCCGAATCGATCGTCCCTTTGACGGCCCGCTTGAGCACGAACCCGGGCAGCGGCACATTCGGGTCCGCGAGCAGGTCGAACTTGACCAGCGTGGAGTCCCCCTTGGGAACCAGCACGTACTTGCCGTCTTGAGCCTTCTGCTGGGCCGAGCTGACCAGCTCCCAGCTCACCTGGTTGTCGCCCCACGTGTAGGCCACCACTTGCTCGTCGGTGATCCCGGCGACCTTCACCTTCATCTTGACCTTGCTGGGCCGCCCGTCGGTTCCCGTCTCGAGAACCTCCGCGCTCTGATGCGGTTCGGACCACTCGGGCATCGCCTCAAAATCGGCGATGACATCCAGGATCTCCTCGGGACTGGCTTCGATGACGATCTCGCGGGATTCTTTGATTGCCATGGCCCGCACGATATCGCGGGCAGCGCCCCGGCGGGAATAGGCTTTTTCGAGGGGTACGGTCGTTTTCGTGACTGATCCCGCTTACACGGTCGGTGATTATCTTCTCGACCGCCTTGCCGAGCTCGGCATCTCGGAGATCTTCGGCGTTCCGGGCGACTACAACCTCGCATTCCTCGACCACATCGTGGCACACCCGAGGCTGCGGTGGGTCGGCAACGCCAACGAGCTCAACGCCGGCTACGCCGCCGACGGTTACGGGCGGCTTCGCGGAATATCAGCTGTCGTAACCACTTTCGGCGTGGGTGAGCTCTCGCTGGCCAACGCCATCGCGGGCAGCTACGCCGAACACGTGCCCGTTGTGCACATTGTCGGTGGTCCGTCGAAGGACGCCCAGGCCACCCGCCGGGCACTGCACCACTCGCTCGGCGACGGCGACTTCGAGCACTTCTTCCGCATCAGCCGCGAAATCACCTGCGCTCAAACCAATCTCATGCCGGCAACGGCCTGTCGGGAGATCGACCGAGTGCTGTGCGAAGTCCGCGAACAGAAGCGTCCCGGCTACATCCTGATGTCCACCGATGTGGCGCGCTTCCCCACCGAACCCCCGGCCAACCCCTTGCCGAGCAATTGCGCCGGCACCAGTCCCCGCGCACTGGCCATGTTCACCGAAGCCGCCGCCAAACTGATCGGCGACCATCAATTGACCGTGCTCGCCGACCTGTTGGTGCACCGCCTGCAGGCCGTCGACGAACTCGAATCCCTGCTGAATGCAGACGTGGTGCCGCATGCCACCCTGATGTGGGGAAAGAGCCTGCTGGACGAGAGCTCACCCAACTTCATGGGCATCTACGCGGGAACGGCCAGCACCGAACGGGTCCGCACCGCCATCGAGCAGGCACCCGTGCTGGTGACGGCGGGGGTGGTGTTCACCGACATGGTCAGCGGCTTCTTCAGCCAACGAATCGACCCGACGCGCACGATTGACATCGGCCAGTACCAGAGCAGCGTGGCCGACGAGGTGTTCGCGCCGCTGGAGATGGCCGCCGCGCTCACCGCGCTGACGGCTATCCTCACCGAACGCGGAGTCAAGTCGCCGCCCGTCCCGGCACCCGTAGCCCCGCCACCGGTGCCCACGCCGCCGCGCGACGAGCCGCTGACGCAATCGATGGTGTGGGACCGGCTGTGCGCGGCACTCACTCCCGGCAACGTGGTGTTGGCCGACCAGGGCACCTCGTTCTACGGGATGGCCGACCATGTGCTGCCGCAGGGCGTCACCTTCATCGGCCAACCCCTTTGGGGCTCAATCGGTTACACGCTGCCGGCGGCCTTCGGCGCAGCGGTGGGGCGCCCGGAGCGCCGGACTGTGCTGTTGATCGGCGACGGCGCAGCGCAGTTGACCGTGCAGGAACTCGGGTCGTTCTGCCGTGAGGGACTGTCGCCCGTGATCGTGGTGGTCAATAACGACGGTTACACCGTCGAGCGCGCGATTCACGGCGAGACCGCCCCCTATAACGACATCGTCGGTTGGAACTGGACGCAGGTCCCCGGCACGTTGGGGGTGGCCAATCACCTGGCGTTCCGGGCGCACACCTACGGCGAACTCGACGACGCCCTCACCGCGGCCGCCGATCACAAGGACCGCATGGTCTTCGTCGAGGTGGTGTTGCCACGGCTCGAAATCCCGCCGTTGCTTGCCCAACTGGTCGGGAACATGCACCCCACGCCCCGCTCATAGCCGGGGCGCGCCTTCGATCTGCTCGAAGATCTTCGAGAACTGGAACGGCGTCTGCACGATCCCGCTGCCGTCGACGGCATCGATCGCGCCCAACGTGCCGGACACGTCGCGGGGCAACTCCCACATGGACAACTCGCCGATGTGGTTCTGCACGGCGAACGTGGTCAGCTGCTGCGCGTCGGCCAGGGTGAAGATCTCCAGTGGGTCATCGTTGATGCCGATCAGCGGCGTCACCGCAAGCATCGACCACGCCTGCTGACTCGACATCGTCGGGTACAGCGTCAGCAACTGGCCGTGGGTGGCCGTCGCGGCGTCGATCGCGTACTGGCCCATACCCGGGTTACCAGGCTGATCGTAGGCGGGACCGTAGTTCATGGCCATGATGTTGACCTGCGAGATGTTCACACCGTTGGCGACCGCGGTCTGCAGAACGCTCAACCCACCGCCCTGGCCGGGAACCAAACCGGTCGGCAGCACCGGCAGCGTGTAGGACACAGATACCGGTGTACCCTTCGCCGCCATCTGCTGCTGCAGCAGGGCGATGGCCTTAGACTGCGTCGAC
Source organism: Mycobacterium gordonae (assembly GCF_017086405.1). Classification (NCBI taxonomy): domain Bacteria; kingdom Bacillati; phylum Actinomycetota; class Actinomycetes; order Mycobacteriales; family Mycobacteriaceae; genus Mycobacterium; species Mycobacterium camsae. Next base: position 6,092,494 of record NZ_CP070973.1, read on the forward strand.
ATCGCCTGGGTGTTGCCCTGCAACGCACCTTCGACATCGAAGTCGAGGTCGTAGATGTGATAGGTGTTCACCACCGACGCGTACTGTTCCGCCAGCGCAGCGGGCGTCTGTCCGCCAACCGCTGACAGGTCGGTGCCGGAAGGCGCCGCCGAACGAGATGGTGCCGGTGATGCCGGCGTTGCGCATGCTGGTGAGCTGGTTGTTGACGAACGAACTCTCCGATCCGCCCGCGACGTCGTACGCCGAGTATCCACCCCAGGCCGGGTGTCCAGCGGGGTCGGCGTTGATGAAGGCGAGCGTGGCGTGCTTGACCCCGTTCTGCGCGGCGGTCGCGAAGTCGTATCCGTTGGGTCCGGGCCAGTTGGCCACCGGCGCGGTTCCGGTGTTGGTGATCTTGTAGTCGGCCACGAAGCCGCTGTCCCAGCGCGACGTCGCCGTGTAGGAGGCGGTGAGCCCATTGGCGGCGGCGGCGCCGCTTCCAGTGCCGGTCGTCGTACCCACGGTCGTGCCGGTGCCAGTGCCGGTGCCCGTCCCCGTGCCACCCGCGCTTCCCGTCCCCGTCCCGGTGCCGGTGCCCGTCCCGCCGGTAGTGCCAGTGCCCCCGGTGGTGCCAGTGCCCCCGGTAGTGCCCGTCCCGCCGGCGGTGCCCGTTCCCCCGGCGGTGCCCGTTCCCCCGGCGGTGCCCGTCCCGCCGGCGGTGCCCGTTCCGGTTCCGATTCCAGCAGCCGCGCCCGGGTCACCGACCGCATGCCCGTTCACCAGGAGGTTTGCAGGAGCCGAGTACGACCCGGAGTGCGCCCCTTGGAAGCCAACGGTGACCGAACTGCCTGGCGCAATAGTGTTGTTATAACTTTCCGGCGTCACGGTGTACTGAGTGCCCGATTGTGAAACATGTCCGTTCCACAGATTGGTTATGGATTCATTTGCTGGCAGATTGAATTGCAGCTGCCAGTTACTCAGGGGTGTCGCGTGGTGGTGATCGTGTAATTAGCAATAAACCCGTTGCCCCGTTGCGACGAGGTCGCATACGTCGCTGTCAGACTGGTGTCGGCAGTGCCGGCGGCGAGTGTCGCGGCCCCAGCAGCGGTCGTCGTGGCGGCCGTCGCCGCGCTCGTCGCCGTAGTTGCCGCGGCGCCGCCGGCCGAGGTGCTCGCCGCACTCACGGCAACCCCCGCGCTGCCATCCCCCGCCGCGCCGGACGCTGCGGCACTCGTCGTCGCCGCACCCGAAGAGATGCCGGTGGGAAACTGAGCCATCGCCGCCTGAGATGTTGGCACCTCGGGAGCCACCGCACTTAACTGCGCTTTCGCGGCGTCGGGAGACGTCGAAGCGGCTGTGGCAGCGCCACTACCGCCGGCACGGTCGGTGCGGGCATTCACTGCAGCGCCCACCTGCTGACCAACTCCTCGCAGCATGGCCGCACCGCTGGCCTCGGCCGCGGTGTAAGACCCGACAGCGGCCGCCAGCCCTTGGACCACTCGAGCCTGAAACGCCGAAGCTTCGGCGCTGAGCAGCTGATATTAGCGCGCATAGGAGTTGAACAGGCCCGCGACGGCTCCTGACACCTCATCGGCGGCGGCCGCCAGTATCCTCGCCGTGGGAACCGTCGCGGCTTTATTCACCGCATCTAGATTAGAACCGATTTCTGAGATAGAGTTTGCGGCCACCATCAGGGCTTCTGGTGCTGTGCTCTGATATGACATGCCATCTTCCTTGATCACGTAATAATTACTTCTTTATAACGAACGCATCACAAGGTCAATTGCTGACGCGCAACAGCGTGTCAGCTGTTTGAGGTGTCGAGAAAATCTAAGGTTTCCGTAAGCCGGGGTCAGGGGCCTGGCGAGCCCATCCCGCGTCGACATGGAGGTGCCGTCGGTTCCGCGGCAGCATGATCCGGACCCCTCGACGTGATGATCGCCCGGACGGTACGTCGACAGCGCCCGCAATCGGCACCCGCTCCGCAGGCGGCGGCCACCTGATTCGTCGTCGCCGCTCCGGCCGCAACGGCGTCAGCCACCATCTGGCTGGTGATGCCGTTACACAGGCACACGAACATCGAGTGATCCGATCACTCCGCCTCGATCCGCATCATGTCGAAATAACGACCGACGAACAGTGGCGGGTAGGCGCCCACTCCCGCGCCGCCCCCCATCCACTGGGCGGTGGCGTCGGGATGATCGATCCACTGCCGCGCACTTTCCTCGTCGGGGAACTCTTGCAGGATCAAGACTTCATGGGAATCGTCAAAAGCCCGGAAAACCCAGGTCTTTCGGACACCGGCGGCGGTGAATCGGTCCATCGCCAGCCCGACCCGCGCGGTCAGCGTCGACACGTCGTCGACCGACGCGAATGCGGCCAACACCACACCCGGAACCTTCGGCGCGGCGGGCGCGGTGGTGATGAATCGTTCGACGATCTCACCGGCGAACACCGCCGGAATGTCCTCGACACCGGCCTCGTCGAACCAGTCGAAAAACACCCGGGAGCGCAGCAGTTCCACGATCGGCTCGCGACTGTGCACGCCGATCATGACCAGTACCCGGCCGTAATCGTGCGTCGACACATACACCAACACATGGTGGGCGCCGATGTCGGCCAGCGCCGTCTTGTTGCGTTCGAGCAGCGGCCACACCCGCGTCGGATCCGGGATCCGGTAGTCCGACGCAATCACCATCGAGTGAATGTCGCCGTCGCTCATCGCGCCCCCTACGCTGGATTGAACTGCGAAATGAGCCACTTCCCATCAGCTTTGGTCAGCGTCACCAGCACGCTGCTCGACGTCGTAGCGGGCTCCGGTCGGTCGCGGCTCTGCGTGCTCTGGTTGATGAACAGCAGCACGGTGGCCGAGTCGGGGTGGAATTCCGTGAGCGCGCCGCGCAACACCACGGCAGTCGTCTTCACCGCCTTCTGCTTGGCGGCCGGGGCGACGATCTGCTGGGTGAATTGGTCGTAGTACGAGAGGAAGTCGCCCGTCAGATGGGACCGTGCGGTGGAGAAATCGCGGTCGAGGGTGTCCGGTGAATACGAGAGGATCGCAATTGTTCCGTCGCTGGCGGCCGAGATCGCCGCCTTTGCGGCGTCGGCATCGACGGCGCGGTCCGGCCGGTAGGAGAACCAGAACAGTCCCGCCAGAGCCGAAAGCGAGCCCACCACCACCAGGATCAATAATGCGGCACCGATCTTGCCCGACCACTTGCCCGGCTTCCTCGACGACCGCTTCTTCACCCGTTCGGCGAACCCGCTGAATCGCCCGGTCCGCGACTCCTCGGATTGCTCAGCAACATCCGACTCTTGGGTGTCCTCGACGGCCGTCGCTTTCTTGGGACTCACGGAACAAACTCGACTTTCGACATCTTGAGCTGTCCGCCATCTCTTGTCATGGTCACGATCAGCCGATACTTGCGTGGATCCTGTTTGGCACCAGCGGCATTGGTGACTTCCGAGGTGCTCGCGACCAGCACCACCGCTGAATTGTCGGTCATCGAATCAAGGTCGACCGCAGTGGCCTGCACAGTGCCCTGCGACACCACCTTCGACTGTTCGACGACATTGATGAAATCGTCGGCCATCTTGAGAAAATCGTCCTTGAACGTTCCTGTGGAGACTTCGACGATGCTCTGCACTCCTTCTTTGGCATGTTCGAAGTCCAGCGACGTCAGGGTGACGACACCCTGACGTGCAGCTGCGGTGTACTCGGCCACCTGCTGACGCTCGCGGACCGCATGCCTGTGTAACACGGCCATCTCCGCGCTCGCACCCACGGCGACAAGCGATACGACGACGGCGAGCACCGCGGCAACCGACGACAGCTTCGGCCGGCGTAGCCACCGCCGGCCCGGCCCGAAGGCCACGGTTTCCCGCGAATCATCCTCGGCCGCATCCGCGACTGCCCGAGTGTCGGCACTCGCGGAGTCCTCGGCAGCTTCGGTGTCGTCCGGTTCCTCGACACCCTCGGCCCCCTCCGGCTCAGCTTCTCCAGTCGCCTCGGTGTCCGCCGACCCGCCTTCGTCGTCGCCGGGCGCGTCGCTGATGTCTTCTTCGACAGCCTTTTTCGTATCGGCGGCTTCGGCCTCGCGGCGCAGTTTGATCGCACGGGCGCGAGCGCGGGCCGCGGCGGCAAGAGCCTCAGCTTCGGCGGCCTCGGCCTCGGCCTCGTCGGCCAGTGACCGGATCTCCGCGGCGGTCTGCGGTGTGTTGCCCTTTTTCACCGGAACCAATCTCGCGTAGGCGTCGGGGAATACATGGCCCACCTCCGCTCACCGAGGTGCGAACGAGGCTGCTCGTCGCTCACATTGAACTCCTCTACCGCTTGCCCGTCGGTGATGAATCAGCTTGTTGCCGCCGGAACGCGACCGGTGCCGCCGCTGCTCAAACCCTACTCGGCGCCGGGAAGGGCGGCGAGCAATCGGGCGGCCTGCGACCACCTGCGTCGTTAGCCCGGCGGAGAGGCAGATTATCACCTTCCACCCCACACGCTACCGGTGCCGCCGCCGGTCTCGGCCGATAAAGCACCACTATGCAGTGGGAATAGCGTTCTTAAATGCGACATATCGGCACTCGGCTTCTCATCGCAACAGGTCCTTGACCACCTTGCCGGTCGCATTGAGCGGCAGCGCCTCAAGGAACTCCACCGCCCGCGGTACCTTGAAGCCCGCCATGCGGTCACGGCACCAGTCGATCAATTCCGTTGCGCCGACCGGGCTTTTCCGAACGACGAACGCCTTGCCGACCTGTCCGAGCCGCTCGTCGGGCACACCGATGACCGCGGCTTGGGCGACGGCTGGATGGCTGATCAGATGGCCCTCGATCTCGGCCGGATAGGCGTTGAAGCCGCCGACGATGAACATGTCCTTCTTGCGGCCGACGATGCGCAGCCGCCCCGCGTCGTCGAAGTCGCCCAGGTCGCCGGTGTGCAACCAGCCTTCGGCGTCGATCGCTTCCGCGGTCGCAATAGGGTCATCCAGATAACCCTGCATGACACCGTAGCCGCGGACCAGCACCTCACCGCCCTCTCCGATGCGTACCTCGACGCCGGCGCAGGGCAGTCCCGCCGTCGTGGCCACATCTTCGAAGGAGTCACCGGGCCTGGACAAGGTGACGTTGCCGGCTTCGGTCAGGCCGTAACCGGTCATCAACGTCTGGAACGGCAACTCGCCGTGGATGCGACGAACCAGTTCGACGGGGATGTCCGCCGCCCCGGTCACACCTGCGCGCAACGTCGAGAGCCGGGATTTGTCGGCGACAGTCAGCAACGAGTGATAGAGGGTCGGCGGGCCGGGCAGCATCGTGACACGTTCGCGGTCAATGAGATCCACCACCGAATCCAGATCGAACACCGCCACCGGCAACATCGTCGCGCCGCGCAGAAACGATGTGACCAGTCCGGCCTTCAAACCGAACGTGTGGAAGTAGGGATTGATCTGCAGATAGCGGTCACCCTCCCGCAGGTCCGCCAGGGTCGCCCATTCCTCGTACATGCGCAGCGTTTGGCGGTGATTCATCATCGCGCCCTTCGGACGGCCGGTGGTGCCGGAGGTGAAGATGATGTCCGAGATGTCGCTGCCGTTGATCGGTCGTTCGAAAGGTTCACCGCTGGAAAGGAAGTCAGACTTGAGGTCGATGACGGGGACGCCCGCGGGCGCGTGGTATTCCTGCCCCAGGAAGCCTTGCTGCACCAGGACGGCCCTGACCCCGCTGCGTACGATGATGTCGCCCGCCTCGTCGGCCTTGAACCTCGTATTGACCGGTACCAGCACACCGCCGGCGGTGAGCAGCCCGAACGCGGCGACAATCCACGCTGCCGAATTGGGCGCCCAGATCGCCACCCGCTCGCCCTTTTGAATGCCTAGATCAGCGAACGCACCTGCGGCACAGCGGATCCGATTGCAGAGTTCAGTGAAGGTGTAGCGCAGCGCGCCGTCCACGACCGCTTCGGCCTCCCCGAAGCGGTCCGCCGCGCTCAAGACCATCCCAGGGATGGTCTGCCAGACCTGATTGGCCGGGTGGACCTGATTGGCCGGGTGGGCCGTCACACCGAGACAAGGCGCCCGAGGTTACCGCCCATGATCTTCGCCTGCGACTCAACGGGTAAGTGCGACAACGCATTGATGTAATAGGTCGGCTCCGCCAGCCCTTCCGGATGCGGCCAGTCCGAGCCGTAGAGCACCTGGTCCACGCCGACCAGGCTGATCAGGTCGTCGATGCCCTCCTCGAAGAAGGGGCTGACGTAGATCCGGTTCTTCACCGTTTCGACCGGGTCGCTCGGGAAAGCTTCCGGCGCTTTGCGAAAGACCTCGGCAAGACCGTCCAGCAGCGGAGTCATCCATTTCGAACCGGCCTCGACGATCGCGACCTTCAGCTTGGGGTGGCGGTAGAGCGCACCGTGAATCACCCACGAGCCCACTGCGTCCTGGATCGGCCGCCACTCGTTGAGAATGCCCATCGCGTTGGTCTGGAACGGCAGCATCTCCTGGTCGGCACCGTCCCACTCGGAGGTGTACCGGGAATAGCCGCTGTCGCTGGAGTGCATGCCGACCAGCAGGTCGTGCTCGACGACGCGTTCCCAGAACGGGTCGAATTCGGGCAGCGCGAACGACCGGGGACCGCGAAACCCGGGGACCGGCGCGGGGCGGATCAGGATGCACCGCGCCCCCCGCTTGACCACCCATTCCAGCTCCTCGATCGCCTTCTCCACGATCGGCAGGGTGATGACCGGTGTGGTGAAGATGCGGTTCTGGTAGTTGAAGCCCCAGACCTCGTCGAGCCACTGGTTGAGCGCGTGGATCAGGACGTGGATGGCGACCGGGTCGTCGCGCAGTCGCTCCTCGATCAGGCTGGCCAGCGTCGGGAACATCAGGGTGCGGTCCAACCCCAGCTCGTTCATCTTCTCCAGCCGCGGGCCGGGCTCGAAAAATGCCGGAATCGCGCGCATCGGCTCACCGAACAGCTCGCGTTTGGTCTTGCCGTCGGGGTTGCCGTACTTGAAGTACTCCTCCCAGGCACCCGGCCGGGCAACGACCTCGAAGGTCGGGTTGGGAATGTAATTGCTGATGACGCCGCGCAGCGCAATCTTGGTGCGGCCGTTGATCTGTACGTACTGGACGTAGTCCTTGTACTCCTTGGGCAGGAACTTGGTCAGCGCCTCCGGCGGTTCGTAGAGATGGTTATCCGCGTCGAACAGCGGGAACGGGACGTCCACCCGGTGCGACAACTGCCCCATGAAATCCTCCTTCGCGATTTGTGAGAATACTATTCTCTCACGCGGGCATCCGCAACGACAGGTCGCGCGAGCAGACGCAAAAGCCCCTGTTTCGACGCGAAATCAGGGGCTTTTACGTCTGCTCGCCGGAGACGGGGACCCAGGCTCAGCAGGTGGCCTTGATCTTGAAATCCACCGTCGCGGCTTCGGTCGGCTTGGCGGTGGTGGCGCCGTTGGCGGTGCCGCTGATGATGAAGTTGCCACCGTCGAAGCGGGTCTCGGCCGCGCCGCCACCGCCCGGCGCGGCCGTGGTGGTGCCGGTGAACCCGCCCAGGTTATGGAAGCGCACCGAGATGGTGGTCGTCGGATGCCGGCGCTGGTCGAGGACGGCCGTCGCACCGGAGTCGTCGTTGCCCAGGGCGATCGTCCGGTACCACTCCTGCTGATAGCACCTGACCAGGTCGGGCCGCACCTCGGTGCCGTTGATGTTGACGGTCGCGGTGCTGGCGAGTTGGCCCTGCGACGGTGCGCTGCAGGCGCCGAGGACGGCGACGGCGAACAACGCCGACACCGCCGCGGTTCGGTTCTGCACCTGGCACCCCTCTCAGGCAAGTTCTGGACCTGCACTGATGATGTTATTCTCCAAGAACGAGAATGCCAATATCGCAGTTCTCGCGTCCAAGGAGTGATCACGCATGGTCGAGCTAGAGTTCGACGATTTCGACACCGGACTGGCGGTACTCACCATCGACCGCCCCCATGCTCGCAACGCCATCGCGCTGGAGACCATGGGGCAGCTTGAGCAGGCACTGCATTCGGCCGTCGGCGCCCTGGCGCTGGTCATCAAGGGCGCCGGCGATCGGGCTTTCATATCCGGCGGAGATCTCAAAGAACTCAGCGCGCTGCGCACCGAGCAGGACGCAGCGGCGATGGCGAAACGGATGCGCGACGTCTGCGATCGGATCGCCGGGTTCCCGGCTCCGGTGATCGCGGCGCTGAACGGTCACGCCTTCGGGGGCGGCGCCGAAGTCGCTGTGGCCGCGGACATCCGGGTTGCCGCCGACGACGTCAAGATCGCCTTCAACCAGGTGCAGCTGGAGATCATGCCGGCGTGGGGCGGCGCCGAGCGCCTGGCCGCGCTGGTCGGCAAGAGCCGGGCACTGTTGTTGGCGGGCAGCGGAACTGCGCTTGACGCGACCGACGCCGAACGCATCGGGCTCGTCGATGTGGTGCTGCCGCGAGCATCGTTCGACTCGGCCGACAAGGGATGGCGTTCGATCGCCACCTCGCTGGCCCGCCGTCCCGCCGCCGAGATAAAGCGCGTAATCACCGGAGTTTCCGCTGATGAGGCGATAGCATCGTTTGCACGGCTGTGGGTGGCTGACGCGCACTGGGCGGCCGCGGGGCGGGTCATGAACCGCACAGCCAATCCGCGCCCGGCAGCCGGAGGAGCGAAATGACAACCACCTCAACGAAACACCGGCGGTTCGGCATAACAATGCTGCTGGGGTGCCTGCTGACGGCACCGGGGCAGGCGACGGCGGACGACGACCCGCCCATGCATCAGGTGGTGTACACCATCTCGGCCAAAAACCCGATCTACGCCGACATTTACTACCAGGATCAAGATCCGACGAAGTACTCCGATTACAGCCACAATCCCTATACGTTCACGCCGAACATTCAGGCCGACATCGCCCCCGGCAGGCCGTGGAGCCAGCAGGTGATGCTCATCAACCCGGACGCGTGGGCCATGGTGAGCGTCAGCGTCGGCCGGCAGCCGGGCACGCCCGGTTTTCACTGCACGGTGTCGGTCGACGGGAACGTCGTCGTGTCCAGGGACGGGGACAAGGGCGTGCTTTGTTCGCTGCGAACCTGGTGAGATTCCTGGCTCCCGAACGTGTCCGCCTGCGGTTCGCCTTCCAGACGGCGCAGGTGACGCTCGACGAACTCGGTGGTTTCGGCGTGACCATCCGACATGCCCAACGCCTGCTCCAGCACCAGGAATCGCGAGAGGCTGGTCATGAAGACGGTCCACACCATCGGCGGCACATCGTCGGTGTTGACCGCATAACGCTGCAACGCCGCCGACACCGCGCGGCGTTGTTCGTCGCGAAAACGCTCACCGTAGTAGGCGATCTCGGCCCGCATTTCCTTGCGATGATTCGCCAGCGCCATGAATTCCATGGAGATCCGGGCGAAACCGGGATCGGACCCGAACTTCCACAGCGCCCACAGCGGCTGCGGCGACTGCAGCAGCTGCGCCTGCGCCTGCAGGCCCGACTCGGCCCGTCGCCGAAAAACGGCCAGGAACAACTCTTCCATGGTGCGGAAGTAGTAATGCACCAGCTGCGGCTTGAGTCCCGCCTCATTGGCCAGCCGCCGCGAAGTCACTGCGGCGTAACCTTCTTCGAGCATCAGCCGCTCGGCCGCGTCAAGCAGCAGGCCGCGATTCTTCGCGTCGGGTGCCCCGATTCTGCGCGCCGATGTCATCTCGCCACTCCATACTCTCCGCGCTCGCCAGCCAGTCAGGCCGATGGTAGCCACCGGTCACTGCCACCGGGTCCAGGCCACCTTGACCCTGACATTACTGCCATGCTAAGCAAGTGCTCAGCAGAGCATCTCACTCGGGCGACGCCAACGCTCGTCGTTGATTCAGCATCGGCACCACACCGGGCCGGCTCCAGGAGGCTTGTACGACATGAGCGACTACGACACCATCGACTTCTTCACCGATCCGACGCTGGTCCCCGATCCGTATCCGTACTTCGATTACCTGCGTAGCCGCAACCCGGTACTGCGGCTCCCCCACTACGGGGTCGTGGCCGTCACCGGGCACGAAGAGGCCACCGCGGTCTACAAAGACACCGACTCCTTCTCGAACTGCGTCGCACTGGGTGGGCCCTTCCCGCCGCTGCCGTTCACCCCCGAGGGTGACGACATCAACGCTCAGATCGACGCGCACCGCCAGAGCTTCCCGATGTATGAGCACATGGTGACCATGGATCCGCCCGATCACAGCCGGGCGCGGTCGATCCTGAGCCGGTTGCTGACACCGAGCAGACTCAGGCAGAACGAGGAGTTCATGTGGCGCCTCGCCGACCGTCAGCTCGACGAGTTCCTGGTCAACGGTGCATGCGAGTTCATTGGAGAGTACTCAAAGCCGTTCGCCACGTTGGTTATTGCCGACCTACTGGGGGTTCCCGAAGAGGACCATAAGGAATTCCGGATCGTGCTGGGCGCCGATCGGCCGGGCCGCGTGGGGGCGCTCGATCACGAGTCAGTAGGCATCAACCCGCTGGAGTTCCTCGACGACAAGTTCTCCGGATACATCGAGGACCGGCGCGCGCATCCGCGCGACGACGTGCTGACCGCGCTGGCCACCGCGAAGTACCCGGACGGATCGACGCCCGAGGTGATCGACGTAGTCCGTTCCGCCACTTTCCTTTTCGCCGCCGGACAGGAGACGACGGCCAAGCTGCTCAGCGCAGCGTTACAGGTGATCGGCGAGCGGCAGGACATCCAGCAGCAGCTCCGCGACGACCGTAGCCTGATACCCGGGTTCATCGAGGAATCGCTGCGCATGGAGAGCCCGGTCAAGAGTGACTCCCGACTGGCCCGCCGGGCCACCCGGGTGGGCGGGGTCGACATTCCCGCCGGCACCGTGGTGATGGTGTTACCCGGTGCGGCAAACCGCGATCCACGCCGCTTCGACAACCCGCACGAATTCCGGATCGACCGCAGGAACGTCAGGGAGCACATGGCTTTCGCACGTGGGGTGCACTCCTGCCCGGGCGGTCCGCTGGCTCGCGTGGAGGGCCGGGTGTCCATCGAACGCATCCTGGACCGGATGGCCGCGATCGGAATCAACGAAGCCCACCACGGTCCGGCCGACGCTCGCCGTTACACCTACGAGCCGACCTACATCCTGCGCGGACTCAACCAACTGCATCTCACGTTCACGCCGCAGTAGGGCCGTCAACGCACGGCCAGCCCCACGAAGTAGCTGCCGAACAATCCGGCGGCGATCAGCAGCACCCATGCGTCGGTCAGCCGGCAGAGCAGGGCAGGCGCTTGCCGAACTTCCATGAACTCCCGAAAGATGATGCGCACCTTGATGAGTGCGATGGCGATGACGCTTGATGTGACTACCACGTTGGATCGCAGCGACCCGCCAGCCGAGTGATCGATCCACAGGTAGCTCACCGTCAGGGCAGCCAGCACGACCCAGACGAAGAGCAGCCTCTTGTTCAATTTCACGACTCACCTCACCACGTACAGCAGCGCGAAGATCAATACCCACAGGAAATCGACTGTGTGCCAGTAGGTCGCGGACGTTTCGATGATCACCTGGGATTCCCCGGTCCCGCGCCGGACACCACGGAGCCGGTAGCCGATGACACCGAGGGCGACGAATCCGATCAGCAGGTGCACGAAGTGGATGCCGGTGAGGAAGAAGTAGTACGTGAAGAAGTCGTTGCTGTCTTCCTTGCTGCCGAAGCCATGACCTGTCCGCACCAACCGGGCCCATTCGAACACCTTGAACAGCAAGAAGAGCGCGGCGAGCGCCGCGGTGACGATCACGTCCCGAAGCGCCGCCCGATAGGCGCCGGCGCGGGCGGACTGCACGCATCGCGCCACCGACCAGGAACTGAGCAGCAGCACCAGCGTGTTGAGCACGCCGACGCGCAGGGCCAGGTGCGCCTGAGATTGCAGGAACAGCTCCGGGCTGCGGGCGCGATAGAACAGGTAGAAGCCGAAATACGCGGTGAAGACCGATGTTTCGAATAAGACGAATGCCCACATGTCCGGCTGTCCCGGCACGAACGGGGCACGGTTGCCTTTGCCGGTCAGCTCACTCATGAAGCAATGGCCCGTTTGCGCGGCAGGTCAGGCAGCGGACCGGTACCGAAGTCCTCGCGCCGGATCATCTGATTGAGCATGACGATGAACGTGATTTGGTAGACCCCGAATACGACCATGTCCAGCCACCAGGCGATCTGACCGTTCCAGGCCAATACGCCGCGCCCGAAGATCCAGCAGGGCGCCACAACGACCTCGGTGAGCGCATTGCACAGGTTGAGGTAACCGAACCACTTGGGGAACACCCGGTTCCTGTCGATCAGGATCGCCACCATCCAGATCAGCGAGCCGATCAGAAACACGCCCATGGTCCCGTCGAAAGACAGGAACGCGAAGTCATAGAGCCAACCGAGCACATTGGGATCGCGATCGGGCCGTAGCGTACCGACGATCAACGCGATGCAGAGCAGCAACAGACCGGGAACAGCGCTGAGCGAATAGATGATCAGATAGGAGTATCCGAAGATGCGGCTGACCGACATCCGTCGCATGGAGTACGCGATGAGGGCGTTGTTGACCGCGGTCATCCCGGTGATGGCGAAGATGAGGCCGAAGCCGATCGGTATCCCGAGGCGGCGTTCGTGAAACCAATGCATCTGCGTCGGCAAATCCCAGGTGGGCTGCGGAGGGGGCTGCACCTGAGCCACGATGAAGAACACGGGAAAGAAGAGGTTGTAGAAGACCAAGAGCGTCCACCAGGCCAGCCACAGCTCACGCTTGGGGTTGTGCCGCCAGCTCGACACGATACTCACGGAACGACCACTTCCATGGCGGCCGTGAGTTTCTCAGCGCGCTCTCGATACACGGCCCGGCCCAGGGCCACGCCCATCACGACGATCCACACGCCGATGGCGACATTCTTAACCCAGAACGACAACACACCGTCCCACGCCAGCGGGCCGGACAAGGACACACCAGCAAAGGCAGCCGGCACCAGCGCCGCAGCGACGAGAAGGTTGAAGTGGGCGACCCACCGGCGGAAAACCGGTAGCGGCTGATTGTCGAAATAGATTGCCACAGAAAGGATCACGCTCTGGCCGATCAGAAACGGAACCAGGATGGTGAAGGTGATCCACGCGAAGTCGTTCAGCAACTGCGTCAGCTCCGGACTCCGTTCCGGGCGGAACGCGGCCAGCAGCCAGCAGACGTTGGCGATGAGAAACAACGTCGGACCGCCGGCCACGCAACCCAACATCGCGTAGGAGAAGATCGGCGTGCGATGCGCCATCCGCCGGATCTGCATCACGATCAGCGCCAGAATGGGCACGAGGCACACGCCGAACCAGTTGAAGAGGATCATGCTGTAGCGGATTTCGGGCAGATGCGCCGGATCGCGGTAGAACGCGGCAACCTGGTCGGCCGACATGGTGGGTGACATCGGCGGGTTGAACCCTGGGAACAGGACGAAGGCGGCGATCCAAATGACGACGGTGACGGGCAGTGTCCAGAGCAGGATCAACTCACCATCGGTACGGCGCAACCCGACTCGCTGCGGTGCCGGATCATGAGTCGTGCCGATGTCTGTCATTAGTGAATCCTTCCGACGCACGGCATCGTGCGGTCAAGGTCGGCCCGACACACCGAAGCTAGCCGATCGGCTATTCCGGGTCAATAGCCGATCGGCTACGCTGCCTGGTGTGGTCGAGGCGACGCCCCAGAGCCGGTTCCGGTTCATCACGCACAGCGCCGCGCAGACGCGCGTCTTGGATGCGGCACTGAAGCTGATCGGCGAGCACGGCGTCGGCGGAACATCCCTGCAGATGATCGCCGATGCCATCGGGGTGACGAAAGCGGCTGTCTATCACCAATACCGAACGAAGGAACAGATCGTCATCGCACTCACCGAGCGGGAATTGGGCGGTCTCGAGGAAGCCTTGGAAGCTGCGGAAGCATACGGCCACCGGACCGAGGCCCGCGACGTCCTCCTCAAACGGGTGATCGATGTCGCCGTGCAACGACGCGGCGCGGCAAGCACTTTGCAGTTCGACCCCGTCATCGTCCGCCTGCTGGCCGATCACCAACCGTTCCAGCGCTTCATCCAGCGCCTCTACGGAGTACTGGTCGACGACGCCGCCGAGGACGCGCGGGTGTCGGCGGCGATGTTGTCGGGTGCGATCGCGGTCGGCGTGCTGCACCCACTCGTAGCCGACATCGACGACGACACGCTGCGCGCCCAGTTGCTGCGGATCACCCGCCGACTCTTCGACGGGGATTGACAAAACTTATTCCCGCCGTTCCGTTTTCACGAGCGTGCCACTCGGATACCGTTCTCATATGGACAGTGTCAGGCGCCTCACCGCCGTGGCGATCATGGTCACGACCGGCTTCGGGCTGGCCGGCACGGCCACGGCCCTCGCTGACGACGACGTTCCCTGGCCGTGGGTGGGATACCACTGGTGCCCGGGCCAGCCCTTCAGCGCCAACTGGGGGCCGCAGTTCGACCCGACCACGTGCCACGACGCGCACCACCGGGACATGGACGGCACGATCCACAATCGTGATTACTTCGGCCCCAGCCCCTTTCAGGATTGGCCCGAGATTCCCAACAACCGGCCGTGACGTCTGCTCAGGTGTCGCCGCGCTCCCAGACCTTCTTGCCGTCATGGGAATCGCAGACCAGGAACAAACCGTCCGGCGCCTGCGCGACGTAGTACTCCGGGTACTCGCTGCACGAGGAGTTCTCATTCTTGACGCCGACCATCGGCGGCGACCGGAACCAGCGTGGCTCATACCGCCTGGGTGAACCGCAGAACATCAACCGTCCGGGCTCGGTCGCGAAGGACACGTAGTAGTCGGCGGTGCCGAAGACGTAGTAAGTGGTGTTGTCGCAGGGCGCTCCGAGCACCTGGTGTCCGGCGATCCCTGGCGTGCAGTCCGGGTAATCGCACCCAACCGGATCTGCCGCGGCCCGCGGCGGCGCCACCATACCTGCGCCGAGCACTGCGGCAACCGCTGCCACAATGAATCGCACCATCTTAATTTGCCACAGCTGGAAAGAAAATTCATTACGTTGGCGATAGATGGTAAGAAAATTCTCTCATTCGGAGAGGGCGCGGAGGGCGCCTGGCACCTCGAACCGATGCGCGGGAGCGCCAACGCCGGTCGGTGATAATGTGACTCTCTCGTGCGGGGTGAGGAGGTGATTCATGCCGCCACGCGAAACGTCGGCTGAAGCATCCGCGTCGGAGGCCGGCGTGGATGACCTCGAGTCAGACGACCTCGCCCAGGTGGAGGCTCGCGCCGAGGCCGCCCGTACCCGTGCGCGCGAACTGCGCCGGCAAGCCGAGGAGGCATCGTCTCCCCCAGAGACCGACGACGCCGAAACGGGCCCGTCCCGGTTACGCCGATGGCGACCACGCCGGCCCGGCCGAAAGACCCTCATCGCCGCGGCCGCGATTCTGATCTCGAGTGCGGCGTCGGCCGGCAGCGGCTATTTGGTGTGGCACCACCACCAAGTAGTGCAGCAAACCCAACGTTCCACGGAATTCGCCACCGCCGCCCGCAACGCCGTCGTGCTGATGATGTCGATCGACCCGACCAAGGCGAGAGCGGACATGCAACGTTTCGCCGACCAGACAACCGGCCAATTCAAGGCCGGCGTATTGATGGGCGCCGAGGATATGGTCCGCGCTTTGGAACAGTCCAAAGTCGTCGCGAAAGCCGCGGTGCAAGCGGTCGGCGTGCAGTCGATGACGGAGGATTCGGCAGTCGTACTGGTAGCGGCGAAGTCGGAGATCAGCAAGACCGACCAGCCGAAGCCGGAGATGCGCACCTGGCGAGTGGTCGTCGACGTGGAGCGCGAGGGCAGCCAGCTCAAAATCTCCAAGATCGAGTTCGTCCCGTGACGGATGCGCGCACCGAACGGCGCTGGCTGCATCGCTGTCTGTCGCGGTGGCGGGCTATCGTGTTGACGCTTCTGGTTGTCGGCACCACCGGTTTCAGCGCCGGCTATTTCTTCTTCGTGTACCGATCGGACATGGACACCGACCGCGCGGTCACCCGCGAGGTCGTCAAGGCCGCCAGCGAAGGCACCGTGGCGTTGCTGTCCTATTCGCCCGCCACGCTCGGGCGCGATATGGACAACGCCAAATCCAGGATCACCGAGAATTATCTGCGCTATTACCAGCAGTTCGCCGACCAGATCGTGGGACCGTCGACCCAGCGTGCGCAAGTCACCACCACCGCCACCGTGATCAGGGCCGCGGTCGCCGAGCTGAATCCGAATTCGGCCGTCGTACTGGTTTTCGTAAAACAAAAGACGGCAAGCAAGGAAAAACCGGATCCGGTGGTGACATCGAGCAGCCTTCGGGTAACGTTGAAAAAGGTCAACAGTTCATGGCTTATTGAGAAATTCGAGAGCATGTGAGCTCATATCTGCATTCGCTGTGAACGTTCGACCGCAGGTGAATTTCTCCGAATGCGGCGCGTCGAGGAGCAGCGGGTGATGCGTTCAGTAAGTGCGACGGTCAGCGCCACCCTCGCGGTGGGCGGCGTGGCGGTCATGCTCCATACGGCCCCGCCGGCCGCGGCCTACAACCCGGCCATCAACGGCAGATTTACCGCCACCCTGATCGGCGACTATGCGCGGACCCGAACCGTGTATCACGACGAAGCAGTGGTGCAGAGCACCTGGACGATCAGCTCGTCGTGTTCGACCGCGCAGGACTGCAGCGGCCAAGTGGTGAGCGACCAGGGCTGGACGGCCCCGATGACCATGCACGACGGGCTCAACTGGTACGTCAAGCGCGACGTCCCGAACTGGGAGACCTGCGACGACGGCACCACGTTCACCGGCCACGAGGTGTTTTATTTCTATCCCGCTAACCCGGAAACCGGTGAAAACGTGCTTGGTTCAGCGGTTCTGGCCGGACGGGAGCATATCGCCGGCGCCAGCGGTGCCTGCGGCACGAACGCCCCGCTGTACATCGAGCAACCGTTCCGGCTGGATAGGATCGGCTGAAGCCACCCACATCAGATGGCGAACATGTCCTTCCACGTCTTCGGCGCCTTGGAAGCGACGAGATCCGTCTGACGGTAGACCTGCCCATCGGGAGCCACGTAGCTGCCGTTCTCCGGATTGTATTGAGCGAACGCCACCGAGGGACCCGGGGATTCGTTGCGCCCGAACGCACTCGGAGCCGCGGAGGGGGATGCGCCGGGCGTTGCCGCGGCCGGGGCCGGGTTTTCAGCCTGGTCCAGCGGTGCAATGGAAGTCACCTGGCCCATCGGCGCCTGCGGGGTGATTCCGGGCGCCACCGATGCTCCCGCGGGAGGCGGCACCACCCCAGGCGGCAGCGGTGTTCCGTCGACCGGCCCGAAGATCCGTTCGCGGTTCTGGTTGACCCGGTCGTCGGGCGGGATGCCCTGCGCGAGCAGGTTCGGGTCCAACGGGTAGGTGCCGAATGCGTGCTGTCTCATGGCCAGTGGCATGAACGGCTTGTCGCTATCGCAGATTTCGACCGTGGGCGCCCGCTTTCCGGGATGTCCCATGCAGGGATAGTTGCGGGCACCGCGCACCCCGATCGGTGAGTCCTGCGGGAGCTTGCAGTACAACCCGTCAGGCGTGTCGATGGTGGTGGTGTCGGCCGGTGATCGCCATTGGCTCGGTGGCAGGAAGCCGACCGTACACGCGGGCGGGTCGCTGAGGATGAGATTGAACGCGCCCGTGGCCAATCCGGTCGGGCTCTTGGTGCCCAGAAACGACTGAATGGCGGCGGTGAACGGCGGCAGTATCACCAGCACCTGCTCAAGGGATGCGTGATAGGTCACGCCGATCTGGCCGATGGTGGTGAGGTTGGCCAGCAGCACCGGCAGCGTCGGCTTGATCTGGTCCAGCAACCGGGAGGCCTCGTTGAGCGCTTCCGGCCCGTCTTCCAGCAGCGTGCGCACCTGCGGATCGTTGGTCGCCAGTTGGCCGGTGAATCCGGCCAGGCTGTGGGCCCACCGGCGGATCGAGCCGGCCGTCTGCGCCTGACTGTCCAGCAGCGGCCCGGTATCCTCGGTCAGGCTGCGCGCCCGGTCGGAGACCCCATTGAGGTCACCGGAGATTTGTGCTGAGGAGTCGAACAGCGAGCCGAAATCGTAACTGGCGCCGTTGAATGCCTTGAACGACTCGTCGAGCAGCTGCGTCAGCTTGCCCTGCGGGATGCTGTTGAGCAGCGCGCTGGTCTGATCAAGTACAGGACCGATCGGCTGCGGAATCTTGGTGTCCTTCGCCGCGATCACCGAGCCGTCGTGCAGAAAGGGGCCCGAGTCGGTTCGTGGCCGTAGGTCGACGTACTGCTCGCCCACCGCCGAGATGCTGCGCACCTCCGCATCCAGATCCGCCGGGATCTTCGGCGAAGTGTCCAGCCGCATCGTGGCTTTCGCGCCGCGAGGGGTCAGCTCCACGCCGGTGACCTTGCCGATCTGTATGCCGCGATACGTGACATTGCTGAAGCGGTAGAGGTTTCCGGTCTCACGCAGTTCCAGCGTGACCGTCATCTTGCCGATCCCGAGCAGCGTCGGCGCCTGCACATAGTAGATGACCATCACGAACAGGCCGATGACGCCCACAATCGCGAAGATCGCCAACTGGATTCGGATGAAGCGGGTCAGCATCTAACCACTCCCCCCCGCCGGCGCGACAGCGGGCGGCAACCCGTTTGGCAGCGTTGCGCTCTGATCGGTCGCCGGCGCCGTCGAGGGCGGCGGTCCGGGCGCGGCCTGGGGCGGTCCAGGAGCCGCCGGCGGCGGACCGGGAAGGTACGAGCCGGGAGCACCGGGCGCACCGTACCGGAACTGCAGGTACTCGGGTTCGCCGGCCGCCGGGACGCTCTCGGCCCCCAGCCGTTCCCAGTGGGTGCCGCGCAGGATGCTCCTGCGCAACGCCGCGTTGGTCAGGTCGATGATGAAGTACCCGTTGACATAGTCGCCCCGGACGTAGCGGTCGATGAAGCCCTGGGTGAACGGGAACGTCGGCGCGTAGGCAAGGGCCGCATCGAGATCTGGCCCCACGTCGGCCAGCGCGCTGATCGTGGGCTCGAGGTTCTTGAGGTTGTTCACCAGGTCGTCGCCCGCGTCATTGACCAGTCGGGTTGCCGTGTTGCTGAACGTTCCGAGCTTGTTAAGCGCGGTGGTGAGGCGGGGACGCTCTCTGTTGAGCACGTCGAGCGCCGGCGGAATCTTGTTCAGCGCCTGGGTGATCACGTCGCGCTGTCCGGCCAGTGTGCCGGAAAGCCGGTTCAGCGCCTGGACCGACGCGACGATGTTGTCGCGCTGAGCGTCAAAGGTGCCGACGAACCGGTCCAGACGGTGCAGCAGATCGCGAACGTCGCCCGCGCGGCCGGACAGGGCGGCGTTGAAGTTGTTGATGATGTCCCCGATCTGGCCTAGCCCGCCGGCGTTGAGGACTACCGACAGCGAGGACAGCGTCTGCTCGGTCGACGGATACGTCGACGACCGGTTGAGCGGGATGGTGGCGCCCGGTTGCAGGCGGCCGGTCGGGGCCTGGCCCAGCGGCGTATTCAGTTGCAGGTGCATCGATCCCAGCAAACTGGTCTGGCCGACGCTGGCCACCGCGTTGGCCGGAATCACCACATGAGGCCGCACGGATACCTCGACATCGGCGTGCCAGCCCCGCACGGATAATCTCCGGATGCTGCCGACGATGACATCGTTGATCATCACCGGCGAATTGGCTTCCAGCGTTCCGACATTGGCGATTTCGACGTGATAGCTGGTCGAGCCGGGGCCGCGCCCTACCGCCCCCGGCAGTGGCAGGGAGTTCAGGCCGCTGAACGCGCAGCCGGTCGAGGTGAGCATGACGCACAGACCGATGCCCAGTATCAGGCGTAGGCGCCGCATCGTGGCTGTCATGGTTGCGGCCTTTCGGCGGGCAGCAGCAGCTCCGGCACGCTCTGCGGCGCCGGCGCCGGCGCCGGCGGCACACTCGGCGGCGGCGGCTCGGGCATCGCGGCTCCCGGTATCCGCGCCGGCGGTCCCGGCGGAGGCGGTGCTTCGGGAACGTCGCCTGGCAACCCGGTGTACGCCGATACAGCGGGCGGCAACTCGGGCGCGGTCGGCTTCGGCCCTTCGCCGCCCGGGGCCAGTCGTTGCTCGGTGTAGACGACGTTCTTCGGATCGAATGCCGGTGCCAGGAAGGGGTTCACCGGAATCGGGAAGTAGTTGAAGTTGAAAAAGGTCAGCGGGTTGAACACCTTCAGTGCGGGACTGAGGTACAGGCCGCACAGCTTGCCGGTCTCGACCGAGGTGACGTTCTCCAGCGCGCCGATCTGCGAGCAGAAGGCGTTCGTCGGATTGCTGAGATTCTGTAGGCCGACGCCGCCGCGTACGTTGCCAACGTCGGGGTCATAGTCGTTGTAGGCGTTGGCAAGTGCGTTCGGCGCCACGTGCAGCACGTTCTGCAGTGCCATCTTGTTGTCGACGAGAATCTGGGTGAGGTCGGCCAACCGGGTGATCTGCTCCGCGGTCTGGTCGCGGCTGCCCGCAATAAACCGCTGCACTTCTCCGACCGCACTCGAAAGGTCCGTCAGCGCCGCGTCCAGGGTGGACTTGTTGTCGTCGAGCACGCTGGTGAGGCTGGCCAGTCGGTCGTTGAACTGGACGAGCTGGACATTACTGTCGCGCAGGGCGCCGACGAATGTCTGCAGATTCTTGATGATGTCGACGAGGTTGCCGCTGCCGTTGGCGAAAATCCGTCCCAGCGCAGACAATTGGCCCAACGTCTGGCGCAGCTTGTCGCCGTTGCCGCCGAGTGCGTTGGCGGCGGCGTCGATGAACCGCGCCACCGACGGCGTCGACACCTTGCTGTTGGGGCCGAAATCGGTTGCCAACCGCATCAATTGGTCCTTGATCTCGTCCCACTCCACCGGTGTCGCCGTCCGGTTGACGGGTATCACAGCGCCGTCGGCCATGACGGCGCCGGTGGAGCGGTAGGCGGGCGTGAGCTGGACATAACGTGCCGCCACCAAATTTTGCGCGACGATAACGGCTTTCGCATCTGCCGGAATGGAGATGCCGTGGTCGACGTGCATCACCATCTTGGCCTGAGTTCCGGCCGGCTTGATCGATTCGATGGTGCCGACCTTCAGACCAGAGACGCGCACATCGTCACCGGGATAGATGGCGGTGGCAGTGTGGAAGTAGGCGATGATCGTGGTGGGCCGGAAGAACGTGTTGCGGATGGCGACCCCCGCGCCGACCACGAGCAGCACCGCCAGCAGGACAGCCAGGGCCAGCTTGAAACCCTTGCGCCGCATCATCGCGACCCTCCCGGGTTCTGGTTGAACGGGAACGGCAGCAAGGCCCGCGGGCCGGCGTTGTCCGGCGGTTGGCCCGGGGCACCGTAAGCACGGAAGCCGAAGGCGTAGTCGAACAACCACTGGAAGAACTGCAGCGTGAAGATGTTCGGGATGAACGGGTTGTAGTAGAAGCCGCTGGACACGGTCTCACCCTGAGTCAACTCGAATTTGGCCAAACCCGGGATCGCTTTGGCGAGGTTGTCGCGGTTGTCTTCCAGCATCGCGGTCACGGAGTTCAGCTTGGTCAGCGTCGGCGCCAGCTTTGCCTCGTTGTCGTGCACCAGCCCGGAGAGCTGCTTGGCCACCGCGGAGGTGCTGGCGAGCAGTCGCACGATCGCCTGCCTCCGCTCCACCAGCGTCGAGAGCAAGTCGTCGGCGTTGAGGATCAGGGTGTTCAGCTGGTTACTGCGCTCCGAGAGGATGTGCGTGACATCGGCTGCGCCCTTGAGCAACTGACTCAGGGTCTGATTGCGTTCGTTGAGGGTCGACGAAAGCCGGGTCACCCCGTCGAACGTCGGACCCAGTTGCGGCGCAATCTGATTCAGCGTGTTCGATAGCGTGTCCAGGGACTGGTTGAGGGTGTTGGTGTTGGTCCCGGCGATGTCGGTCGCCAAATCACCGACGGCCTCGGACAGCGAGTAGGGCGAGGAGGTTCGCGACAGCGGGATGACCGCCATCGGACGCATGTTACCGCTGCCGGTCGACTCGACGGTCAACACCCGCTGGCCCAGTAGCGACCCGGTGCGGATGTGCGCGGTGCTGGCCGACCCGAGTTGCACCGCCCCTTTGACGGTGAACGTCACCAGCACGTCCCCGCCCTGCAGCGACATGCCCGACACGCTGCCGACCTTGATCCCCGAGACCGTCACGTCATTGCCGGTCACCAGGCCTCCGGCATCGGCGAACACCGCCTGGTAGCGGACGGTGGTGGCGCGCTGCAGCAATTGGTCGGGTGACAGCCCGACGGCAATGACCAGCACTATCAACACGACGCCGATGAATCCGGCGCGAATGAGGCGCGCTCCGCGGTACTTAAGCATCGGGTTCCGCACACCTTCCGGTGACCTGGTGGGTGACGCCCACCTCGACCGTTCGGTACTGCAGATCGGAGACCCGCAGCGCAAGTCCACACAGGTAGTAGGGGAACCACGCGCCGTAGGCGCCCAGCCTGGTCAGCTTGCGGTAGTTGTTCGGCAGCTTCTTGAGCGAAATGTCGAGGAGGTTCTTGTCGTTGTCCAGCAACGGTGCCAGCCGGTTGAGCTGATCGATCGTGCCGGACAACGGCGGGCGGGCGCGGGTAAGCAGATCCGCGATCGACGCTGTCCCGTTGTCCAGCGCGGTGATTGCGGTGCCGATCGTGTCACGGTCCGAAGACAGGCCGCTGATCAGGCGCTCCAGCCGGTCGATCGCGCCGGAGAACTTGGTGCCTTCCGCGTCGACGGTGCCGACCACGGTGTTGAGGTTGTCGATCAGGGCCTGCACCGTTTCGCGGTTGTCGGCCAACGTGTTCGAGAACGACGACGTCTTGGACAACAACGACTGGAGGGTACCGCCCTCGCCCTGGAACACCTCGATCAGCGACGCGCTCAGCGCGTTGACGTCTTCGGCCTTGAGGCCCTTGGTGACCGGCTTCAACCCGCCCAGCAGCAGGTCGAGGTCCAGGGCCGGTGCGGTGCGGTCGATCGGGATCTCCGAACCGCCCGGCAGTGGCTTGGTGTTGCCCGGGCCGTCGAGCAGTTCGAGGTAGCGGTCGCCGACGAGGTTGAGGTAGCGGATGACGGCGCGGGTGCCGCCGGTGAGCACCACGTCGTGGTTGGCGTCGAACTTCACCAGAACCTTTTTGTCCGCTCGCAATTCGACGCTGTTCACCGTACCCACCCGGACACCGGCCACCCGCACGGTCTGCCCCTCTTTCAGGCGCGACACATCGGTGAAGAGCGCGGAATACTCCGTGGTGGAACCGGTTTGGTACTGGCCGAAGATGAAGAACAGCGAAATCGTCAGCAGCACCATGACCAGCGCGAAGGCGCCGAACTTGATGATCATCCCGCGTGAGTTGCTCATCCGGGTTGTCCAATTTGCATCGTGTTGCGCGGCGGTCCGTCGATCGGCCCGTACAGCAGTTGCTTGAGGGCGTCGGAGTTCAGCAACAGCTGCTGGTTCCCGTACTCCATCGGGTTGGCGCCCACGTCAGCCACCACGAACGGCGGCGCGACGTCGAAGGGCACCACCGGAAGCGTCTGACACTGCGGCCCTCCGGTTGCAGCCACCTTGGGCAGGTTGCTCGGATAGCGGTAACGCTCGGCGCCGAATCCGATGTAGACCAACACCTTGATCATCGGTTCGGGCAGGTTCGGCGAATGGAGATTCACCAGAGAACCGGCCAGACCGCACCACAGCGCCTGGTGATACTCGTTGGTGAGGTTGGTCGTCGGCAACAGCAGGTGCAGCACATCGGTCAGCGCCTGCCGGTTCCCGCCGATCACCTCATTGCCGATGTCGGCCAAACCGATCGAGCTGATCAGGAACGCGTCCAGGTTCTGTTGCTCTTCAACGACCGACTTGCTGATCCTGATCGCGTTCTCGGCGGAGCCGATCAGGTCCGGCGCCGCGTCGGCGTAGGCGTTGCTCACCACGGGCAGCACCGAGAGGTCATGGTTCAGCGCGGGCAGCGCCGGATCCTGCTTGGCCAGAAAGGCATCGAGGTCGGACAGCGCCTGCCCGATCTTGTGCCCGCGGCCGTTCATCGCCGAGGCGATCGCGCCGAGCGTTTCGTTAAGCTTGGCGGGATCGATGTTGGACAGCAGGTTGGTGAGCTGTTGGAAGACCGTGTTCACCTCGACGGTCACGCCCTTGCCTTCGAGTACCTGATGCGGTTGCAGGCTCTGCTGCGAAGGCTGGTCGGGCGGTACCAGCTCGACGAACTTGGCGCCGAAGACCGTCGTGGAGGCGATGTCGACGAGAACGTTGCGCGGAATGAGACGCATTGCCGACGGCTGCATCGCCAGGTGCAAAACCGCCTGACCGTTCGGGCGTTCCTCGATGGACTCGACCTTGCCCACCATGACCCCGCGCATCTTCACTTTGGCTTCCGGGTTCATCACCAGGCCGGCGCGCGGCGACACCACGGTCACGGGCACGCTCTCGGTGAACTCACTGTTGAACAACCCGATGGAGACGGCGACGATCGCGAGAATGACGACGACGGTGGCCAGGCCCATCAGCGGGCGCACGTAAGGGCGCGGCTTGGGCCGACCGTGGTGGTGCGATCGTCCTCTGGTGCTGGGGCTATGCCGGCCCGCCGGCACATGTGATGTCACTGAACGCTTTCACCTCCCCTAGCCCGACAGGTTGAAGTTGCCGTTGGAACCGTAGATGGACAGCGAGATCAGCAAGGTCACCGAGACCACCACGATCAGCGAGGTCCGCACCGCGTTGCCGGTGGCGACGCCGACACCAGCTGGCCCGCCCGACGCGAAAAAGCCGTAGTACGTGTGGATCAGGAGAATGGTGATCGCCATCAACACGGCCTGCAGGAACGACCACAACAAGTCGATAGGGTTGAGGAAGGTCGTGAAGTAGTGCTGATATAAGCCGCCCGACTGGCCGAACAGGATCACCGTGGTGAACTGGCTGGCCAGAAACGACAGGCTGACCGCGATGCTGTACAGCGGCGTGATGGCCAGCATCCCGGCGACGATGCGGGTGCTGACCAGATACGAAACCGGCCGGATCGCCATTGATTCCAGCGCGTCGATCTCCTCGTTGATGCGCATGGCGCCCAGCTGGGCCGTCACTCCGGCGCCGAAGGTGGCCGCCAAGCCGATACCCGCCACAATCGGCGCCGCGATGCGGACGTTGATGAACGCCGCGAGGAACCCGGTCAGAGCCTCGATGCCGATGTTGCCCAGCGAGCTGTACCCCTGGACCGCCAGCGTGCCGCCGGCGGCCAGGGTGAGGAAGCCGACGATCACCAGCGTGCCGCCGATCATCGCCAACGTGCCCGCACCCATGCTTATTTCAGCGATCAGACGAATGATCTCGCGCCCGTATCGGGTCACCGCGAAGGGGATCCCGCCAAGCGCCTTGCCGTAGAACAGCGTGTGATCGCCGATTCGGCCCAGACTGCCGACCGGTCGCTGGAGTTGCCGCGTCAGACGCGGATAGACGGCTCTCAGCGCCACGATGAGTGCTTACACCTCCGTTCTCATGAATACCTACTTCGCCGACATCCGGATGCCGATTGCGGTCACAACCACATTGACCACGAACAGCGACATGAACGCGTACACGACCGTCTCGTTGACGGCGTTGCCGACCGCCTTCGCCCCGCCGCCGGTGATCGTCAACCCCCGGTAACAGGCCACCAGCCCGGCGATCAGGCCGAAAAGCGCTGCCTTGACACAGGAAATGATCACCTCGGGCACGCCGGTCAATAAGGTGATACCCGCGGCGAACGCACCGGGGTTCACGTCCTGGACGAACACCGAAAAGATGTAGCCGCCGAGAATCCCGATGATCACGACCAGGCTGTTGAGCAGCAGCGCCACCAGTCCGGAAGCCAGCATGCGAGGCGTCACCAACCGCTGAATCGGGTTGATGCCCAAGACCTCCATCGCGTCGATCTCTTCGCGGATCGTTCGCGATCCCAGGTCGGCGCACATTGCCGTGGCCCCGGCACCGGCCACGATCAGCACCGTCACTAGAGGTCCGACCTGCGTGACCGCACCGAACGCGGCACCTGCACCAGAGAGGTCCGCGGCGCCGAGTTCCCGCAACAGGATGTTCAGCGTGAAGCTAACCAAAACGGTGAACGGGATGGCCACCAACAACGTTGGCGCGAGCGCGACGCGGGCGACGAACCACGACTGCTCCAGGAACTCACGCCACTGGACGGGCCGGCGGAACGCGAACTTGATGGCATCGGCCGACATCGCGAACAGCGCTCCCACGGCTTCCATGGGTTTGGAACCACGACCCAGCACGATGCCCGGGGTCCAGCGCTCCGCTCCCTTACTGGCCATGGCTCTGAGATCCTTTCCGGATCGTGTTGTGCGCGAACAGGTCCCGGTTAACGAATGCCATCATCGGCCGTGACTGCGACGTACCGACGCCCTCCATACGCGCTATCAACCTCACGCCGGTTTTCTCCATTCGGTTGCGTGAGCTGCCGTTCCAGACAGTGTCAGCGGCCCGCGCGCCAAGTCTGGAAGCGTTCGGCGATTATGACTCATACCGCAGCCCGTAGGAACCGAAATCGCACAACCGTTATCTGCGCGAACATCCTTGCCACCCCAAGTCCTAGGTGACCGCGCCCGCGGTCTTGAGTTCGATGATGCGGTCCCAGTCCAGGCCCAGTTCCTGCAGGATCTCATCGGTCTGCTCGGCGAAGCCGGGAGCCGGGCCGGTCTGCGGTGCGGTGACGTCGAACTGGACCGGGTTGGCGACCAGTTCGAGTTCGCCTGCGCGCACTAGGTATTCGTTCGCCCGGATCTGCGCGTCGTCGGCCGCTTGCAGGGTGTCCTGCACCGGCGCCCATGGTCCTGCGAGCGTCGCAAAGCGTTCGCTCCACTCCGAAAGAGTGCGGGTTGCGAAGACTTTGGTCAAGATTTCCACTGCTTCCGCGGTATTGGCGGCGATCGTCTCGCCGTTCGCGAAACGCGGGTCGTCGATCAGTTCCGGACAGTCGATGTGCCGGCACACATCGGCCCAGAACTTGCCGGGCTGCATCATCACCAGGGAGATGTAGCGTCCGTCGGACGTGGGGTAGACCCCCACCAGGGGGTTGACCGGCGAACCATGAATGCCTGGAGGCGGCGCCTGCATCAGCTGACCCAGGTGCTTGGTCAGCGCCACGGTATGCCCGAGCGACCACAGACCGCTACCCAGCAGCGACACGTCGACGACCGACGGTTCGCCGGTGCGCTCACGTTTGAGGAGAGCCGCGGCGATGCCACCGGCCAGGTTGGTGCCGGAGATGGTGTCGCCATACGCCGGCCCAGGCGGATTGATCATGCCCTCATAGCCCATCGGGGTGATGGTGGCCGCGGTTCCGGCTCGACACCAGAAGGCGGTCATGTCGTAGCCACCCTTGGTGGCTTCATTGCCGCGTGGCCCGAGCGCGCTCCCGCGAGCGTAGACGATCTTCGGGTTGATCGCCCGTATGTCGTCGACATCGATGCCGAACTTCTGCCGATGGTCGGGCAGGAAGCTGGTCAGGAACACATCGGCGCGACGGGCGAGTTCGTAGAGCACCTCCTTGCCTTCCGGAACCGACATGTCCAGGCCGATGCTGCGCTTGCCGCGGTTGGCGTGTTCGATATTGGGGTTGGGGTCGCCCTCGACGCGCAACATGCCGGTCTGGCGAAGCCCCCGCTGCGGGTCACCGGTCACCGCGTGCTCGACCTTGATGACGTCGGCTCCCCATTCGCGCAGCACGGCCCCCGCCGACGGGACGAACCCGTACATGGCGACTTCCAGGACGCGGATGCCTTCGAGTGGTTTCACGCGCCTACCCCCTGAGCGGCCGGCATGGCAAACGTCTTATTTTCCAAGAACTCTTCGAGTCCGGCGACGCCCATCTCCCGACCAACTCCGGACTGCTTGAACCCGCCGAACGGGCTGTCCGCGCCGAAGTAGTTGCCGCCGTTGACCGAAAACGAGCCGGCGCGAATCCGGCGTGCCACCGACAGGGCACGGTCCTGGTCGCGGCTGAAGACCGCGCCGGCCAGACCGTAGATCGAGTTGTTGGCGATGCGCACCGCGTCGTCGTCATCGTCGTACCCGATCACCACCAAGACCGGCCCGAACACCTCGTCCTGGGCGATCTCGCTGTCCGGATCGACGTTGGTGAGCAGGGTCGGTGCGTAGCAGAAGCCGGGCTCCAACCGCTTGCCTCCGGTGACCAGCGTGGCACCCGCGGCGACGGCCCGCGCGACCATGCCGTCGACCTTGTCGCGCTGACGCTCGTTGATCAGCGGTCCCATAAAGGTTTTCGGATCGGCCGGGTCACCGTGGCGGACCTTGGCGAAGTTTTGCGCGATCAGCTCGACGATCTCGTCGTGGTGCTTCTTGGGAACCAGCAGCCGCGAGGTTAGCGCGCAGCCCTGGCCGGCGTGGGTGACCATGCTGAACGCGGCGAACATGGCCGCGCCGGCGAAGTCGGCGTCGTCGAGCATGATCACCGCGGACTTGCCGCCCAGCTCCAGGAAGACGCGCTTGACGGTGTCGCTGGCGGCGGCCATGATCTTGCGCCCGACCGCCGTGGATCCGGTGAAGGTCACCACGTCAACGTCGGGACTGGTGGTCAGCGCTTCGCCCACCGCCGGGTCCGACGAGCTGAGCACGTTGACGACGCCGGGCGGGATGTCGGTGTGGTTGGCGATCAGCTCGCCCAGGGCCAGGGTGATCAAGGGCGTGTCCGGCGCGCCCTTGAGTACGACGGTGCAGCCGGCGGCGAGCGCGGGAGGCAGCTTGGCCAGCGCGAGCTGGTTCGGGTAGTTGTAGGCGATGATCGCCGCGACCACGCCCGCGGCTTCTTTTTCCACCCAGCGGTGGTGGCGCATGCCACGCGACTCCGTCTCGCCGAGGTCATCGGAAAATTCATAGGTACGCAACAAGTCGGCGTAGAACCGGACGATGCCGATTGGCTCGTCTAATTGCGCGCCGTGGGTCAGCGCACGGGTGGCACCGACTTCGGCGATGGTCAGCTCGCGCAACTCCTCGGCATGGTCGAGCAACGCCCGGTGCAACTGATCCAGACAACGGATGCGGAACTCGACGTCGGTGGACCAGCTGGTGGTGTCGAAGGCCCGCCGCGCCGCCGCGATGGCCTGCTGCGCCACGTCAACGCCGGCGTCGGGCGCATATCCCAGCACCTCACCGGAGGCGGGGTTAATGGTGGGAAACGTGTTCGCCGTTGTCACCAGCCGGCCGTCGATCAGCAATCGCCGGTCAGGGTTGTTGCCGGACTCGCCGCAGCCACCGGTCGGACGATCACCGACGTGGTTCTTCCCCGTGTCCTGCACTGACATAGGGCCCCTCGCGGTTAATGTGGTGACGGTCACGATAATTTCATTCTCGTCTTCGGCGAATCTTACATTCGGCATCTGAGAACACAAGAAAGCGCCTCGCTCCGATTTGCCGGCCCATGGGCTAAGCGACCGCTCAGCGACACGTCGTTGTAGCCTCTTGCCGCAGGACTGAGGCGGTTTGGCGGCTTGCTTGCACCCCACTTCGGCGTGAGAGTACGATTCTCATAATCGCAAGGGAGATTCTTCGTGTATGAGATCGGCGACGCAACCGGCCGGGTAGAACGGTCATGAGGACGGCGGTAGTGACCGGTGGCGGGTCGGGCATCGGACTGGCCGTCGCACAGCGCCTGCGGGCGGACGGTCGCAACGTCGCCACCATTGACCTCAAACCCTCCGACGACGACCTGTGCTACACCGCCGACGTCACCGATCGCTCGCAGATCGAGGCCGCGCTGTCGGGCATTCGCGAGCGCCTGGGACCGGTGACGATCCTGGTCAACGCGGCCGGACTCGACGGCTTCCAGCGCTTCGCCAACATCACGTTCGAGGACTGGCAGCGGGTGATCGACGTCAACCTGCACGGGGTGTTCCACATGACTCAGGCGGTGCTGCCGGACATGCTGGAGGCGGGGTGGGGACGAATCGTCAACATCTCGTCGTCGAGCACGCACTCCGGCGTTGCCCGCATGTCGCACTACGTCGCCGCCAAGTCGGCGGTCAACGGACTGACCAAGTCGTTGGCACTCGAGTACGGACCCAGTGGCATCACGGTCAACGCCGTCCCCCCCGGCTTCATCGACACCCCAATGCTGCGCAACGCCGAGACTCAGGGGTTCCTGGGCGACGTCGAACAAAACATCGCCCGCACACCGGTGCGCCGCATCGGCAAGCCCGAGGACATCGCCGCGGCATGCGCTTTCCTGTCTTCCGACGAAGCCAGCTATATCACCGGTCAGATACTGGGTGTCAACGGCGGTCGAAACACCTGATCGATGGAGGTTCCATGAAGGTCTGGGTTGATCCGGAACGCTGCCAGGGGCACACCTTGTGCGCGATGATCGCACCGGATTCGTTCCAGCTGAGCGACATCGACGGCAGCTCGGCGGCGGTCAGCGAGGTGGTCCCGGACGATCAGGTCGATCAGGTCCGTGAGGCCGCGCAATCCTGCCCCGAGCAGGCCATCAGCGTGAGCGATTGAACACCAAGGGGGACAACGCTTTGAGCGTTGATGACGTCGTTGCCGACGACCGGAAAAAGAACAGTTACCACTTCGACCGCCACTCAGCGGA
Source organism: Mycobacterium gordonae (assembly GCF_017086405.1). Classification (NCBI taxonomy): domain Bacteria; kingdom Bacillati; phylum Actinomycetota; class Actinomycetes; order Mycobacteriales; family Mycobacteriaceae; genus Mycobacterium; species Mycobacterium camsae. The sequence continues at coordinate 6,123,182 of NZ_CP070973.1, forward strand.
GTACCGGTCGCAGTTCAAGACGATCACCGAGGAGATGCACGCCCGCTGCCCGATGGCGTGGACCGACACCTACGGCGGGCACTGGGTCGCGGCCGGCAGCCACGAAGTGTTCGAGTTGGCCCGGTGTCCGGCCGTCTCCAACGATCATGACATCCGGGGCGAACGCCATGGCTACAAAGGTATTTCGATTCCGACCGCCCGCCGGGTCAGCATGGTGCGGGGCGGCATCCTGGAAATGGACGACCCCGAGCACCGCACCTATCGCACGGTGCTCAACCCGTACCTGTCGCCCGCCGCGGTCAAGCGCTGGGAGCCGTTCATCGACGACGTGACTCGCGCCTGCCTCGACGAGAAGATCCAGAGCGGCCGTATTGATTTCGTCGACGACCTGGCCAATGTCGTTCCGGCCGTGCTGACGCTGGCAATGTTGGGCATCCCGCTGAGGAAGTGGAACCTCTACAGCGAACCGGTCCATGCCGCGGTGTACACGCCGGAGCACTCTCCGGACATCGAGCGGGTCACCGAGATGCACCGGCAGATGGGCCTGGACATGGTCAGCAACATGATCGAGATTCGGGAGAATCCCCGCCCCGGATTGGTGAATGCGTTGCTGCAGATGAGGATCGAGGGGGAGCCGGCGCCCGATCTCGAGATCCTCGGCAACTTGGGTCTGATCATCGGTGGGGGGTTCGACACCACCACTGCCTTGACTGCGCATTCGCTGGAATGGCTGTCGGAGAACCCTGATCAGCGCGAGCGGCTCCGCCGTGAACGCGACATCCTGCTGGACCCGGCGACCGAGGAGTTCCTGCGCTATTTCACCCCGGCCCCCGGGGACGGCCGCACCTTCTCCGACGACACCGAACTCGACGGCACGCAATTCAAAGAGGGCGAGCGGCTGTGGATCTCGTGGGCGATGGCCAACCGTGACCCGGCGGTGTTCGGGGCACCCGACGAGGTGGTCCTGGATCGTAAGGGCAACCGGCACTTCAGCTTCGGTATCGGTGTGCACCGCTGTATCGGGTCGAACGTGGCGCGCACGGTGTTCAAGTCGATGCTGAACGCGGTGCTGGACCGGATGCCGGATTACCGGTGCGATCCGGACGGCACCGTGCACTACGAGACCATCGGAGTGATCCAGGGGATGCGCAAGCTGCCCGCCACCTTCACGCCCGGGCCGCGCGTCGGCGCCGGGCTGGACGAGACGCTGGACAAGCTGCAGCGGGCGTGCGACGAGCAGGAACTCGCCCGTCCCATCACCGAGCGCAAGGAAGCCGCTGAGATTTCCTAGCGCGAGCAGACGGCAAAGCGCCTCACTTCGGCACGAAAATGCAGGCTTTGGCGTCTGCTTGCGGACAAACTCAGCCTCGCGGCAGACCGAGGACGCGCTGGGCGATGATGTTGCGCTGAATCTCCGACGTTCCGCCGGCGATCGTGCCGGAAAAGCTTCGTGCGTAACGCTCGAACCAGCTCGCGAAGTAGTCGTCGAGGTTCATCGGCGCATACGGACCGGTGAGCCCCGGGTGCACGAGCCCATCACCGTCGGCGGCTTCCAGCGCGTACTCGCTGATCCGCAGCTCCGCCTCGGAGCCGAGCAACTTCAGCACGGAGATCGCCGAGGTGTCGTCCTCCCCGCGGGAGGCTCGCGCCAGCGCCACCGAACCCAGCAACCGCAGCGCCTGCTTGTCCATGATCGTGGTGGCATACCGGTCACGATCGAGGTCACCGGCGGGATGGAAGTCGGCGAGCATGTTGTCCATGCGGTCGGCGAAGCCAAGCCACATCATGGTGCGTTCGTGACCCAGCGAGCCGTTGGCCACCCGCCAGCCCTGGTTCAGTTCGCCGACTAGGTTCGCCGCGGGCACCGTGGCGTCGGTGAAGAACACCTCGTTGAAGTCCAGATCGTCGTCGGCGCAGATCGACGCGAAGGGCCGGCGCACCACACCCTCGGTGTCGGTGGGGATCAGTAATGCACTGATGCCCTTGTGTTTCGGCGCATCGGGGTCAGTCCGCACGAACGTCAGCAGCACGTCGGCGTCATGGGCGCCGGAGGTCCATACTTTTTGCCCGTTGACGATGAAGTGGTCGCCGTCCAGCACCGCGCGAGTGCGCAGCGCCGCCAGGTCGGAACCGGCGCTCGGTTCGCTCATGCCCAGCGACGCGGTGATCTCAGCGCGCAGAATCGGCACCGCCCAGCGACGCTTCTGCTCCTCGCTGCCGAACGAGATAAGCGATGCCGCAACAATATTCACGCCCTGCGGATTGAGGCTGTGGTAGATGCGCCGCCGGCACAGCTCCTCGAAATACACGTACTGCTGCAACACCGTCGCATTGCGCCCGCCGAACTCGGGGGGCTGGGTCGGCAACAGCCAGCCGCTCTCGAACAGCAGTCGCTGCCAACGGCGCGCCCAGCCCGGCATATGCGACACAGAGCGGGGACGCTCGACAGTTTCGCTCGCCGCAGGGAGGTTTTCGTCCAGGAACGCCGCGAATTCCGCTCGGAACTCCTCGATGTCGCTGTCAAAAGTCAGCTGCACGGTACTCCTCGGCGATTCGCGCCCGGTGTTCGGCGGCGCCCCCGAGCATCAGCTCACCCGCCTTTGCGCGCTTGAGCGCGAACTGTAGATCGTTCTCCCAGGTGAATCCCATGGCCCCGTGCAGTTGTAGCCCGTGGCGGAACACCAGCGACTGGCATTCCCCTGCCGACGCCTTGGCCATCGCCGCGGCCAGACGCCGGCGTGGGTCGTCGGCGGAAATCGTCAGTGCGGCGAAATAGGCCAGCGCCCTGGCTCGTTGCACCGCGACGTGCATGTCGGCCGCCTTGTGCTGGACGGCTTGGAAGGAACCGATGGGAACACCGAATTGGTGTCGGCTGCGGGCGTGCTCGAGCACCAGGTCCAGAATGCGCTGGCAGGCGCCGACCATGGTGAGGGCCATGCCGGTCAGGGCGATGTGGTGCGCGCGCTCCCGGTCGACGTTCACCCGGTCGCTGTCGGGCACCCGCACATCGTGGAAGGACAAATCGGCCACGTGCAGCACCGGGTCGAACACTGATTCGCGCCGGGCGGACAACTGGCCGGCATCGGTGAGGAACACCCCGGCCTCGGTGACCACGGCGACGCGCTCGGCCCGGTCACCGTCGAGAACATGACGGGCGGTGCCGTCCAACACCCAGCCGTCGGCGTCACGGCGGGCCGAGACCCCGTCGTACACCGCCGCGCCGGACACGTCCGGGTCGAATCGCTGTCCCGCCAGCGGTGCGAACTGGCTCATGGTCGCCAGGAACGGAGTGGGGTCGGTGGCGTGGCCCAGTTCTTCCAGCACGATCGCGAGTTCCACCGCGCTGGCCGGATCGTTCAGGTCGGTCCAGCCAAGCTTGCGATAGAGCTTCCACAGCGGCTCGGTGTCGGCACCGTCTTCGGCCACGCCGCGCACCAGAGCAGGCGGACACTGTTTGGTGACGACGTCGCGCACCGTGTCCTGCCACAGTCGCTGATCAGCATCGAACTCCAAGAGCATCCGGGCCGCCTCCCGTCACGATTATCTGGTGAGAATATCATTCTCGTCGTTGGAAGTAGTAATCTCAGAATCTGCCTACGAACTACGGAGGGCCGCCATGACGGACACCGCAGCCGCGCTCTGGGAGATCGAGGCGATCAAGCAACTCAAGGCGCGCTACTGCCGCCACCTGGACACCAAGCGGTGGGAGGACTGGCGGCAGCTCTTCACCGACGACTTCGTCAGCGACACCTCGTCGTCGGGCGGCAAGCGGATCAGCGGGGCCGACGAGTTCGTGGCCTTCGTCCGCGGCGCGCTGGGCAAGCCGTCCCAGCCCACCGCGCATCAGGTGCACGCTCCGGAGATCGAGTTGACGTCGGAGACGACGGCAACTGGCATCTGGGCGCTGGAAGATGTCGTTCGGCTGGGCCCGGGCCTCAACCTCATCGGACGCGGGCACTACCATGAGACGTACGTGAAGGTCGATGGACGCTGGTTCATCCGTTCCTCGACGCTGACGCGGTTACGCGAGGACGTCTTCAATCCATTTTTCTCCGTGCGCGTTTCACCCCGCCTGCGCAATGCGGGCGCCGCGCTGGCACGCCGGTTCGGCCACTGAGGCACGATGAAGAGACTCGTCATCGGCGCCAGCGGATTCCTGGGCTCCCACGTCACCCGACAACTTGTCCAGGCCGGCGAAGACGTGCGGGTCATGATCCGGAAGACCAGCTCTACCAAGGGTTTAGACGATCTCGAAGTGGAACGCCAGTACGGTGAGGTGTTCGACGACGCGGCCCTGCGAGATGCCATGGCGGGCTGCGACGTCGTCTACTACTGCGTAGTCGATGCCCGGATGTGGCTGCGCGACCCGGCGCCGCTGTTTCGCACCAACGTCGACGGTCTGCGCCATGTACTCGACGCGGCGGTCAACGCCGAGCTGCGGAAGTTCGTGTTCACCAGCAGCAGCGGAACACTGGCGATCAGTCAGCACCGGCCGGTCACCGAGGACGATCCCCACAACTGGAACGACGGCGGTGCCTACATCCAATCTCGGATTGCTGCAGAGGATCTGGTGCTGCGGTACGCGTGGGACCAAGGGCTGTCCGCGGTCGCGTTGTGCATCTCGACCACCTACGGGCCGCGTGACTGGGCGCCGACCCCGCACGGCGCGCTGCTCGCCCGAGTCGCGGCCGGCCGGTTCCCGTTCCACCTGGGCTTCTCTTCCGAGGTCGTCGGGATCGAAGATGCAGCCCGGGCAATGCTTCTCGCAGCCGAGAAGGGTCGCTCCGGGCAACGCTACATCATCTCTGACCGGTATCTGAGCACTCAGGAAGTCCATGCGATCGCGGCTCGCGCCGTCGGCCGGCAGCCACCGCGCATCCCGATTCCGATGGGCGTGTTGTATGCGGCCGCCCACGTCAACGACCTCGCAGCGCGGGTGTTGAACCGAGACCTGCCCATGGCGTACGTCGGCGCGCGGATGGCAGACCTGATGTCGCCGCTGGACCACAGCAAGGCCGAGCGCGAACTCGGTTGGCAGCCCGAGCCGGTCGAGGAGTCGATCGCCAGGGCGGCAAGGTGGTTCGTCGCACGGTCGAGGAGCTAGGGCGCGTCGGCGAACGTGCGCTTTATGCCCGTCGGGCAGTGACGGGTCGCCGTAGCGCAGCGCACGCTCGCGCCAAGGGTGCTCGCTTCAGATCGGGAAGGCCCCGTCCCAGTGGTCCAGGTTCACCGCGTGGGCCAGCGGACGGCGCCGCAGCGGCCCGTGCCTACCTTTCGGCCAGCCCACCACGATATGGCCGGCCAACATCCAGTCGTCTGGTACGCCGACGGCTTCCCGCAACAGTTCTTCGCCGCCATAGGAGGCCCAACTGGTCATGCAGGCACCGAGGCCCTGCGCACGTGCGGCGAGCAGGAAGTTCTGCATGGCCGGAAAGATCGACCCGCCCAGCAACAACTCGGACGCCGACGGATAGTGCCGCTGCGCGAACAGTACGGAAGTGAATTCCCCTGCCCGGTCGTGCAATTCATAGGTTGCCCGGTTACTGCGAGCCTGGCGGCTGTCGTCGTCAGGAGCGGGGCGGCTCATGCCGTACACCGGCTCGATCACCGCAAGTGCCTGCGCCGCCGCCTTGGCCACTACCGCCCGCATCTCGGGTGAGCGCAGCACGACGAAACGCCACGCCTGCGCGTTGGCGCCGGAGGGCGCCCACCTGGCCGAGTCCAGGCAGCGGGTCAAGGTGGCGTCGTCCACCGGCTGACCGGTGAAGCGCCTCATCGTGCGCGCGGTCGACATCACCTCCCAGAGGTCATCGCTTGCGGCGGTCACCGACCTCCCTCCGAACTGCCCTCTTCAGTGCGACTTTGACGAACCGCGCCCGGCGCGGTGGCACCGGAGAGGTCAGACCCAGCGTGACATTTCAAGTGATATCTGTAAAGCCAGGCCGGCCGCCGCCACGACTGGGCCAAGCCTTGCGCGGATCGCAATGAAGTGTTTGACCGCCCTGCCGAATTTCCCGGTCATCACCCATCACGACAGGTTACAGACCCGGTCACCGCACCGAATCCATCGACTCAGCGCATCCACCATGTCGAAAGAATCGAATTGTTCTGGTGCGCAAGCGAATTGATGTGAAACACTCTACTAGACGCTGCGCTTCATCGAGGGCACGCTGCTAGAGCGCCCATCAAGCAGCGGGTATTGGCACACCAGGAAAAGCTCTCGCACTTCGTGGACGCACTCTTCGTATTGCACTTCAGCGGAAGGAAATCGATGTCATTCGTCAAGGTGGCGCCTGAGTATGTGGCGGCCGCGACCGTGGATTTGGCAGGCATCGGCACCTCGATCAGCCAGGCCAATTCCTCGGCGGTAGCGAGGACTACCGCCATTGCCGCCGCGGGCGCCGACGAAGTCTCCGCCGCCATCGCCGCGTTGTTTGGCGCGCATGGACAGGCCTATCAGGTTCTGAGTGCGCAGACCGCGGCGTTCCACGAACGGTTCGTCGAGGCGCTGAATGCCGTCGGAGCGTCCTACGCCGCCGCCGATGCCGCAAACGCCTCGCCGTTGCAGACTCTGGAACGCGAGGTCCTAGGCGTGATCAACGCGCCGACCCAGGCGCTGCTGGGGCGTCCGCTAATCGGTGACGGCGCAACGGGAACCGCGCCTGGGCAGGCTGGCGGGGCCGGCGGGCTGCTGATCGGCAATGGCGGCAACGGCGCGCCCGGAGACAACACCGGAATCGGCGGCGGCGCGGGCGGTGCGGCCGGGCTGCTCGGCAATGGCGGCGTCGGCGGAACGGGTGGTGTCGGCGCTGCCGGGGGTTCCGGTGGCGCCGGTGGCTGGTTGTGGGGCAACGGCGGCGCAGGCGGCAGTGGAGGGGTCGGAGGAGGTTTCGGCGGCACCGGCGGTCGCGCTATGTGGTTCGGCGACGGCGGTGCCGGCGGTGCCGGCGGGTCCGGCAGCGGCGCCGGCGGCGCAGGCGGCAACAGCGGTTGGCTGTGGGGCAACGGCGGGGCCGGCGGCACGGGAGGCACCTCGACGAACTCCGCCACCGTCGGCGGGGCAGGCGGTAATGGCGGTCATGCCGGCTTGCTGGGCGCCGGCGGCGCCGGCGGTACCGGGGGCGCCGGAGCGGCCGGTGCGCCAGGCGGTCAAACACTCGGTACCGGTGACTCCGGAGGCACTGGTGGAACCGGCGGAGACGGGGGAGCCGGCGGTGCCGGCGGTCTGCTCTTCGGCGACGGCGGAATGGGAGGCGCTGGTGGCACCGGCGGATCGGGCGGCGTGGGTGGCATTGGCGGTCTCGGCGTGGTGGGTGCCGACGGCGGCGTGGGAGGTGACGGCGGAGCTGGGGGCACGGCGGCGCCGGCGGGGCTGCTGGTGAGATCCGGCTCGGCCCGCTCGGTGGCCATGGCGGCGCGGGCGGCGCAGGGGGCGCGGGCGGTGTCGCAGGCGACGGGGGCAGCGGCGGTGACGGCTACCAGTTCTACAACCAGGGGGTGGGCGGCAACGGTGGTCAAGGCGGCAATCCGGGTGCCGGCGGCGCCGGGGGACTCGGCGGCTCCGGCGCCGCCACCGGTGCAACGGGGGCAACCCCCACCACGGGCGGAAACGGCGGGGCAGGGGGAACCGGAGCCGACGCCGCCACCCCCGGCGGTCATGGCGCCGCGGGTGGCGCCGGCGGCGCCGGCGGACGGGTGGGCAACGGCGGGACCGGTGGAGCCGGCGGAGCCGGTGGAACCGGCTCCGCGGGCAGCAACGGCGTCAATCCAGGCGATAGTGGCGGCAACGGCAGCCCCGGTGGCGCCGGCGGGAACGGAGGCGCTGGGGGTGCGGGCGGATCCGAAGCCGGCAACGGCGGCCTGGGCGGAGCTGGAGGCAAAGCCGGCGACGGTGGCGCGGGCGGCAACGGCGTTGACGGCGCCCATGGCGTTGACGGGGCCAATAACGGTGCCGGCGGCACCGGACAGGACGGCGGAGCCGGCGGCAACGGTGGGACCGGTGGAGTCGGAGGAAATGGCGGCGTAGGGGGGACTGCGACCGCCGGTAGAGCCGGCCTCCAGGGGGCCGGGGGTGCCGGCGGGGACGGTGGCGCGGGTGGAACTCCGGGCGACGGAGGTAACGGCGGGCACGCCGGCAACCTCGCCTCGGATGCCGGCCAGCCCGGAGGCAACGGCGGAAACGGCGGCAATGCGGGCAACGCGGGTGCCGGCGGAACGGGCGGGAAAGGCTCGCTGCAAGGTGCCAGCGGCGTGCCGGGCACCACCTCTTCGGGTGGTAAGGGGGGCAACGGCGGCGGCGCGGCCGAAGCGTACGGCATCCATCACAACGACGGCGGTACCGGCGGCAATGGCGGCAACGGCGGCGCGGGGGGTTCGGGGTCCGAAACCGGAAGTGCCGGTGGAGTCGGAGGTAGCGGTGGGCCCGGCGGTGCGGGTGTCCCCTGGGGCGGCCCCGGTGGCCCCGGGGGTGCCGGCGGCAAGGGCGGCGCAGGTGGCCAAGGCACCCACACCGGCGGAGCCGGCGGAACGGGCGGGACCGGCGGGACCGGCGGTGTCGGCTTGTCCGGTGGCGCCCACGGCGGGGTTGGCGGTGATGGCGGGTCCGGTGGAGGCGGCGGCCGCGTCGGCGGTGCGGGGGGCAGCGGCGGCCAGGGTGGAACCGGAGGTGCCGGCACCAGCATGGGTGGCCCCCCGTGGGAACAGGGCGGCACCGGCGGGACCGGAGGTACCGGTGGAACCGGGGGCTCCAGCCCCTCCGACCCCGGTGGCCAGGGCGGGTCCGGTGGGGTGGGGACAGCCGGACTCTTCCCCGACGGCGGTACCGGCGGCGCAGGCGGCCCAGGCGGTGCCGGCGGGTAGCCGTAAACGGCAACCGGACCGCCCGAGGGTGACCGTGGCGCTCACTACATACGATTGACCAGCCCGACGATGGTGCGCGCGAAGTCGCCCGGTGACCTGCGAACAAGCCTGCCGACAGCCGGCGATCCGCGATACCAGCGACGAAAACCTTTTTCAGCGTGAGGTTTTCACCGTCCAAACCCGAAGGAAGCAAATGACACGCTCGGCGAACTACCCGTATGCGATCGACGCGATGCCGCGCGGCGGCCCCGCCGCATCATGGCTCGATCGCCAGTTGCAGACCGACGTGCCGGAATACATCGATCGCTCCGACGTCGCTGACGAGACCAAGCAGTACGTGATCGCCGCACTGGATGACATGGGCACCCGCAACGGCACGCACGAGACGATCGCCCGGAAGGCGATCGATCTCGTCGGGGGCATCGACATGCCGCGCATTCTGGAATTGGGCGCCGGTCACGGTCGGCTCTCCGAACAGATTCTGCGGCTGCACCCAACCGCCGAGCTCACCGTCTCCGATCTGGATCCGCATTCGGTGCACAAGCTGGCCACCGGCCCGCTTGGTCGCGACCCGCGCGTGACGACGAAGGTCGTTGACGCCACCAACATCAGTGACCCCGAAAACTCATACGATCTGGTCGTTTTCGCCTATTCGTTTCATCACCTGCCGCCGTCGGTCGCGGTCAAGGCAATCGCCGATGCCACCCGCGTCGGGACAACGTTCCTGGTTGTCGATCTCATCCGTTGGCCCTCCCCGATCCTGCTCCTGATGCCGCTGGCCCTGGCAGCGGTCATCGGCTGGAACGTGCGACCTCTCCCGGCGGCGCGCGCGGTCATTCATGACGCCCTCATCAGCAATCTGCGCGCCTACAGCCCGACCGCCCTAACCGCTCTCGGGAAGGCTGCCGATCCGCGGATGCGCGTACAGCTGCACCCGGCGCCCAAGTTGCGGCCGCGCGCGCGGGCCATCACCTTTCAGCGAGCCTGAAACCGTTGTCCTAGAACGGAATGACCGGCACCCTCAGCCGGGCGGGTCGCTGAACTCCCCAGTGCAAGGAGCAACGCGCGGGCGGCCCGGGTACGTAGTGGGCGGGGAACGATCCGAAGAGCGGATTGCGTGGTGCCAACTGCCGACCGGCGACCAGAAGACGAATACGGTCGCCCGGGTGGAAAACGGTGGCGGATGGTCCGAGCGCCACGTCGACGGGGACAATCTCACCAGACGACAGCGGTTGTCGCCGGCTGAAAGTATGGACCGGTTCACAAGCGGAGGACTGCTCCGCGTCGACTTCGCGCAACGACGCGCGTTGCCATCCCGTGGTGATTCGGTCCCGCCCGAAGCCGTACGACCCCTCGAACGGAATCCATTGCCGGCCGGACCATTTCTCCACACCGGCGAAAAGCGTCACATCGTCGGCTCCGTCGACTGACACCCAGAGCGCCAGGCTCATCGGGCCGGTCAGTTCGAGATCGCGGTCCACGACGAAGGTGAATGCCGCCGCGCGCCGGCGGGTATGGAAGCTGACAGCTCCGTCAACCGTCGGCGGTCGGGCGTCGAGCAATCCGCCCTCGCACAGATAGAGATCCCGCCATTGCGTGCGCGCCAGCGGCCACTCCTGTTCGACGCGTACCTGGGCAACGACATCGGCGCGCTCTCGCACCTCCAGCCGGACCGGAGGCGGCTTGGGGACGTCCAGGTGTTTGAGATAGCGCTCGAAGAAAGCCAGCTGAGCCGCACGGGCGCCGTCGCTGTAGAAGGTGGCCCACTTTCCGCCGCGGTGGGTGTAGGCGAACTTGTGCGTCGCACCGACCTGTTCGAAGGCCCGGAAGGAACCGCGGCTATGCAGGTTGTTGTCCGAAAAGCTGGCGCAGACCAGCATCGGAACCTCGATCTTGCCGAGGTCGGGAACCAGGGACTGCCACCACTGGTCGCGCAGGGGGTGCTTCTTACGTTGCTCGCCGATGTCTTCGGTGGTGCGCATGACATGTTTGACAACGGTGGTCCAGATTCTGGAGAACCCGTTCTCGACCACGCCGCCCGGCGTGAACAGATCCCGGTAGGCGTCGGTAAGTCCCTCCCAGGGACAAATCGCCTTGAGGCTGGGCGGGGCCAGGGCGGCTGCCTTGTACTGGGCCATCGCGAGATATGAAACTCCCAGCATGCCGACGCTTCCGTTGGACCACGGCTGAGCGCCGGCCCACTCCACGAGATCGAAGACATCCTGGGCCTCTTGATCGGAACACAGTGCCCCACTCCCGTCAGAGCTGCCGGCGCCACGGAGGTCGGCGTTGACGAAGACGTACCCGTGGGCGCTCCACCAGACCGGATCGGGCGCTTCCCAACTGGTTTGATCGGAAATTTCGAACGACCCGGTTTGACGCATGACACGGAACTGCGGATTGACACTCCACCGACGCGCCCTGCGCTTGGGTAATCTGTCCTTGCCGTACGGGTGCGCCGACAGGAGAACCGGGAAAGACCCCTGGCCCGACGGACGAAAGACGTTGACCCGCAAAATGACACCGTCTCGCATGGCGACACAGACGTCGTGATCCTGCACAAGGTCGACAGGTGCCGGCGCCACACGCACCGGTGGGCGCAGAATCCCACGCAATCGCGCAGCGGCGTACTTAGCGGATCCTGGACGCTTCCAGGGCCGGTCGTAAACGGGATGTTGTGTCGTCACCGTAGCTCCTTCCTTCGCGGCGGTTTTCAACCAGCGCTGCCATGCGCGGGCTTCTCGAATCATGGGTTGGCAGGCCGCGAGACGCGATCACAGTGTCGCGGAAGGCGGCAGCCGACGGCGGTAGATACCTGTTGGTCATCCAGCCGATGGCGATCTGACGGGCCAATTGCTGGTCATCGAAGGGGATTTCGACGTTGTCGGGATCCGGGGCTGCGGCCCTGGGCAGCACGCCGATTCCCAGACCGGCCCCGATCAAGCCGCGCAGAGTGGTGATGTCGCTTCCTTCGAAAGCGATAGTGGGCGCGATGCCATAGCGCGTACACGCGTCGTCGAACATTCTGCGCAGCGTGTGATTTCGGTCCAGGGTGACAAACGGCTGGCCGGCGAGCTCTTCGAAGCTGATGACCTCCCGGTGAGCCATGGGGTGCTCGCGGTCCACCACAGCGTAAAGCTGCTGGGTGAACAGCTTGTGCCAGGTGACTCCCGGAGAATCGTCGAAAGCCATGGGATAGCCCAGGCAGAGATCGATCGCACCCTTAGCCAGATCTTCGACCAATGCCGGCCCGGGCCCCTGGTGTAGCAGGAAACGGGACCACGGGTAGCTCTGGCGATGACGGCCTATCAAACCCGGCACGGTGGCAACGCCAAGCGAGACAAGGAATCCCAGCGACACGGTGCCCGCGTCGAACCCCGCAAGTTGCCGCACGTCGGAGATGGCGGATTCGAGGCCGCGCTGCGCGGATCGAATCGCCCGCAAGAACGTTTGACCAAACCGATTGAGTTCGTTGGACCTACCGCGCCGGGTGAACAACTCCACTCCGATTTCCGACTCCAGCATGGCGATGGCCCGACTGACCGACGACTGGGAGACCGCCAGCAGCTCCGCTGCGTCACGGAGCGTGCCGACGTCGGCGACGGTTTGGAAATAGCGCAGCTGATAGAGCTCCATACAGCCTCCCGAGTCGTGGGGATGACGACCGATCGTCATCCGGTGCCAATTGCGCTGGATTCGACCGTGGTTTACCAGGTCTACCCTGCTCACACTCCAACTAGAGTACTACTCTATTGCTTTTGATTGCCACTCAAATAATGTCGGGTAGGCTGTGGCGGGTGGACAGCAAACGGCCCCGCAACACGACCCGTCTGCGCGAAGCAGGGGCGGCCTCACGCGCCGAAACCCGCCGACTGCTATTGGCGGCCGCGGCGCAGGAGTTCACTCGTGTCGGCTATGTCGCGGCCACCGTCAACCGCATTGCCGAAGGCGCGGGAGTCACCGTCCAGACGCTCTACCTCGCCTGGGGCAGCAAGCGCGCGTTGCTTCGCGCCTACCTGGAAAGCACCCTGACGCCAGGTGCCGCGCCATCGGCGAAACACTATGCGGCACTAATACGTCCCGACACACCCGCCGGGACCCTGGCGCAGATCGCCAGATTGTTCTGCGACATCGCCCAGCGCTCCGCCATCGCATGGCAGGCTTATCGCGACGGAGCCGCCGTAGACAGCGCGATTGCCGAGGAATGGCAACAGCTCCAGACCCTACGGCGCGGAACGTTCGAAGAATTGTTGTCGCTCATCCCGGAGGACGTATTGCAGCCTTCCCGGCGAGCGGCCGTCGACACCGCATGGGCGCTGGCCAGCCCCGCCGTGTACGAGATGATGGTCGGCACCGCCGGTTACACCCTCGATCAGTTCCAGGCGTGGCTCACCGACAACCTGCAGCGGGCCATTCTGCGAGCGGACACCGTCTCGACACCCTCGTAGTTCCGCCGGGGGCAATTGCGCCGATGCCCGCTCTCCTCGAACCTTTCCGTCGCGGAGTCAGGAGGCAGGCTTGCGGGAGCGTGTATGCGCGATATCGAACACTCTATTCCAAATAATGTGATCGTTCTTTTTCGCCGGCCGGGTCAATTATTTTTCGGTCAGCGTATTGTGATGCTCTAGTGATTTTCGTTGGACCGACGTTTAGGTCTGGTTATGCAAGCATCGCATTTCGCATTGTCGGCCATGGGCCATTTACCGGCTAATTCATACTCCTTGTTGCCGTTCGGGTCGGTTGCCGCCGTCGACGACCGCACCGGCACAGATGGAAAAGGCGTCCGGCGAAACCACGCCGGCAACGATCGAAGTATCGGCCAGGAAAGGATCCGGAAGTGAGCTATCCCGTATTTCCGCCAGAAGTCAACTCCGCCTTGATACATGCCGGCGCCGGTCCCGGGCCCATGCTCGCCGCGGCGACCTCCTGGGCCCAGCTGGCCGATGAGTTGCATTCGGCTGCAACGTCATTTGAATCAGTGACGGCTAGCTTGACCAGTGGACCGTGGCAGGGCCCGGCGGCCATGAAGATGGCGGAAGCGGCGGCACCCTACGCAACGTGGCTCACCACGGCGGCCGCCCACTCCGAAGCCGCAGCCAGCCAGGCCGCGGCTGTGGCGACCGCCTTCGAGACGGTCTTTACCGCCACCGTGCAGCCGATCGTGATCGCGGCCAACCGGACAATGCTTGGGGCACTGGCTAACACGAACTTCTTCGGTCTCAACCTCCCGGCGATCGCGGCGCTTGAGACGGACTACGAAGAGATGTGGATTCGGGACGTGACTGCGATGTTCGGCTACCACGTCGACGCCTCCGCGGCGCTGGCCAACTTGGGACCCATTCAGCAGCTACTGAGCCTCATCCCTGGTGTGCCACCCACCGTCCCGGTACCCAAGACGCCCAGCGCATCGGTCCCCGCGGCGCCCGAAACACCGGCCTCACCGCCTCCGGCAGGCACTCCGACGAATCCGCCGGCGCCACCTCCCACGAAACTGCCCATGCCGCCGCCGGGCGACAGGATCTACCCGCCGGGCCCGGTAAAGATTCCCGTTTACGGATGAAGCCAGGCGACGCGGCGTCCGAAAAGTTCCGGCTCCCAATCGCTCGATAACGGCTGGCGCGGACAGGTACGTGTTGTCCGCGCCAGTCGGCGCTCAGGTCAGCACCAGCTGGATCCCACGGCGGCGTCGGTCCGGGCCTAGTCTGCCGGGCGGCCGGAACCTTTCTGACTATCAGAGTTGTTCTGCGCGTTCACCTCCTGAGAAATTCCATCCATCTGCCTGATCAACTCCTGGCATGACACCAAACCGACGCCCCCCCAAAAGTCACCAGCGAGCAACGCATCTCGCACCATCGCCTGACGCGCCGCCTCCAGCGAAAGCGCCTGAGCTCCGACCGCGGCTCCCTGCGCATCGGCATCCCCGAACTGATACCTCATCGTCATCGCGAATTCCCCCCCTGGCTGCGCAAAATCTGCTGGTAGTTGCCTGCGTCGCGAATCAGCCCGTCGGGCGGTCCCGACCCATCGCCCACTACCCCAACCCAACCCGCGGCACCACGCTGGGCCGCGACTGCACCACGTGTGATCCCCCACCGCCACGCACCGCCATGCCTGCGGGCGTTCCGCCCGCGGCACCGCTCATTCCTCCCGTCGGCATCGGCATCATCGGCAACCCCCCGGCGCCGGTCGCCGCAGCGGGCATCTCCGGCGCCGCAGCCATCGCAGCGCCATGCAGCCCCGACAGCGCCGACGCGGCCGCCCGCGCCGGCGTCGGGCCGGCCCACGTCGGTGGCACCGACAGCGGGCCCAACATCCGCGCGTGGCCGAGCCCCGCCGAAACAGCCTGGCCCGCATAGCTCATCGGCTTCGCGGCGGGGAGTGACGCACCGTCGAATCTGGTGGCGCCTTCCAGCGGTTCGGCCGCGGTCAGGCCAGTCGCGCCACCGCGGGTCGCGTTGCTGAACAGGCTCATCATCGGAGACATCGCCATGCCGGCCGGGGTCATCAAAGCCTGCCCCGCCGACGACAATGTCGACACCGGCACGGCTGCCAACAGCGACTGCGACGCCGAGACCGCACCTGCAATTTGCCCAGAGGCACCGGGCTCCAAGGCGGCGAAATCCAAGGGCGGCAAGGTGAACGAAGGCAATGCCGCCGCTACCGAGGATGCGTCGGCCTGATATCCCAACATCGCCGCAACGTCCTGCGCCCACATCTCCAGGTAATCGAAGTCGGTGGCCGCGATGGCCGGTGTGTTCTGACCAAGGAAGTTTGTGGCGATCAACGACAACAAGGACACCCGGTTCGACGCCACCGCGGCCGGATGCACCGTGGCGGCCAGCGCCGCTTCATAGGTCGTCGCGGCCAGCCGCGCCTGCGCTGCCGACGACTCCGCTTGTCCCGCAACCACTGTCAGCCACCCCACATAGGGCGCTGCCGCAGCGGTCATCGATATGGACGCCGAACCACCCCACGGGCCACCGATCAATCCGGCGATCACCGAGTCGAAGGAGGTCGCCGATGCCCGCAGGTCGGCGGCCAACCCCTCCCAGGCCGCCGCCGCGAAATACATGGGACTGGCACCGGCGCCGCCATATATCAGGGCGGAATTGATCTCCGGAGGAAATACCGTGAAATCCATGAGATGCTCCTGCCCGACTGTTGAGCCAAATATGGCCCAGCTTTGTTGCAGGCATTCGCATCGACTTCGCGTGTGCGCTATTTAGGCCCGCAAGGCAACAATATACATTAGAACGTTTTCGGTCCAGTAGAAGGTTACGAATGGATGGTTGCGCTGCAATCAAGAATGTGCGGCGGTGCTGACGGCGCGAAGTCCGCTGCGCAGGAGATAGTGGGCTGAGGACGCGGCACACACCACGGAGTGCGCGGCCCCGAGCCCCGGATACCTGCAGGCAGGCTGCGGCGGACGTGGTCAGCCGTGCTGGCCGGCTTTACCGGCCTGGCCGACGGTGCCGTCGGCCCCCACCCGTCCGTTCCGGCCGTCGTCGCCCGCCGTGCCACCCGCGCCCCCGGCTCCGAGATCGCCGCCGGCCCCGGCGGCACCACCCGCGCCGCCACCGGCGGCGAAACCGTTGCCGCCCCGGCTCCCGATCAAGCCGCCCTGGCCGCCGGCGCCGGCAAGCCCGGCGGCGCCTCCGTTGCCGCCGTTGCCGCCGTTGCCGCCGCTGCCGCCGACACCACCATCCCCGCCGGTGACATCCGCGCTGGCGACACCCGTCGCGGTCCCGCCTAGACCACCTGCCCCGCCGGCACCCCCCGCGCCTCCGGCTCCCCCGGCGCCGCCGGCTCCGGCGCTGCCACCGGCACCCCCGTTGCCGAGGAGCTTGCCGCCGGTGCCGCCGGTGCCGCCCGCTCCACCGCCACCCCCGTCGCCGCCTCGCGACATGGCATCTCCGCCGTTACCCCCTTGACCGCCGTTGCCGCCCACGGTGATATCGCCGGTGGCAGCGCCGCCGTCACCGCCTGCGCCTCCGGCACCGCCAACGGCTCCGGCACCCCCGATCCCGCCGATGCCACCGGCGCCGCCCGCACCCCCGTTGCCGACCAGCAACCCGGCGCTGCCGCCGTTGCCGCCGGCCCCGCCCGTGCCGCCGTGGCCGGCGACCGTCTTGGTGCCAATACCCGAACCGCCGGCGCCGCCGTTTCCGCCAACGGCATTTCCACCGAAACCGGCGGTGGCGGAGCCCCCGTCACCACCCGCTCCACCAGCACCACCCGGGTGATAACCATGTGCGCCTGCACCTCCGTCTCCGCCGGTGGCCGGGCTGCCGAAGTCGCTGGCATCCGCAAGCCCACCGGCGCCGCCGGGACCGCCGTTGCCACCGGGGCCGCTGGTCGCTCCGGTGCCGGGCTGGCCGCCGTCACCCCCTTTGCCGCCGACAGCTTCGCCGGTTCCGTAGGCATCTCCACCCGAGCCGCCGGCGCCACCGCTCTGATTGGGGGCGCCTGAAGCGCCGGCCAGGCCGTCCTGCCCTTTAGCGGTACCGGGTACGCGAGCGTCCGGACTGCCATCGGGTGCGCCGTCCGACGGCGCGGTGTTGTTGGCCAGCGGCGGCCCGAAGTTGCCGTCGGCGCCGGCCAGGCCGGCACCGCCGTGACCGCCGTTGCCGCCGGACCCCAAGAGCGCCGCAGCGTTGCCGCCGTCGCCACCGCGCCCGGCGTCGCCGCCTTGAAAGCCGGCGATGCCCGAACCGCCTTGGCCGCCGTCCCCGCCGTTGCCGACCAGCTGGCCGCCGTTGCCGCCACGGCCCCCGTCGCCTCCGGCGCCGCCTTCGCCGCCGGTCCCGCCGTTGCCGAACAGCAGGCCCCCGTTGCCGCCGTGTCCACCGGCGGCTCCGATACCGCCGGCCCCGCCGACTCCGCCCGTCCCGAACCAACCAGCGGAGCCGCCGTAGCCACCGGCACCTCCTTTGCCGCCCGCCGACCCGATCCCGCCGGCTCCACCGGTACCGCCGTTGCCCCAGAGCCACCCGCCGGAGCCGCCATTGCCCCCGGCGGCAGCGTCGCCGCCTGCGCCGCCGGCCCCACCCTGGCCGAACAGTCCGGCTGCGCCGCCGTTGCCACCGGCCTGCCCGACCGTCCCAGATCCGCCGTTGCCGCCGTTACCGAACAACAACCCGCCGGCACCGCCGGCGGCGCCAGTTCCCGGCGCCCCGTCGGCGCCGTTGCCGATCAGCGGGCGCCCCAGCAACGCCTGAGTCGGTGCGTTGACCACATTCAGCAAACCCTGCAACGGCCCGACGTTGAGCGATTCGGCGCCGGCGTAGGCGCCCGCGCTCGCCGCCAAGGCAGCGACGAACCGATCATGGAACAGGGCCGCCTGCCGGCTCACCGTCTGAAACTCGAGACCATGGCCGGCGAATAGGTCCGCGATCACCGCTGACACCTCGTCGGCTCCTGCAGCCGCCAACCCCGTGGTGGACGCCGACGCCACCGCCCGGGCCTGACTCACGGCTGTGCCGATGCCCGCTACATCCGACGCCATCGCCGCCAGCACCTCTGGCGACACACCGACAAATGACACTGCAACCTCCCTGGCCACCGACCGCGTGATCTCGGTCACACAGGACGCTAGGGAGGCGCCTCAACCGGGTCTAGCAGAACTTTCGGAACACACCTTTGCGCCTTTCGCAAACATTGCTGAAGGCATCCGAATACATCGTCATGGCAGGTACCAGGCTTTAGCATTAGCACTAAGCCTTTGCAGAGCGGTGTCGCCAAGAGTGTCGGTGATCAGGTCGAAGTCTGTTGGGGCGAATGCGCGGGGCGCCCGGGTGCCAGGCAGGTCGGTGCCGAACAGCAGAGCCCCGGGATCGACGGCGTCGATACGACGCAGCGCGTCGGGGATATCAAGTTGTAAGCGACCGAATCCAGTCGCTTTGACTCGCGCGCCGCGCCCGACCGCGGCGAGCAGATGGGGCAGACCGGCCGCGGTCAGCCCCAGGTGGTCGATACTCACCCGGGGTAGGCGGGCTAGGCGCGGAGCGAGTTCCGGCAGTCGCGCCGAGTCGACGTACAACTCGGTGTGCCAGCCGCACAAGTCGTGCACGCGCAACGCCAGCGCCACGTCCAACGTCCCTCCGCGGGCGAGCGTGAAGCGGACCGCACGGACGCCCGCTCGATCCAAGCGGACGATGTCGGCATCAGAGGTGTCCGGGTCCAGTTGGGTGGCGCCGACCCAACCCGGCCCCAGCTGCTGTAGAGCGGCGATCAGGTAGCCCTGGTCGAACCCTTGAAACGATCCCGACACGACCGCCCCGCCGGTGATCCCGTAGTCCGCGACGCGGTCGAGATAGTCCGTGACGGTGAACGGCTCGGGCACGAATCCTTCGTTGGGGATCAGGGGATGGGTCGGGTCGATGACGTGAAAGTGGGCGTCGAACATGGCAGGCCAGTTCACCACAGTGGTCGTCAGCCCGGTTGGCCGGCACTTCCGTCAGCACCCGCCTTGCCGTCGGCACCCGCGCCACCGGGGTTCCCCCCGGTGCTCACCGTGCCGCCATCACCGCCGAGTCCGAACGCTCCACCGGGCCCGCCCGGACCTGGCGCACCGGCCATGCCGGCAGCTCCGTGACCACCGGCAAGCCCGATCAGACCGCCTCGCCCACCGGTACCGCCGGTGAGCCCAGGAGCGCCGCCGTCGCCGCCGCTCCCGCCGTCCCCGCCGTCACCGCCGCCACCGCCGTCGCCCCCGAATGCTTGGGAGGGAGTTCCTGAGCTCACGGCGTTACCGCCATGGCCGCCGGCCCCGCCGGCACCGCCGGCCCCGCCGATACCACCGGCCCCGCCCGCACCCGCGGCACCCCCGGCGCCGCCGAAACCGAGCCACTGACCCGCGTTGCCCCCATGGCCGCCAGAACCGCCGGACCCGCCGTTGCCGCCACTGGACAGCGAGTCACCACCATTGCCGCCGAGACCGCCTGAACGATGGTCGCTGTCGTGTTGGTATCCGTACGCCTCGTAAGTGCCAGTGGCAACGCCGCCGGATCCGCCCGCTCCGCCGGCACCACCGGCGGCGCCGGCACCTCCGACACCGCCGATCCCCCCGGCCCCGCCGGCGCCGCCGTTGCCGATGAGCAGGCCGGCGTTGCCGCCGTTACCGCCAGCGCCTCCAGTCCCGCCATTGGCGCCGGAGATGCCGCTCGTGGCGCCGTTCCCACCATCGCCGCCAATACCGGAGGAGGCCCAGCCTTCGGCAGCGGTTGACCCCCCTGCGCTCGAACCGCCGGTGCCTCCGGCTCCCCCTGCACCGCCGGATCCGGCGCCACTGCCGCCGTTGCCGCCATTACCCCCGATCGCGGCGAAAGCGTCGGCCTGGGCGTACCCGCCCGCCCCGCCGGCACCGCCGTTACCACCGATCCCGCCAGCGCCGGCGACGGCGTCACCGCCCTTGCCGCCGTTGCCGCCAATCGCAATGTTCTGCGGGTCACCCGGCGAGAAGATGCTGCCGCCGGCACCGCCCGCGCCGCCGTCCTGCCCGGCGCTTCCCTGCGGTCCATCTCCCCCGTTGCCGGCCGGATTGGGAGTGGCTGCAGGTTCGGACGGACTACCGGTAGTCGCCCCGGCCGCGCCGGTCGCCGAATTAGGAATTGATGTCGGGTTCACACCAGCCGCACCGACCAAACCCGCGCCCCCGCGACCGCCGTCGCCGCCCGAACCGAACCAAGTCGCGCCGTTGCCACCGTCCCCGCCCTGCCCGGCTGCGCCGCCGTTGATACCGGCCTGTGCCGATCCGCCCTGACCGCCGTCACCACCGTCGCCGAGCACCCGACCGCCATTGCCGCCGTGGCCGCCATTCGCACCGGCCCCACCCTGGCCGCCCGCTCCGCCGTCGCCGAAGAACAGGCCGCCGCGACCGCCATTGCCGCCTGCCGAGCCCAGCGCTCCCGCTCCACCGTCGCCCCCACGTCCCCACCAGCCCGCGGCCCCGCCGTTACCGCTGAAGCCGGATGCGGCCGCGTTTCCGTCACGATCGAAACCACCGACGCCACCGACCCCTCCGGCGCCGCCGGCACCCCACAACAAACCGCCGTCACCGCCGGCCCCGGCGGCTCCACCGGGTCCGGCAGCACCGTTTTGAGAGGATGCCCCGACTCCGCCTGTGCCGCCCGCACCGCCGACACCGAAGAGCCGAGCCGCGCCCCCGTCGCCGCCGGTCCCGCCGCCGCCTGCGAAGTAACCGCCTCCGCCACCACCGCCGCTTCCGCCGATGCCGCCGTTGCCGTAGAGATGGCCGTTGGCGCCGCCCTGGCCACCATTGCCGCCATCGCCACCCTGGATGCCGAATCCACCGGACCCGCCCAGCCCGCCGGCGCCACCGGATCCGATCAGCCCGGCGGCGCCTCCGACCGCACCGGACCCGCCGGCGCCACCGGTGCCTTCGCTGCCGCCAGACCCGCCGCCGGTGCCACCAGCACCACCTGCCCCGCCAGTTCCGATCAGCCCGGCGGTGCCTCCGAACCCACCGCCCCCGCCGGCGCCGCCCGTACCTGAGAAGCCGTCGGACCAGCCGCCGGTGCCACCGGCACCACCTGCCCCGCCAATTCCGACCAGCCCGCCGGCCCCGCCCCGGCCGCCCATGCCCCCCGGCCCGGCGATGCCGTCTGGGGAGTATGCGCCCACTCCGCCCACACCGCCGGCGCCGCCGTTGCCGAGTAGCAGGCCCCCCGCGCCACCAGTACCGCCGGCGGCACTTGCGCCCCCGGCGCCGCCGACACCGCCGCTGCCGATCAGCCCGGCGGCCCCGCCGTTGCCCCCGCTCTGCCCGGGGGCGCCGGAGCCGCCGGCCCCGCCATTCCCGACCAGCAACCCACCAGCGCCGCCGTCGGCGCCACTGCCCGGTGCCGCGTCAGCACCATTGCCGATCAAGGGACGGCCCAGCAACGTCTGCGTGGGCGCGTTGACCGCGTTCAGAAGTCCTTGAAGTGGACCGACGTTGAGAGCCTCGGCACCGGCGTACGAGTCGGCGCCCGCACTCAACGCGGCCACAAACCGGTCGTGGAACAACGCCGCCTGCCGGCTGGCCGCCTGGAAGCCCTGAGCATGGCCGCCGAACAACGCCGCGATGGCCGTCGACACCTCATCGGCTCCCGCTGAAACCAGCAGAGTGGTCGGGCCGGCCGCCGTTGCGCTGGCCTCCTGGATCGCCGATCCGATACCGGCGAGGTCTCCGGCCACCGCCGCTACGACTTCAGGCGCCACGCTGACAAACGACATTGACTTGCCTCCCAACAGCTGAAACCGACCGCGGGCGATGTGGTCCGGGTCACAGCACAGACGGTAGGCAGCTGCGATAGTCGCGTCCAGCAGAACTTTCCGAACATTTCCTTGCGCAATATGCAAGGTATTCGTCAGCCGTGTTGCCCCCGCGCCCCGTCTTCGCCCTGCAGGCCAAGGGCACCCTGACTGCCGGCAAAGACCCCGGTGCCGCCTCCGCCGCCCGGGCCGTAGGCGCCGCCGTGGCCTCCGGCGCCTCCGGCGCCACCAACGCCGCTGCTACCGGCCTCGCCCGCCAGCCCGATCAACCCACCCGAACCCCCGGAACCGCCAGTGGACCCCGGCGAACCGCCCCTCCCACCATCCCCGCCGTTCCCGCCGTTTCCACCCGGACCACCGTCACCGCCTAGCCCGTCCGCGGTGCCAACCCCGGCGCTACCACCCTGCCCGCCGGCTCCTCCCGCTCCGCCGGTCCCGCCAACGCCACCTGCTCCGCCATTGCCAGCATCCCCACCGACTCCACCGAATCCGAAGAGCCGGCCACCATTTCCGCCGTTGCCCCCGAGGCCGCCGGTGCCGCCACCACCGCCAGCGGAAAGCGAGTCACCGCCATTACCGCCCTGACCGCCAGAGGTAGTCGGACCGCCATTGGGGTAACCATGGGCCGCCCAGTCGCCAGTGGCCGTGCCACCGGCCCCTCCGGCGCCGCCGGCACCACCCGCGGCGCCGGTGCCGCCGACACCACCCGTCCCGCCGACGCCGCCGGCACCCCCATTGCCAATCAGCAGACCGGCGTGCCCTCCGTTGCCGCCTGGGCCGCCAGTGCCGCCAGCGCCGGCGACCATGTCGGTCGACGCGCCGTTGCCACCGCCACCTCCAATGCCGGCGTATGCGGCCCCCTGCGACCCAACGGCATCGCCACCGGCACCGCCTGCCCCACCCGCACCGCCGGGACCGGCGCCGTTGCCGCCGTTGCCGCCGTTGCCCCCGTTGCCGTACGAGCCGACGCCGTTCGTGCTGCCGAGCCCCCCGGCACCCCCTGGGCCACCGTTGCCGCCACCGGCTGCGCCATCGCCACCGTTACCTCCGGCGCCACCCCTTGTTCCAGGCGAGAGGTAGTCCGTCGCAGTCGAATCGCCGCCCCGACCACCGGCGCCACCGCTCTCGCCACTCCCCACACCGGCGGCACCAGGGCCGCCGTTTCCGCCGGCAGCGGGATTGCTGCCCTGGTAACTCTGCCCCGGCGTCCCGACCGCGGAATTCGGCACAGCCGTCGGGTTCACGGCATCCGAACCGGCCAGGCCGGCGCCGCCGACGCCGCCGGCGCCGCCCGAGCCGATCAGGCCGCCGCCGTTGCCGCCGTCGCCGCCGCGTCCGGCGGTCCCGCCATGCATACCCGCCAAAGCAGCCCCACCCTGGCCTCCGTCGCCACCGTTACCGATCAGACCCCCACCGGTGCCGCCCTGACCGCCGGCCGCACCGGCACCGCCCGTGCCCCCATTGCCGCCGTTGCCGTAGAGCAACCCACCGTTACCGCCACTGCCGGCGGCCGCTCCGGTGCCCCCGTAGCCGCCAACACCACCGGAGCCCACCAGCCCTGCCACCCCGCCCCGGCCACCCACTCCGCCGGCGCCGCCAGACCCGCCCGATCCCCCATTGCCCCAGAAGCCGCCACCGGTTCCACCATTGCCCCCGGCTGCGCCAACGCCTCCGGTTCCCCCCACTCCTCCGTTGCCGATCAGTCCCGCCGCACCGCCGCTCCCGCCGTTGCGGCCCGGGGCGCCCGACCCGCCGTCACCACCGTTACCGAACAACAACCCGCCCGCGCCCCCGTCAGCCCCAGTCCCTGGCACCCCGTCGGCCCCATCGCCAATCAGCGGGCGCCCCAGGAGGATCTGCGTTGGTGCGTTCACCGCATCTAGCAGACCCTGCAGCGGTCCGGCACTTGACGACTCAGCACCGGCGTAGGCCCCCGCACCCGCACTCAGTGCCGCGACGAACCGGTCGTGAAGTTGTGCCGCCTGCCGACTCATTGCCTGGAACTCGCGCCCGTGATCCTCGAAAAACGTTGCGATCGCAGCAGATACCTCATCAGCACCCGCGACGGCGAGCGATGTGGTCGGCCCGGCCGCCGCCGTATAAGCCCTGCCCACAGTCGACCCGATTCCACCCAGATCTGAAGCGGCGGCGGCCAATAACTCCGGATTCACCCTGACGAACGACACCGACCTACCTCCACTCGACGAACAGCCTCGGGCGGTATGCCGACGCTAAGCGGCGCGGGAGGCATCGTCTAGCAGAAGGTTGCGATCACACCGTTGCGTTCCACGCAATTGGCACGAGTCGGCTGTTCACTCGGGCAGCCCACACGCAGCGATCGCGGTGTCACGAAATGAGGCAGCTGACGGCGGCAGATATCTGTTGGTCATCCACCCGACCGCGATCGGCCGAACCAATTGGTGGTCGTCGACCGCGATTTCGACGATGTCGGGCGACGGGACAGCCGCCCTGGGCAGCAGGCCGACGCCCAGTCGAGCCCCAATCAAGCCGCGCAGGGTGGTGATATCGGTGCCCTCGAACGCGATCTCCGGGGTGACGCCATGGCGCTGGCAGGCGTCGTCGAAGATTCTGCGCAGCGTGTGGTCCCGGTCGAGGGCGACGAACGGTTGGTCGGCGAGTTCCTGAAAACCGACGATCTCCCGGTGGGCCAACGGATGGGTCCGGTCGACCACGGCGTAGAGCCGTTCGGTGAACAGCGGATGCCATTTCACGCCGGGCGATTCGTCGAACGGCAGCGGATAGCTCAGGCACACGTCGATAACCCCGTTGGCCAGCTCACTGATCAGGGCCGGCCCCGCCCGCTGGCGCAACTCGAACCGGGCACCGGGATGACGGTCGTGGTGGCGGCGGATCAACCGCGGCACCGTGGCCACCCCGAGCGAATTCAGAAATCCCAGGGTCACCGTGCCGCCGTCGACGCCAGCGAGCTGACGCACCTTGGCAACCGCCGTCTCGAGGTTGCGCTGAGCGGCCAGGGTCGCCCGCAAGAAAGCCTGCCCAAACTTGTTGAGTTCGTTGGCCCGACCGCGCCGGGTGAACAGTTCGACGCCGATCTCGTGCTCCAGCAACGCAACTGCCCGGCTGACCGCCGACTGGGACACCGCCAACTTCTCCGCGGCGTCGCGCAGTGTCCCGACTTCGGCGACAGTCTGAAAATAGCGCAGTTGGTACAGTTCCACGCAAATCACCACCCTGGACCGGTCGCAACACGCCACGGTGCCTGCACCGCAAGGTAACTCGCCACGGGGCGGCTCGGGCCCGGGCGACCAGGAAGCAATCTGCGTTGTGTTCGCATCAGTCGGCCTTCGTTGTGCGTGCGTTCGAGCCGACGCTATCCACGGTCATTCATCGCGTCCAGTAGAAGCTTTTTGAACTTATCTTGCGCACTGCGCAACATAGGTCTGCATCTTCCGCTTGCGTCTGTCGCAAGAGTTTGTTCGCAACCTTCTGCTAGACGCAGATATCGCATGCCGCCTAGCGTGACCGTACCAGCGAACTCCCGCCACGAATTCCCCTGCGGGCGAGGTGTTTCGCTGACAACGCAGACCGAAGACCACCCGCTCCGTGGCGGCGTCAGTGCTCACCAGGACTCCTGGTTCGACCCATGGTCACGGCCTCGGATCAGGTGAGGACCTCGGATCAGGTGAGGACGGTGTGATGAGTTTTGCGGTGCTCCCGCCCGAAATCAACTCGGCGCGAATGTATCTCGGTGCCGGCACAGAGACGATACGCCAGGCGGCGGGGGCCTGGGCGGGGCTGGCCGACCGGCTGGGTTCTGCTGCGGCCTCCTTTGCCGTAGTGACCACCGAGTTGACCGGGTCGACGTGGCAGGGTGCGGCGTCGGCGGCCATGGCCGACGCGGCCACACCATACCTCGGTTGGTTGCATTCGGCTGCCGCACAAGCTGAGCGGGCGGCCACCCAGGCCCAGCTTGCGGCAGCCGCGTTCGAAGCGGCGCAGGCAGCGACGGTGCACCCGGCGCTCATCGCCGTCAACCGCGACCGAATCGTGTCACTGGTGAGCTCAAACTTCCTGGGCCAGAACACTGCCGCGATCGCCGCGGCCGAAGCCCACTACGAGCAGATGTGGGCCCAGGACGTGGCCGCCATGTTCGACTACCACGCGGGGGCGTCAGCGGCGGCCGCGGCACTGCAGGACGCCGGGAGGGTGCACAGCCTGCTGGGCCTGCTGGGACCGAGTGATTCGCCAAACCCGCTGAGCACGTTCGGCAGAGTAGGTCTCGCCAATATCGGCGCGGACAACCTCGGCGGCGGCAACTTGGGCAACGGCAACTTCGGCAGCGGCAACCTCGGCAGCAACAACATCGGCACCGGCAACCGGGGCAACGACAACTTCGGCCCAGCCAACCTAGGCGACCGCAATATCGGCTTTGGCAACGCCGGGATGAACAACCTGGGTATCGCCAACAGTGGCATGGCCAACATCGGGTTGGGCAACACCGGCACCGGCAACATCGGCATCGGACTGACCGGCGCGAATCAGATCGGGTTCGGCGGTCTGAACTCCGGAAACGGCAATGTCGGCCTATTCAATTCCGGCACGAACAACCTAGGTTTTTTCAATTCCGGCAACGGAAACGTCGGTATCGGTAATGCCGGCAGCGGAAACTGGGGGTTCGCCAACCCCGGCACCGGAAATCTCGGCCTCATCAGCGCCGGCAACTACAACACCGGGATTCTCAATGCCGGCGCCGTCAACTCCGGCTTCGTCAATCCGGGTAGTTACAACACCGGACTCTGCAACACCGGCGACGTCAACACGGGCAGCTTCAACACCGGGAGTCACAACAGTGGCGACTTCAACACCGGCAGTTACAACACCGGATGGTTCAATTCGGGGGACCTAAACACCGGCGCCTTCAACTCGGGCAGTTTCAACAATGGAATGTTCGTCACCGGCGACAACCACGGCCAGGTCGGAATCAACCTGGCGATTTCTATTCCGACGGTGCCGATCAATTTCAACTACAGCATCCCGATCAACGAGGTAGAGCAATTCGGCGGAAATACCGTCACCATCCCCGGCTACTACTACTCGCAGACGTCTTTTCTGAATGGGTTTTTCTACCTGGGACCGCTCAACATTCCCACGTCCTCCCTCACCCTGCCCGTCGTGACGATCAATATCGGCGGACCGACCACCGCGATCGCAATGACTTTCGCCGGCGCCCTCGAAGGTCGGACGATACCCATCCTGAACATTCCGGGCGGCCCCGGTTTCGGCAACACCACCACGGGTCCGTCATCGGGGTTCTTCAACACCGGCGCCGGCAGCGCCTCGGGGTTCGGCAACCTCGGCAGCGGCAACTCCGGCTGGCAGAACGTGTCAACCGCGGCGCTGGGCAACTCGGGCCTACGCAACGTTGGCGCGCTGCAATCAGGCGTCGTCAACCTGGGCAACTCGATATCCGGCTTCTACAACACCGGCACCACCGGCCTTGACCAACCGGCCGGCCTCGCCGGTGTGGCCAGCATCGGCGCCAACCTCGCCGGTGTCCTGCACGGTCCCACCGGCACCCTGTTCAACGCAGGCCTCGCCGACCTCGGCCAACTCAACGCCGGCTTCGGCAACATCGGCGACCTCAATCTCGGCAATGCCAACCTCGGCAAATTGAACCTGGGCAGCGCCAACATCGGCGACTTCAATATCGGCAGCGCCAACATCGGCGACTCCAACGTCGGCTTCGCCAATACCGGCCCGCTACTGAGCCCCGGCCTGGCCAACATCGGGCTGGCCAACACCGGCAGCCATAACATCGGTCTGGCCAACTTCGGTGACGGCAATATCGGTCTGGGCAACACCGGCACCAACAACCTCGGGATCGGCCTGACCGGCGACCACCAGGTCGGGTTCGGCGCGCTGAACTCCGGCACCGGCAACATCGGCCTGTTCAACTCCGGGGCCAACAACATCGGCATCGGCAACTCCGGCACCGGCAACTTCGGCCTGTTCAACTCCGGCGCGCGCAACAGCGGCCTGCTCAACACCGGCGTAACGAACACCGGCCTGCTCAACACGGGCACCCTGAACACCGGCCTGGGTAACCCCGGCGCAGGCAACACCGGCGCCTACAACACCGGCCACACCAACACCGGCATCGCCAACACCGGCGACTACAACACCGGCCTGGCCAACACCGGCAACTACAACACCGGCACCGCCAACGCCGGCGACATCAACACCGGCGCTTTCAACACCGGAAGGACCAGCAACGGATTCTTCTGGCGGGGCGATTCCGAGGGTCTCAACGGGTCTGACTACACCATCCGCATACCCGAGATCCCTCTGCACATGGTGGGAACCATTCCCATCAATATCCCGATCACCTCCACGGTCACCGACGCCATCTACAGCGG
This sequence comes from Mycobacterium gordonae, assembly GCF_017086405.1. Lineage (NCBI taxonomy): Bacteria > Bacillati > Actinomycetota > Actinomycetes > Mycobacteriales > Mycobacteriaceae > Mycobacterium > Mycobacterium camsae. The sequence goes on from NZ_CP070973.1 coordinate 6,151,714, forward strand.
GATGGTCATTTCCAACATTCCGTTCGGCTTCACCGTCGGCATCGGCCCGGTGCCGGCTTTCACCGGTGTCGTCAACGCACTCGAGATTCCCCAAGTGGTGGTCGGCTATCCGCCCGGGGTACCGGCTCCACACGGCCTCATCGGCGGACCCAAGACGTCGATCGACATCACCGGATTCGCCAGCATCGGCCCCGTCGATTGGACGATCGTCCGCTTCGGCGGCCAACCTGGTTTCGGAAACTCGACCGCTCTACCGTCCTCCGGGTTCTTCAACAGCGGCACCGGTACCTCGTCGGGCTTCTTCAACATCGGCGCCAACAACTCGGGCTACCGCAATATCGACTTCGGAAACTCCGGTCTGGCCAATATCGGCGCACTGCAATCCGGCATGTCCAACCTGGGCAACAGTATCTCGGGTTGGGCCAACGCGAGCCCGCTCGGAACGTCGTCGCCGGCCGACCTCTCCGGGTTTCAGAACGTCGGCACCGACCTGGCGGGTTTACTGCGCGACGGCGCCAACGGCACCGTGGTCAACGCCGGACCGGCGAACCTCGGCGGTCTCAACCTCGGCAGCGCCAACATCGGGGGCCTCAACCTGGGCAGCGGCAACATCGGCAACCTCAACTTCGGCAGCGGCAACATCGGGAGCCTCAACCTGGGCAGCGCCAACATCGGCGACTTCAACCTCGGTCTTGCCAACATCGGCAACTCAAACATCGGCTTCGCCAACGCCGGACCCGCACTGACCGCGGGTCTAGGCAACATCGGCCTAGCCAATACCGGCGTTGACAATGTCGGGTTCGGCAACTTCGGTAGCGACAACGTCGGCTTCGGCAACACCGGCACCGGCAATATCGGCGTGGGCCTGACCGGCGACCACCAGATCGGCATCGGCGCCCTCAACTCCGGCACCGGCAACATCGGCCTCTTGAACTCCGGCACTAACAACGTCGGCATCGGGAACTCCGGCACCGGCAATTTCGGTTTCTTCAACTCCGGCAACTACAACACCGGCATCGGCAACACCGGCAGCACCAACACCGGATTCTTCAACACCGGTATCGCCAACACCGGCATCGCCAACACCGGCAACTACAACAGCGGCAGCTTCAACGCGGGCAACTTCAACACACTCGACTTCAATCCCGGCGATTACAACACCGGCAGCTTCAACACCGGCGCCTACAACACCGGCGTGGCCAACACAGGCAACGTGAACACCGGCGCCTTGATCGGTGGCAGTTACTCCAATGGGATCCTCTGGCGAGGAGATCACCAGGGCTTGTTCGGAATTGATCTCGGACTGGTGATTCCCAATACCGCCATCCCGGTGCACCTCGACATAAAAATACCGATAAATATTCCGTTCGAGTTTCTGCTCGACACCATCGTCGTGCCGACTTTCGTGCTTCCGCAATACAGCGCGAGCATCAACATCCTCGGTACCGGGGAAACGCGCGCGCTGACGGTCGGCCCCATCAGAATCCCGACGCTCGGGTTCGACCTTCCCGGCATCGCCGGCACCATCGGCGGAGCGGGAACTGTCCTGGAAATCGGCGGCAGCGGCGGCATCGGCCCGATCAGAATTCCGATCTTCGACTCTCCTGCCACCACAGGTTTCGGGAACTCGACGATCGGTCCGTCGTCGGGGTTCTTCAACACGGGCACCGGCAGCACATCGGGCTTCGGCAACGCCGGAGGCAATCTCTCCGGTTTCCTCAATATCGCCGCCGGCAGCGCCGGACTTTCCGGTGTCAAGAACCTCGGCGAACTGGTATCGGGTATGTCGAACATCGGCAACACCGTCTCCGGCATCCTCAACACCAGCACGCTGAATTTCGCCAGCACCGCCGATGTTTCCGGTATCGCGAACACCGGGAGCCGGCTGTCGGGCGTGCTGCACAACCCCTGGCACTTCAACGTGGGGTTCGCAAACGACGGTGGACCCAATCTCGGCAACGCCAATCTGGGCAGCCTCAATCTGGGCAACGGCAACATCGGCAACGTCAACGTCGGCAGCGCCAACCTCGGCTCCTTCAACATCGGTCTCGGCAATCTCGGCGCCCACAACATCGGCCTGGGCAATCTCGGCGGCGACAACCTCGGGCTGGGCAACTTAGGCGCCGCCAACAGTGGGTTCGCAAATGCCGGTGAGGGCAACGTCGGGTTAGGCAACACGGGAACCGGCAACGTCGGCTTCGGCAACAACGGAACCGGCAACATCGGCTTCGGCCTCACCGGAGCGCATCAGGTCGGCTTCGGCGCCCTGAATTCCGGCTCCGGCAACATCGGCCTGTTCAACTCGGGCACCGACAACATCGGCTTGTTCAATTCAGGCACCGGCAACTTCGGCATCGGCAACTCGGGCGACGGCAACACCGGGATCGGTAACGCCGGGAACTACAACACCGGCCTCTTCAACTCCGGCAACGTCAACACCGGACTGCTCAACGCAGGCAATCACAACACCGGCATCTGCAACGCGGGCAACACCAACACCGGGATCGCGAACACCGGAAACTACAACACCGGTTCGTTCAACTCAGGAAACTTCAACACCGGCATGGCGAACTCAGGCAATGTCAACACCGGAGCGTTCAACACCGGCAGTTACTCCAATGGCCTGTTCTGGCAACAGGACTACCAGGGCTTGATCGGCCTGCGCGCCGGCATCTTCATACCTGAGATACCGCTGCTGAACATGACCCTCAACGTGCCCGTCAACATCCCCATCGACATCGATCTCGGGGGCATCGATTTCCAAGGGTTCACCTGGCCACCCTTCTTTATCGACGTGCTCGGCCTTTTCGGCATCCGACTGGGCCCGATCATCATTCCGAGACCCATCCTCGGCCGCCTGCCCGTAGTGACCGGCCTGATCGGCGGACCCGGTTCCACGATCAACATCGACATCACCAGTGGCGTCGGGCCCATCAGCATCCCGCTGATCGACATTCCGGCAACCCCGGGTTTCGGCAACTCGACCACCGGGCCGTCGTCGGGATTCTTCAATCAAGGCACCGGAAGCTCCTCGGGCTTCGGCAATTTCGGCGCCAACAACTCGGGCTGGCAGAACGTCGCGACAGGCGGCCTCGGCAACTCCGGAGCCGCAAACCTCGGAGCCCTGCAATCGGGCATGTACAACCTGGGCAACTCCGTGTCGGGCCTGTTCAACACGGGGACCGCCGGCTTTGCCGCTCCGGCGCATCTCTCCGGGCTGGCGAACATCGGCACAGATCTCACCGGTGTCCTGCACGAGGGTGCGGGGCGAACAGTCTTCAACGTCGGCCTCGGCGACCTCGGTCAGCTGAACCTCGGTTTCGGCAACAGCGGCGATGCAAACATCGGCAACGGAAATGTCGGCAGCCTCAACATCGGCAGCGGCAACATCGGCAGCTTCAACCTGGGCAGCGGCAACATCGGCACCTCCAACGTCGGCTTCGCCAATACCGGACCCGGTCTCAGCGCGGCCCTGGGCAACGTCGGCCTGGCCAACACCGGTAGCCACAACCTCGGCCTCGGCAACTTCGGCGAGGGCAACATCGGCCTGGGCAACACCGGTACCGGCAACATCGGCATCGGTCTGACCGGCGACAACCAAATAGGCTTCGGCGCACTGAATTCCGGCACCGGCAACCTCGGCCTGTTCAACTCCGGAACCAACAACATCGGCATCGGCAACTCCGGCACCGGCAACTTCGGGCTCTTCAATTCCGGGAGCAACAACACCGGGGTCGGCAACACCGGGATCGCCAATACCGGGATGCTCAACGCTGGGCGGTTCAACACGGGTTTGGCAAACCCGGGCAGTTACAACACCGGCGCCTACAACACCGGCCACACCAACACGGGCATCGCCAACACCGGCGACTACAACACCGGCGTGGCCAACACCGGCAACTACAACACCGGCATAGCCAACACCGGCGATATCAACACCGGCGCGTTCATCACCGGGGACATGAACAACGGTGTCCTCTGGCGAGCCGACTCCCAGGGCCTGATCGGCGCCAACTACACCATCACGATCCCCGAAATACCCGGATTCTTCGACGTCAAGATCCCGATCAACATCCCCATCACCGTGTCCTCCTCCCCCGCCAATATCCAGGCTTTTGGTGCCGACCCGGTCTATTTCGAGACACTCGACGGCGCGGTCTTCGGCTTCATCGGCCCCTTCAAGTTCTCCCAGATCGCCTTCGACATATCCAATCCCGCGGTGGTGCTCAACATCGGCAACCCCGATGGTTCGACGGTGATCGAGATCGCCGGAACCGGTGGCCTCGGCCCGATCCGCATTCCGCTCCTCGACATTCCGGCAACCCCTGGATTCTTCAACTCTTCGCCGCATTCATCGGGCTTCTGGAACAGCGGCGACGGCAGTTCGTCAGGCTTCTTCAACACCGGTGCCAACAATTCCGGTTTCCAGAACATATCGTTCGGAAGCCTGGGCAATTCGGGCCTGAGAAATGTGGGGGCGTTGCAGTCGGGCCTGGAAAACTGGGGCAACAGCGTCTCGGGGTTGGCGAACGCGAGTCCTCTGGGGTTCGCCACGCCGGCGCAGCTCTCGGGTATCGACAATATCGGCGCCAACCTGGCCGGACTGTTACGCGACGGCGCCCTGGGAACAACACTCAACGGCGGCCTGGCGAACGTCGGTGCCCTGAATCTGGGCAGCGTCAACACGGGCTTGGCGAATCTCGGCAGCGGCAACATCGGCAGCTTCAATATCGGCAGCGGCAACATCGGCAGCTTTGACGTCGGCAGCGGCAACATCGGCAGCTTCAATGTCGGCAGCGGCAATATCGGCAGCTACAACCTGGGGTTCGGCAACTCCGGCACATTGCTCACCGCGGGACTGCGCAATATCGGATTGGGCAACACCGGCAGCCACAACCTGGGTCTGGGCAACTTCGGCGATGGCAATATCGGCTTCGGCAACACCGGCACCGGAAACATCGGCATCGGCCTCACGGGAGACAACCAGATTGGCTTCGGCGCGCTGAATTCCGGCACCGGCAACCTCGGCCTGTTCAACTCCGGCACCAACAACATCGGCATCGGCAACTCCGGCACCGGCAACCTCGGCCTGTTCAACTCCGGCACCAACAACATCGGCATCGGCAATACCGGTAGAAGTAATAGCGGATTGTTCAACGCCGGTATCTCCAACATGGGAATCTCCAACGCGGGTACCGCCAATACCGGCCTCTACAACGCCGGCTCCGGCAATACCGGAAGCGTCAATCCCGGCGATCACAACAGCGGCGCGCTGAACTCGGGCAACTTCAACACCGGCTTCTTCAACAGTGGAAATTTCAACACTGGCTTTGCCAACAGTGGTGACGTCAACACCGGCGCGTTCAACACCGGCAGTGACAACAACGGCTTCTTGTGGCAGGGCGATGACGAGGGACTGGCCAGAATCGGCTACCACATCACAATTCCCGAGATCCCCTACCGCTACCACATTCACAGCGACATCTCGGTGCCGATTACCGGCACCATCGGAGAAATCACCCAGGCGTCGTTCACGATCGACGAGATTCACTACGTCATCTTCGCGGGAGACCAGAAGGTGAAGGAAGGCTTCTTCGGGGGCTGGACGATCGATCAGAGCACGCTGCTGTCGCCGACGAACATCGATTACCTCATCCACGAAGTTCTCGATTATCCCGGCACCGGCACCTTCGGCCCCTTCACATTCGGCTTCGACTTTCAGCAGCGGCCCGGATTCTTCAATTCCTCCGGCGGTCCTTCATCTGGTTTCTTCAACTCCAGCACCGGCAGTTCCTCGGGCCTCTTCAACTCCGGAAGCGGGAGCTACTCGGGATTTTTCAGGTGATGCCGAGGGGAAGTGGCGTCCGTAGCACGCGGTCACTCCGACCGGCTGCCCGTGGCGCGGCCGGTCGACCGCGCTTGACCACGTTCTCAGGGTTCGGCGGCGCGACCCGTCGCCAGTGGCTCTACCACCGCTAGAGGGTCGGCAGTCCGTTGGCGCCGCGCAACCCGAGCAGTTTCCCGCCGATTCCACCGACACCGCCGTCGCAACCGAATGCCGGGCCGTAGCCGGCGTCGCCCCCGTCGCCGCCGTTGCCGAACAGGCGCGCATCACCGCCGTCTCCGCCGACCCCGCCGCCGCCTGATGCGGCGGTCCCCCCGTCACCGCCGTCCCCGCCCGGGCCGATCAGGCCGGCCCTGCCACCCACTCCCCCGGCGCCACCGGCGCCGGGGGCGGCAAACCCGCCCGAACCGCCGACGCCACCGTCGCCACCGAAACCGTAGAGCAGCCCGGCGTCACCTCCGGCGCCGCCGGTCCCCCCTCTGGTGCCGCTGGCCCCACCGGCTCCGCCTGCCCCGCCGTCGCCGAACAGGATGCCGGCATCACCGCCGCCACCGCCCGGCCCTCCTTGGAGATGACCGATGCCGCCCGCACCACCCGCACCGCCGGTTCCATAGAGCAAGCCGGCCATACCGCCGGCTCCGCCCGTACCGCCGAGAGCGCCGCTGGTTCCGCCCTCGAGATGGCCGGCACCGGCGGCCCCACCGGCGCCACCGGTTCCCGCCAGCAAGCCGGCGCGACCGCCGGCGCCGCCGTCACCGCCCGCCGCACCCCCGGTACCGCCGGTCCCCCCGACCCCGCCCGCGCCGTACAGCAGGCCGGCGGCCGCCCCGGACCCGCCGCCGCCGCCGTCGACGCGACCCGCGCCGCCGGCACCTCCTGACCCGCCGGTACCGAAGATCCAGCCGCCGTGGCCGCCGGCACCGCCGGCACCGCCGGTACCGGTCACGCCGAGACCGCCGGTGCCACCGACGGCGCCATGGCCGAATAGAGGTGTCACCCCTCCCGTCCCGCCCGATCCGCCGATGCCGGTGACCCCGAGTCCACCGATCCCGCCGGCGCCTCCCGTGCCGAACAGCCCACCGAACCCTCCGGGACCGCCGGCCCCGCCGTCGATCTGGCCGCTGCCACCGCCGCCGCCGGCACCGCCACTGCCGAACACCGCGCCGGCCCCGCCCCGGCCACCTGCGCCGCCGGCGCCTGTGGTGGACGAACCACCGGCGCCACCAGCGCCGCCTCTACCGAATATGCCTGCCGCCCCGCCACTGCCACCGTTCTGGCCGCTCCCGCCCGACCCACCGTTACCACCGTTGCCGAACAGCAGTCCGCCCGCTCCCCCGGCCGCACCCGTCCCGGGCTCCCCGTCGGCACCATCGCCGATCAGCGGGCGGCCCAACAACGCTTGTGCCGGTGCATTGACGGCATTGAGCAACTCCTGAAGCAGCGCGACACTGCCCGTTTCGGCCGACGCGTACGCCTGTGCACCGCCGCTGAGGCATTGCGTGAAGATGTCATAGGAAGCCGCCACCCGCGCGCCGGCCGCGTGGAACTGTCGGGCGTGGACACCGAACAACGCGGCCACCGCGGTCGATACTTCGTCGGCAGCGGCAGCCCTGATCGCGGTCGTCGATTCGGCTGCAATTGCGTTGGCTTCGTTTACAATTGAACCGATCCAGGACAGATCCGCGGCCGCTGCCGCCACCACCTGAGACGACACAGTGAGGAACGACATCGTATTTGCCACCGCCATACCGACAGGACTATCCAACCATCTTCAACGTTAGGCGTGGCAACCGTCACGGACCAGCACAAGGTTCCGAACGGTCAGTTGCACCTGGCAGAAGAAACTTTCCAGATGTGTTGATTTGCGCCTCAGACAATCTTCTGTACAAAAGCTTCTGATAGACGCTCGATACCGCACACCGATAGCGTGGGTTGCGAGCAGAATGGAGCGCGGTTATGAAACCCTGGCTGGGCCGCCAATGAATTTCACTGCAAATCAACCTCTCTCATCGTTACTTGTCGCGGACTTCTCCCGGGTGCTAGCCGGGCCGTACTGCACGATGACGCTGGGCGACCTCGGCGCGGACGTCGTGAAGGTGGAGCGACCGGGAGGCGGGGATGACACTCGGGCCTGGGGGCCTCCGTATGTCGACGGGGAAAGCACTTACTACGTCGGCGTCAATCGCAACAAACGCAGCGTCGTGCTGGATCTGCGCGACGCCGACGATCTGCGGCTGGCCAAGACACTGGCCGACAACGCCGATGTGCTGGTGGAGAACTTCCGGCCCGGCACGATGGCCGGGTTCGGTCTGGACGAATCGACGACCCGGCAGACCAATCCCGGCTTGGTGTATTGCAGCATAACCGCTTTCGGTCAGGATGCCGGTGCGCACCTGGCCGGCTACGACCTGCTCGTCCAGGCACTCGGCGGGCTGATGAGCGTGACCGGCCCGAATCCTGGCCAGCCCACCAAAGTCGGGGTCGCCGTCGTCGATGTGTTGGCAGGTCTGTTCGCCACGGTAGGCATCCTGTCGGCGCTGCGGGAGCGCGACCGCACCGGCCGGGGTCAACACGTGGAGATCAACCTGATGTCCACGCTGTTATCCGCACTGGCCAATCAGTCAGCCAGTTATGTTCTGGCGCAGAAAATCCCGCAGGCGATGGGAAATGCCCATCCCAGCATCGTCCCGTACGACACCTACCCCACCGGCGATGGAATGATCGTGCTGGCAGTGGGAAACGACAAGCAATTCGGTCGACTCTGTGAGGTCTTGGGTGTGGGCGACCTCGCACAGGATGTGCGATTCCGCACCAACGAGGCCAGAGTGTTGAATCGGGAGCGGCTGCGCGACCGGCTGGAGTGGGCGCTGTCGGCGCGGTCCGCCCGGGACTGGACCACCGCCCTGACCGATGCCGGCGTTCCCGCGGGCGCGGTCAACAACATCGCCGAAGCCTTCACGTACGCGTCCCGTCTCGGGTTGCAGCCGATCCGGCAGAGCCGCGACGACGACGGACCACTGGGCCGTCAGGTAGCCAGCCCGATCAGTTTTTCCGACACCCCGGTGACCTACCGGACTCGTGCCCCCAGACTCGGAGAGCACAATACCGAGATCCGTTCGTGGCTTGCCGGTCTCGAGGCCGAGCGTCAGACCGCCTAACGAAAGCCGACCATGACGAACGTCTCCCGGCCATATCGGCCGACCTGGTATTCAATCGAACGTTTTATGCTGGTAATTGCCGCTCGCGCAACTACCATCTGAGCCCGTGGAGCTTTATCAGCTGCGGTACTTCCAAACGGTCGCCGAGGTCGGCACGCTGCGCGACGCCGCGGAAAGACTGGCGGTGTCGCAATCGGCCGTGAGCAGGGCCATCGCCATGCTTGAACACGAGATCGGCGTGGAGTTGTTCACCCGGCGCGGCCGGGCCAACGAACTCAACCGATTCGGGGAAGCCTTCCTGCGGACCAGCCTGGCCTCTCAACGCAGCCTCGAGACTGCCGTCGCGGGCGTGCGCCAGCTGGCGGGCGTCGACGCGGGGACGGTGGCCCTGGGTTTCCTCGTCTCGCTGGGGGTGGCCACGGTTCCCCGGCTGATTCGGCGTCACCACGATCAACACCCGGCGGCGCGCTTCGAACTGCGCCAGTGCGCCGGCCCCGCCCTGGTCAATGATCTGACCACCGGTGTCATCGACGTCTGCCTCAGCTATCCCATGGCCTTCGACGAATCGCCAGGGGTGAAGTGGCACAAGCTCTTTACTCAGCAGCTCTACGCCGTCGTAGACCGCGACCACCCGTTGGCGCACCGAGACGTGATCGGCTTCGAAGAGCTCGCCGACCAGAAGTTCGTGGCCCTGGACCGCAACCACACGCTGCGGCGAATATTCGACGACGCGTGCACACGCCATGACATGACGCCTTCCATTGCCTTCGAAGGCACCGACATCACCACCCTGCGCGGTCTGATCGGGGCGCGACTGGGCGTCGGAGTGCTGCCGAAGGCAGCGACGCCGCCGCCGGACATCGTCGAGATCGCGGTCGACGACCCACAATTGGTTCGGCCCATCGCCGTCGGATGGATGACCAACCGGTACTTGCCGCCGTCGGCCGCCGCGTTCCGCGACACCGCGATAGCGTCGTGTGGGCTACCGGATCAGGATTTCAGCGCTTAGCCACGTAGACAAAGATCTAGCGGCACATGCCTATTGGAAGCGCTAGGCAGGTCCATCGGCGCCGCTGCGACCGAACAGCTGACCGCCACGACCCCCGGGGCCACCCGTGCCGCCCTGCCCGGCGCCAGCGCCGGCCCCGCCGTCGCCGCCGTTGCCGAACAACTGGGCACTGCCACCATGGCCGCCCACACCGTTGTTCAGCGGAGCCGCGAAGCCCAGCGGTATGGCGCCCGCGCTACCGCCATTGCCGCCGTTGCCGTAGAAGAATCCACCTTGGCCGCCGTCCCCGCCGACACTGGTCTGCCACACCACGCCTTCGGCACCGGGCGTACCGGTAGCACCGCCGTCGGCGCCGGCGCCGCCGTTGCCCCAGAGTTGCGCGTCGCCGCCGTAACCGCCGAGGGCACCCGGACCGGCATCGCCACCCTGATTGCCCCCTGTTCCGCCGTTGCCGCCGGCGCCCCCGGCGCCGGCGTTGCCACCGTTGCCGATGAGACCGCTCTTGCCGCCGCCACCACCGAAACCGCCGAAGCCACCGTTCCCGTTGAACGTCAGCCCACTGGGATTGACGCAGTTACCCCCGCTTCCGCCGTTGCCAGCAACGCCGCCGGCTCCCCCGTCGCCCCAGATCAAGCCGCCGTTCCCGCCCGCGCCGCCGTCGGCGCCGTTCCCCCCTGCTCCGCCACTGACGGCGGTTGCCACGGTAGCCGACTGCCCGGTCCCGCCGTCACCGCCGTTTCCGCCGGCCCCGCCGTTGCCGAACAGCCCGGCGTTACCTCCCGCACCGCCCTTGACGTAGACGTTGCCGCCGTCGGCCCCGCTGATGACGCTGGTGTCCGGCACGAATGAGCCGCCGTTGCCGCTGTTTCCACCGGCGCCGCCATTCCCGTACAGCCAGCCGCCGTGCCCGCCATCGCCGCCGTTGCCTGCGGTTCCGCCGCTGCCGCTGGCGGGTCCGCTCGCGGTGGCACCGGTGGCGGCGCCACCGTCGCCACCGGTGCCCCCGACTCCGCCCTGCCCGAACAGGAATCCGCCGGTACCACCGGCCCCACCGGCACCGCCATTGCCGCCGTCCTGGCCCGCACCGGGTACGGAAGCGGCACCACCGGCACCGCCGCTGCCACCGAGCCCGCCCTGGCCGCCGAGCCCGTAGAGCCATCCGCCCGCGCCGCCGGCGCCGCCGTTGCCGCCGGCCTGCCCGGGTTGGCCCGGTGCGCCGTCAGCGCCGGCTCCGCCGGCACCCCCCAAGCCGCCCGTGCCGATGAGACCGGCCGCTCCCCCGTTGCCGCCGCTCTGACCAACGCCGCCAGATCCACCCCGACCGCCGTTGCCCAGCAGCCACCCGCCGTTGCCGCCATTCTGTCCGGTCCCCGCGGCGCCGTCGGCGCCGTTTCCTATCAGCGGACGCCCCGTGAGCGTTTGCACCGGATTGTTCACAACATCCGACAGTTGTTGCAGGGGTGAGGCATTGAGAGCTTCGGCAGCCGAGTAGCGGCTCGCGCCGGCCGCGACGAGCTGGACGAACTGATCGTGGAAGAGCGCCGCCTGAGCACCGAGCGCTTGATACCACTGACCGTGGGAGCTGAACAGTGCCGCAAGGGCAGCCGACACCTCATCGGCGCCGGCCGCCAGAACCGCGGTGGTGGGCCCCACGACCGCTACGTTGGTCTCGCTGATCGCGACACCGATCGCAGCGAGATCCGACGCGGCCGAGCTGATGATCTCTGGCGCTGCAATCACATACGACATCGACGCGCTCCCTAACCGTTTCATGCGTGCGGGCCCTGCCACTACGGTAGGGAAGTCAGATATCCGCTTCCAGTAGAAGATTCCGAATAGAATCTTGCGTCTAGTGCAACCGTGACGCCCGTCGCCGGCACCGTCCGTCGCCGGCACGGGGAATGGACAACCATGCGAAAGCCCCTGGCGCCGGCCCGTTCGGTCATCGGTTTGGCCGCACACCTCGGCCGCGGTGTCGGTCGGGTCGCCACCGACGCGATCGTCGGAAGTCGCGCCAGGCTGCCGCGCGCCGTCGCCGATCTCAGCGCGGGCGTCCTGTCCGATGTCATGGGCACCGAGGTCGCTTCGATGAGCGTCCTGACCGCCGACGCGGGGACCTCGACCCGCGCGCGCCTGGCGCTAACCGGATACGGCGTCCCGCCAACGGCGTTCGTCAAGCTGGCAGCCCAGACGCTCTACACCCCGTCGGCCGACGTCACCTCCCTGCTGACCGGCTCCATGATGAACACCTCGATCAAGCGACTCCGCGGGCGCACCGACATCCCGGTCGAGCGGGGCCGATTCATCGCCGACAACTATCGCGCGGTTGCGGCCCTGATCGACGCTGCCCCACACACTGTCATGCACGGCGACGCCCATCTGGGCAACGTGTACTTCCGCGACGGCAGGCCCGGACTGCTGGATTGGCAAGCGGTGCGCCGCGGACATCCCTCCCGCGAGCTGGCGTACACCCTCGTCACGAGCCTGACACCACCGGACCGCCGGGCGGCTGAACGGGAACTGCTCGACCAATACCGCCTTGCCCTGGCCGGCCATCGGCGGACCCGACATTGGCGGCGACGAACTGTGGCGGCGCTACCGGCAGGGTGCGCTGTATGCGTATGTGGCGGCTCTGATCACCGCCGGGATGGGCGGTATGCAGGTCGAAGACATCGCCTTGGAGGGTTTGCGGCGCGCCGTCATAGCGCTGGATGATTTGGAAACCATTGCCGCACTGCGCGATTCACTGTGAGTGAGCGCGACAGCGCTCCAACAGAATTTGCGGCGGTCCGGCGCCCTGCGGTGGTCCGCGCGCGTCGCCGCGAAGCAGCACCAGATCGGGCAGCGTCCCCGACGGTGCCTTCCGGCAGACGGTTCCCCCGACTGCCGCGCGTATTGTAGAAGGTAGATGTTTCGTTCCAGTAAATTTCAGCTCACACGACTACCGGAAAGGTCAACGCATGACGACACGACAACGGCGTCGCGTCGCCCTGGCGCTCGCCAGCCTGCTCGCAGCCGCCGTGATGGCTACGCCGATCCATCCTGCCGACGCCCGCATCCAACCCGTTAACTTGCCGCCACATCACACCTTCTACGGCGCCATCGCCTACGGCCACGACGGCTCATCGGGTAAAGCATGGCGGCAGAAGAACAAATCCATGGCGGAGCGACTGGCCTTACAGCGCTGCGGTGCAACCACCTGCACCGTGGTCGCCAGCTTCACGAAGTGCGGTGCGGTCGCCCATGACGGCGCCACCTACCACGGCGGCGTGGGCCTGTCCCGGCAGGCGGCCGAACAGCGCGCCATCGCCAATCTCGGCGGCGGCTGGGTCGTCAACTGGGCATGCCACTGACCGGAGCGTTCAATCCCGTTTCCCAGCAATATAATTCGCTGGCCGCCGTAGAATCCGAGGCTACTCGAACTCGTAGCATAGGAGCACGGCAGTGGACAGCGAAACATACCAGCGTGGACGGCAGATCCGCTCCGAAGTCCTGGGCAAGGAATACGTCGACAACGCGATCGAACAGGCCGACGACTTCACCGGGCCGTTGCAGGACTTGGTCACCGAGTACTGCTGGGGCGCGGTGTGGGGTCGCGACGGCCTGACCCGCAAGACTCGCAGCATGCTCAATCTGGCGATGACATCGGCACTGAACAGGCCGCACGAACTGCGCACCCACCTCAAGGCCGCGCTGACCAACGGTGTCACACGCGAGGAGATCCGCGAAGTCTTTCTGCAGGTCGCCATCTACGCCGGGGTGCCTGCAGCAGTCGACAGCTTCCGCACCGCCGGCGAGATCTTCGCCGAGCTGGACAACGGTTGATCGGATGCCAATCGGGTTCATCGGTCTGGGCAACATGGGATTGCCCATGGCCCGGCGACTCGTCGACGCCGGCCACGACATCGTCGCTTTCGACACCTGTAGCGACGCGCTGGCGCGCCTCGGGGCCCCGGCCGCGACGTCGCCCCGCGACGTGGCGGATCGCGCCGAGACCGTGCTGGCGAGTCTTCCCAACCCTGCCGTCTGCCTAGAGGTGGCGACCGGGTCCGCCGGGGTGATCGAAGGCGCGCGCGTCAAGCGCTACGTCGACCTGTCCACCGTCGGCCGTCCGACGGCGGCGCAGATCCACGAGCTGCTCGCACAACGTGACATCGTCGCTCTGGACAGCCCGGTCAGCGGCGGAGTCAGCGGCGCCGAGCGCGGCGTACTGGCACTCATGGTGTCGGGCCCGCGCGCCGAATTCGACGACCTCGAGCCGGTGCTCAACGCGCTGGGCCACCCCTGCTACCTCGGCGACACGCCGGGTTCGGCGCAGACGATGAAGCTGGTCAACAACATCCTGGCCGCTAACGTGCTGGTGGCGACGGCAGAAGCCGTGGTGATGGGCGTCAAGGCCGGCCTGGACCCGGCCATCATGATCGACGTGCTCAATGCGGGCTCGGGTGCCACCAGCGCCAGCCGCGACAAGTTCCCACGGGCGATCCTGCCGCGCACCTTCGACTACGGGTTCGCGACCGGACTGATGGTCAAGGATGTCCGCCTCTATCTCGAAGAGGCTCGAGCACTCGGCGTTACGGTCGAGCTCGCCGAGACCGTGGGCCGGCTGTGGGAAGCCGCGGCGGCGAGCCAAGGCGCCGATTCCGACTTCACCTCGGTGATCAAGCCGTTCGAAGAGGCCGCCGGCGTCACCGTCCGACCGGCAAGACGCTGAGTTACATTTCGATTAGAGAATGTTATTATCCGGTTTTAAGAACATTACTCGCAAATAGCAATGCAAAAGCGCCGTTAGCAGGACATATGCCGTGACGACGGGAGGATGGACTACATGATCGAACACGCCGACGGGACGCGTACGCCGGTCATCGACGCCAGTGTCCACATCTTCTTCCCCACCAATCAGGACCTGCGTAGCTTCTTGCGCGAGCCGTTCAAGAGCCGCGGCTTCCCCGACTACGAGATGGACTGGTACGGCGCGCCCGGCAGCGAGTACGCACCCAACACCGAGGGACCCGAGCGCGGTCGCCGCTATCCCGGTTCCGACCCGGACTTCGTTGCCAATGAGCTGTTTCTCAATCGCGGGGTGGATGTCGCGATCCTGCACCCGATGGGGCGCGGGATCATGCCGGACCGTCACCTGGGCACCGCACTACATGCCGCCCACAACGAGATGATGGTGTCACGCTGGCTCGAGCACGCCGAGTTCGGCGACCGGTTCCGCGGCACCATCCGGGTCAACCCCGACGACATCGCCGGCGCGGTACGCGAACTCGAGAAATGGCGCGGGCATCCACGCGTCGTGCAAGTCGGCGTTCCGCTGCAGTCGCGCGAGGTGTACGGCAAGCCGCAGTTCTGGCCGTTGTGGGAAGCCGCGGCGGATGCGAACCTCCCGGTGGCCGTGCACATCGAGTCGGGCGAGGGCATCGGGTTCCCGCCGACGCCGTCCGGGCATACCCGCACCTACGAGCAATACGTCAGCTTCATGGCGCTGAACTACCTGTATCACCTGATGAACATGATCGCCGAGGGCGTCTTCGAGCGGTTTCCGGCGCTGAAGTTCGTCTGGGCGGACGGTGCCGGAGACTTCATCACGCCGTTCATCTGGCGGATGGACACCTTCGGTCGCCCGCACCTGGAACAGACGCCGTGGGCTCCCCGGATACCGAGCGACTACCTACCCGGCCATGTGTACTTCGTCCAGGGTGCGATGGACGGGCCCGGCGACGCCGACTTCGCCGGTGACTGGCTGCATTTCACCGGTAAGGACGACATGGTGATGTTCGGGTCCAGCTATCCGCACTGGCAGTGCGGCGATGTGACCAACCTGCCCCAGGCGCTTTCGGCCGAGCAGCGCGAGAAGTTGTGCTGGCGGAACGCGGCCGGGCTGTACGGCATAGACATCACCGTCGGCTCGGGCGCACAGTAGAAGTGAGTACTTAGGAGAATGCCATGTCGCTGACCCATATGCACGAGAGGGTTCCGGCCGCCGAGCGCATCGCCGTCCGATGCGTCGACTCGGATGTCCACCCCGTGCCCAAACGCGGTGAAATCACTCAGTACATCCCAGAGCCCTGGCGCAGCAAGTTCTTCCTCGACCACAAGGTCGGGGAGTTGATCTATTACGACGCACCGGACTACGCGCACTCGTTCGCGATGCGGGTCGACACCTTCCCGCCCGACGGCGAATTCCCCGGCAGTGACCCGGATATGGCGTTTCGTCAGCTCATCATGGAGGCGGGCTCCGACATCGCGATCCTAGAGCCGGGCGGGCGTACGCCACGGCTACCCGAGGCACACCAGGCCTACTCGACCGCCCTCAACCACTGGCAGGCCAACCATTGGCTGGACAATCACAACAACTGGCACCAGCGCTGGCGCGGGTCGATCTGCGCGGCCGTCGAAGATCCGGCCGGCTCCGCCCGCGAAATCGAGGAGTGGGCGGGCCACCCCTACATGGCCCAGATACTGATCAAGGCCGAGCCGCGCCCGTCCTGGGGCCACCCCATGTACAACCCGATCTGGGAAGCGGCCACCAAGCACGACATCACGGTGAGCTGCCATCTGTCCCGCAGCAACTACGAGATGCTGCCGACACCACCGGTCGGATTCCCCAGCTACAACCACGATTTCATGGTCACCTACTCGCTGTTGGCCGCCAACCAGGTGATGAGCCTGATCTTCGACGGCGTGTTCGACCGGTTCCCCACGCTGCGCATCGTGTTCGTCGAGCACGCCTTCACCTGGATCCTGCCGCTGATGTGGCGGATGGACGCGATCTATGCGGCCCGCACGTCACGCGTCGACATCAAACGAAAGCCGTCGGACTACGTCAAGGATCACATCAAGTTCACCACCCAACCGCTGGACTACCCGGAGGACAAGACGGAGTTGACCCGCATGCTGGAGTGGATGGAGTGCGAGAAGATCCTGTTGTTCTCCTCGGACTACCCGCACTGGACGTTCGACGATCCGCGTTGGCTGGTCAAGCATCTACCCAAAGGCGCGCGCGATGCGGTGATGTACAAGAACGGCATTGCGACCTATCACCTGCCGGAGACCGTGCCGGTGCTCGAGGGACAGGTCCGGGTGCTCTGAATGCTCGAGGAGAATCCGCGACCCCGCCTGGCTCAGGGTCGCGAACACGTCGTCGCCACGGTGGACGAGATCCCGCCGGGTACGCATAAATTGGTGCCGATCGGGCGGCACGGCGTCGGCGTGTACAACGTCCATGGCACCTTCTACGCGATCGCCAATTATTGTCCGCACCAGGGCGGTCCGCTGTGTTCGGGACGAGCGCGCGGACGTACCGTCGTCGACGAGACGGCCGCGGGCGACGCCGTGATGGTGCGCGACCTGGAATACATCTACTGCCCTTGGCATCAATGGGGTTTCGAGCTGGCTACGGGTACTACCGCGGTCAAGCCGGAGTGGAGCATCCGCACCTACCCGGTCCGGGTGATCGGCAACGACGTCTTGGTGCAGGCGTGACGCGGCCGGGCGTGTCGTCACTCGAGATCAACGGCGGCCACGTCGTCTACGAAATACTCGGCGACGCGGGCGATCTCATCGCCCTGACGCCGGGCGGCAGGTTCAGCAAGGACATCGAGGGACTGCGCCCGCTGGCCGAGGCTCTGGTTAACGGCGGCTACCGGGTACTGCTGTGGGACCGCCCCAACTGCGGCGCCTCCGATGTGCAGTTCTACGGTCAGAGCGAATCCCATATGCGGGCCGAAACCCTGCAGAAGCTGGTGACGGGACTCGGTTTCGAACGGTGCATCTTGGCCGGAGGCTCGGGCGGCGCAAGGGATTCGATGCTCGCCACGATGCTCTATCCGGACCTAATCACCAAGCTGGTGGTGTGGAACATCGTCGGCGGCATCTACGGGACGTTCGTGCTGGGGTCCTTTTACATCGTCCCCAGCATTCTCGCGGTGCGGGGCACCGGCATGGACGGCGTGATCAAGGTGTCGGAGTGGCGCGATCGCATCGCAGAAAACCCGGCGAACAAGCAACGGTTTCTCGACTTCGACAAAGACGATTTTCTCAAGGTGATGCTGCGCTGGCTCAACGCGTTCGTGTCCAAGCCCGGCCAGACTATTCCGGGCGTCGAGGACGAGATGTTCGACCGCATCCAGATTCCCACGTTGATCATCCGCGGTGGCGAGAACGACATGGATCATCCCAAGCGCACGTCTTTGGAAGTCAGCTGCCTGATCAAGGGTTCACAGCTGATCGACCCACCGTGGCCGGAGGACGCCTGGGAGCGCGCGTCAGAAGATCGCGCGGCCGGCCGGGTGACTCACTTCAACATGTTCGACACCTGGGTGCAGGCCGCTCCCGCGATCCTGGATTTCCTGAGATCGTGATGCCGTCACCGGGCGCGGATGTGGACCTCGCAGTTCAGCGAGGCCTCCAAGGCGGTGTGAATCCGGCTTTCCGGAACTCGTTCGAGGTCGGCCTCGCGCAACGTGACGTAGACGACGTCGTAGCCGTCGTCACCCGGCTCACGCACGATCTCGCCCGACAGGCCGAACGCCGCCAGCACACCGTGCGCGTCGGCGTCGGTTCCCCGGCTGATGAAGGTGACCACGCCGACTCTCGGTTCTGTGCCAAAGGCCTTGCTGCACAGCTTGGTTGCCGCAGCCGTGGTCGCCTCGACGTCCGCACCGGTGATCAGAAGTTCGACCTCCCGCCGGCTCGGCGGCCTGCCGGCAAGGTCGTTTTCGACTATCTCAGCACCGATTTCACGAGTGAGACCGAGGAGCGTGGCCATGCCCTCACCTAACTGCGCCGGCGTGAGCACACCGGTCTGGTCGACATTGACGCGCACCACCGCAGTCCGCATGCGGCCAAGCCTAACCGGAGCCGGCCGATGACCACCGCCGACGTCGCGATCAGCACCGTCGCCTGGCCCGGTTTCCCGCCCCGGTTGCTGACCGAAGGCCGCGAAGATCTTGCGGCATATCGCGAACGGGGTGGCTACCGACTGCTCGCCGACGCCGACGCGCTGCTCGCCGAAGTCGACGCCAGCGGTCTGCTGGGCCGCGGTGGTGCGGCCTTTCCGCTTGCGGTGAAGTTGCACACGGTGCGAGCCAATGGGCGTTGCAGTGGATCGGTGGTCGTGGCGAATGGTGAAGAGGGGGAGCCCGCTTCGGTCAAAGACCGCTGGTTGTTGCGCAACCGGCCGCATCTGGTCCTCGACGGGCTGTGCCTGGCAGCGACGTTGGTCGGCGCCGACCGCGCCTATGTTCTTGTTTCGGAAGCTGATTCGGCGCGCAGCGTCGAGTCGGCGTTGAGCGAACTCGGCTCGCGTGACGTCAGCATCGAGGTGTTCCCGGTGCAGCCGGGTTATGTGGCCGGCGAGGAGACCGCGGCGGTGCGGGCCGTCGACGGCGGACCGGCCAAGCCGACCGACAAGCCGCCGCGCCCCTTCGAATCGGGGGTCGGCGGACGCCCGACGCTGGTGAGCAATGTCGAAACACTGGCCAACCTGGCCTACATCCACGGCCACGGCTCGGCGGTGTTCCGCGCGCAGGGCACCGTGAAGTCACCGGGCACCTTCCTGGCCACCATCACCGGTGCGGGCAAGCCGGCCGTTCTCTACGAACTCCCGCACGGCCTGCCTTTCACCGAACTGCTTGCCCGCCATGGTGTTTCGCCGGACATTCTACGGGGCGTCCTGATGGGTGGTTACTTCGCCGGCCTGGTCAACGGCAGGGTGCTGGAGACCACCCTCGATCACGAGACGATTCGCGGCATCGGCAGCGGTTTGGGCTGCGGCGCAATCTCGTTGATCACCGACGAATGCCCGGTCGCGGTCGCGGCCGCGGTGTCGGCGTACTTCGACCGCGAGAACGCCGGGCAGTGCGGGTCGTGTTTCAACGGCACCGCCGCCATGGCCGCCGCCGCCGGCGCCCTGCGCGACGGCGCCGCCACCGCAGAAGATGTCGAGCGGCTGCGCCGCTGGTCGGTGGTGCTGCGGGGCCGCGGTGCCTGCGCAACGCTGGACGCGGCCTGCAACGTCGCGGCGACCCTGCTCGACCAGTTTCCCGACGAGGTGGCAACCCATCTCGACGGGACATGCCCGGATTGCAGTCTTGGGGCTTATCGCGCCGAACGCCCCTTCGAGGTAATGGGGGGATCATGAAAATCCGCCTGGACCGCACCATTTGCGACGGCTTCGGTTTGTGTGGCAAGCGTGCACCTGGCTATTTCACGCTCGACGACTGGGGCTATGCGAGTCTGGCCGGCAACGGCACTGTGCCGGCCGACGACCACGACAAGGTGATGCGGGCGATATTGGACTGCCCGGTGCACGCCATCACCGAGATCGGCGAGCCCAAACCAAGCATCCCGCAACCCGAACTGCACGACGAAGACGATCCCGCCTCGCACGTCAAGACCGAGGACAACGAAGCGGAGTGGGGCTTCATCCGGTGACGGGCCGCTGCGCGGGTCTGACCGCGCTGGT
Source organism: Mycobacterium gordonae (assembly GCF_017086405.1). Taxonomy (NCBI): domain Bacteria; kingdom Bacillati; phylum Actinomycetota; class Actinomycetes; order Mycobacteriales; family Mycobacteriaceae; genus Mycobacterium; species Mycobacterium camsae. The sequence goes on from NZ_CP070973.1 coordinate 6,172,197, forward strand.
GACCGGCAGCAGCAGAGGCCTGGGTAAGGCGATCGCGCAGCGGTTGGCCGGCGAGGGGGCTACGGTCGCCGTCACCGGCCGCACGATGGAGCCCGACCTCAAATACCAGGGCTCGCTGCAGGAGACACTCGCCGAGATCGCCGCTGCCGGCGGATCGGCCATCGCCGTCCAAGCCGACCTGTCGAAGACCGAGGACCGTGAGCGCCTGTTCGCCGAGGTAGTGCATTGTATCGGCGCTCCTGACATCCTGGTCAACAATGCGGCGGTCACCTTCCTGCGGCCACTCGATGAGTTTCCGGAGCGCCGGGTGCGCCTGATGATGGAGATGCATGTCCTGGCACCGCTGCACCTGACGCAACTGGCCATCCCCGCGATGCGTGAGCGCCGCCGCGGTTGGGTGCTGAATGTGACCTCCGTAGGCGGCGACCTGCCGAGTGGCCCGCCCTTCGACGAATTCGACCGCAGCGCGGGATTCGGCATCTACGGCACGGTCAAGGCGGCACTGAACCGGCTGACCAGAAGCCTTGCGGCCGAATTGTATGAAGACGGAATCGCCGTCAATGCGGCTGCCCCGTCGAAACCGGTTGCCACACCTGGTGCCGGCAGCCTCGACCTGGCGAAGACCGACACCGAGGACATCGGGCTCATCACCCAGACAGTGCTCGAACTGTGCACCGGCGACGCCAGCACGATGACGGGTCGCATCGCGCACACCCAGAGCTTTCTCCGCGAAATCGGATGGCTGAGCTGACCTTCGAGGAGTTGAGCAGCCGGCTCGCTGTCGAGGGATTGCACCCGCTCGGCGGCGGAGCCTCCAGCCTGACTTACGCCGGCCAGCTCGCAGGCCGGCCGGTGGTGGTGAAGGTCGCTCCCGCGGGTGTCGCGCCGACGGGCAATCGCGACGTGCTGCGCCAGTCCCGCATCATCAAGGCGCTCAACGGGACAGCGATACCAGTCCCCGGGGTGCTGTGGGAAGACCCGGGCAGCCCACCAGAGGTGCCGCCGCTGATCGTGATGTCCCGCCTCGACGGGAGCTCGCGGGAACCGTTGTTCGATTTCGAGGATGTCGCCCAGTCGAAACCTCTGGTGGCCAACCTGTTTCGTAATGCCGCCGCGATGATGGCTGGGCTACACCGGATCCAACCCGCCGAGATCGGTCTGGCCGGCGAGCCTGTGGTCACCGCCGGCGCCGAGATCGACCGCTGGTGTCGGGCATTGGAGACGGTGGAGCCGGCGCTGGCGCCCGGATGGCGCGACGTGGGTGCTGCGTTGCACGCCTCGCTACCTCCCCCGCTGCCGCCCGCCCTGGTGCACGGCGACTTCCGACTGGGCAATCTGCTCGCGGTCGGTGATCGGATCACCGGCGTCATCGACTGGGAGATTTGGTCGGTGGGAGATCCGCGGGTCGATGCCGGGTGGTTTCTTATCAACAGCGATCCGTTGACCTATCGGCGTGACACACCCTGCGTGGGCTGCACACCGCCAGTTGACGAGTTGGCCCGGATCTACCAAGCGGCAATGGCAGTGCCGTTACCCGACCTCGACTGGTTTCAGGCACTAGCTTGCTTCAAGTCTGTCGCGACCTGGTCGCTTATCGTCAAGCACAACCGTCGGCGCACCCGCCCGGAACCCGCTATTGAAGAGGTGTCGGATATCTTGCCGCACTTATTGTCTCGCGCGCGCCGGTACCTGCACTAGGACCGCGGGACGCCCGCGAGCTGTACCGCGAACTTCCGCTCCGCCGCTTCCCGCAGCCGCAGCAGGTGCTCGGAGGGGAACAGGTCCGGGGCGGGTTTGCGGTCCTTGAGCAGTAGCCGGGCCAGCACCGTCTTGTGCACCTCGGTCGGCCCGTCCGCCAGCCCGAGCACGAACGACTCGACCAGGTGCTGCACGAACGGCATCTCGTGCGTGGTGCCCAGAGAGCCGTGCAGCTGCAGCGCCCGCGCCGACACGTCGTGCAGGACCTTCTGCATCATCGCCTTCACCGCGGAGATATCGGCGCGGACGGCCTTGTAATCATTGTACTGATCGATCTTCCACGCCGTCTGCAGAGTCAGCAGGCGGAACGCCTCTATCTCCATCCACGAGTCGGCCACCATCTCCTGGACGAGTTGCTTATCGCCCAGCAGCTGGCCCTGGGTATGACGGGAAACCGCACGCTCACAGAGCATGTCGAAGATCCGGCGCACCAGCCCCACGGTGCGCATAGCGTGGTGGATGCGGCCACCTCCGAGCCGGGTCTGCGCGACCACGAACGCGCCGCCGCGCGGTCCGAGCATGTGGTCGGCGGGCACCCGTACGTTGTCGTAACGCACATAGCCCTCACGACCACCGCCGAGCGGCTGGTACCCGAGTCCCACGTCGCGCAGCACACGAATACCTGCCGTCTCGCCGGGAACCACGAACATCGAATGGCGTTCGTAGGGCGGAGCTTCCGGATCGGTGACGGCCATGACAATCAGAAAGACATCTCACGAAGTTAAAGGTCAAGCCGCGAGCTGGAGAGGAGGTGGGAACGCAACATGTTCGTCGTAGAGCTGGCCGGTGTGCAGGCAGTGGTGGAGTTGGCCGAGGAATTTGTTGAACAGGTGTCGTTGGGCTTGATGGTTCCAGTCTCCGGCTGCGCGGCGGGCGTCGAAGTGCCTGCGGGCTCCCGGGGAGGCGCGCAGCGATGCCAGGGCCCAGATCGGGCCGACAGCGTTGAGGCGACGGTTTTTGATATGGCGTTGCAGGACAGCGGTTTTCTTGCCGCTAGCACGGGTGATCGGCGCCGATCCGGCGAACGCTTTGAGTCCGCGGGCATCGGCGAAACGGGTGCGGTCGTCACCGATCTCGGCGAGCACCCGGGCACCGGCGAGCATCCCCAGTCCGGGGAAACTGGTGATGATCTTGGCGTCCGGGTGTTGGTCAAAATGGGCGATCGCCGCCTCGGCGAGTGCGTCGGCGGCAGCGCAGGCCGCGTCGAACTGGCTCAGCAGCGCGGTCAGGTGAATGCCCATCGCGTTCTCCACCACCGGTGGCTGGTGCAGGTAGGTGTCGGTGAAGATGTCGCGCAGCCGCTCGACGTCACGGTCGAGGTAGCGTTTGCGGCCGGCTTTGATCAGCAGCCGCCGCAACCGGGCCGGCGTCAGGTTGGCGGCCTGAGTGGGCGTCGGCGCGGCGGTCAGGACGGTGCGGGCATCGGCGCGGGCCAGTCCGCCTTCGGGCAGGCCGGCGAACGCGACCAGCGCGGCCGGGTAGAAGTCTTTGAGGAGATCGCGGATCTGATTGCCGACCTGCTGACGCGCCCAGACCGCGTCCTGCTGGGCCCGGGCCAACACCCGGATCGCTTGGGCCAGATCGGTATCGGCCGGCAACGGGCGGTGCGCGTCTGGGTCGGTGCGCACGATGTTGGCGAGCAGCACCGCGTCGGTGGCATCGGATTTGGCGCCGGAGACCGAGTACCGGGCCCGGTAGCGGGAGGCAGCCAGTGGGTTGATCGGATAGATCACCCGGCCGGTTTCGCGCAACGCCGCGACGAACAGGCCACGGTCGGTTTCGATCCCGATCGGGATCGGATCCTCGGCGGTGTCGCCGGCTTCGGCCAGCAGCGTCAGCAGTGCGGCGAATCCGGCGGCGTCGTTACTGACCCGGCCGCGGGCCACCACTTTGCCATCGTCATTGATCACCGCGACATCGTGATGGGCTGTAGCCCAATCAATTCCGCAATACTGTCTCAATGTTCCTTGACTCCTTCGGTTGATCATCGTGCTGTTACCGGTGGACTCACGCGGCGCCCTAATCGTGGGACTCAAAGGTCCGTCATCTCACTAGCCGTCCGTGACTCCAGCGCACCGCAGGACTTCGTTCTGTCGAAGAGCTCAAGGCTCGGGAACAACCATCGGGAAGTCAACCCTGCGGCAGGCTCGGGCAACGGAATCCCACCACCTCACCGGGAGGTCTGCCGCCAGGCGCGCCGTTCTTTCAGAAGTCGTCGAACGACGGGACAACTCAGGCGTCACCTGGCAGCAGACCGATCAGAAATAGTCCCGGTCATTTCGACCGATCAACCCATCCCTACAAACGATTAGGATGCCATCGACGCGAAGGATGAGAACCATTTCTCCCCGTTGATGATCCACTCGTCACCGTCGCGGACCGCCGAGGTCGTGAAGATCTTCGGGTCGGCGCCGCCCTGCGGCTCGGTCATCGAAAAGCACGACACGATGCGGTTATCCAGCAACGGCTCCAAGTATCGTTTCTTGAGTTCCGGGGTGCCGTAGTGAGCCAGAATCTCGCTATTCCCCGAATCGGGCGCCTGCGAACCGAAGACGATGGGGGCACACTCCGACCGACCCAGGATTTCGTTGAGCAGTGCCAATTTCAGCTGCCCGTACCCGGGCCCGCCCAGATGCGGCCCGAGATGGGTGGCCCACAGACCTCGCTCCTTCACGACCTGTTGCAGCGGCGGAATCAGGGCTTGACGAACCGGGTCGTTGAGATCGTGCGACTCCTTGACGAGCAGGTCAACCGGCTCGCACTCTGAGCGCACAAAGTCGTCCACCCAGGCAAGTTGCGCCGCCCACTCCGGGTCAGTCGAGAAGTCCCACGCCACAGGCCAATCCTTTCCCTTTATCCCTGCGACCACTTCTGGCGAAGCGCGGCAGCCTCGGCGGTGGCATGACTGATCACCTGGTTGCGATTCTCCAGTTCAACTGCCGAGTCAAGGCCCGCAGCATCGGTATTCACCTGTAGCGCGCGCTTGGTGAGCTGGACGCCGAGCGGCGTGAGGTCGGCGATCCGGTCCGCCAAGTCCAGCGCGCAGTTGTCCAATTCCTCCGGAGCAACCAGTTGACTGACCAATCCGCGGCGGTCCGCCTCCTGCGCGGGCACGGTCCGGCCGGTGAGCATCCAGTCCGCGGCAACGCTGGTGCCGACGATGCGCGGCAGGTGGTAACTTATGCCCATCTCAGCCCCCGACAACCCCAGCAGGATCGCGGCGTTCCCGAATGTCGCTGCCGTCGAACAGATCCGGATGTCGGCCGCCAGGCACAACGCCAGACCAGCACCCACACAAGGGCCGTTGACGGCCGCGATCACCGGTTGCGGCAGATCCCGGATCGCCTGCGGGAGCGCGGCCATCGACTCCTGAAAGCGCAACCGGTCGATGGCCGGGTCGTCGGCGGCCGGAATTCCCGCTCCGAAGTCGCGCACGTCCAGTCCGGAGCAGAATCCCCGCCCCTCCCCGGTGATGACCACGGCACGGGTGCCCGCGGCCAGATTCGCAAGCGCCGAGGTGAGTTCCGCCAGCATCCCGTGGTTGATGGCGTTCAACCGCTGAGGGCGGTTCAATCGGAGCACCGTCACACCGGCACTCGGTGACTGCTGAAGCACACTCACATCAGGATCCGCTCGAAGGTGTCCGCGCTGGCACGCTGGAAGAGATGATAACGTAATTCTCGGTTTCGCATAACGGCGCTACCGTGCGGAGGTGACGTGTCAGCAGCACCGGGACGCCCGCTGCCCCAGCTCACTGACGAGAACGAGTTCTTCTGGAAGGCAGGTGCTGACGGCGTCCTGCGGTTCCAGGAGTGCCGGACCTGTCAGTCGCTGATCCACCCTCCTGCACCGGTGTGCCGCTACTGTCGTGGCCACGACATCGGCGTGCGCGACGTCTCGGGCCGGGCGACGCTGGCCGGGTTCACGGTGAACCACCGGTTCAGCGTGCCCGGCATGCCGGCGCCCTACGTGATCGCCGAGGTCGCCATCGCCGAAGATCCGCGAGTTCGGTTGACCACCAACATCATCGACTCAGACCCCGGCGACCTGCAGCTCGGCCAAACCGTCGAAGTTGTGTTCGAACAGATCGAGGATGTATGGCTGCCGCTATTCCGTCCAGTCCCCGGTGCTGAGCCGGGCCCGCTGCCCGAAGACGAGATCGCGCCGGAACGCTTCGGCGATCACGTCCGCCCGATGCTGACCACCGAGAAGTTCGAAGACAAGGTCGCGCTGACCGGAATCGGTATGTCACCGATCGGCCGCCGGCAAATGGTGCCTGCCCTGTCGCTGACCGTGCAAGCGTGTGAGGCGGCGATCGCCGACGCCGGTCTGAGCTTCGACGACATCGACGGCCTTTCGACCTACCCCGGCGGGGGAAACTTCGGCGGGTTCAACGAGGGCGGGGTGACCGCGCTGGAAGCGGCCCTGGGCATCCGGCCGACGTGGCACAACGGCGGCATGGAAACCTTCGGCCCGGGCGGGTCGGTGATCGCGGCGATGCTCGCCGTCTCCGCCGGACTGGCCCGACACGTGCTGTGTTTCCGGACGCTGTGGGAAGCCACCTTCAACGAGTTGATGAAGCAGGGCAGGATCGTCCCGTCCGGCGGGCGAACCGACAGTTGGCAGTGGCCGTTCGGCGCCACGTCGGCGGCCCACACTTTGGCGATCAACGCCCAGCGCCACTTTCACCGCTATGGCACCAACAAGGAGACGTTGGGCTGGATCGCGCTGAACCAGCGTGCCAACGCCGTACTCAACCCGAGCGCCGTCTATCGCGACCCGATGACGATGGACGACTACCTCAACGCCCGACCCATCACCACCCCTTTCGGCCTGTACGACTGCGACGTCCCGTGTGACGGCGCCATCGCCGTCATCGTCTCGGCCGTCGACGCCGCCCGCGACCTGGCCAAGCCACCCGTCCTGGTCGAGGCGGTGGGAACCCAGATCATCGAACGTATCGACTGGGACCAGAGCACGCTCACCCACGAACCGCAGGTGCTGGGGCAGTCCGCGCATCTGTGGACGCGAACATCGCTGCGCCCCAAAGATGTCGACGTCGCCGAGCTGTACGACGGGTTCACCATCAACTGTCTGTCCTGGCTCGAGGCGCTCGGCTTCTGCGGCATCGGCGAAGCGCGTGAATTCCTGGACGGGGGCAAGAACATCGCCCGCGACGGCCTCATACCGCTCAACACCCACGGGGGGCAGCTCTCCCACGGCCGCACCCACGGCATGGGCCTAATGCACGAGGCCGTCAGCCAGTTGCGCGGTGAGGCCGGTGATCGGCAGGTCGCCGGGGCCCGGGTCGCGGTGGTCAGCAGCGGTGGTTTGACGCCCAGCGGTGTGATCCTGCTGCGGGTCGACGCATGACTGCTGTTACTCCCCGCCCGCGCGTGGTCGTCGTCGACGGCGTGCCCATGTCTGGCGTCATCGCCGAGGCAGACGAGCCCAAGGCCGTCGTCGTGGCGATCCACGGCGGGGGCACCACCGCGGTCTACTTCGACTGCCCGGGGCATCCCGAGTTGTCGTTGCTGCGTTTGGGATCGGCGCTGGGTTACACGGTGATCGCGATCGACCGGCCGGGGCATGGCAGTTCAGGGCCGTATCCGGAGGCGGTGCAGACTCCCGAACAGCGCGTCGATCTCGCATACGGTGCGGTCGAACGCATTCTCGGTGAGCGATCACGCGGTGCGGGGCTGTTCATACTGGGCCATTCCGGTGGGTGTGAGCTGGCGACCCGGATGGCGGCCGACGACCGGGGCGCCGGATTGTTGGGCCTGGAACTCGGCGGCACCGGCCGGCGCTACCACGACGCCGCCAAGGAGATCATGAAGGCGGCCGCTGTCAAGGAGCGCCCGCCTGGCACCCGCGAGCTGCTGTGGGAGCCGATCCGGCTGTATCCGCCCGACATTCTGCGTGGGGTCACCAACTCCTCGACGTCCCCGCCCTACGAACGGGATGTGGCGGTGAACTGGCCACACCGGTACTTCCCGGAACTGGCGCCGGCGGTGCGGGTGCCGGTGCGGTTCACGATCGGCGAGCACGACCGGGTGTATCGAGGCGACGACGACAAGCTGGCCGAAATCGCCGGAATGTTCGCTCAAGCACCCGTTTTCACCGGCAACCGGTTTCCCGACGCGGGACACAACCTCAGCCTCGGACTCAACGCAGCCGAGTACCACCGCAGCGTGTTCGCGTTCGTCGACGAATGTGCGGCGGCCAACGGCTCGAGTGGGAAGCCGACTTCACCGTCGTCGAGCGTGAATCCAGCGTCACGCTCGACGGGAGCGGGCCCGGAGGCTGGTTGATGTGCCGCCCCAGAATGGGACCTTCGACCACTTTTCGCCAGGCCCGGAAGCCGCTACCGTTAGCGTTACAGTCAGGCGTTCAGCTGTAATGGTGTCAGCCCGCAGCTCAGCAGCAAGGAGCGTTCAATGACCAAGTCGAAGGTCACCTTTGATCCGTTCTCCGAGGACTTCTTCAACGGCGCCTGGGACACCTATCGGCGCATGCAGGAAGAAGCGCCGGTCTACTACAGCGAGGAGTATGACTTCTATGCGCTGACCCGGCACGCCGACGTGGCGGCCGGCCTGAAGAACTTCCAGACCTACTCATCGGCCTACGGCATCGACCTGTCGATGGTGCGGACGGGCAAACCACCGGAGCAGAAGTCGATCATCTTCATGGACCCGCCCGATCACCGGCACATGCGCAGCCTGCTCAACAAGGTGTTCACGCCGCGCGCCATCCAGGACCAGCGGGAGATGGTCGGCGAGAAGATCGACAAGTACCTCAGCAGGGTCGATCCGGACCGATTCGATGTGGTGCAGGATTTCTCGGGGCCGTTCCCGGTCGAGGTGATCACCACGATGCTCGGAGTGCCCGAAGAGCATGCCCAGCGGGTGCGTCACCTGATCGACGAGTCGCTGCACCGCGAACCCGGACAGGTCGAGGTCGGCGAACGCGGCATGCAGGCCAACATCGAAACCTGGATGCTGTACTACGAGCTCCTGCAACAACGTCGCGCCGAGCCGCGCGACGACCTGTTCACCAAGCTGATCAACGCCGAGATCGAGCGCGAAGACGGTCAGATGACCAAACTCGACGACATCGAGATAGCAGGCTTCGCAACACTATTGGGTGGCGCCGGAGCCGAGACGGTGACCAAGCTGCTGGGCAATGCGCCGGTGGTGTTCGCGCGGTTCCCCGAGCAGTGGCAGAAGTTGCTCGAGGACCGCAGCAAGATCCCCGCGGCGGTCGAGGAGCTGCTGCGCTACGAGGCGCCCTCCCAGTATCAGGTTCGTTGCTCATTGAAAGACGTTGAGCTGCATGGCGTGACCATACCCGCCATGAAACCGGTGTTCCTGATCAACGGCGCGGCCAACCGCGATCCCGCCGCCTGGACCAAGCCCGAAGAGTTCGACATCGACCGCGACCGCCACGAAGCGCTCAACCTGAGCTTCGGCTACGGAATCCACAGCTGTCTGGGCGCGGCGCTGGCCCGCATGGAGAGCTGCATTGCGCTGGAGAAGTTACTCAACTTCATGCCGCGCTATGAGGTGGACTGGGAGAACTGCAACCGCGTGCATATGCAGAATGTCGCAGGATGGAAGAACGTTCCAGTAAGGGTGCTGCCATGAGAATCGAAGTCGATTGGGATCTGTGCGAGAGCAATGCCGTGTGCATGGGCATCGCACCTGACGTGTTCTTGTTGGGCGATGACGACATGCTGACGGTCCTGCAGCCAGAGGTCACCCCAGAGAACGAGGAACTGGTCCGTGATGCGGTGCGGCAGTGTCCGCGGCAGGCCATCTCCATCGTTTAGCTGAGCCGCCCATTGCTGAAATGTGGTTCTAATTGTCGAAACGCCAACCACTTTCGGCGCAGTAGCGATACACTCTTCCTTCCGGTCGGGTCGCCGGTTGCCCAGGTAACGGTCGTCCTGCCGAGGGAGTCAGTGGTATGTCATACGTGATCGCAGCGCCGGACATGATGGCAACGGCGGCATCAGATCTGGTCCGCCTCGGGTCGACACTGCAGACCGCCGGCGCCGCCGCGGCCGCACCAACCACCGCACTCGCGGCAGCAGCGGCTGACGAGGTGTCGGCGGCGATCGCCACCGTGTTCAGCACGCACGCCCGGGGCTACCAGACGCTCAGCGCGCAGGCCGCGGCGTTTCACGCCCAGTTCATCCAGGAACTCACCTGCGCGGCAGGCTCCTACGCGATTGCCGACGCCACCGCCGCGTCGCCCCTGCAGGCGGCGGAGCAGCAGATCCTCGGCCTGATCAACGCCCCGACCCAGGCACTGCTGGGTCGCCCGCTGATCGGCAACGGCGCCGACGGTGCGCCCGGCACCGGACAGGACGGCGGGGCCGGGGGGCTGCTGTTCGGCAACGGCGGCAACGGTGGATCCGGCGGTGGGGCACACCCGACCGGCGGCCGTGGTGGCGACGCGGGCCTGTTCGGTTCCGGCGGTAGCGGTGGCCAAGGCGCTCCCGGCGCGACGGGCGGCAGCGGCGGCAACGGCGGACTGTTCTCTGGCAACGGCGGCGCCGGCGGCAGCGGCGGCAACGCCATCGTGGCCGGCGGCAATGGCGGCATGGGCGGAAGCGGTGGATCTGCCGGACTTTTCGGCAACGGTGGGGCGGGCGGTAGCGGCGGACTGGGCGCGGCGGGCGACGACGCCGTCAACCCGAGCGTCCTGCCCGCGGGACCGGCCGCGACGAAGGGCACCGATGCGGTGTTTACCAGCGCGCCAGGTGGCCCCGGGGGTAACGGTGTCAGCAGCCCCACCCTCGGGCAGCCCGGCGGCGAAGGCGGCACCGGTGGAGTGGGTGCGGGAAACACTGCGCTCGGCGGGAGCGGGGGAATCGGCGGCAACGGAGGCGCCGGCGCCGTGGGCGGCACGGGAGGCGCCGGCGGCGCAGCGAATTCAGTTCTGGGGATCAGCATCGGCGGATCCGGTGGCACCGGCGGAGCCGGCGGCGCCGGAGCGGTGGGCGGTACCGGCGGCACCGGAGGCTTAGCCACGGACATCAACGGTCACGCTGTTGGCGGGGCCGGCGGTACGGGCGGGACTGGCGGCGTCGGCGCGGACGGCGGACAGGGTGGCACCGGCGGGATCGCTGTGGGCCTCACCGATATCGGAGGAGGCGGCGGTGCCGGCGGATCGGGCGGCGTCGGGGTCGCCGGCGGGGCCGCCGGGAGCGGAGGCGCGGGGGGAACCGGCGGTCGCGGCGGGTTTCTGATCGGTACCGGCGGCGCCGGCGGCGCCGGCGGCGCCGGCGGGATCGGCGGCATGGGTACCCGGGCGGGCTTCGGCGGCACCGGGGGCGATGGCGGTTTGGCCGTGGTATTGCCGGGCGCCGGCGGCTTCGGGGGGTCGGGTGGCGTTGGTGGCGTCGGTGGCGCCGGCGGCGCCGGCGGTGCGGGAGGGGCCGGTGGTCACGGCGGCCTGCTGATGGGCGATGGCGGCGTGGGCGGCGTGGGAGGTAACGCGGGCGCCGGCGGTGCCGGCGCCCAGGGTGGGCAGGGCGGGGTCGGCGGCAACGGATTTCTCGGCGGCAGCGGTGGAACCGGCGGTGACGGTGGTTCAGGAGGGGCCGGCGGAACGGGCGGAAACGGCGGCGCCGGCGGCGGTGCGGGATTCTTCGGCGCCGCGGGCGCCGCTGCCGCGGGTGGCAGCGCTGGGACGGGTGGCAGCGGCGGCGACTTCGGTGACGGCGGCGCCGGCGGGATCGGCTTCGTTAACCTGGCGAACGGCGCCCCGGGCGGGCCGGGGCAGGCGGGCGCCGATGGCCCGACCGGCAGCGCCGGGCTGCCGGGTTGAGTCGTCAGCGCTCCTTGATCGCCTGCTCCGGGCAGCACTCGATGGCCTCGCGCGTGGCCGCCTCGAATTCCGTTGGCACGTCACTAGTTATCGCCTCGGCATAGCCGTCGTCGGTCAAGCTGAACACTTCCGGGCACAACGTCAGGCACATGCCGTGACCGCGGCACGTCCCGTCGTCGACCCAGACCCTCATGACAGACCCCTCATCCCGCGGTGAACTCCAAATGCAACTCGGTCAACCCACGCAGGATGTAGGTCGGAACGTATTGGTAGCGGCGGTCATTCGCTGGGCCGTGCCGCCGCTCGTCAAGTCTGATGTCCGATGTCCGGTCCAGCAGGCGCTCGAGCGCGACCCGCGTTTCGGCACGCGCCAGCGGGGCGCCTGGGCAGCTGTGAATGCCGCGCCCGAACGACAGGTGCTGCCGGGCATTCTTGCGGGCCGGGTCGAACGTCGCCGGATCCTCGAAGCGGCGCGGATCGCGGTTGGCGGCGGCCTGCAGAACCATCAGCGTGGTGCCTGCCGGTAGGTCGACGCCGCCGACGTTGACCGGCACCCGATTCAGCCGGAAGTCCCCCTTGACCGGGCTTTCGACGCGCAGCGCCTCCTCGATGAAGTTCGGGATCAGGCTGCGGTCCCGCCGCAATTGCTGCTGGAGATCAGAACACTCCGCCAGGATCTGCAACGCCGCGCCCAAGAGTCGCACGGTGGTCTCCTGCCCTGCGGAAAAGACGTTGCTGGCCACACGGGCGACGTCTTCGATCTCCGGTATCGAGCCATCGGGATAGGTGGCGGTCGCCAGGCCGGTCAGCACGTCGTCGCGGGGCTCGCGCCGGCGGTCGCGAACGTAGTCGGAGAACAGACCGTAGAGGAACTCCAGCGGACTGTGGGCCAGCGCTTCTTTGCCGGTGCCCCCGACGCCGCCACCTGAGTTCTGGCGGATGCCCTTGACGAACGAGTCGCGATCTTCCATCGGCACACCCAGCAGGTCGGCGATCACCAGCAGCGTGAACGGGCCGGCGAATCCCTTGATGAACTCTCCCTGCCCCGGCGCCAGGAACTCGTCGAGCACCTGATCGGCCAGCACCCACATGGCATCCTCGTTCTCCTTGAGGCGCTTGGGGGTGATCAGCCGCATCAACAGCGAGCGGTGATTGGTGTGGGTGGGCGGGTCCAGCGTCGGCAGCTGGTCACTGAAGGGCAACTCGTCGCGGTGCTGCTCGATCAACTCGGTGATGTCGGTCTGACCGTCCAACGGCACCGGGAAGCCAGGGAACGGGCCGGTCACCGAAATGCACGAGGAGAAGGTCTGCGCGTCGTTGAGCACCGCGCACGCCTCGTCCCAGCCGGTCACCATCGTGACGCCATGATGCGGTTCGCGGGTTACCGGACACCGCTGGCGCAGCGCCTCGTAGTACGGGTAGGGATCCTCGACAAGCTGGCGGTCACGGAAGAAATCCAGTTCGGTGAAGTCCTCCACCATGGCGTGCTCCGTTTCGAATCTCAGCTAGCGAGAATAAGCTTCTCGGTTACGGATATTACATTTCCACAGCGGGTGCCGAACCGCAACGCCACACCAGCGACGACCACCCGGCGACCGTGGAATTCCCGACGTCACAACATCGGCCTTCCGGCGCCGGAGTCACGGCCGGCGCTGAGGCGGGTCAGGCCGGAAGCAGGTCGGCGGCCACCGACCGGCGGGCCATCAGGCCGCTGCGGAATGTCTCGACCGCACCGATGGTGTCCACCGGCACCGCCGCCGCGGCCAGCGCCGCGGCCTTGAACGTTTGCGCGGCCATGCTCAACCGATGCTGGACCCGCCCCACGCTGTCGTCGAGTTCGACAGGCCAGGTGGTGCCCCAGAGCGTCACTTCGGTGACACCATGGTCGAGGGCCTGCAGGACGCCGGTGCGCACCCGGGGGTCCGAGCCGAGCAGATCCGCGGCGGCCGCCAGGGCCTGCGGACGCGGACGCGTTCCCACCGACGCCAGCACCGATTCGAGGTCGAGCGTCCTGGCCCCCAGGATGTGCAGCGGACGGTCGTCGGGGTCGTCGGTGAGTAGCACCGTGACATCCCAGCCCGCCATCGAACGGTCGAAGAGCCAGCCGCCCGCGAACTTCACGACGTCGACCACGCTGGACGCCACGACGTCGAGCCGGTATCTCATGTCGCGCTCGTCGGGTTGGACGGGGAGAAGTCGCGCGCCAGCGCCTCCGCGTACTCCTTGAACACCTCGGCCAGGGGTATTGAAGGGTCGAGCAGCCATGTCATTTCCATTCCGTGGATGAAGGCGAGGATCTCTACCGCCTTGACGGCGGGGTCTATGTCGGCGCGATATCGGCCGGCGGTCTGCCCGCGGCGGATGCCGGCGGCGACGATCTCGGTGGCTTCCCGCTGCCGGTTCACCAGGCGGTCGTGCAGCGGTGCGTCGGGGGCGATGTTCTCTACCAGCAGCACGGTGAACGTGCCCACCAACTCTGGCTGCCGACTGAAGCGGTCGGCGACCAGCGCGATCTCACCCAGCAGATCAGCGCCCCGGTCGGAGTGCGTGTCGTCGTCGAGGTCGCGCGCATCCAGCACCGCATGCAGCAGCTGTTCCTTGGATTCGAAATGATGCAGCAGGCCCGCCGGGGTCACCCCCGCCTCGCCGGCGATCTGGGCAAGTGTCGTATTGCGCCAGCCGTTGCGCGACAACAGCCGCTGCGCCACCTGCAGAATCCGCTGTTTGCGGTCTTCGCCTTTGGCGAGAAGCGTCTCGTAGGGCCTTACGTCGGGCACCGGATTCCTCGTCGAATCGAATGGGCCGTAACCAACCTAGTGAATACACAGTAGGTTGGATCGGCCAGACGTGGCAAGGCCTCCTCGCGGGCCTGCTGTCAGCTGACCAATTCGACCAGCGTGGCGTTGGCCGTGCCGCCGCCCTCGCACATGGTCTGCAGCCCGAAGCGAATCCCGTTGGCCCGCATATGGTGCACCATGCGCGTCATCAGCACCGCGCCGGACGCGCCCAGCGGGTGGCCCAGCGCGATCGCGCCGCCCAGCGGATTCAAGCGCTCCGGGTCCGCTCCCGTCTCGGCCAGCCAGGCCAGCGGCACCGGCGCGAATGCTTCGTTGACCTCGAACACACCCACCTCGTCGACCCGCACGCCCGACTTGCCCAGCACCTTCTCCGTCGCAGGAATGGGGCCGGTCAGCATCAGCACGGGGTCGGCTCCCGAGACGGCGCCGGCGCGGTAGCGAACGATCGGGGTCAGACCCATCTCCAGCGCGAGTTCTGACGTCGTCACCAACAGCGCGGCGGCGCCGTCGGATATCTGCGAGGAGTTGCCGGCATGGATCACGCCGTCCTCGACGAAAGCCGACTTGAGGCCGGCGAGTTTCGCCGTCGTCGTCCCCCGCCGCACGCCCTCGTCCTGGTGCACCACCAGGGCGTCATCGGCGAACACTGGGACGATCTGCTCGACGAAGGCGCCGCTGTCCTGAGCCGCGGCGGCCAGTTCGTGGGACCGGACCGAGTATTCGTCGAGCCGCGCGCGGGACAGACCCCACTTCCTGGCGATCAGCTCCGCACTGACGCCCTGGTTGAACGAGAAATCGTCATAGCGCGCAGAGACTTTGGGACCGTACGGCATGCCGGTGGCCCGGGCCGCGCCCAGGGGGACGCGGCTCATGACCTCGACGCCGCCGGCCACCACCACATCCTGCTGCCCCGACATCACCGCCTGCACCGCGAAGTCGAGGGCCTGCTGGCTGGACCCGCAGGCGCGGTTGACCGTCGTTCCCGGGATGCTCTCCGGCCAGCCCGCCGCCAGCACCGCGTAGCGGCCGATGTTGGCCGCCTGATCACCGACCTGACTGACGCAGCCCCAGATGACGTCGTCGACCAACTCCGGGCTGACGCCGGCGCGTTCCATCAGTTCGTTGAGGACGACAGCGGACAGGTCGGCGGGATGCACACCCGCGAGCCCGCCGTTGCGCTTGCCCACCGGCGTACGCACCGCCTCGACGATGACCGTTTCGCGCATCTTGTTACTCCGCCTCTCCGTCGCCGAGCGTGACCTCACGGCGGGGAAAACGTGAAAAAGTCGCCGTCAGTTCACATTCGATGGCTACCAACCTACGTCAGTAGCTCCTGGGCAGCTTAAGCGCATGCGATCCCAGGAAATTCAGGATCATCTCCTGGCTGATCGGCGCGATCTTCATCAGCCGGGCCTCGCGGAAGTAGCGGGTGACGTGATACTCCTCGGCATACCCCATGCCACCGTGGGTCTGCAGCGCCCGGTCGGCCGCGGCAAACCCGGCGTCGGCGCACAGATACTTTGCCGTATTCGCTTCGCGCCCACAGGGTTTCCCGTTGTCATACAGCCAGGTCGCCTTGCGCAGCATCAGCTCGGCGGCGTCCAGGCGGGCCAGCGAATCCGCCAGCGGGAACGCGATGCCCTGATTCATCCCGATCGGCCGGCCGAAGACCTCGCGTTCGTTGGCGTACTTCACGGCCTTGTCCAGTGCCACCCGTCCGATGCCGAGCGCCTCGGCCGCGATCAGCATCCGTTCCGGGTTCAGGCCGTCGAGGATGTACTGAAAACCCTTGCCCTCCTGCCCGACCCGGTCCTCGACGGGAACTTCGAGATTGTCGATGAACAGCTCGTTGGAGCTGACAGCGTTGCGGCC
Source organism: Mycobacterium gordonae (assembly GCF_017086405.1). NCBI lineage: Bacteria > Bacillati > Actinomycetota > Actinomycetes > Mycobacteriales > Mycobacteriaceae > Mycobacterium > Mycobacterium camsae. The sequence goes on from NZ_CP070973.1 coordinate 6,188,459, forward strand.
CATCTTGGCGATCGACCGGATGTCGACCCGGCTGCGGTCGATATCGGTGAGGAACAGCGTCATGCCGTCGGTCTTCTTGGCGACTTCGTCGTAGGCCTGCGTGCGGGTCAGCAACAGAATCTTGTCGGACTCCATTGCCTTGGAAATCCACACTTTTCGGCCGTTGATGACGTAGTGGTCGCCGGTGCGCTTGGCGAACGTGGTGATGCGCGAGGTGTCCAGCCCCGCACCGGGCTCGGTCACGCCGAAACAGACGTGGGTTTCCCCCGTCGCAACGCTCGGCAGAGTGCGTTGTTTGAGCTCGTCGGAGCCGTGCACCACCACGGGTTGCATGCCGAAGATCGACAGGTGGATGGAGCTCGCGGCGTTCATGGCGCCACCGGACTTGGCGACCTCTTCGAGAAGCAGAGTGGCCTCGGTGATGCCCAATCCGTGCCCGCCGTACTCGGTCGGGATGGTCATGCCCAGCCAGCCGCCGTCGGCGATGGCGCGGTAGAACTCGGTCGGGAATTCGTGCGCCTGGTCTTTTTCCATCCAGTAGTGGTCGTCGAACCTGGCCGCCAACTCGGCCACCGACCGCCGGATCAGCTCCTGATCTTCTGTGAGCTCAAACTCCATCCGCCCGCACCTTTCCTTGCGCGACCAGACGCAAAAGCACCCGAAAATCGCCCGATTTGGGGGCTGTCGCGTCTGCTCGCCGGGGAAAACCTCAGTCCGTGTTGCCGCTGAGCGACTTCGCATTGGCCGCGAACTCAGCGAACGACGAGCCGCCGCGGCTCTCTTTTGCGTGGCCCGCCGCCTTGATGGACACGTCATGCCCTTCGGCGGCCTTGCGCAGCGCTCCGACCGTCGCCTGCTCGGGCGTGATGTGAGTGAACGGGTCGAAGGAGTACCAGCGCATCGCGTTCTGGTGGGTGATCTTGTTGATCTCGTCGTCCGGCACGTTGTTGAGCGACAACACGTCCCACAACTCTTCGGGGGCGCCCGGCCACATCGAGTCGCTGTGCGGGTAATCAGCCTCCCAGCAGATGTTGTCGATGCCGATCATGTCGCGCAGCGCGACGCCCACCTTGTCGCTGATGAAACAGGTGAGGAAGTGCTCGCGGAAGACCTCGGACGGCAACTTCCCTCCGAAGTTCTGGTGCGTCCAGGTCGAGTGCATCTCATAGGTGCGGTCCGCCCGCTCCAGGAAGTAGGGAATCCACCCGGTGCCGCCCTCGGAGAGCGCGATCCTCAAGTCCGGGTACTCCTTGATCGGCCGCGACCACAGCAGGTCCGCGGCGGCCTGCACGATGTTCATCGGCTGCAGCGTGATCATCACGTCCATCGGCGCGTCGGGTGCGGTGATCGCCAGCCGGCCGGAGGACCCGATGTGCACGTTCATCACGGTGTCGGTATCGCACAACGCCTTCCACAGTGGATTCCAGTACTCGTTGTGGAAGCTGGGGTAGCCCATGGCGGCCGGGTTCTCGGTGAAGGTCAGCGCGTGCACACCTTTCTTGGCGACCCGGCGCACCTCGGCGGCGCACGCCTCGGCGTCCCAGATCACCGGAATCGCCATCGGGATGAACCGCGCCGGATAGGCACCGCACCACTCCTCGATGTGCCAGTCGTTGTAGGCCTGCACCAGTGCTATCGAGAATTCCGAGTCGTCGGTGGCGAACAGGCGTCCGGCGAAACCGGGGAAGGACGGAAAACAGATCGAGGCCAGGATCCCGCCGGCATTCATGTCCTTAATGCGCTCGTCGACGTTGTAGCAGCCGGGCCGGATCTCGTCCAGACCGGTGGGCTCGATCCCGTACTCTTCCTTTGGCCGGCCGGCGACCGCGTTGAGGGCCACGTTCGGAATGACGGTGTCGCGGAACTTCCACATGTCCGAGCCGTCCGGATTGTGCACCAGACGCGGAGCGTCGTCCAGATACTTCGACGGCAGGTGATTCTTGAACATGTTGGGCGGTTCGACGGTGTGGTCGTCCACGCTGATCAGGATCATGTCCTCTTTATTCACGGGTCTTCCCTTCTCATTTGATCCACCTGATCGGGTGTATTGAGCAGGCTTCAAGCCGCAGAGCAGAGCCCACCTGCGCCGAGCTCTCTATATTTTGAAAACTATCTTCTCGTGAAGCGAGAATCAACATCCAGCATAGGCGTCCGAGCGGCTGAGCGCCCTTTCCAGGCGTGGCCGGTCACCCTTCGACGGCCACCCTTAGAGCCAGCATTGACCCGTCGTCCGTTTCATGCAAGTCTATTGGTTGGAAATGAGAATATGATTCTCTCTCAGTGAGAGGATGCACCTGAGAAGGGCGATCCGGATGCGCTTACCCCCACTGCCCCCCGAGAAGTGGGATGAGGCTGTCGAAGGGGCGCTGGCCGTTATGCTGCCGCCGGAGCGACGCAATCCGCGCGACGCCTCCAACGTGCTGTCGACGCTGGCCAACCATCCGGTCCTGACCAAGGCGTTCCTCAAATTCAACGTCCACCTCTTGTACTCCTCCACCCTGCCGCCCCGGATCCGGGAACTGGCGATCCTGCGCGTCGCCCACCGGCGCAAGTGCGCATACGAATGGACGCACCACGTCGATCTGGCGAAACGAGAAGGCATCACCGACGCCGAGATCGACGCGGTCCGCCGCGGTGACGGGCCGTTCGATGAATTCGACCGCGCGGTGCTCACTGGCGTCGACGAACTCGACGAACAGTCGCAGTTATCCGACGAGACCTGGGCCACCCTCGGCACCCGACTCGACGACCGTCAGCGCATGGACTACGTCTTCACGGTCGGCTCCTACACGATGCTGGCCATGGCCCTCAACACTTTTGGCGTGCAGCTCGAGACCGACACCGACTTTGACGAGGAGAGGTAACAGTGGCCCACTTCCCCAAACCAGCCGCCGGGAGCTGGACGCAGAACTATCCCGAGCTGGGCACGGCACCCGTGGACTACAGCGACTCGATCGATCCCGCGTTCTTCGAAGCCGAGCGCGACGCGATCTTCAAACGCACCTGGCTCAACGTGGGTCGTGTCGAGCGATTGCCGCGCACCGGCAGCTACTTCACCAAGGAGCTGCCGTCGGCCGGCAGAGGCATGTCGGTGATCATCGTCAAGACCAAGGAGGGATCGGTCAAGGCGTTCCACAACGTCTGCCGACACCGCGGAAACAAGTTGGTGTGGAACGATTTTCCCCATGAGGAGACATCTGGCACCTGCCGGCAGTTCACCTGCAAGTATCACGCATGGCGGTACAGTCTGGACGGCGACCTGACCTACATCCAGCAGGAAGACGAGTTCTTCGACGTCGACAAGAGCGACTACGGGTTGGTGCCGGTGCGCTGCGAGGTGTGGGAAGGCTTCATCTTCATCAACTTCGACCACAACGCTCAGCCACTGGTGGACTATCTCGGACCGATGGGCAAGGGCATCGAGGGCTACCCCTTCCACGAGATGACCGAAACCTATTCCTACCGAGCAGAAGTCGGCAGCAACTGGAAACTGTTCATCGACGCGTTCGCCGAGTTCTACCATGCGCCGGTGCTGCACCAAGGGCAGTACACCAAAGAAGAAGCCGCCAAGATCATGAAGTACGGCTTCGAGGCGCTGCACTACGAGCTGGCCAGCCCGCACGGGATGATCTCGACCTGGGGCGGCCAGGCCCCGCCGGCGGACATGAGCATGGTCAAGCCGATGGACCAGGTCCTGCGCAGCGGGCTGTTCGGTCCCTGGGACAAGCCGGAAGTCATCGCGACGCTCGACGGACTACCACCGGGCGTTAACCCGAAGAAGGTCAAGCAGTGGGGCGTCGACTCCTGGCACTTCTACCCCAATTTCATGCTGCTGATCTGGGAACCGGGCTGGTTCCTGACCTACCACTACTGGCCGACGGCCGTGGACAAACACATCTTCGAGTGCACGCTGTACTTCGTCCCGCCGCGAAATGCCCGGGAGCGCCTGGCGCATGAGCTGGCCGCGGTGACGTTCAAGGAGTACGCGCTGCAGGACGCCAACACCCTGGAAGCGACGCAGACCATGATCGGCACCCGGGTGGTCAACGACTTCCCCTTGTGCGATCAGGAAATTCTGCTGCGCCACCTGCACAAGGTGACCGGTGACTACGTAGCCGACTTCGCGAAGGAGAGCCAGAATGGCAAAGTTACCGTCTGAATTCGCCGACCTGGAACCATATCTGGACTGGGACCTGGCCACCGAGCCCGAACGCTATGCCAAGCGACTGGCCACCACGATGGTTCAGCTGCAGGAGTTTTACGACATTGCCTTCCCGCGCCTGAACGACGTCATCGCCTACTGTGACCAGTACCCGCTGGACGATCTACCCGAGGACGCGCGCACGCTCATGCACCTGATGCAGTCGCTGGTGATGGTCTCGTTTCCGATCGAGGCGTGGAAGCAGCCCCGGGTTCCCGACAGCGGCGCGGCGTGGGTGGAGTGCATCCGGGAACCGGTGATCTGACAGGTGTTGACCCTCAAGGCAGCTGGGCTACTCGATGTCGATGCCGGTGAGATCGTCTCCCCAGGCATCCTGCGGATCGACGGCGACCGCATCGTCGGTGTGGGAGGCAAGCCTGATGGCGACCTGATCGATCTCGGGGACCAGATCCTGTTGCCCGGGTTGATGGACATGGAGGTCAACCTGCTGATGGGTGGCCGCGGCGAGAAGCCGGGTCTGTCCCAGGTGCAGGACGATCCGCCGACCCGGGTGCTGCGCGCCGTGGGCAATGCCCGCCGCACCCTGCGCGCCGGGTTCACCACTGTGCGAAATCTGGGTCTGTTCGTCAAGACCGGCGGATACCTGCTCGACGTGGCACTGGGCAAGGCCATCGACGCCGGCTGGATCGACGGACCGCGCGTTGTGCCTGCCGGACATGCGATTACGCCTACCGGTGGGCACCTGGATCCGACCATGTTCGCGGCCTTCGCGCCGCACGTGCTGGACCTGACGATCGAGGAGGGCATCGCCAACGGCGTCGACGAGATCCGCCGGGCGGTGCGCTACCAGATCAAGCACGGCGCCCAGCTGATCAAGGTGTGCTGCTCCGGCGGGGTCATGTCGCTGACCGGGCCGCCTGGCGCGCAACACTATTCGGACGACGAACTGCGCGCCATCGTCGACGAGGCGCACCGGCGCGGGCTGCGGGTCGCCGCACACACGCACGGCGCCGAGGCCGTCAAACACGCCGTGGCAGCCGGCATCGACTGCATCGAACACGGTTTTCTGATCGACGACGAGGCGATCGCTCTCATGGTCGACAACGGCACCTTCCTGGTCAGCACCCGCCGACTGGCCGAGGGCATGGACGTGTCCCATGCGCCGCCCGAACTTCAGGCCAAGGCCGCCGAGATGTTCCCCAAGTCGCGCACCTCGATCCTGGCGGCGTACCAGGCCGGGGTGAAGATCGCCGTCGGCACCGACGCGCCGGCAATACCGCACGGCCGCAACGCCGATGAACTCGTCACTCTGGTCGAGTGGGGATTGCCGCCGCTGGCCGTGTTGCGCGGCGCGACCGTGACGGCGGCGGAGCTGATCAACTCGACCGACCTCGGGCGCCTGGCCGAGGGCATGCTGGCCGACGTCATCGCGGTGCCTGGAAATCCGTTGCAGGACATCACCGTTACCCGCATGGTGAGCTTCGTCATGAAAGGCGGCAAGGTTTATGCCAACCAGAACTGACGACCTGGTGGAGATCCAGCAGCTGCTCGCCCGGTATGCGGTCACCATCACCCAGGGCGACATCGAAGGACTGATCGGCGTGTTCACCCCTGACGGCACCTACAGCGCTTTCGGCGACACCTACACACTCGACCGGTTCCCGGAGCTGGTCGCCGCCGCACCGAAGGGCCTGTTCATGACAGGCACCTCGCTGGTGGAAGATCTCGACGGCGATACGGCCACCGGCACCCAACCGCTGTGCTTCATCGAACACTCCGCGCACGACATGCGTATCGGCTACTACCGCGACACGTACCTGCGCACCGCCGACGGCTGGCGGCTGAAAACCCGTGCCATGACCTTCATCCGGCGCAGCGGCGTGCACGACTCCGGGCGCCCGCACGCCGTAGGCCGTCCAGCCGGCGACGATGCGGGCCGTGCAACGGCCCGAGGAGGAGCAGGCTAATTGAGCCCGAGTCCGGTGAATGTCGAGGAGTTCCGAGCGGGGCTGTGCGCCTGGCTCGACGAGCACGATTTGACACCTGGACCGGACCATTCCCTGCAGGGCCATATGCGGCAGTTCGCCCGGGTCAGTTCGGCGCTGTACGAGGCTGGGTGGATGCGCTACGGCTGGCCGGTCTCGGTCGGCGGACTGGGCGGGGCGGCACTGCTGCGCGCGATCGTCGGCGAGGAGGTGGTGGGCCGGCGCCTCGCCGAACCCGGTCCTTACTCGATGGTGGAGGTCCTGGCGCCCACCATGATCGATTACGCGCCGACCGAACTCGCGGCCGAGATGGTGCCGCGGCTGCTCAGCGGTCGCGAGCAGTGGTGCCAGGGCTTCTCCGAACCGGGCTCCGGCAGCGACCTGGCGTCGTTGACGACGCGTGCGGTCCCCGACGGCGACAACTGGATCGTCAACGGGCAGAAGGTCTGGACCAGCTACGCCCAGTTCTCCACCCGGTGTGTCCTGCTCACCCGCACCGCGCCGGGTCATGACGGCATCACCGCATTCTTTGTCGACCTGGATACACCGGGCATCACCGTGCGCCCATTGCGCACTATGCACGGCGTCGACGAATTCTGCGAGGTCTACTACGACGATGTGGTCATCCCGTCCAGCCGCATGCTCGGCAGGCCCGGCGACGGCTGGCGGCTCGCGATGAATCTGTTGCCCTACGAACGCTCAACCTGCTTCTGGCAGCGGATCGCCTACCTGTACTCGAGATTCGACGCATTGATCGCCGAGGCGACCGAACCGGACGAGTCTGCCTTGGGCGCAGCGTATCTCGCACTGCATACGCTGCGCTGCCGATCCCGCGCCACCCAGCACCGGTTGGCCGACGGGGCGCGGCTCGGACCGGACACCTCGGTCGACAAGGTGCTGCTGGCCGGTGCCGAACAAAAGCTCTACGACGCGGTCCGCGACCTGTTGCCCGGCACGCTGGAGTTGGACGACACAGCCTGGCGTCCGGAGTACCTCTACTCGCGGGCGGCGACCATCTACGGCGGGACAGCCGAGATCCAGCGCAACATCATCGCCCGCCGGCTGCTCGACCTCGGGAAGGAGTGACGTGGATTCCGAGCTGGCGCTGCTGGCCGATTCATTGCGGACGGTGATGACGACGTCGCCGTCCGGCGCCGCCCTGGACGCTGCCCTGACTGAGCTCGGCTGGCTCGACATGCTCGACGAAATGCCGGAAACCGCAATCCCTCTGGTATTCCGTCTGCTCGGCGAGACCGGCGCGCACGCGCCCGTGCTCAACGACGTCGTGTTGCGTGACGGCAGCCACCCGGTGCCGCTGCCCTACGCCGGCGGTTCCTGGGTGGTCTGGGAGCGTGCCGACAGCGCGACTCCGGCGATGGATGAGGAGCTCCCCTTGCACCGGGTTCCGACCGGGGATGCCGTCCCGCTGCGTGCGGGACGGCAGGCAGTGGGCTGGTGGCTCGTCGGCACCAGCCGGGCCATGCTGTCGCTGGCCCGCCGGCATGCACTGGACCGGGTCCAATTCGGCCGCTCCATAGCTTCTTTCCAGGCGGTGCGACACCGGCTCGCCGAGACGCTGGTCGCCATCGAGGGCGCTGAAGCCACTTTGCAGGCCGCTACCGATCAGCCGAATGAGTTCGCGTTTCTACTGGCCAAGGCGGCGGCGGGCCAGGCGGCGCTGACCGCCGCGCGGCACAGCCAGCAGGTACTCGGGGGCATCGGCTTCACCGCCGAGCATGCCTTGCACCGCCACGTCAAGCGCGCTCTTGTGCTTGAAGGGCTGCTGGGCAGCTCACGGGAGCTGACCAGGGAAGCTGGGGCGCATATCAAGGCGGTGGGCTCAGCGCCCCGGCTCGTCCACCTCTGACGAGCTGACGCCGAGTGTGAACCGTACGACGCGACACGCCGTTGTGGCGTCGTGGGATTCACGCCCGGGGCAGGCGGAGTCTAGTTGCGCGGCATCCCCAGTACCCGCTCGGCGATGATGTTGCGCTGGATCTCCGACGTGCCGCCGGCGATGGTCCCGGCGAAGCTGCGGGCGTACCGGTCGAACCAGCTGCCGTAGTGCGCGTCGAGGTTCAGTGGCGCGAACGGCGCCGTCATCGCGGGGTGAACAAGGCCCGCAGCCCCCTTGGCGTTCAACGCGTCTTCAGAGGCACGCTGGACCGCCTCCGACCCGAGCAGTTTCAACACCGATTGGCCCGGCACGTCCTCTTCCCCGCGCGCGGCCTTGGCCAGCGTCACCGACCCGAGCAGTCGCATTGCCCAGGCGTCCATCACCAGGGTGGCGTACCGATCCCGTTCCAACACCCCGCTCGGCGTGAAATCTGTTGTCTGTTGGTCCAATAGGTTGGCGTAGTCGAGCCACAGCATGGCGCGCTCGTGACCGAGCGCCCCGGTCGCCACCCGCCAACCACCGTCCAGATCACCGACCAGGTTGTCGGCCGGTACCCGGGCGTCGGTGAAGAACACCTCGTTGAATTCGACGTCGTCGTGGTCGCACACCGACGCGAACGGCCTGCGCACCACACCCGGTGTGTCGGTGGGAATCAGCAATACGCTGATCCCCTTGTGCTTCGGCACGTCGGGATTGGTGCGCACGAATGTCAGCAGCACGTCGGCGTCGTGCGCGCCCGAGGTCCACACCTTCTGTCCGTTCACCACGAAGTAGTCGCCTTGCGAATCGGAATGGCGCACCGCCCGGGTCTTCAGCGACGCCAGATCCGAACCGGCGCCGGGTTCGCTCATCCCCAGCGACGCAGTGATCTCCGCCCGCAGGATTCGCACCGCCCACTGCTGCTTTTGTTCCGTGGTCCCGAACGACAGCAGGGAAGCCGCGATGATCCCCACGCCCTGGGGGTTGAAACTGCGGTAGATCCGACGCCGTGCCATCTCGTCTGCGTGCACGTACTGCTGCAACAACGTCGCGTTGCGCCCACCGAATTCGGGTGGATTTCCGGGTAACAGCCAACCGTTGTCGAACAGCAGACGCTGCCAGCGGGCCGCCCACTCCGGCACCTGCGAGCACGAGGTCGGCCGCACCACACCCTGGGCCTCGTCGGGTAGATGCTCGTCGAGAAACGCGACGAATTCGGCGCGGAATGCCTCGACATCGGCATCAAAAGTCAGCTGCACAAAATCTCCTCGCTGCTTCTCCCGGCTCCCGGCGTTGCGCTCTCACGAATGCGCTTCCCAAACACCTGTGCAAGAGAATATTATTCTCTTCGTGAGGAAGTTACAATCTCCAAGACATCGTCGGTGAGGAGGTCGAGCGCAGCTATGGCCCGACGTTCTCCGGTACAGTCCAACCATGTTCCCTCCTCGCGGCAATCTTCTGAGCCGCCCGTGACTAGCCCGGGCGAAGAGCCTGCGTGGAAACAGCGGGCCGTCGAGCGATCCATCAAGACCGCGAAACTGCGCGCGGCGCAACGCGTCCAGCGCTTCCTGGATGCGGCCCAGGCCATCATCATCGAGAAGGGCAGCACGGACTTCACTGTGCAGGAGGTCGTCGACCGGTCCCGCCAGTCGTTGCGCAGCTTCTACCTGCAGTTCGACGGCAAGCACGAGTTGTTGCTCGCGCTGTTCGAGGACGCGCTGAGCCGTTCTGCCGACCAGATTCGGGCCGCGACGGAAAGTCACACCGATGCGCTGGAGCGGCTCAAAGTCGCGGTCGAACTGCTGTATGAGGCCTCCCGTCCAGACCCGACGGCCAGGCGACCGCTGTTCACCGACTTTGCGCCGCGGTTACTGGTGACACATCCGGCAGAGGTCAAGATCGCCCATGCCCCATTGCTGGCTTTGCTCACCGAACTGATGGAAGCCGCCTGCGACGCCGGGAAGCTGCGCGGCGGCGTCAACCCCAAGCGGATGGCCGCGATGACCATGCAAACGGTGATGTTCATCGCACAATCCAGCGGCGGCTCCGACGAAGCCACGGTCCACCCCATCAGCGCCGACGAGGTGTGGGATTTCTGCTCTCGTGGATTCGCCGGCAACTAGTTTCGGCCCGCTTTTTCTCCGACGAGCGAATATCGCACATCCACGGCCGCGTGAGAACGTTCTTCTCGGCTTAGAAGAACCGAAAATAGCAGAAACGGATTCCGCGTTGACACTCGTTGGTGGGGGATGACAGAGTTCTTGAGACGGCATGCTCGCGCCCCCCGGCCGAAACGGGGCCGCGCGTAACCGGCGAGAGGGCGATTACCCGTGACAGTAAGCGCGGCCAGCGACGTCTATTTCGATCCCTACGATGTCGAGCTCAACGCTGACCCCTACCCGATGTTCGCGCGGCTGCGCGAGGAGTCGCCGCTGTACTACAACGAGCAGCACGACTTCTATGCGCTGAGCCGTTTCGCCGACGTCGACAACGCGATCGTCGACTACCAGACGTTCAGCTCCGCCCGCGGCGCGATCCTCGAACTGATTCGGGCCAATCTTGAAATGCCGCCGGGCGTGCTCATTTTCGAGGACCCGCCCGTCCACGATATCCACCGCAAGCTGTTGTCGCGCATGTTCACTCCGCGCAAGATCAGCGACCTGGAACCCAAGATCCGCGAATTCTGCGCACGCAGCCTGGATCCGCTGGTCGGCGCCGGAAGATTCGACTTCGTCAACGACCTCGGCGCCCAGATGCCGATGCGGGTCATCGGGATGCTGCTGGGTGTCCCGGAGGAAGACCAGGAAGCCGCGCGCGACTTCGCCAATGCACAGATGCGCACCGAGGCCGGCAAGCCGATGGAGTTCTCGGCCGAAACCATGCTCAACGGTGAGTTCTTCGGTCAGTACATCGACTGGCGGGCACAGCACCCATCCAACGACATCATGACCGAGTTGCTCAACGCGGAGTTCGAGGATGAGACGGGAACCCTTCGGCGGATGCGGCGTGACGAGCTGTTGACCTACGTCACCGTCGTCTCGGGCGCCGGAAACGAAACCACTACCAGGCTGATCGGTTGGGCGGGAAAGGTTTTGGCCGACCACCCGGATCAGCGTCGCGCGCTGGTGGAGAATCCGGCGTTGATTCCCGCGGCGGTCGAGGAGTTGCTGCGTTACGAGCCACCGGCGCCGCACGTGGCCCGGTATGTCACCCGCGATGTCGACTACTACGGCCAACGGGTGCCCGAAGGCAGCGTGATGATGATGCTGATCGGCGCGGCGAACCGCGACCACCGCCAATTTCCGCCCGACGGCGATGTTTTCGACATCCGCCGGGAGCCCCGCCAGCACCTGACGTTCAGCGTCGGCACTCACTACTGTCTCGGCTCCGCGCTGGCCCGACTCGAGGGCCGGATCGCGCTCGAGGAGATTCTCAAGCGGTTTCCCGAATGGGATGTCGACATTGCCGAGGCCACACTCTCCCCGACGTCGACCGTGCGGGGCTGGGAGTCCATGCCGGCCATATTCGGCTGAGAAACGCAGGAGGGAAACATGACTGGACGTGTAGAAGGCAAAGTCGCCTTTGTCACCGGGGCGGCGCGAGGGCAGGGACGCAGCCATGCGGTGCGCCTGGCCGAGGAAGGCGCCGACATCATCGCCGTCGACGTGTGCAAGCCGATCGTCAAGAACACCACCATCCCGGCATCGACGCCCGAAGACCTGGCCGAGACCGCCGACCTGGTCAAGGGTCTCAATCGCCGAATCGTCACGACCGAAGTCGATGTGCGCGACTTCGGCGCGCTCAAGGCCGCGGTGGACAGCGGTGTGGAGCAGTTGGGGCGACTGGACATCGTCGTCGCCAACGCCGGTATCGGCAACGGGGGTGACACCCTGGACAAGACCAGCGAATACGACTGGCAGGAGATGATCGACGTCAACCTGTCCAGCGTCTGGAAGTCGGTGAAAGCCGCCGTGCCGCATATCTTGGCGGGCGGCAGGGGCGGCTCGATCATCCTGACCAGCTCGGTGGGCGGCCTCAAGGCGTACCCGCAGTGCGGCAGCTACGTCGCCGCCAAGCATGGCGTCGTGGGCATCATGCGCTCCTTCGCTGTCGAGTTGGGGCAGCACATGATTCGCGTCAACTCGGTGCATCCCACACATGTCGCCACCCCGATGCTGCACAACGACGGCACCTTCAAGATGTTCCGGCCCGACCTGCAGAATCCGGGACCGGACGACATGGCGCCGATCTGCCAGATGTTCCACACCCTGCCGATCCCCTGGGTGGAACCGCGCGACATCAGCAACGCGGTGCTTTTCTTGGCCTCCGATGAATCCCGGTACATCACCGGCGTCACCCTGCCGGTGGATGCGGGCGGCTGCCTGAAATAGGGTCCGTCCTGTGGACGGACACTTGTCAGATTTTGACGGACGCGGGGCGGTCATCACCGGGGGCGCGAGCGGGATCGGCTTGGCCACCGCCACCGAGCTGGCCGGCCGCGGAGCCCGGGTGGTACTCGCCGACGTCGACCAACCGGGCCTGGAATTGGCGGTCACTCACCTGCGCGGCCAGGGCTTCGAAGCCCACGGAGTGATGTGCGACGTCCGCCATCTCGATGAGGTGGTGCGCCTGGCCGATAAGGCGTTCCGGTTACTCGGCCAGGTGGACATCGTCTTCAGCAACGCCGGCATCGTGGTCGCCGGCCCGATCGCTGAGATGACGCACGAGGACTGGCGCTGGGTGATCGACATCGATCTGTGGGGTTCGATCCACGCCGTCGAGGCGTTTCTGCCGCGGTTGCTCAAGCAGGGCAACGGCGGCCACATCGCGTTCACCGCCTCCTTCGCCGGCTTGGTGCCCAACGCCGGGCTCGGGGCGTACGGCGTTGCCAAGTACGGCGTGGTGAGCCTGGCGGAGACCCTGGCGCGGGAGGTGAAGGGCAATGGCATCGGAGTGTCGGTGCTGTGCCCGATGGTGGTGGAGACCAAGCTGGTGTCCAACTCCGAACGGATCCGGGGCGCGGACTACGGCCTGGCGTCGACGCCCGATGTGACCGGATCGCTCGGGCCGCTGCCGGAACAGGACGAGACGCTGGGTGTCACTGCGCTGGCCCGGCTGACCGCCGACGCGATCCTGGCCAATCGCCTATACATCCTTCCGCACGAGGCGTCCCGGGCGTCGATCCGGCGCCGGTTCGACCGCATCGACCGGACTTTCGACGAACAGGCCGCCGAAGGCTGGCACCACTGAAGCTCCGCGAGCAGACGCAAAGGCAACCAAATCGCCGGCGTGTCGGGCGCTTTTGCGTCTGCTCGCGCTAACTGGGGCCCAAGCGATAGTGGCCGGTCTGCGCGTCGTGGTACCAGCCGCCCGCGGCGTGTGTGCCACCGTCGACGTGCAGGGTCTGCCCGGTGATGTATGTGGACATGTCCGAGGCGAGAAACACCGCCGTGCTTGCAGTTTCGTCGACGTGGCCGGGCCGCCCCCACGGCACTACGGCACCCATGGCAGCCGTGGCAGCCGTGGCAGCCGAGGCGCCGGTGGCACCCTCTCCGCCCAGCTCGGCCAGACCCTCGGTCAGGGTGATGTCGGGCGCTATCGCGTTGACCCGGATACCATGCGGCGCCAGCTCGAGCGCGGCGGTTTTCGTGTAGTTGATGACGCCGGCTTTTGCGGCGGCGTAGGCCGCGTAACCGGGCGCGGCCCGCACCCCCTCGATCGAGGTGACCGCGATGATGCTGCCTGGCAGCCCGTCGGCCACCAGCTGCCGCGCGACCCGCTGCGTGCAGAGCAACACATGCCGCAGATTAGCGCGATACAAAGCGTCCCAGCCATTTTCGCTGGTATCCAGCAGCGGTGAGGAGAACACACCGCCGGCATTGTTGACCAGGATGGTCGGCGTCCCCAATTCCGCCATCGTCCGTGCCAGCGCCGCGTCGACCTGGTCACTGTCCCGCACATCGGTCGGGATTGCCAGCGCACCAATCTCTTCCGCGGTCCGGGCGCAGGAGTCGGGGTTGCGCTCCCAGATGGCCACCCGGGCTCCGAATGCCGCGAAGCCCGAGGCGATTCCGCGCCCGATGCCCGCTCCCCCACCGGTGACCACCGCTACCCGGTCGGTCAGCAGAATGTCAGCCGGTGCGATCGCCATGTCGCCTCCCACCGCGAGCGCCATCAAGAGTCATGACGGGCTCCGGCCGATCACACCGTCGGCTTCCAAACCGGCAATCTCCGATTCGGTAAGGCCCAACTCCGCCAACAACTCCCGATTGTGTTGCCCCAGCAACGGCGCCGGCTGCGTGTGAAATCGGCACGGGCCGCCGGACAGTCGCATGGGCACGCTGCTGAGCCTAGCCGGGCCGCACACCGGATGATCGACGACTTCGAAGAAGCCCCGCGCCGTGAGCTGGTCCAACTCCGTCTGCCGGTGCGGTTGCATGACCTTCGCGACCGGCACACCGGCATCCCACAAGGTGGCCACGATCTCGTCCCGCGTGCGACCCGCACACCACTGCGCCAGGCGCGCATCGATGAGATCCTCCTGCGCACGCCGGCCGTCCGCCGTGGCGCATGCGAGATCGGTTGCCCAGGAAGGTGACCCGAGTGCGCGTCCCAACTGGACCCACTGCTCGTCGGTGGCCACCGCGATGGCAACCCAGCTGTCGAGGCGCCCGAACTCGTCGATGTCGGCACTTAGATACAGATTCTGCGGCGCGGCCGTCGGTCCCCGGTTGCCGGCCCGCTGCAGCAGAGCCCCGTACGCGGAGAATTCGATCACCTGCTCGGCCGCGATGTTCAGGGCCGCATCCACCATAGCCGCCTCCACCATCACCCCCTGTCCGGTGCGACGTCGGTGCTCCAGCGCCAGAAGCAGCGCGTTGAGCGCATGAATTCCGGCGTTGGGATCGCCCACGGAGTAGGGCTCGAACGGCGTGCGGTCGGGATAGCCCGTCAGCCAGCTCAAGCCCGACGCCGACTCGATGACGTAGGCGAACGCCGGGTTGTCGCGCCAAGGTCCGTCCAATCCGAAGCCAGGCATCCGCAACAGGATCGCCTCGGGCCGAACCGCCTGCACCGCAGCAAAATCCAGGCCGATCTGATCGAGTACACGGGGGGTGAAGTTCTCCGCAATGACATCGCAGGTACCGATCAGCCGGAGCAGCAGTTCTCTCCCCCGCGAACGCTGCAGGTCCAGGGTCAGGCCCTTCTTGTTGGTGTTGAGCGCCGCGAAGATCGGCGACTTCTCCCACCACTGCTCCTCGGTGGTCGGGATGCCGGCGATGAGCCGGGTACCGTCCGGGCGGCGGGTCGATTCGATGTGGATCACCTCGGCGCCGAGCATCGCCAGCAGATGGGTGCACGACGGCCCCGCCCAGAACGCGGTCATGTCCAGCACCCGCAGGCCGGCGAGCGGCAATCCCATTGCGGGCAGGGACGATACGGCGCGTGGCGCCGGGCACGCCGCACGGTAGTGCGCGGTGTGCTCCCCCAGCTGGGGCGCCGCCCCAGGTTCCCGCAACTGCGCCGGCCGCATCCGGTACGGATGGCCCGGCTGCTGGTATCCGTCGCGGGGATTGCGCAGGAACGACCCCCGCTCGACGAAGTGGTCCAGCGAGACGATGTTGGCGCCGTTGGCCACCGGGGCGTTGGGTATCCGGAACGCGGTAGCCAATTCACGGATCTCGTCGTCCGGGTGATTGCGCACCCATTCGTAGATGTCGTCGGCGTAGACGTTGGCAAGCTCGGTGATCGACAACGGAGATTCTTCGTCGATCCACTCGGGGTGACCGACCATCGCGCACAGGTCGAACCACTGTTGTGCGGTACCACAGCCGAGGTCGACCAGGCCGTCCTGCGCTTCGGCCACGCCGGGGACGGTGAGGCGCCGGGCGTCCCGCCACGGCCGGCCTAGCATCTCGAAATACGTCACCGGATAGTAAGTCAGCCCGAGGATCTGGGTCTCCAGCATCGACAGGTCGACGAGCTGGCCCTGACCGCGGCCACCGTGGAGCACGGCCAGGATCGCGGCACTCGCGTAGGCGCCGGCGAGGTACTCGCCGACCTGACCGCCGACGAACACCGGGGCGCGCTCTGCCACACCGCGCCCCAGGCCGACGATCCCACCGGACCATGCCTGCAGGGTGAACTCGGTGGCAGGACGGTCCCGCCAGGGGCCGTGCAAACCGAACGGGGTGATCGACGCAACCACCAGGTGCGCCCACCGTTCCCGCATCGCGTGAGGCGAGAACCGCTCGGCCACGGTGGATCCCGACGACCACACCACCGCGTCCGCCCCGTCCAACAACCGTCCGACGAGCTCGGCGTCCGCGTCCGGATCGGCGACCACACCGTGCTTGGACCCGGCCAGGAAGTTGAACAACGCGCCATCACCGGACGGGTCTGACCGTGACGCCGACCATGACCGGAGCCAGTCGCCCTCCGGTGACTCGACCTTAACGACGACGGCACCGCCGTCGGCGAGCAGCTTGGTGCAGTAGGCGCCCGCGATCCCGGAGGACAGGTCGATCACGGTGTAACCGGACAACGGCGGTAGCGTCACTACTCCTTGGCCTTCCGGGCTTTTCGCCGCGCCTTCTTGCTCAACCTCCACTCCGGTGGGTACCTGTCGTCGTTGGCCTTGACGGCGTCGCCGAGTCCGCGGCCTATGGCGTCGTCGAGCAGGAAGTCGTCGCCGTCGGCCCGCACCATGCCACCGGTGGACTCGAAGAAGCCGCTGAGCAGGCTGCCCATGTACTCGCCCTGGAACTGCTTCATGATCTCGAAGAACGTCTTCTGCATGAACACGGTGTCGGTGGGACGATTGCGGGCGCAGGCCAGCGCGTACTTGTCCACCTCGGCCGCCACCCGCGCCCGTGGCACCACACTGTTGAGGAAGTTGCAGTCATACATCTCGGTGGCGGTGAACGCCCGCCCGGTGAAGACCATCTCTTGAAACTTCCGAATTCCCATGGTCTGCGCCCACCACCACATCCGTGGTCCCCAGCCGTAGTACCGGAACGACGGATGGCCGAAAAGCGCGTCTTCGGAGGCTATTACCAGGTCGGCGTCGGCGGCCTGGTAGAAGTGCCAGCCGTAGCAATAGCCCTTGACCTCGAGGATCGAGATCTTCTTGAAGTCCTGCAGCCCGCGAATCCCCGAGTTCGGGTTGGCATACCACTGCCCCACCGACGCACCGTGCCGGAACGATTCCCGCGGCGGGTAGGTGACGTCACCGGCGCCTACCCGGAACTCCGCCAACAGCGGTCCCGGATCGTCAGAATCCTTGGTCCGCAATAATTCTTCGAGATCGGCACCGGATCCCAGGTCGTCACCCGCGCCGCGGATCACCACGACCTTGACGTCGTCGTCGATGGCGGCCCGGTGCAGCAGGTACGCGTACCGGTGCCGCGCGGCAATGGTCGGCGCGTTCAGATACTCGGGGCGGTCGAATGTGATGGTGGCAATGCGTGTGTCAGCGTCCTTCTGGTACCGAGTTATCTTCTTGGCCTGCGGATCCGGCCTTGAGGCCATGACCTAGGCCCGCCAGAATGCGCTGGCGGTCAGCACCTCCGGGCCGTCGGCGGTGATCAGCACCGCTTCGCGGCCGAACACCGCACCGAGCCCCTGTTCCCAGACGTAGCCGGTGACAGCGAGCACCATACCCGCCTCGAGCCGCTCGGAGTCCGCGGTGCGGGGCAGGCGTGCGGAGATCACCGGCGGGTCGAAGCCCATGCCCAGGCCCCGGGCCACCGGCATGGGCGGCGCCGGCTCACCCGCGGCGGCGTAGGCCGCCAGCAGCTCACCAGCTCCTGCACCCGGTTGGCACACGGCAATCAGCATGTCCCACAGCCGGTCCCACCGGCCGAACAGGCCCGCCGCGCCGGTGACGTCTCCGACCGGCCAGGTGCGCCCCACCTCCCCGATGTATCCACCGGCCAGGACGCCGGCCGACAGCGCCACCAGGTCCCCGGACTGCACGTGGCCGTCCCCCGTGGCACGCCGCCAGGGATGCTCGCGCGAGGTCACCCAGGCCACATCCTGATTCGACGGGGTGCTGACGCCGCCGGCGGCCACCGCCTCCAGCAGCACCCCGGCCAGTTCCTGCTCGCTCACCCCGGGCCGCAGTTCGGAAACCGCGGCCGCCAGGCCGGACTCGGCCACCGCGATCGATTCCCGCAGCGCGCCGATCTCCTCGGCGGTCTTGATCCGCCGCGCCGCGCGCATGGCGAGTTCTCCGTCGACCAGTTCCGCGTCGGGAAACGCGGTCGGCAGCAGTTGCGCGAAAACCGGTGACAGCGCATCGGTTCCAACCCGGCGGGCGGCGGACGCACCATTGATGCGGCTCAGCGCGGCGATGGTGTTGGCCGGATTCCAGGAGATGCCGTACAGATTCTCGTGCGGGATGTCCTCGGGTATGCCCTCGTCCCAGGTACTGAGCAGATGGACGGCACCCGTGGCCCGCACCAGCACACACGAGGGCCCGAACGGCCGTGTCCCGGCCACCCAGAGTTGTGGTGCCCCGGTCACGTAACGGACGTTGGCCTGCCGGCCGAGCACCAGCACATCCAGGTCGTAAGCGGCCATCTGGGCCAGCGCGCGCTCCCGGCGCCCGAGGCGCAACGTCCGTGCGTCGGGCAGGACTTCAGTCGACATACGGGTCATAGGGGTAGTCGGTTAATCGGATCGAGCCTTCCTCGGTGATCACCAGCACCTCTTCACTGCGGTATCCGCCGGTGCCGTCTTCCCACACCACCGGCTCCAGCACCAGCACCATGCCCGGCCGCAGGACGAAGTTCTCGTCGAACTCCTCGCCGAGATCCGTTCCGATCATCGGCATTTCGGCCGCATTGACGCCGATCCCGTGGCCCAGGTAGAAGTGCGGCAGCCAGGGCCGGGCGCCACCGTTGGCCGCGATCGCCGCGCGGCCGAGGTCGGCGGCGGTCGCTCCCGCGCGGGCCACACCCACCACGGCGTCCATGACGGCCCGCCACCGCTGGAACTGCGCCTGCTGGCGTGGCGAGGGATCCTGTCCGACGATCCAGGTCCGGCCGAAGTCGGAGCAATAACCGGCGTAGGTGATGCTGACGTCCGTCCACAGCACGTCACCCCTGGCCAGTTCGCGTTCGGTGCTCAGCAACGGCAGGGCCAGATCCCCGTGGGTGGTCCAGACACCCTCGGCCCTGCTGCGCGGCATCACCTGCCAGATCGGCTCGAGCATGCTGGTCATGGCGCCCAGTTCGAAGGCGCGGCGCACGAAGCGTGCCGACAGGTCGATCTGCCGGATCCCGGGGGCCAGGGCTTTGTGGACCTCGACCATCGCCTCGTCGGTGATACGTACCGCCGTGCGAATGCACGCCAGTTCGTCCGGTGTCTTGATGACCTTGGCGGCGCTGATCACCGCGGCGGCGTCGATCGGAAAGCCGTTGGGGAACAGCGTCATCCGTGCACGCGACATCGCACCGGTCAATTCGTCGGCGGCGACGGTCGCGCCGCCCGGCACCAGGTCCGCCAGGAACCGCGCGAAATCGGTTACCCCCTCGTCGAATTCGAGGTAGACCGGGCCGTGCAGGTGGTCGGCCGGCAATTCGGACTCCTGCGCGGCGCCCTCGCGGAACGGCAGGAACAGATGCGGCCACTTGTCGTCGGCGAGCACCACCGCCACCGGTCGCTCGACGTACGACAGACCGGCATCACCCAGTGGCCAGCTAGTGCCGGTGGCATAGACCACCGCGTTGTTGCCCAGCAGCACCAGGGCGTCGACACCACGCTCGGTCATCGCCGCACGCAGCCGCGCTCCGGTTTCTCGGCGCATCCGGGACAGGTCGGGCGTCTCCGGTATCGCCAACTCGCTGCCGTGTTGCGCGAAAGTGGTCATAGGCCCAGGAATTCCCTGATGTTGCCGCTGACGATCCGGGTCGCGTTGTCCGGGCCGACGGCCTCGACGACGGCCGCCAGGGACTTCTCGGAGTAACCGTAGGTGCTTTCATTGTGTGGGTAGTCCGACGACCACATCACCTTGTCGACCCCGATCCGGTCGATCAGCTCCAGGCCCAGCGGATCAACCATGAACGAGGCACTCATGTGGGTGTCCCAGTAGTAGCGGACATCGTGTTCCAACGGCCGGTTGAACATGTGCTGATAAGACGCCACCAGGTGCTCGGCATCCTGCAGAGCCCACGGCACCCAGGCGATCCCGCCCTCGAACCAGCCGATCCGCAGCGCCGGGTGCTGATCGAGGATTCCGCCGAAGATGTACTTGGAGAACGTTTCCCGGAAGCCGTCGATGTTGATCATCATGCCGACGACGACGCTGTTGAACTCACACGGGCTCTTCGGCGGCGTTTCGCCGATGTGGTGCGTGACCGGCAGGCCGGCGGCCTCGATCTCATCCCAGACGGCGCTCATCGATGTGCAGGAGTAGTCGATCGGATTGCCGTCGTCGTCTTTGCCGGGGTTCAGGGGCATCAGAAATGTCCGCAGTCCCAAGGATTTCAGTTCAGCCAAGGTGCGGCGGGTGCCCTCCGGATCCCACCAGTTGATCAGACCGGCGCCGTAGAAGTGGCCGCCCGACCGCTCCTGCAACTCGGCGATGTACTCGTTGTAGATGCGGAAGGTGAGTTCGCGAAGCTTCTTGTCCGGGTAGTGGAACAGCGCCAGGACCGCGTTGGGAAAGGCGAGTTCCTTGTCGACGCCGTCCTCGCGCAGCTCCTGAATCCTGGCCTCGATGTTGGTGCTGGCTGCCCCCGGCAGGTCGTCGTACTGCATCAGCACGGCACTGAAGTCACCCGGCAGGAACGACTGGCCCTTGCGCCCAACCTGATACGCGCCTTTCTCATACCAGATTCGGGGGGCTTTGTCTTTCAGGTCTTCGGGGAACCGTTCGTAGAAGATGTCGGCGGCCAGTGAGATGTGGTTGTCGGCCGAGAACACCTCGGTTCCGGTCGGAAGGCCGACGTCGCTGCCCAGCGCGTGCCCCGTTCGATCTTTGGGCGCCCCGAAGCCTTTGGGCGGATAAAGCGTGCTCGTCATCATCGACCTTTCGTTACCAGGTGACGGGAAGTTCGTAGACGCCGTAGGCGAGGCGGTCGTGCTTGAACGGAATGTCTTCGATCCCAGCGGCCAACTGCAGGGTGGAAACGCGCCGGAACAGGGTGCGGAAGACGATCTGCATTTCGGCGCGGGCCAGCTGCTGGCCGACGCACTGGTGGCGGCCGTAGCCGAAGGCGACGTTGCGGTCGGCGCCGGAGCGGTGCAGGTACAGCCGCTCGGGGTCGGTGAAGGCGTCGTGATCCCAGTTCGCCGGGGCCAGGTCGATGATGATGCCCTCTCCGGCGCGGATCACCTGGCCGGCGATCGCGATGTCCTCGACGGCGACCCGGCGTTGACCGTTCTGGATGATGCTGAGGTAGCGCAGCAGTTCCTCGACCGCGTTGGCGACGATCTTGGGATCGCCGGCGTCGCGGATGGCCGGCAACTGGTCCGGATTCTGCAGCAGCGCAAGCACTCCCAGCCCGAGCATGTTCGCGGTGGTCTCGTGCCCGGCAATCAACAGCCCGGTGGCCAGTTGAGCTGCCTCCTTGACGCTGAGCTCACCGGCGTTGACGCGCTCGGCGAGATCGGACACCGCGTCCTCGGCCGGGCTTTCCATCTTGGCTTCGACGAGTTGAGCCAGGTACTTGTTCAGGCTCACGGCGCCTTTGACGGTGTCCTCGCCGGATGCGTACCGCGCCAGCCCCACATTGGCGTGGTGCTGAAACATCTCGGCGTCCGCGTAGGGGACACCGAGCAGCTGACTGATCACCAACGACGGCACCGGCAACCCGATCGCCGTGACGAAGTCGGCCGGCTTCGGCCCGGCCAGCATCGCGTCGATGTGCTCGTCGGTGATCTGCTGAATGGCCAGCCGAAGTCCTTCGACCCGCCGAAAGGTGAACGGCTTGGACAACATCCGCCGAAATCGCGTGTGCTCCTCGCCGTCCGCGGTGAATACCGACCGAGGGCGCTTGTGCACCGTCGCCAGCATCCCGGCGTTCCAGTGCGGGAAGCCGGGCTCTCGATCGTCGACGCTGACCCGGGAGTCGGAAAACAGTTCGCGGCACTGCTCGTAACCCGTGATGAGCCACGGCGTGCTGCCGTCCCAGATGCGCACCCGCGACAGCGGCCTGGCCTCGGCCAGGGCCATCACCCCAGGCGGTGGGGCGAACGGGCAACCGGCCGCGCGGGGCATCGGGTACACGGGAACGTCGGCGGCCGTTTCCGGGGTGGTGCTCGCCAGGGTCTCGGACACGGCTCACTCCTCAATCTGGATGGCCAGAGCCGGGCAGAGAGCGGCGGCTTTGCGAGTGGCCTCGGCCTGATCGGCGGGTGGACTCGGGTTGACCAACACCACGACGCCGTCCTCGTCGCGTTGATCGAAGATCTCGGGCGCGTTCATCACGCAGTTCCCCGAGGACGCGCAAACATTCTGGTCGACATGGACTTTCATGGCGCCGGCTCCGCAGTGACCGGTGCCAGCCACAACCCGACGATGGCGTCGATGAGCCCGGTTGCGGCCGCCCGCCAGGATGGGCGCGGCATCGAGGTGCCTTCGGCCAGGGCCCGTTCCAGATCCGCGCAGGTATGCATCAACAGGTTGCGTGCCATGATGTTTCGCTCGAATCGGACCGCCACCGGAAGTTCCGGTAGGCAGCTGTTGATGCCGTCGATGACCTGCACCAGAGACGACGAGCTGAGCGCATCCTTGACGACGATGTTGTGATACGCCGGGTCGGTCATGGCCTGCGCGGCGAACCGGGCGTACCAGGTGGGGTTGCCGAGGTCCTCCAGATGCTCGGTGAGCGGGCAGACCAGGCAGGCCACCCACTCCCGCATCCCGGCCGACGCGGGCAGCGCGGCCACCATCTGCTCGCGCAATTGCTCGACGGGTCCGCGATGCTTCTCCTCGATGGCCCGGACCAGGTCGGCCTTGGTGCCGAAGTGATAGCCGACCGCGGCGTTATTGCCCTGTCCAGCGGCCTCGCTGACCTGCCGGTTGGACACCGCGAACACCCCGTGTTCGGCGAACAACCGCTCGGCCGCGGCGAGGATCGCCTCCTGCGTGGAGCTGGCCCGGTCGCCACGGACAGCACGCCCGACTGTGGTCATACCGACAGTCAACCGCGCCCTGCAGGTTAAGTCAAGCGATTGATTTAAACCAGGCGCCGGTGCACCAGAGTGCCCAGATCACCAGCAGCGGCTGGAACAGCAGGCGGATGCCGCGCGCAAGATCCGAGTCGAGGCCGAAGGCATCCCGGTGAGAAATGAATTGAGCGATATTGCCCGGAAAAACCAGCACAAAGAAGATCGCGACGACCCATCCCACCGCGGCCCGCCACCGCGTCAGCGCCAGCAGGCTCACTCCCAGAACGATTTCCACCACGCCGGAAGCGATCACCACGAAGTCCGCATCCAGTGGCAACCAGTGCGGCACCTGGGCGTAGAAAGAGGCACGGGCGAAGCTCAGGTGAGCCAGGCCGGCGAAGGACAGAAACACCCCGAGGAGGACACGCGCCAAAGTCCGCAGCACGGATGCCCCTATCTCCCGGATTGGAAGCGCGCCGTCAAGGGCCCGAGGATGCGCTGGTAGCCCGCCGGTGCCAGTCGCACCAGCAGTTCATAGGCTTTGGCGTCCGGACCCACTACCACCCGCGCCTTCTTCTTGCGGACCGCCTTCAAGATGATCCGCGCGGCACGTTCGGCGCTGGTGATCGCGAGCTTGTTGAAGACCCGGACCCCGGCTTCTTTGTCGAGCCCCTCCACGTGTCCGGCGTTGGCCGCGATTCCCGTTTTGACGAACCCGGGGTGTACGACCGTCACGGCGACCGGGTGGCCGGCAATCGCCATCTCCTGGCGCAGCGCCTCGGTGAAGCCGCGCACCGCGAATTTGGCTGAGTTGTAAGCAGCCTGGCCCGGAACTCCGAACAGGCCGAACATGCTGGACATGTTCACCACATGGCCGTCGCCGGACGCGATCAGGTGCGGAAGAAAAGCCTTTGTTCCGTTGACAACGCCCCAATAGTCGACATCCATCACCTTTTCAATGTCTTTGAACTGGCTGACCTCGATGTCGCCGAGGAAGGCGATGCCCGCGATGTTGTAGATCTGGTGCACGATCCCGAAGTGGGCGTTCACACTGTCGGCATAGGCGAGGAAAGCCTCGCGTTCGGTGACGTCGAGGCGGTCGGTCCGTACCGGCGCGCCGATCCGCCGGATCAGCGCCTCGGTCTGTCCGAGTCCCTCGACATCGACATCGCTGATCGCCAGTCGCGCTCCGTAGCGGGCCAATTCCAGCGCCAGCGCTCTGCCGATGCCCGAACCGGCTCCGGTGATCACTGCGACCGTTCCGGCAAATCCGTCCATGGCTGACCCTTCCGCGCCGAAATCGCCCTGATGGTCGTGATTGTCCACCCAACCACCACCCTGACGGCAATCTGGACCCAAAAGCGTGCGCCGGGGCTACCGCGGCCCGCGCGGCCGATTCACCTTGCCGGCGACGGTTCCGCCGTCGACCGGCAACACAATCCCCGTCACGTAGCGCGATCGCTCGGTCGCCAGATACAGGGCCGCCTCGGCGACGTCGTCGGGTGTGCCTTCCCGCTTCAACGGCCGATCGTCTCGCATCCCCTGACGAATCCGGGCCTCGAATCGCTCGATCTCCATAGGATCTAGATCCCCGGCCGACGAGGCCAGAATCGGTGTCGGGATATTGCCCGGCGCGATGGCGTTCACCCGAATCTCATACTGCGCCAATTCGATTGCAGCAGACTTGGTGAACTGGATGACGGCGGCCTTGGATGCGCGGTAGGTCATCACCCCGCCTCCGGCCTGGATGCCGCCGATCGAGGTCAGGTTAATGATCGATCCGCCGCCATGAATCGCCATGTGCCGCGCAGCATCTCGGGTGCCTGCCAGCACCCCGAGGACGTTGACCCCCATGACCCGGTGGAAGTCGGACAGGTCGTCGTCGAGCAGGCGGCGCAGGGTTCCCGAGACGCCGGCGTTGTTCACCATGACGTGCAGCCCGCCGAATCGCGCGACCGCCGCCGCGACCAACGCACCGACCTGGTCGGGATCGGAAACGTCCGTGCGCACGAACAGGGCGTCCGGCCCCAGAGCGGTGGCCAGTGCCTCGCCGCCGTCGGTGTCGATGTCGGCGATGACCACCCGCGCCCCTTCGGCGGCGAACCGCTGGGCTATCCCGCGGCCGAGGCCGGAGGCCGCTCCGGTGACGATGACGACCTTGTCCAGCAGTTCGTTGCCCACCCGTCGAGTCAATCGGGGCCACGTTATCAAGTCAAGCAGTTGATTTAAACACTCCGCGGGTACGGTCGGTAAGGTCGACGTCCAAGTGATCAACACTGTTCATGCATTGCGTTTACGGGGGCGGCGCGCGGAATGCACGGCCCTGCAGCGGTTGACGTCTCGTGCCCGCTCGGGCGAGAGTCAGGTGCTCGTCCTGCGCGGTGAAGCCGGCATCGGCAAGACGGCGCTCGTGGACTTCGTCGCCGAGTGCGCGCGGGGTTTCCGGACCGCCCGCGTGGCCGGCGTCGAATCAGAGATGGAATTGGCATTCGCGGCGCTGCATCAGCTCTGTGTGCCGCTGCTGGACTGCCTCGACGAGCTGCCCGCCCCGCAACAGGACGCACTCGAGATCGCCCTCGGGCGAAGGGCGGGCCCCGCTCCGGACCGCTTCCTGGTCGGCCTGGCGGTGCTGAATTTGATCGGCAGCGCCGCCACGGGCAAGCCGCTGCTGTTCCTGATTGACGACGCGCAGTGGATCGACCGCGTCTCGGCCCAGACGTTGGCATTCGTCGCGCGCCGCCTGGTCGCCGAACCCGTGTGTCTGGTGTTCGCCATCCGGGACGGGTTCGACGACGACGAGTTGACCGGCCTGCCCGAGCTGACGCTGCAGGGACTCAATTCCGGTGACGCGCGCGCGTTGCTGGACTCGGCCGTCCTGGGCCGGCTGGACAACCAGGTGCGTGATCGCATCGTCGCGGAAACCCGCGGGAACCCCCTGGCCCTGCTGGAACTGCCCAAAGGATTGACGACCGAGGAGTTGGCCGGCGGATTCGGGCCGCCGGATGCGCGACCGCTGGCCGGGCAGATCGAGCAAACCTTCCTGCGCCGGATCGAACGGTTGTCGGGTCACACCCAGCGACTGCTGTTGACCGCAGCGGCCGAACCGGTCGGTGACGCGGTGTTGCTGATGCGGGCCGCCGAGTTGCTGGGCATACCGCGCGACGCGGCCGAAGGGGCCGAGGCGGCCGGGTTGATCGACGTGGGGACGACGGTGCGGTTCCGTCATCCGCTGGTTCGTTCCGCCGCCTACCGCGCCGCGGATCTGCCGGAACGCCGGCGCGCGCATCGGGCGCTGGCCGAGGCGACCGACGGCTCGGCCGATCCCGACCGTCGCGCCTGGCACCTCGCCATCGCGGCGACCGGGCCCGACGAGTCGGTCGCCGTCCAACTGGAACTCTCCGCCGAGCGCGAGCCAGGCCAGAGGCGGGGTGGCGGCCGCTGCGGCGTTCCTGGAGCGGGCCACCCAACTGAGCGCCGACCCGGTCAGGCGCGCGGCCCGGGCACTGGCCGCGGCCCAGACCAAGCGTGACACCGCGGCGTTCGACGCCGCCGACGAGTTGCTGACCATCGCGGAGTCGGCCGCGTCGGTGTCATTGGACGATGTGCAGCGGGCCCGGCTGACTCGACTGCGCGCTCAGATCGCCTTCGCCCGGAGCCGCAGCGGCGACGCCGACGCACCGACCGTGTCCGAAGCCGCCATCGGTCTGCTGGATGCCGCACGCCAACTCGCCACCCTCGATATCGCCCAGTCGCGCGAGACCTACCTGGAGGCAGTGGGGGCGGCACTCTTCGGCGGCCGCCTGTGTCCACACGGCGGCATCCGGATGACGGCGGCGGCCGCGCGCGCCGCGCCACTCGGACCGAATCCGGCCCGGGCAGTCGACCTGCTGCTGGACGGGATCGCCATCCGGGCCACCGACGGTCACGCCGCGAGCCTGGCGACCCTGCGCGACGCGCTCGCATTGATCCGCACGGAAGCCGAGCGCGGGGGCACAGAGATCATGCGATGGTTCTGGCAGGCCTTCCCGATCGTGCAGGAGTCGGCGGCTCACGAGCTCTGGGACGACGACGTCTGGCATCAACTGGCCACCCACGCGGTGCGCCTCGCCAGGGGCGCCGGAGCACTGGCCGTCTTGCCGCTGGCTCTGGTCTATCGGGCCGGCGTCCATGTGCAGGCGGGTGAGTTCGCCGCGGCCACGGCACTGATCGAGGAGGCCGATGCCATCACGACCGCCACCGGCTACGCGCCGGTCAAGTATCACTCGGTATTGCTGGCGGCGTTGCGGGGCGACGAATCGCAAGCCTCGACCCTGATCGAGTCTGCGCGCCGCGACGGCGTCGCACGCGGCGAAGGACGAGTCGTCGGTCTGACGAATTTCGCTGTCGCCGTGCTGTACAACGGACTGGGTCGCTACGAGGAGGCGTTCAGCGCGGCGCGGCAGGCGTGCGAGGACGAAGACCTCGGCCTGTACGGCTGGTGCCTGGTCGAGCTCATCGAAGCCGGTGCGCGAAGCGGTGATCTCCAAGCGGCGGGTGCTGCGCTGGCCCAGCTGGAAGAACGCGCGCGCAATAGCGGAACTGATTGGGCACGAGGTGTTTTGGCCCTGTCGCAGGCCTTGCTGGCCGAGGAAACGAGAGCCGAAAGTCTGTACCGCGACGCCATCGGACACCTGAGCAACACCAGAATGGCCGTGCAGCTGGCCCGCGCCCATCTTGTGTACGGGGAATGGCTGCGTCGCTGCAATCGCCGCGTCGATGCCCGCGCCCAGCTGCACACCGCCCACGAGATGTTCACCGGGATGGGCGCCCAGGCCTTCGCCGAGCGGGCCCGCCGCGAGCTGCTCGTGACCGGGCAGAAGGCGAGCAAGCGCTCGAGCACGCCCGCCGGTGAACTGACCGCTCAGGAGGCGCAGATCGCCAAGCTGGCCGGTGAGGGGCTGACCAACCCCGAGATCGCCGCCCAGTTGTTCATCAGCACCCACACGGTGGAGTGGCACCTGCGGAAGGTGTTCGCCAAGCTCGGCATCAAGTCGCGCCGGCAACTACGCAACGCCGCTACGGACTGACTACGGACTTTCAAGGGCTCGATCGGCCCACGGGGCGGGTGATGCTGGGTAAGCCAGTTCATCGGGAGATCTTGAAAGGCGGGGCAATGAAGATTTTGGTAATCGGTGGGACCGGGCTGATCGGATCGCAGGTGGTCGCCAACCTGACCGAGCTGGGGCACGACGCCGTCGCGGCCTCGCCGAGCTCCGGCGTCAACAGCGTGACCGGTGAGGGCGTCGCTGCGGCGATGGCCGGCGTGGACGTCGTGGTCGACGTGTCCAACGCGCCGTCGTGGACCGACGACGACGTGATGAACTTCTTCACCACCTCGACCCGGAACCTGCTCGAGGCGGAGCGGGCCGCCGGCGTCGGCCACCACGTCGCACTCTCGATCGTCGGCACCGACCGGGTGCCGGGCAGCGGTTATCTGCGCGCAAAGGCGGCCCAGGAGAAGCTGATCACCGAATCCGGTGCCCCGTACTCGATCGTACGAGCGACCCAGTTCTTCGAGTTCGCAATGGGAATAGTCGATTCGGCGACCGACGGCAACACGGTCCGCCTGTCGCACGATGCCGCCATCCAACCCATCGCCGCCAAGGATGTTGCCACCGCGGTCACACAGGCGGCGATCAACCGGCCACTCAACGGGACCACCAACGTCGCCGGGCCGGACAAGTTCGGCATGGACGACCTGGCGCGTAATGCGCTTGCCGCTCATGGTGATTCCCGCGAAGTGGTCACCGACCCGTCGGCCCAGTACTTCGGCGCCGCACTCGACGACCGCAGCATCGTTCCGATCGACGGCGAAGATGTCACGATCTACGAGACCCACTTCAAAGACTGGGCCAAAGCCCACCTGTCCGGCGCAGCGCACTGAGGGGACCCGGACCCGATGGAACTGATCGACCACACCGCGATCGTCACCGGGGGAACAGCCGGCATCGGACTGGAATCCGCGCGGCTGCTCGCCAGCGAAGGCGCGACTGTCGTCATCTCCGGTCGCGACCAGGCCCGGGGTGAGCGGGCGGCGGAGGCCATCGGCGCCGGCGCGCGGTTCATTCCGGTCGACATGGGCGACGCGGAGTCGGTGAGTGCATTGGTACAGCGGTGCGGGGAGGTCGACATCATCGTCAACAACGCCGCCACTTTCCCGTCGGCGCTGACCGTCGACCAAGTCCCGCATGCTTTCGAGGGGATGTTCGACACCAACGTCCGCGGCGCCTACTTCCTGGTCGCGGGCTTGGTGCCGGGCATGCTGCAACGCGGCCGGGGCAGCATCGTCAATATCACCAGTATGGCTGCCTTCAAAGGGATTCCGGGCGCGTCGGGGTACAGCGCCTCGAAAGCCGCACTGGAATCCCTGACCCGGACCTGGGCCGCGGAGTTCGGGGCGAGCGGGGTCCGGGTCAACAGCGTGGCACCCGGACCCACTCGCACCGCCGGCGTCGCGGCCGAATGGGGTGACGTCAACGACGAACTGGGCAAGGCGCTGCCGCTGGGCCGCACCGCCTACGCGGCCGAGATCGCCGAGGCGGTGCTGTTCCTCAGCTCGCCGCGGGCCAGCTTCATCACCGGCTCGACACTGCACGTCGACGGCGGGGGTGCGGCGGTCTGAGCCTGTGCACTCAGGCGATGGCCCGGACAACACCCATTGCCACCCCGCCCCAGCTGGGGGGTACGACCAATCTGCCGACCACCGTGCCCCGGCCGATCGCCGCGGTTATCCGCACCGGCGTGGCCGCAGCCGTGGCAGTACCGGTCGAGGTCATGCTGGTCGGTGAACTGATGGCCGACGCGAATGCACGCACGGGCGAGCTGAACTTGCACTGCCGCAGCAACCGGGCGATCACGGAATTCGCCGCGGCCGAACGCACCGGGCGCGCAAGGCTTCTCAGCGCCTAGGGGATCGCCGGCAGCGCGGGAGCCAGCATCTCCGGTGCGGTGTCGTCGTCGGAGCCCATCAGCGCCGGCATGTTGTAGCCCAGCAGCGGAGGCTCCAGTGTCGGCAGCGTCGTGGCGGTCGACGAGGCCGCGGCGTAGCGGTACATCGCGGCCGCATTCTGCGCCCACATCTCGCCGTAGTCGGCCTCGAGGGCAGCGATCTCCGGTGTGTCGTGACCGGTGGGTTGGTGGCGGCTAGCGCAGCCAGCCGGGTTCGGTTGGAGTCGATCGCAGGCGGCGGCACGATCGCGGCGAAGGTGTCTTCGAAAGCGCCGGCGGCCGCCCTGGCCTGACCGGCGATCTCATCGGCCTTCGCGGCGGTCCGGGCCAGCCAGCGCAGGTACGGCGCGGTGGCGGCTGCCATCTCCTCCGCTGCGGCGCCCCGCCAGCCATCGCCGGTCAGGGCCGAGATGGCGGCGCGATACGAGGCCACCGTGTCGTTGAGCTCGTCAGCCAGCCGCTCCCAGGCGTCGGCCGCATGCAGCAGCGACCGGGTTCGAGGACCGGCGTGCATTCGCCCGGAAATGACTTCCGGGCAAACCTCTCCGAAATCCATGCCGTTACCTCCGAGCGGCTTGCCGGGCACCCGGTCGCTCCGCGTTGCCGGAGTGACAGTTGTCTGTCATCATGCGGTTCACCGGTTACCCGACGCTGTGGTTTGTGTTCATCTTTCGTTAACCTCGCGTTAAGTCAAGGTTATCGAGGTTCGGCCGGCGCTGACGGAACTCACATGAAACTCCAACGGGGAGTTGATTCCTCCGCTGCCGCTGGATGCGCTCCTGGACGCAGTGCCCGAGGACCAGTTGGCGCGGCCGGGGTGGCTCGATGGTGGCGTTGGATCTCGATCACCAGCCATAAGGACGCGGCGGCTTGCGGGCAGCTGCCACTCGATATACCCGTCCGGGGTATCGTGGACGGAGCTCGGAGGTAGGGCGGGTTGCGGTATGCCCCGGATCTGAGCAGGGTGGGAGACGCGTTCTCCACGATCGCCACAACTCAAAGGAGGGAGCAGTCAATGCCGGCCATGCCGACAAGCGTCAACCCCTTTGACACGGCCCGCCTGAGCAGGCGCGGCTTCATCGCCGCCGGAATCGCCGGTGGGTTCGCGCTGGCCGGATGCGGTCGATCGAAGACAGCGAACTCGCCGATGGCCGCCGCTATCGACGCGGCCGAAGCCGCGCGCCCGCACAGCGGACGTACCGTGACCGCGAGCCTGACACCACAACCCGCCAAGGTCGACATCGGTGGCCGGATCGTAGACACGCTGGCCTACGGCGACACCATCCCGGGGCCACTGCTACGAGCGACGGTGGGAGACGAGGTCGTCGTCTCCGTCTCGAACAAGCTCGACCACCCGACGTCGGTCCATTGGCACGGTATTGCGCTGCGTAACGATATGGACGGGGCTGAACCCGCCACTCCGAACATCCCCGCGGGACAGGATTTCACGTATCGATTCTCGGTGCCGAACTCCGGCACCTACTGGGCGCATCCGCACACGGGGCTGGACAGCGACAAGGGCCTCTACCTGCCGTTCATCGTCGACGATCCGACCGACGTGGGGCGCTACGACACCGAAT
Organism: Mycobacterium gordonae; assembly: GCF_017086405.1. NCBI lineage: Bacteria > Bacillati > Actinomycetota > Actinomycetes > Mycobacteriales > Mycobacteriaceae > Mycobacterium > Mycobacterium camsae. Next base: position 6,220,169 of record NZ_CP070973.1, read on the forward strand.
GGATTGTCGTCCTTGATGATTGGACGGATGGCGTCGGCAAGTCCCCCCAGCAGCTCTACGACGCGCTGATTAACAAGCCGCCCGCCCCGGAGTCCCCGGTAACTCCGACGACGACTACGACTACCAGTTCGGCGGAACCTTCGACGACAGGCCGAACCCCGACGGGCACTACCACTTCCACGTCCTCCAGCCCGACCAGCCCGGCCGGCCCCATGCCGGGAATGCCCGGCATGGGTGAGGTTGGCAAGAGCGACCTGCTCGGCGGCGACGCTGGGGACATCGCTTACCCCTACTACCTGATCAACGGACGGGTCCCCGAGGCCGCCACCACTTTCAACGCCAAGCCGGGCCAACGCATCCGGATCCGCATCATCAACACCGCCTCGGACACCGCATTCCGCGTCGCGTTGGCCGGGCATTCGATGACCGTCACCCACACCGACGGCTTCCCGGTGCTCCCGGCACCGGTGGACGCCTTGTTAGTGGGCATGGCCGAGCGCTACGACGTGGTGGTGACCGCCGCTGACGGCGTGTTCCCACTGGTAGCCTCCGCCGAAGGCAAGAACGCGGTGGCCCGCTCGTTGCTGGTGACCGGCAAGGGCAGCCCACCCGACCCCCAGTTCCGGCCCAGTGAACTCACCCGCCGGGTCGGCACCGTCGAGATGTTCACCGCGGTCACCGCCGCCAATCTCGGCCGTCCCGATCCCCGGCTAGACCTGCCCGTCGTTCTGGGCGGCACGATGGCCAGGTACGACTGGACGATCAACGGAGAGCCGTACAGCAGGACGAAACCGCTGCAGGTCCATGAGGGCGAGCACACCACGCTCACCTTCGACAACACCACGATGATGTGGCACCCGATGCACCTGCACGGTCACACTTTTCAGGTGATCAGGCCCGATGGCACGCTCGGTGCCCGCAAAGACACCGTCATCGTGCTCCCCAATCAGAAGCTGCGCGCCGTGCTCGTCGCCGACAATCCGGGCACCTGGGTGATGCACTGCCACAACACCTATCACCAAGAGGCCGGCATGCAGACGCGAATCGACTACGTTTTCTGAGTCACCGTCCCATCGCGCATTTCATGGCGGCCCCCCACTTCGACGCTCCGCAGTCGGCGGTGAAGGCCAGCCCGAAAAGACTTGCGGTGGAAGAGATATTGACAATCGAGCCGCCGCCGGAGGCCCGCATCGCGGGAATGACCGCCTGGATCCTGTTGAACACCCCCACCAGGTTCACGTCGAGCACCGCCCGGAAGTGATCGACGGGTTCGTGCTCGATGAACTTTCCGATGGTGTATCCCTAGGGCCTGAACTTCACCGGCTGGAGCTATGGCGACGAAATGACCGTCGGCATGCAGGCGTGCGGCGACCACGTGCCCGACATCAGGGAGATCGCGGAGGGATTCACCCAGGCACTCGGCGCGCTGCCCGACGCGCGGACCACGACGACGCGCACCGCTGACCCGCTATCGTCGGAAAAAGTCCAACAGCAGCTCGTTGACCACCGGCGCCTGCTCGATCTGCGGGCAGTGCCCGGCATCGTCGACGACCACCGAGCGGCCGCCGACGATCTGGTCCGCGATCTGCCCCGCCCACCCGGGCGGCAGGAGTTTGTCGCCACTCCCCTCGACGATCAGCGTCGGCACCCGAATCCGCTCGTAGGCCCGGGTACTGGACGGCGCCCCGGGTGCCGCCGCGTTCGGGCGGCGGAAGCGCGCCGCAGCCACCGCTTCCCACGCGCCGGGTGCGGTGCTGGATTCGAAGCGGCGCCACACGTAGTCCTCGTCGGCCGGATACCCGGCGTCGCAGAACAACGCCTCGACGATGTTGCGCATCGCGGGCAGCGTTGCGTCGTAGTGCTGCAGGGCGTCGAAGTGGTGGTTCTGCTGAATTTCTCCACCGCCGCAGATGATCGCCATGCTGCGCACGGGTAGCAGCGGCTCCTCCGCGGTGGCGTCGCTGAGCAGATTGATGGCGCCCATGGAGTTCCCGGCGAAATGCGCACTCTCGATACCGAGCAGCTGACAGAACCGCGCCACGTGGCGGATCCGCATGGCGCGGCTGTTGACGAAGTCGATGACTTTCGCCGACTGGCCGAAGCCGAGCTGATCGGGCGCCAGCACCCGGTGTCGGGTGGCCAGAGCGCCGATACTGCGTTCCCAGCCCAGCTCCGCGCTGGCCCCGAACTCACCGCCATGCAGCAATACGACGGGCTCGCCGGCGCCGGCCTCCAGGTAACTCGTGACGAGGCCGTCGACCTCGACGGTCCTGCGGTGTATCTCCATCACTTGATGGCGATCGGATTCACCGGGGAACCGACAGCGCCGGTGAACCTCAGCGGCGGCGCGATCAGCTGGAACTCGTACACGCCGTCGGCGGCACAGTCTTCGGCCAGCGCGGTGAGATCCCAGTACTCGCCGAGCATCAACCCCATGTCGCGCAGGCAGAGCAGATGGAACGGCAGAAACAATCCTTCGACACCCGACACTGGATCCTCAACCTGAAGGTTGTCGGCGGCAACCGCCGCGACCTCGTTGTCGTGCAGCCAGCGGGCGCAGCTCCAGTCCAGCCCGGAGTAGGGCTCGATCTTGTCGCCGGTCATGAGAAACCGTGCCCACCAACCGGTTCGGATCAGTACGATGTCACCGCTGCTGATCGTCACGCCCTGGGCCCGTGCTACGTCGTCCAATTCCGCCGGCATGATCGGATTTCCGTGTTCGAGGAACACCTCCGCACCACGGTGGCGCACCAGGTCCAGCAGCACCCCACGCGAGGTGATGCCCTTGACGTCCACCTTGTCGATGCCGCAGTGGAAGGCGCCCAGGCTGGTCACCGAATCGGCGGGAAAGCCGTTGTAGAGCTTGTCCTCGTAATACACGTGGGACAGGGCATCCCATTGCGTGGCGGCTTGCAGCGGCATGATCACCATGTCGTCGTTGAACCGGAACGGATTATCGGCCAGGTAACTGCTCAGCTGCGCGGCGGTCGGATTCTTGTCCCAGCCCGGCCCGTATCGCGCCAGCGAGTCCGCATCGCCGCCGTCCACTGTCATGACGTGAATGGGGTTGTGCCGGAAACCGAAAGCACCCTGCGGCCCGGATGAGCCGAAGTCCACGCCGAGCGGGAAGACCTTGCCGTGCCGGACCAGGCCGGCAGCCTGGCGGACCTTTTCGGGGGTGATGAAGTTCAGGGTGCCCAGTTCGTCGTCCGGGCCCCACCTGCCCCAGTTGCGGAGATCCTCGGCGGCCCGCCGGAAGTCGGTCATGGAAGCCATCAGGCCCGTCCTTCCTCCAGTTCGGCGCCGATGGCGGCGCCCACCGTTCCGCCGTCGGTCCACACCACTTGACCCGAAATGTAGCTGGCTGCCCGGCTGTTGAGGAACACCAGCACCGCGGCCTGCTCGGCCGGGTCGCTGACCCGTCCCAGCGGCTTGGCGATGTCGTCGAGGTAGGCCGGTCCGTATGCGTCGCGCAGCTGGTGCAGGATCGGGGTCTCGGTGACCCCGGGCCCGGTGCAGTTGATTCGGATGCCCCGCTTCCCGAGTCCGACGGCGCTGCGCATGGTGTAGAGAATGATCGCTTCCTTGGACAGTTGGTAACCCGTGCCGAGCGCGTCGGGGTGGTGTGCACACCAGCGCACGCCCTCTTGCATCGTCGCCGTCCGCAGCAGCGGGGCGACCTGTTGTCCGTGCTCCCGGTAGGCCGCCGCGGCCAGCGACGACACGCTCACGATCGACGACCCCGCAGGCATTCGCGGGATTAACACTTCGGTCAGATGCCGCAGCCCCAGGAAGTTGATCGTGACCACCTTCAGCGGGTCACCGATCCCCGAAGACACACCAGCAACGTTGAACAGCGCGTCCACCGGGTCTTCGATGGACGCGACGGCGCTGTCGATGGACGCCGGATCGGACAGGTCGACCTCGCGGAAGTCGTTGACCCCCAACGCGGGACGCAGGTCCAGTCCGGTCACCCGGGCACCGAGTTCGCCGAGCTGATGCGCCACCTGCGCGCCGATACCCGACGCACATCCGGTCACCACGGCATGGCGACCGTCGTAGCGCCACAATTCGTCGATTCGGGCCAACGGTCAGCCAGCTTCCGGGGTCACTTGGCCTGCTGTTCCTTCAACCGCTGCGCCGCCTGGACACGTCCCTGGTTGATTTCCGCCATGGCCTCGGGAATCTCACTCGCGGTGAACTTGTCGCGCCCGGTGGGCAGCCCGCCGAAGGCGTAGGTTTCGTCGAACAACGGTGCGGTCGACCTGGGCCGGCGTGCCTCAACCTTCTCGATGACCGGCGCCAGCCGCTTGGCCTTCGCCGCCACCGCTTTCTCGTCCCGCTCGATGAACTCCGGGAGCACCTCTTTGCCCATCAGTTCGATGGATTCCATGGTTCCCTCGTGGCTGCGCGGGTTGAGCAGCAGGATTATCTCGTCAACGCCGCTTTCCTCGTAGCCACGCAAGAACTCGCGGACGGTGTCCGGCGAACCGATGGCGCCGCGTCCGGGGCCATAGGCCAGGGTCGGGTCCTTCTCCACCTCTTCGAGGTAGCGGTTCCAGACTCCGGTGCGGCCGGGGACGTGCATGCCGGTCAGGTAGTAGTGCATGATCCCGAACGAGAAGAATCCGCCGCCCTGCCCCAGGCGTCGCAGCGCTTCTTCTTCGGTCTTGGCGACCATCATGGACAGATCCCCGCCGATGGCCAGGATGTTCGGGTTGATCTGGGGCGTGCTGGGCACGCCGTTCTCTTCGAACTCCCGGTAGTAACCATTGACCCGGTCGGTCAGCGGGCCGGGCCCCGTGTAGGCGAAACTGAGTGCGCCGATGCATTTTTGGGCGGCCATCTGTACGCTGGCCGGCCGCGTGCAGGCCACCCAGACCGGTGGGTGCGGCTTTTGCAGCGGCTTGGGGATGACGTTGCGCGGCGGCATCTGGATCTGCTCACCCTTGAATCCGGTGAACGGTTCTTCGATCATGCAGCGGATCGAGACCTCCAGGGCCTCTTCCCACTGCGCGCGCTTGTCGGCGGGGTCGACGTCGAATCCACCGAGTTCCCCCACCGAGGAACCTTCACCTGTGCCGAACTCCACCCGCCCGTTGGACAGCAGGTCGATGGTGGCGATGCGTTCTGCGACTCGGGCGGGATGATTGACCGCGGGCAGCAGATGCATGATGCCGAACCCGAGCCGGATGTTCTTGGTGCGCTGACTGGCCGCGGCCAGGAAGATCTCCGGCGCCGTGGAGTGACAGTACTCCTCGAGGAAGTGGTGCTCGGTAAGCCACACGGTGGAGAATCCGGCCTTGTCGGCGGCCTCGACCTCGTCGAGGCAGTCGTGCAGCATCTCCCGCTCGTCGTCAGGGGCCCAGGGCCGCGGCAGGGCGAACTCGTAGAACAGGGAAATCTTCACGGTTACCTCCTATGGGAGTTAAGGGTCTGTGTGGCTGCGTGTTTGGCGGCGACGAAGCCGAAAGTCATGGCGGGTCCAATGGTCGCGCCCGCGCCGGCATAGCTGCGGCCCATGACCGGGGCTGACGTGTTGCCCACCGCGTACAGTCCGGGCACCACGGTGTCGTCGGGACGCAGGACGCGGGCGAACTCGTCGGTGCGCAGGCCGCCGGACGTGCCGAGGTCACCGGGCACGATGCGAAACGCGTAGTAGGGCGGGTCGCCCAGCGGATACAGATTGGGGTTGGGCAGCGTCGGGTCGCCGTAGTAGTTGTCGTAGACGCTGTCACCGCGGTTGAAATCGTCGTCATGTCCGGCGCGGGCGAGTTCGTTGAACCGGGCCGCGGTGGCCTCCAGTTGTGTTGCCGGAACATCGATCTTGGCCGCCAGTTCGGCCCAGGTGGTCGCGGATCTGACGACGCCGGAGTCCAGCCACGCCTTCGGGACCTTGCGCCCGGTGGGCACCGGGGCACCGGGAATCTTCGGTATCGGCAGGTGCCCGCCAATGACGTAACGGTTGAAGGACCGCTGATCGGTGATCAGCCAGCACGGAATGTGCGTGACGCCGGACTTGTGGCCCTCGATCATGGCGTGACCGAAGTCCATATAGGGCGCAGCTTCGTTGATGAACCGCTTGCCGTCGCCGTTGACGATGAACTGCGCGGGCATCATGCGCTCGTTGAGCATGAATTGCATTCGCCCGTCCGGCCATTGGATGGCGGGGAACCACCAGGCTTCGTCGAGCAGGTCCGCGGCGGCGCCGACTTCCTGCCCGGCGCGGATGCCGTCACCCATGGCCGCCGGACTGCCGAAGCTCCAGTCCTGGTCGACCACCGGCTGATGCTCTTTGCGCCAGGCCATGTCGTGGTCGAAGCCGCCGGAGGCCAGGATCACGGCGCGACGTGCCCCGATCCGCTGCAGCGCGCCGCCGCGGCGTACCCGGGCACCGACCACCGATCCGTCGGCGTCGACGACCAGGTCACTCAACGGCGTGTCCAGCCACAGCGGGATATCGCGTTCCTTCATGGCCAATCGCAGCCGCGCGGCCAGCGACTGTCCGATCGCGGCGATCCGCTCGCCGAACAGCCGCGCCCGGATCATCCGCGCAATCAGCTTCACCAGGACGACCTTGCCGGACCAGGATTGCCGGATCCGGTAGAAGGAGCGTAACTCTTTGGGCCCCAGCCATATCCCCTTGGGAACCAGCGCCAGTGGCTGCAGCAGTCTGGGCTCGTCGGCGCCGAGTTCGCGTAGATCGATCGGCGGTACGTTGATGGTGCTGCCAAGCTCGGAGCCGCCCGGCAGCTCTGGATAATAGTCGGCATAGCCGGGCTTCCAGACGAATTCGAGCCAGGGGCTCAGTCCTTCCAGAAACTCCAGCATCCTCGGCGCCGATTCGACGTACTGGCGGATCCGTGCGTCGCTGACCAGACCTTCGGTGATCCGCCGGAGGTAGCGGACCGCCTCCTCCGGTGCCGGTGAGTAGCCCGCCCGCCGCTGCGCGGGGGCCCCCGGCACCCAGATACCGCCGCCCGACAGGGCGGTGGAACCACCGAACTGCGGCGACTTCTCGATGACCAGCGCGTCCAGTCCGCACCACGCCGCTGTCAGCGCTGCCGTCATCCCGCCGCCGCCGGAACCGACGATCAACACGTCCACCATGTGATCGAAGTCATCGAAGGACGTCATCGAATCGGCACCGCCGTCCGGATGGCGAATCCGGCGATCAGCTCGTCCGCCTGTCTGTAGTAGCGCACCGTGGTTTGGTACGGGCCGGCCGTCGCCAGCGCTGCGAAAGCCGCTACCCAGGTGCGGATTTCCTGCGCCGAGCTGCCGCCCTCGCGCGTCACGAACGTGTTGGACCATCGATCGAGGTCGGCAAGGTGGCCACTGTCGACGATGCCCAGGAAGCGTTGATCCCAGGCCGGGTTGAGGGGTTGCAGATCGCTGGCGCCGCCGGCAAAAAGTCTGGCCGCCTCGATCACCTGGGCCTGCCGCGCTCGGCGCTGTTCGACGGTCATGGGTTGGCCGTGCACGATCCGTTGCAGCTGAGCGGGAGCGGCGGTCGCCAGGGTGGGTACCGGCGGGCTGTGCGAGAGCCCGCCCGATCCGAGGATCAGCACCCTGCGGCCTAGGGTGGCCAAGTACTCCCCGACGGCGCTGCCGAGCACCCGGCACCGGTGCAGTGGCCCCAGCGGCTCCGCGACCGCGTTGACGAAGATCGGGATCACCGGGCGCGAAGTGGCTGAACCGAACAGCTTCTCCAGCGGCTGCACGGTGCCGTGGTCGACGTCCATGCTCGCCGATACCGCGACGTCGACGCCGGCATCGAGCACGGCGTCGGCGCATTGCGCCGCAAGGTCTTTGGCGACGGGCAGCGCGCCGGCGTAGGTCCCGTAGTCACCGACTCCATCGGCTTCCAGGCCGATGCAGAACGGTGGCATCACCTTGTAGAAAAAGCCGTTGTAATGGTCCGGGGCGAACGTGACGACCAGGTCGGGGTCGAAGTCGGCGACGACGTCCCGGGCCCGCGCGATCCCAGCGTCGACGTCGTCAAGCAGATCCTGCGGCGGCCCCGGTAGATTCAGCAGCGGGCTGTGGGACATACAGCAAAGAGCCAGTGCCACTGTTCGATTCACCTCCCCCCGGCGTCAAGGAGAGGGCCTCGATCAGCGCGGCGCTCAGCTCGGCAGAGCGCTGCGCGATGCAGGCGCCGGCGATACAGCGATCGGGGCGCAGGAATACCACCGACTCGTCGTGCCGGTCGAACCAGGCCTTGAGGTGCCCGTCGCGGTCGCCGACCACCACCACGTCGGCGTCGTCCTGCCCGGTCCACTCCAGCTGGGTCAGTGGTCGCAGTGCAACGAAGCGCGCCCCCAGTGCCTTCCAGTCTTCGAAGGCACGCTGACCGAGGATGCTGCGCGGGTTGTTGTTCCAGCACAACACGGCGAACCAGGCGCCCAGCACGTCGTCGAGCAGAACGTCACGCTGAGTCCGCGTGTCGACCCGAGGCTGGATGAACAGCGTGCCGGTCGGCGAGCCCGGCCGCGGCGCCACACCGCTCGGGTGAGCTACCGCGCCGTGCTCGTAGCGCGGCATCGGCTTGAACCTCATCTCCAGCACGTACCGCTTGAGGGACGGCACGATCGAGGCCGAGCGGATGACCGCGTCCCGCGCCCTGGCGACTCGGCGATTGGTCGGTGAGATCACCCGGCCGACCAAGGTGGACAAGTCGATCATCGCCCGGGCGTGCTTGCGCCGCTCGACGTCATAGGTGTCCAGCAACGGCTCATCCGCCCGTCCCCGGACCACCGCGGCCAGCTTCCACCCGAGATTGGCGGCGTCGCGAATGCCGCTGTTGTAGCCCTGCCCCTGCCACACCGGCATCAGGTGTGCCGCGTCGCCGGCGAGTAGCATCCGGCCACTGCGGAACGCGCCGGCGATCCGCGAGTGGTGGGTGTAGACGCGGCGCCGGATGACCTCGACCCGGTCGGGATAGGGCACCATGCGGGTCAGCATCCGGCGCAGGAATGCCGGGTCCTCGGCCTGTTCGTCGGTTTCGTGCGCGTGAATCATGAACTCGAACCGCCGGATTCCGTGCGCGATCGAGATGGAGGCGTACGGGCGTTCCGGGTCGGCGCCGACCTCACTGTTCGGGTGGCCCAGTGGATCATTGGCGATGTCGACGACCAGCCACCTGGTCGGTGACGTGGTGCCGTCGAAAGACACCCCCATCACGGCGCGGGTCACACTGCGCCCGCCGTCACAGCCGACGACGTAGCCGGCCCGCACGCTTTGCGGCTGTGCGCCAACGAGTTCGGCGAGCAGCGCGTCATCGGACTGCGTGCACGCGACCATCGGGCTGTTCCACCGCACCTGGACGTGGCCGAACCGATCCAGGCCACGCAACAGCTCGGCGTCGACCAGCGGCTGCACGAAGCCGTTGCGCTTGGGCCAGCCGAATCGCGCGTCCGGCGGCGCCATTTCGGCGAGCACCCGGCGGCGGGCGTCGTAGAACCGCAGGATCTGGTTCGGGACCGTGTGCGGCAGAACCCGCTCCACCAGACCGATGGACTGAAAGGTGCGCAACCCCTCGTCGTCGAGGCCGACACCGCGGGGATAGTCGATGAGCGTCGAGCGTTCCTCGGCCACCAGCGTCCGGACACCCTGCAGGCCAAGGATATTGGCCAAGGTCAATCCCACCGGTCCGGCACCGACGATGAGTACGTCGACGTCTGTCCCGTGCCCGGCGGTCATCCGCGGCCCAGCAGGAAGTCGAGGTGCAAGCGGTTGAATGTCTTGGGGTCCTCGTACTGCGGCCAGTGACCGCAACCCGGCATCACCTCGAAGCGCGCGCCGGGGATCATCGAGGCCATGCGCCGGCCTTCGGGCACGTCGGCGGTAGGGTCGTCGCTGGTCCACAGCACCAGCGTGGGGGCGGCGATGGCTCCGTATTCGTCAGGCCCCAACAGGTTTCGGGCGCGGATCTCCGGGTCCTGCAGAGCCATGATGTCGCGCATCGCCGCGACGAAACCGGGTTGCCGGTAGATGCGTTGCCGGCTAGCAACCAGGTCGTCGTAATCCTTCGACTTGTCCGCCATCAACCACTTGATGCGCGCCTGGACCGTCTCCCAGGTCGGGTCCTCGGCGGCGGCCATGGACAGCGTGATGATGCGTTTCATCACCACCGGGTCCGCCTGCGAGCCGCCCGCGGTGTTGAGGACCAGGCGATCGATGACGGCCGGATGGTCGACGGCGGCGCGGGCGGCCACCCAGCCTCCCAGCGACTCTCCGCTCAGGTGGATGCGGTCGGCTCCGATCGTGGCGACCACCGACATCAGGTGTTCGACGTAGTGGCGGATCTCCAACGGGTGGCCCGGCTTGTCGGTGTACCCGTGCCCCAGCATGTCGATCGACCAGGTCCAGAAGTGCTCGGCATGCGCGGCCAGGTTACGCACATAAGCTTCGGCGTGCCCGCCGGAACCGTGCAGCAGAATCAGCACCGGCCGGCCCGGGTCGCCTGCCTGCAGGTAGCGGGTGCGGACGCCGCCGGCCGCCAGGAAGCCCTGGGAGAACGCGACACCTTGCAGGTCACTCCACACGCTTTCGAACTCGGTCACGATTCCTTCCGCCGGAAATCCCGTTCTCGTTTTCGACCTAGCCTATGTGCTAATATCGCACATTAATGTGCGATATATATAGAGCTTCGCTCTCGCAGAAAGGTCTGTCAAGACCGTGACGGGTTCCCAGACGCTGGCCAGGGGCCTGAACGCGCTGCAACTGGTGGCGGCCTCCCCCACCGGCCTGACCATGCAAGAGGTCGCTGACCAGGTCGGCGTGCACCGGACCATCGCATACCGCTTGCTGGCCACCCTGGCGGAGTTTCGACTGGTCACCAAAGGGGAAGACGGCCGCTTTCGCCCGGCCGCAGGCCTCGCGACGCTCGGTGCGTCCTTCGACCACAACGTCCGTCAGCTCTGCCTGCCCACGCTGCGGTCGCTGGCCGACGAACTGGGCACCACGGTGTCACTGCTGATCGCCGAGGGCGACGAGCAGGTGGCCATCGCGGTAATCGTGCCGACCCAGGTCGCCTACCAGCTCGCCTTCCACGAGGGCAGCCGCTACCCGCTGGACCGCGGCGCGGCCGGGATAGCGCTGCTCGCGAACATGCCGCCGCGTCCGGGCGAGCGGGACCTGGTCACCGCCGCACGACAGCGCGGTTGGGTCACTACCCACGGCGAGATCGAGCCGAACACCTACGGCCTCGCGGTGCCGGTTCGTCGTCCAGCACCGGCCCCGCCGACATGTATCAATCTGATCTCCCACCGCGAAGACGTGGTGATGCGCGGCAAGGACGCGGTCATCAAGGCCGCCGAGCAATTGTCTGCGCTACTGAGCTGAAAGGGCTTTCAGGTATGCCGTCAGGTGAGAAACCGGACTGGGACCACGAATACGATGTCGTCGTGCTCGGCAGCGGCGGCGCCGGCCTGACGGCGGCGCTGACCGCGGCGATCGCGGGAGCCACGGTGGGTGTGTTCGAGAAGTCCGACACCGTCGGCGGAACGACCGCTGTGTCCGGCGGGATCGCCTGGATCCCCGCCCACAACCGTTCTCCAGCAGGGGAATTGACGGTAGATGACGCGCTACGGTACCTGCGCGCGCAGTCCTTCGGCTCGATGGACGACGCCCTGGTGGAGGAGTTCGTGCGGACCGGGCCGTCAATGCTCGACTTCGTGGAGAAACACAGCGGCCTGCGCTTTGAGATCGCCGAGGGCTTTCCCGACTATCAGCCCGAGTTGCCCGGCGGACAACCGTCGGGCGGCCGTTCGCTGAGCGCGGCGCCGTTCGATCTCAGCCGGGTCGGCGATTGGGCCGCCCACATCACCGCATTCCCCGCCGACTGGTCCAACGTCGGGTTCGACGCCGAAACCAGGGCACGCCTGCACGCTGATATCGAGCGGTCGGGCGAGTTGTGCGTGGCGGGTACCGCGCTGATCGCCGGTCTACTCAAGGGCCTGCTCGACGTGGGAGTGGCTCCTTGCACCAACGCCGGAGCCACCGAGCTCGTCGTCGACGGCGGAACGGTCACGGGCGTACGGGTCACCGGTCCCGAACAGAGCATGACCGTCCACGCGCGCCGCGGGATCATCCTGGCCACCGGCGGATTCGAATGGGATCCATTGCTGGTCAAGGCTTTTCTACGAGGACCGATGCACGGGGCCGTTTCACCCCCGAACAACGTCGGCGACGGGCTACGCATGGCGATGGCGCTCGGCGCGGATCTAGCCAACATGGGCGAGGCCTGGTGGGTGCCGATCGTGCGCATCCCCGGCGACACCATCGCCGGTAGGCAGCGCAGCCGCAGCGTGCGGCTGGAACGCACCCGCCCACGCAGCATCATCGTCAATAAGGCGGGCAAGCGGTTCGTCAACGAGGCCGGCGAATACAACTCGATGGCCGGCGCCTTTCACTACCTCGATCCTCGCGGCGGCTATGTCAACGATCGCGCCTGGATGGTCTTCGACTCGATTCATCTGCGCAGCTACGGATTTCTCGGTGTCGCACCCGGAGAATCGGTTCCGGACTGGTTCTGCGAGTCGGCCGATCTCGCCGAGCTGGGCGCCAAGACCGGCATCGACGCCGCCGGTCTGACCGGCACCATCGAGCGGTGGAACCGCAACGTCGCCGCCGGCGGCGACCCGGACTTCGGGCGTGGGTCCAGTGCGTACGACGGTTACTGGGGCGACGAGAGGGCCACCACCCTGGCCGGAAAGACGTTGGGGCCCATCGACGCCGCGCCCTTCTACGCGGTACCGGTCTGCGTGGGATCGATGGGCACCAAGGGCGGTCCGCGGACCGATCCCGACGGCCGCGTGTTGCACGTCAGCGGCCGACCGATTCCGGGCTTGTTCGCCGCGGGCAACGCGATGGCCGGGGCGACCGGCCGGGCCTACGGCGGTGCCGGTGGAACCTTGGGGCCGGCAATGGTTTTCGGGTACCGGGCCGGGTACGCGGCGGCGCACAACGTTGCCGAAGGCGAGTCCGTCAGGCCTTGAGAGGCACCTCTACGCACACGTGCGTTCCGGTGGGAGCTTCGAGGAAGACGAAGGTGCCGCCGGCGGCGTCCACCCGTGCCCGGTGCGAAGCAAGACCGATATGGCCCTCCCCCAGCCGCCGCGCCATCGTTTCACCGTTGACCCCCACCCCGTCGTCGGCTACGTTCAGCACACACATTTCGTCGGTGATGCCGAGCATGACCGAGGCGCTCTTGGCCTGCGAGTGATGCACCACGTTGGACAACAATTCCCGGACCACACCGAACACGATCGGATCGATCTCATTGCGGATCGGGTAGTCCACGTCGGTGGTGACCTTGATACCCGAGCGCCGGGCGGTGAATCCGGCCAATTGCTCCACCGCAGGCCCCAGCCCGACCTCTTCCAGAACCGCCGGATGCAACTCGAAGGTAGCCTGACGCAAGCGTTCCGACGCGGTCTGCAACCCCGACAACGCCCGGCTCACCCGCTCGTCGTCGGGGTGATCGAGTTCCAACTCGATGAGCTCCTGCCGCGCGGCCAGCACGTCCTGCAACGGCCCGTCGTGGATGGCCTCGGAAATCCTGCGCTGCAACACTTCCGAGGCAGTCATGGTCTGCGCCAACAACTCCTCACGCAGCGCGCTCAAGCCGGCGACCGAGCGCGCGTGGCGCTCCTCGATGCGCACCACGACCAGCGCGGTGCCACACAGAAACGCATAGAGCGCGAACCGGAAGACTGCTTCGGGCCAGCCGATCGCCCTGACCATTATCGGATCCTCGACGACCGCGAGCGCGAACCCGACCAGGGTGAAGACCAATACCACCGCCGCCCGGCGGGTCGACACGTCGAGGCCCACCAGGACCGGCAACAGGGTCATGATCAGCAGCGGATAGATCCCGTCGGTGGACAGCATCTGATAGCCCGTCAGGGCAACCACGTCGATTGCGGTGAACGCGAACGGTTCCAGTCGGCGCATCCGGACCAGCGGGCCCATGCCCACCCAAGCCCGCGACGGCGCAAAGGCTAGCACCAGCGAGCACAGGGCGATGCCGGCGTAGAGCGTGATCAATACACTTTGCTGAGCCCATTCGGACCGGCGGGTGCCGATGAGCATGGCGGCCATCATCAGCGCAACGACGCCGACCCTCAGCAGAGAAGCGATCCGGTAGGAGCGCAACCGGTGCACTCTGCGCACGCGGTCCAGTTCGACGTCACTGGTCGCCACGAGAACACCGTACTCATCAGACCCGCGGCAAGGGGCCCCAGACTCGGCCAGGAGCAAACATGTCGTGATCGGTGGCGATTACTGAGGCAATTGTGAACGGATCTTTGCCGGCAGCCGCTACACTTTCGCCATGGTCGGCTCTGCGACCCCCGAGAAGGTCCGTGTGGTGGTCGGTGACGATCACCCGTTATTCCGCGAGGGCGTGGTCCGCGCGCTCTCACTCAGTGGCTCGGTGAACGTGGTCGGCGAAGCCGATGACGGTTCAGCGGCCCTCGAATTGATCAAGGTGCACAAGCCCGACGTCGCCCTGCTCGACTACCGCATGCCTGGGATGGATGGCGCCCAGGTGGCCGCCGCCGTGCGCAGCTACGAGTTGCCGACCCGCGTGTTGTTGATCTCGGCGCACGACGAGTCGGCGATCGTCTATCAGGCGCTGCAGCAGGGAGCCGCCGGCTTTCTGCTCAAGGATTCCACGCGCACCGAAATCGTCAAGGCCGTGCTCGACTGCGCCAAGGGCCGCGACGTCGTGGCGCCGTCTCTGGTCGGCGGTTTGGCCGGGGAGATCCGCCAGCGCGCGGCTCCGAGCGCCCCGGTGCTCAGCGCCCGGGAACGTGAGGTGCTCCACCGCATCGCTCGTGGCCAGAGCATTCCGGCCATCGCCGCCGAACTGTACGTGGCGCCGTCGACGGTGAAGACGCACGTACAGCGCCTGTACGAGAAGCTCGGCGTCAGCGACCGTGCCGCCGCCGTCGCAGAAGCGATGCGCCAGAAGCTGCTGGACTGAGCGCCACTGCGTGCGACGCAGTCACTTCTTCAGCGGCAGTTGCACGCAGACGCGGGTGCCGCTGCTCGCCCCGAGAAAGACGAAGGAGCCACCGGCGGCTTCGACGCGGGCGCGGTGCGACGCCAGACCGATGTGCCCCTCCCCCAGGCGGCGCGCCACCGTGTCGTCGTTGACGCCCACTCCGTCGTCGGCGACGTTGAGCACGCACGTGCCGTCGGTGATACCGAGTGTGACCGAGGCGTTCGTGGCCTGGGAGTGCCGTACCACGTTGGACAGCAATTCCCGCGCCACGCCGAACACGATCGGATCGATCGCGTTGCGGATCGGGTAGTCGATGTCAGTGCTCACCTCGATGCCCGAGCGTTTGGCGGTGAATCCGGCCAGTTGCTCTACCGCCGCCCCCAGCCCGACCTGCTCGAGGACCGCCGGGTGCAGCTCGAAAGTCGCTTGCCGCAGACGTTCTGACGCGCTCTGCAACCCGGTCAGCGCACGGCTGACCCGGTCGTCCTCGGGGTCGTCGAGCTGCAACTCGACGAGCTCCTGCCGCGCGACCAGCACGTCCTGCAGCGGCCCGTCGTGGATCGCCTCCGAGATCCGGCGCTGCAACACCTCCGAGGCGGTCATCGTCTGCGCCAGCAACTCCTCACGCAGCGCGCTGAGCGCGGCGACCGAGTGGCTGTGGCGCTCCTCGATGCGCACCGCCACCAATGCGGCGACGCACATGAACGCATAGAGCCCAAAGAGGAAGGCGGTGTCGGGCCACCCGATCGCCCGTTTCTGCAAGTGGTCCTGGACCCCGGCCAGGGCGAAGCCGACCATGGTGAAAAGCAGTATCACCCCCGCCCGCCTGGCCGACATGTCCACCGCCACCAGCACCGGCAACAGGATCATGATCAGCAGCGGATAGACGCCGTCGCTGGAAAGCAGCTGCAGCGCCGTCAGCACGATGACGTCGATCGCGGTGAAGGCGAACGGTTCCATCCGGCCTACCCGGAAGCGGGTGATACCGAGTCGGTGAAAGGGCGTGAACGCCAGTATCAGAGCAGAAACGGTCGCGAATGCGTACAGGCTGACCAGGGCGATCTGACTACCCCATTCGTATCGGGGAGCGGCGACGACCATCGCGCCGATGACGAATGCCAACACTCCGACCCGCAGGATGGCAACGACCCGATATGCGCGCAGTTGATGATTCTTGCGCACTCGGTCGAGCTCCACGTCACCACCGAAAGCCACCGAAACACCGTACTCACCGACTGTTCACACTGGAAAACGAACGCGCCAGCTGCGGGCAGCACGCCGGCCCGATCAGGCCCACCACCACCATGGCGACCGCCAACACAGGACGTCCGCCAAGCGGTAGTGCGCATGCCACCAGGGTCGGCGAAACGACGGCCGCGACCGCGGTGGTCATCGACCAAATTCCTTGATAGAAGCCGCTATTGGCGACCGGCGCGATCCGGTGCTCGACGCCCGCAGCGACGACGAACCAGGCGATCTCGGCCGGTGAACACGCCGCGGTGGCCAATGCGAAAACCGCCGCGGTGTGGGCCAGCACCGCCACTGCCATGCACAGCGCCAGCCAAACCCCCGCGACCGCCATGATGTCCAGCCGCGGCCCGCTCGCCAGTCTGGCGTCAGCCACGGTGTCAGCACCGGCGTCAGGACTACCACGATCCCGGCATTGGCGAACTGCACGAAACCGTAGGCGCCGGCGCCGAGTCCGGAATCAGACATCAACAGCGGCACCGCGGCGAAAACGCCCATCAGCGTCGCCAGGCTCGACACCGCCAGCAGCGTCAGTCGAGGGTCGCAAAGCGCTTGTCGGTAGCCATGTTTCACCTGACCCGCTGGGCGAGCAGAGCCGGCGGGTGGGCAGGCCCTATCGTGGCTGCGCTGTCATCCAGCCCCGAGTGCAGCACCGATCCTGCCTGCGTGCGCTCGCGCAACGAATTGGCGTCAATCGTCACCGCCGACAACGATGGCACTCTCGGGTCGATTGCCGCGCTGGCCGCGAGTTTTCGGGAAACGCGTGATCTCGGGACCGTCACCCTGACGATGAATAAGCTCGCCCAACAACTGAGTCAGACCGTCAACTTCTTGAGAACAGCCGGCGGACTACGTTCCCGGATGGCTCAAATGGCGCACGGAGCCGATGCTCTGGCCGACGGCGGCGCAGCGGTGGCTGATGGGTGCAGCAGTTGGTCGACAGGACCAAGCAGCTAGGGACGGGACTGAGCGACGCGTCCGCATTTCTGCTCGACATCAAGCATGACGCGCATCGTCGGTCCATGACCGGCTTCTATATTCCGGCGCAGTTCATGGGCACCGACGAGTACAGAAGCGGTGCGAAATTCTTCCTCTCAGACGATGGCCACTCGGCTCGGTTTTTTGTCCAAAGCGCACTGAATCCCTTTACCGCGCAGGCGATGGACCAAATCAGCGAGATCATCGACGCCGCGAAGTCCACTCAGCCCAACACTGAACTGGTGGACGCCTCGATCGCGTTGACCGGCATCACCGCCGGACTGAAAGACACACACGACTATTACCAACGCGACATGAAGTTCATCTTCGTCGCGACCGT
The DNA here is from genome assembly GCF_017086405.1 of Mycobacterium gordonae. NCBI lineage: Bacteria > Bacillati > Actinomycetota > Actinomycetes > Mycobacteriales > Mycobacteriaceae > Mycobacterium > Mycobacterium camsae. Next base: position 6,237,751 of record NZ_CP070973.1, read on the forward strand.
CATCATCGTGTTTCTCATCCTAACGGCGCTGCTGAGAGCAATGGTCGCTCCGCTGTAGTTGATCGCTTCGGTTCTCATTTCCTACTTCTCGGCCTTGGGACTCAGCGTCATTGTTCTCCAACTGATCCTGGGACAGGACTTACATTGGAGCCTGCCCGGCTTGTCTTTCGTCTGTCTGGTCGCGGTCGGCGCCGACTACAACATGCTGTTGATATCCCGGATTCGTGAGGAATGAGGGATACCTGGACGTCGAGATTCCCGACGGCGCTACCGGTCCATCCCGGAGACAAATCCTCTATCCCGCCGACCCGGGCAGTGTCTATCACATGACAAAAGCCCTCGATCAACTGCTGTTCTATTTCTACAACAAAAACGATCGACTTCGGGTCACAGACCTGCACCAGGGAATTGTCTGGGGCACGAACACCGTACAAACTAAGCGTCATCCGAAACTAATCAATCGTTTCGACTACGACGGCGACTACGGAACAGTGCTCAACCGTTTCCTGATGCAATCGGCGATCGGATATCCGCTGACGGTGCACGGTACGGGCGGGCAGACCCGTGCCTTCATCCACATCACTGACTCCGTTCGCTGCGTCCAGCTCGCGCTGGAGAATCCGCCGGGCAGCGAGGAAAGAGTCAACATCTTCAACCAGATGACGGAAGTTCACAGAATCAGGGATCTGGCGAAGAAGGTGGCTGCCCTCACCGGCGCTGAGATCGCTTACCTGCCGAATCCGCGCAAGGAAGCTGCGGAGAACGACTTGCAGGTGAAGAACGAGCACTTGATTGACCTCGGGCTACGGCCTACCACGCTGAGCGAAGGTTTGATGACCGAACTCGTAGACGTCGCAAAGCGCTTCGCTTACCGGTGCGATCCTGCTCGGGTGCCATGTACGAGCGCATGGCTGGATACTGCGCGTGGCGGAGAGAAGGAGATCGGCGGCGCGTCGATGATTCCGTTGGGCGCTCTCACCTCCGAACTATGAGATAGCGCCCGTCCCCGCACGGATCTTGACGCAGCGGCGCACGCCGCTCCCCTTCCCCGAACGCGAGGTTCACCTGATGCGCATTTCCATCTTCACCGACAATTTCCTGCCGAAAGTCGACGGTATCGTCACAAGGCTCACCATGACGGTCAAGCATCTCACCGCCGGCGGGGATGAAGTGCAGATCTTCTGCCCCGGCGATGCGCCGTCCACCTACCGGGAAGCTGAAATTGTAGGTTTGCCGTCCGTGCGCTTGCCGTCGTACCCGGAAGTGAAATTGGCGCTGCCCACTCACACCATTTCCGCTGCGCTGGAACGCTTTCAGCCGGATGTGATCCACGTTGTCAACGCGTTCGGCATGCTGGGCGTGGGAGGAATCTGGTTAGCCAAGCGCAAGAAAATACCGCTGGTTGCCAGCTATCACGTCGATCTTCTCAAGTACGCCGACTTCTATGGGTGGCCCCGGCCGGTGAAGCGAGCGAGTTGGCAACTCGTCAAGACGGCCCACAACCAGGCGAGGCTGACACTTTGTACCTCGGCGCCGCTTGGGGCAGACCTCCGCGGCAGAGGCGTCCAGCGCGTCACACAGTGGCCACGCGCGGTGGACACCGAACTCTTCCATCCTCACCGCGCGTCGTCGGAGTGGCGCAATCGACTGCTGGGAAACCACAGCGACCATGGCGCACTTCTCCTCTATGTCGGCCGGTTGGCGGTGGAGAAGGAGATCGAACAGATGCGCGTGGTGCTCGATGGGTTGCCTGACGCTCGGTTGGCCTTGGTTGGCGACGGCCCGCACCGAAGACAGCTGGAGAAGTATTTCGCCGGCACCGCAACCACCTTCTTGGGGTACCTACGCGGCGAACAGTTGGCGGCAGCCTATGCCAGTGCCGACGCCTTCATGCTTACCTCCTGTACCGAGACTCTGGGCCTGGTGCTGCTGGAGGCGATGGCTGCGGGCTGCCCCGTGATCGCCGCCAATCGGGGCGGAATTCCTGACGTCGTCCAGGATGGCGTTACAGGTTTTCTGTACGAACCCGACCGTCCCGGAGAGCTACTCGCGCAGAGCAAACGGCTGTTGGCCAATGGCGCGTTGCGCAAGGCGATGAGTCGGTCTGCGCGCCAGGAAGCCGAGCGGTGGGGCTGGACGTCAGCCACGGATCAGTTGCGTCGCAATTATGTGCGCGCCATCGGCGAGAACACCGCGCACGGACGCTTTGCCGACAGCGCCGCCACATCTGGGACGTAATGCCCCCGGCTAACGGGCACGCGCGGATCGAACGTCACCCCTGTTGCGGTGACAGCAGTCTCTCGGCGGCCGCGTAGGGATCCTCGTGCCCGTCGACCACCGATCTGGCGAGTGAGTCGAGGTCGGTGCGGGTCCGCAGTCGGGTCTGCGCCAGCGAAAGGATCTGCGCCCGGGCCCGGGCCAGCCGCCGGGCGCGGTTGTCGGAGCGGTGATGGGCGTCGATGGCGGCCACCAGATCCTCGACTCCCTCAGCCCGGGCCGCGATCAAACTGACGATCGGCGCGTCGGTTTCGGCGCGCAAATCGCGCACGGTCTGCTGGGCGCCGTCGCGGTCGGCCTTGTTCACCGCCACGATGTCAGCGACTTCCAGCAGACCGGCCTTCGCGGCCTGCACCGCGTCTCCGGCTCCGGGGTTGAGGATCACGACGGTGGGGTCCGCAACAGCGGCGATCTCGATTTCGGACTGGCCCACTCCGACGGTTTCCAACAACACGACGGAATAACCGATGGACCCGAGCAGCCGGATGGCGGCAGGAACTGCGGCGGCGAGCCCACCGAGATGGCCCCGACTGGCCACCGAACGGATGAGCACATCGGAGTCGTTGATATGCGCAGTCATTCGGATGCGGTCGCCCAGCAGCGCTCCGCCGCTGAAAGGCGACGACGGATCCACGGCCAGCACCGCAACCCGGTGATCCTGCGCCCGATAGGCACCGACGAGCGCGCCTATCGTCGTCGACTTGCCGGCGCCGGGCGGCCCGGTGATACCGATCACGCGCACCGGCGCGGCGGGCCCGATGGCGGCCAGCACCTCGTCTCGGCGCTCGCCCTCGACGAGACTGAGCAGCCGTCCGGCGGCGCGCGGAGAACCGTTGCGCGCCTTGGCAATCAAGTCGGAGATGTCCAGCATTGCGTCCGTTCGGCCGGGCAGGGCAGTGAGGAAAACCCCATTCTCTCAGCTTCCCGCGAGCAGACGCAAAAGCACTCGAATTCGACTCCATTCGGGTGCTTTTGCGTCTGCTCGCGCCACCATAATGGCAGCGTGAACACAATTGAGGTTCCGGGCGGCAGGGTGTGGTTCAAGCGAGTGGGCGCGGGCGACGGTCTTCCCTTGCTGGTGGTGCACGGCGGACCTGGCCTGCCGCACTACTACCTCAGTGCACTGGAGCGCCTGGCCGACCAACGCGAAGTCATCTTCTGGGATCAGCTTGGCTGCGGCAATTCCGAGCACCCCTCCAACCCCGACCTGTGGACAATGCGGCGCTCGGTAGCCGAAATGGACACCGTGATCCAAGCGTTGGGGCTCAGGGATTTCCACATCTTCGGTAACTCGTGGGGGGGCATGCTGGCACAGCAGTACGTCCTTGACGTGCCCTCGGGTGCCGTCAGCCTCACCATCTCCAACAGCGCCGCTTCGATCCCCGTGTTTGCCGCGAACGTGATCCGGCTGAAGTCCGGACTGGACGCCGCCACCCAGGACGCGATCGATCGCCACGAAGCCGCGGGCACCACCGATTCCGCGGAATACCAGGCGGCGATCACCACCTGGAACGAAACCTACCTGTGCCGCTCGCGGCCCTGGCCGCGCGATCTCTACCGGGCCTTTCAGAACATGGGCGCTGAGATCTTCCAAACGATGTTCGGACCCAGCGATTTTCATATCGTCGGCACCATCCGGGACTGGGATGTGGTTGACCGACTGGGCGAGATCACGCTCCCCACCCTGCTGATCGCCGGCAGGTTCGACGAATGCTCGCCGGAGCACATGCGGGAGATGCACGAACTCATCAGAGGCTCCCGGTTCGAGTTCTTCGACAACACCGCCCACCTGCCGTTCATCGAGGAGCCCGACCGTTTCGACGCGGTGATGCGTGCCTTCCTGGCCCCGCACGACGGGGCTTGATCGCCAGCGAATGCGGGTACAGGTCAGCTGTGGTTGGCTACGAACAATGAAGTTGAGGCGGGATCGTCACAAAGGGGGACACCTTGTTGAAGCGTGAGGTCGGGGCCAGCCTACGGGTCACCGTCACCGACCCCACGACCCTTGAGTTCCAGATCGCGGTGGCGTCGCTACCCGGACTGCAGATCGACGAGTCCTTGACGGTCAACCTGGACGGCAAACCGGTCCCGGTGCGCGAGATTGCCGGTGAGCATGGAACCCGCATCCACACTGCCGATGTCGGCAAGGGCGATCTGCAGGTCGCCTACGAGGCCACGGTGACCGGGCGAGCCGATCCGATCGCGGTCCGCGACCTCGACGTGTCGACGTACCTGCGGCCCAGCCGTTACGCCGAGGCCGACAAGTTCTTCGGCTTCGCGGCCACCGAATTCGGCCGGTACACCAACTCGAAGGTGACGTTACTGGAGAAGGTTTCCTCCTGGGTCGGGACGAGGCTGAATTACGTTCCCGGGTCGAGTGATCCGATCGACGGCGCGACGGATACGCTGCTGGCGGGAGCCGGCGTCTGCCGCGACTACGCACATCTGGTGGTCGCACTGCTGCGCGCGGTCAACGTGCCCGCCCGCCTGGTCGCGGTCTACGCACCGGGTTGTGACCCGATGGACTTCCACGCCGTCGCCGAAGCCCTGATCGACGGCAAGTGGCAGGTGGTGGATGCGACCTGCCTGGCGCCGCGCCAGACGATGCTGCGCATCGCCACCGGGCGCGACGCCGCCGACACCGCGTTCCTGGACAATCACGGGGGCGCCATCGAGTTGACCGAGTCGGTGATCACCGCGGTCACCACTGACCCGCTGCCGCGCGACTCGGTGGAAGACTTAGTCGCGCTGGGCTGAGCTTGCCCGCGCGAGCAGACACAAAAGCACCGCAAACCAAGCGATTTCGGGTGCTTTTGTGTCTGCTCGCCGGGCTTCAGTTTTTGTCGGCGTTGAGCTTGGCCACGATCGCCCGGAAGTCCTCGGTGACGAACGATTGATGCTCGGCCGAAAGCGCATAGTCCAGGCTGGCCAGTACGGCCCGCTCCAGATGGATGTTGAGCACCCGCTTGGTGCTCTCCACCGCCTGCTGCGGCAACTCCACGATCTTCTGGGCGCACTCGACCGCAGCGGCGAACGGGTCGTCGGCCACGTGGTTGGCCAGGCCGAGTTCGACCGCCCGCTCGGCACGAATCCTGGTGCCCGTCAACGCATATTCCTTGGCCAGCAGCAGGCTGATGTGTAGCGGCCAGGTCAACGGACCACCGTCGGCGGCCACCAAGCCCACCTGCACGTGCGGGTCGGCGAGAAATGCGTCCGGCGCGATGTAGACGATGTCGCTGAGCGCCACCAGGCTGCACCCCAGGCCCACGGCCGGCCCGTTGACGGCCGCGATCACCGGGATGCGGCACCGCGCCATACCCAGCACGATCTCGCGTCCGTCTCGAATCGTCTTGGCGCGCAATGCGGCATCTTCGGCCAGCTCGGCCAGGTACGCGAAATCGCCGCCGGCCGAGAAGGCTTTGCCGCTGCCGGTGAGCACAGCGGCCCGGGCCGAAGCGTCGTCGGTGAGTCGCTGCCACAACCGCGCCAGCCCGACGTGCAGACTGTCGTTGACGGCGTTGAGGTCATCCGGCCGGTTCAGCGTGATGATCCGCAACGGCCCGTCGGCGCGCACGTCGATTTCGCTTGGCATGTCATACATGTCAGACTCCCAGTCCCAGGATTCGCGAGGCGATGATGTTCTTCTGTATCTGTGATGTCCCGCCCATCACACTCTGCGCACGGCTGTACAGGTAGGCGCCGAACAGTCCGGGGTCACGGGTGCCGCCGACCGCCAGCGCAGCGTGTCCAACGGACTGTTCCACCCACGTCATCAGCAGCTTGTCCAACGAACCTTCCGGGCCGTGGGACACCCCGTCGAGTTGCTCGGACAGCCGACGACGCACGTGATGGGTCAGCATCTCCGCCTGCACCGCCGCCCAGGACACTTCGTCAGACGGCTCGCCGTCGCTGCGGGCTACCAACTCGGCGACCAGCTTGTTGTAGCGGGCCGCGTAACCGAGGGTGGACGGCTCACGTTCGTGCCCGACGACCGTCATGGCGACGGCCCACCCGTCGCCGGGGGCACCGACCATGCGATCAGCCGGCACGGTGGCGCCGTCGAAGAACACCTGACCGAATTCGTTGGTCACGCCGTTGATCATCTGCAGCGGACGTTGTTGCACGCCGGGCTGTTTCATCGACAGCACGAAAGCCGACAGACCGCGGTGACGTTTGGCATCGGGGTCGGTGCGGGCCAGCAGCAGGCACCAGTCGGCGACGTCGGAGTAGCTGGTCCAGATCTTGTGGCCGTGGATCACGTAGTTGTCGCCGTCGCGGGTCGCGGCAGTGGTCAACGACGCCAGGTCCGAACCCGACCCCGGCTCGCTGAATCCCTGACACCATCGCTCGGAACCGTTGATGATGCCGGGCAGGAAACGTTGCCGCAGCCCGTCGCTGCCGTGGCGGCCGATCCCCATGACCAGATAGCCGACACTGGGACGCAACGGAGCGCCGGCGCGGGCCAGCTCCTCGTCGACGATGACGTCGTAGACCGGCGGCAGCTCGAACCCCCCGTAGTCACGTGGCCAGGACAGCCCGAAGAAGCCTTCCTCATAGAGCGCGCGGTGCCAGTCTGCCTGGCGGGCCCAGTACTCGTCTCCCGAGCCACTGAACTCGTTGGCATGCAACGATAGCCACTCGCGAAGCCGCTGCCGGAACTCGGCCTCCTGCGGCGAGTCACGAAAGTCCACGGCCGACCTCCTTCAGGGTGACCGGCCACAGCTCGGTCGACGTCAGCGCCCGGCGCAGGTACACGTGCACCAGGCATTCCCAGGTGTTGCCGATGCCGCCGTGCACCTGTATCGCCGTCTCGCACACCGTTCTGGTGGCCCGGGCACAGTAGATTTTCGCCACCCGGGCGGCGTGGATCGCGGCGGCCGAATCCAACTCGTCCACCGCCCAGGCGGCGTGCCGCAGGATGCTGACCGAGCCTTCGATCAACGCCAGGCTTTCGGCCAGCAGGTGGGCGACGGCCTGGTATGACCCGATCGATTTGCCGTACTGTTCGCGGATCTTGGCGTAGTCGCACGCGAGCGCGTGGGCGCCGCGGGCACAGCCGACCAGGTCCGCGGCCGTGCCGACCAACGCCAGGGCCACCCACCGGTCGGCAACCTCGGCGGGCACCTCGCCCAGTTGCGTTGACCCGCCGGCCAGTCCGGTGCAGGTGCGGGTCAGGTCCGCACCATCGCCGTCACCCTCGAACTCGACGGCCAGCAGCGTGGTGCCCGAGAGCAGCAACGCGCGCCGATAGCCCCGGGTGTCGAAGGCGATATCACCGACCGCCACGGTCGCGGCGCCGGCACCGGCACCGGCACCGGCACCGGAGGCTTCCGCACCCGGGAGATGACGCGCCAGATCGTCGGCAAGCACCGGCCCGAGAAACGGCGCATCGACCAACCGGCGGCCGAATTCCTCGGCGACTAAGGCGACTTCAACCCCCGAGGCCCCGTCCGATCGCAGCGAACGCCAGCCCGTCTGTTCAATCCGCTTGTCCAGACGGGCGATCCGGGCCTGGTCGGCCAACTCTTGCACACTGCCGGGGCCGAGGTCGTCAGCCATTCTGGCCGCTGCGTCGCGCAACTGCTGTTGTTCAGCGGTCAGACGTACATCCATAACTCTCCTTGAGCACTCTGCGCAGCACCTTGCCCGAGGGCAGCCGCGGAATCTCGGCCACGAACGCCACCCGACTCAGGCGTTTGTAGGACGCGAGTTTCGCATCCACCCAGGTAATGAGTTCCTTGGCATCGACCGGGACGTGGGTGGCGACCGCGGCGATCACCGCTTCGCCGTTCGCGCCGTCCGGGACGCCGAAGACCGCGCAGTCCTTCACCGCCGGATGGCCGTGCAGCACGGTTTCGATTTCGGCGGGGGCGACCTGGAAGCCGCGGACCTTGATCATTTCCTTCAAGCGGTCGGTGATCCGCAGCCAGCCTGCGTCGTCCAGTGATCCGACGTCCCCGGTGCGATACCAGCCATCGTCGGAGACCTCGGCGGTCGCCGCGGCGGGCAGATAGCCTGCCATGAGCGAATCGGCCCGCGCCTGGATTTCACCGACCTCGCCGCGACCGACGGGCTCGCCGGTGTCCAGCGAAACCACCCGCAGCCGCACGCCGGGCACCGCGCGTCCGACGGAGTCCAGGCGCGCACCGCACAACGGGTTGCAGGCGATCACCGGCAGCTCGGTGGTGCCGTAGGCCGGAACCCAGCCGATACCGGTGCGACGGGTCACCGTCTCGGCGATGCTGGCGGTGACCGGCGTGGCGCCCCACATGATGTACCGCAGCGACGACAGGTCGTAGGACTCCAGGCCGGGGTGCGACGCGATGGCCAACGCGATCGGTGCGACCGCCATTTCGATTGTGATGCGGTCGGTTTCGATGTGCCGCAGCATTCGGTCGATGTCGAAGCGCGGATGCAACCTGACGGAAGACCCGGTGCGCAGCGCGGTGATGATATTGAGCAGACCGAGAATGTGCGACGGCGGGGTGGTGACCTGCAGGCGGTCCCGCTCGGTCAATCCCAGCGCGTCGCGCCAATGCCGCACCGCCGCGTCCAGCGAAGCATGGGTGTGCCGAACCGCCTTCGGCAGCCCGGTGGTGCCGGAGCTGAACACCAGCACGGCATCTCCGTCGGGCGGGCTCGGGGTGGGTTCGGGTGTGGCCGGGACGGCTGGTTCGTCCAGATGCAGCATGGACATCAGGCCGGCGAGCACCGGATGGTCGCCGACCGCGTCGGCGGGGTCGGTCAGAGCCAGCGCGTGCTCGACCTCGTCGTGTTTCCAGGCCGGGCTGATCAGCACCGCCGCCGCGCCGACCCGCCAGATCCCGCGCACGGCGGCAATGAACTCGGGCCGGTTCGAGGCCATCAGCGCGACGCGCTGACCGGCCATGACACCTCGCTTGCGCAGGCTTCCGGCCAGACTGTCGGTCAACCCATCGAGTTCCGGCAGGCGCAAGCGCCGATCCCCGAACACGAGCGCGGCCGGTTCGGTCACGTCTCGATCCTTCCGGCGGTCTTGAGAAGGTCCTATCTTCTAGTGAGAATAGTATTCTCAATGGAGAAGAATACAAGTGGGTGGAAGGTGCGTATGACGGATGCCGCCGTGGTGACGATTCACCTCGACCGCAGGAAAGTATCGGTGCCGCTGGTGCCCGGCGAGACGCTGCTGGAAACCGCGCGGCGGGCCGGGCTGGATCCACCATTCAACTGCGAGGCCGGCAACTGCGGCACCTGCATGGCCCGGCTCAGCGAGGGCAGTGCGACCATGCGCGTCAACGATGCGCTCGATGACGACGAGGTGACCGACGGCTACATTCTGACGTGCCAAGGCATTCCGGATACCACGCCGATCACCGTTCACTACGAGTAGTCACGAAAGGCCAGCGACTATGGCGAAAGGCATCATCTACGTCGAAACCTATCCGAGTTCGCCGGACCGTGAACAGGAGTACAACTCGTGGTACGACGACATCCACCTACCGGAGCTGGTGGCTGTCGACGGGATCGTCTCGGCGCGCCGGCTGCGACCGGTCGACGACGAAGGGCCCTACGTCGCGCTGTATGAGATCGAGGGTGACGATCTGCAGGCGGTCCTGGCCGGCATGAGCGAGGCCAGGCTGACCATGTCGAGCGCCCTGCAACTCGATCCGCCACCGATACCGCGGCTGCTCGAGGTGATCGCCGAGTGTGACTCGGAAGGCTAGGCGAGCGATCCCGAAGCGACGACCTCCTGGGGTGTGAACACCACGCACCGCCCGGTGGCCGTCGCGTCTACGTCCCAGCGCAGCGTGGCTGTGCCGGAGAGCTGAAGCGTGGCGCCGCTGTCGAAGTCGACGAACAACAGGGCGGCGGTGGGGTCGCTGAACAGGTTCCCGAAGCTGTTGAACATGTTGTTGCCCGGGTAGTCGGGCCATGACAGCCGACCGGAAACTACGCGGACGAAACCGGCCGGACCACCGCGGTGCGATGCGTCGTTGCCGGATTCGGGATGGGTGGTGCCCAGGAAGAACGTGTCGGCGGCGTGCACCAGTTCGATATCTTGCGGCCGTAACACGTTGCCGTGGAACATGTTCAGCTGGCTGTCGCCGGAGTGTCGGCGCAGCTGGCGCGGGTGGATGTATTGCGGGCAGTTGCCGTAGGCCTGGTCCACATCGATCGCCAGCGCACCGGAGTCGGCGGTAGACAGCATGCCGTTAATGCGCAGGCGACGGCGCGTCGAGAAGTCCATCACCACCAGACCGACCGGCTGGTTACCGGGCAACTCGCGCAACGGGTCCGCCGCGGGTGGCGTTGTCGCGATCAGCAGTCGGGTAGGCGAGACCACCTGCAGAAAGCCGGGGTCGCCGACCAAGGGCGATATCCAAAGCCGTCCCGCTGCGTCGCGGGCGCTCAGCGCGGCGAAATTGGCCTTGGCGAGGAAAGCGCTCGCACCGGCGCGCAACTCGCCATCAGCGACCATCGGCGCCAACCGTGCCGCAGCGTCCTGCACGCCAGCCTGTCGTTGCACGGCGAGTTCGCCGGTGTGGAAGCCGACCGCAGCGGCTCGATGAGACACAGGACCAGCTCCCTCGTTGTGCATGAAGGAACTGCGATCGCCCGGAAAGTATTCCACGGTGGGCGGCGCTCAGCACCCCAGCCGCGGGGGTGGCCGATAGCCGGGCTGATAGCCCTTGATCTGGATCGGGCTGCCGACCAACCGGAAATCGCCCGCCTGCACCACCACTTCCGGTGTCGCCGTCAATGCCTCGGGCAGTGTCCGTACCGCCGCCGCCGGCACGCCCAGGGGGCGCAGTCGCCGTTCCCAGTGTGCCGCGGTGTCGGTCGCCAGTGCCGCGGTGACCACGGCCAAGACATCGTCGCGCTGAGCCACCCGTTGTGTCATCGTCTCGAAGCCGTCGACGCCGGCCTCGGCGGCGAATGATTTCCAGAATCCGTCATGCGTGATGAACAGGGCCAGATATCCGTCAGCAGTCGGAAAGAGTTGAGCGGGAACGTAGTACGAGTGGGCGCCAAAGGGACGCCGCTGCGGCTCGACGCCGCCGTTGAGATAGGCTGCCGCATGGTAATTCAGCTGCGAGAACATCACGTCGCGCAGCGACACATCCACCTGTCCACCGCTGCCCGAGACGATCTTGGCCAAAAGACCCAGCGCCGCGCACATTCCGGTGGAGTTGTCGGCCGACGAGTAGCCGGGCAGTGTCGGCGGACCGTCCGGATCGCCCGTCAGCGCGGCAATGCCGACACCGGCCTGCACCACGTAGTCGAACGCCGGATCGTCACCGCCATTCAGCCCGAAGCCGGTGATCGCGACGCATACGATCTTGTCATTATGGCGCCGCAGCGCCTCGTAAGTCAGTCCCAGCCTGTGTATGGCCGATGGCTTCAAATTCACCAGCAGCGCATGCGATCTCACGACCAGCTCACCCAATCGCTGTTGCCCGTCCGGCGAGTTGAGGTCGAGGCAGATGCTGGACTTGTTGCGGTTGAGGCTGGCGAAGTAGCTGTCGGAGACTCTGCGGGAGATCTCACCGCCGACCGGCTCGATCTTGGTGACATCCGCGCCCAGATCCGCGAGCAGCATGGTGGCGTACGGGCCGGCCAGCATGGTGCCGACTTCCAAGATCCGGATGCCTGCCAGCGGTCCCTCCCCCTCGCGAGCAGACGTGAAAGCACCCTGGAACACGTGTTCCGGAGTACTCTTGTGTCCGCTCACCGCCACTCCGCGGCCAATTCGGCGATCATCTCCCGCGTCCGGCGTTTCGACGCGATCAGTTCGTCGCGATTGTCACCGATCGGCAGCAGCCGCACCGACAGATCGGTCACACCGGAGTCGGCGAAGCGGCGCATCCGGGCCAGAATCTGCTCGGGGTCGCCGGCCGCGCACAGATCACCGACGTCGCGGGCGTCGCCGCGTTCGAGCAATCGCTGATAGTTCGGCGACACCTCCGCCTCCCCCAGAATGCGGTTGGCCCGTTCCTTGGCCGCATCGACTTCCCCAGGGGCGCAGAGGCATACCGGGATGCCCGCGACGATCCGGGGCGCCGGGCGACCGGCGGCCGCAGCGGCCTTGGTGATCTTCGGCGCGATGTGATCACCGATCGCGCGTTCGTCAGCCATCCACAGCACGGTGCCGTCGGCCAGCTCACCGGCCAACTGAAGCATCACCGGCCCCAGCGCGGCCACCAGCACCGGCATCGGGGGGTCGGCCGCCAGCACCGTCGGGTTGTGCACGGTGAACGAATCGTTCTCGACGTCAACAGATCCCGTTCCCGCCGTGGCCGCGTTGAGCACCTGCAGGTAATCGCGGGTGTAGGCGGCCGGCTTCTCATACGGCAGGCCGAGCATGTCGCGGATGATCCAGTGGTGGGACGGTCCGACGCCCAACGCCAGCCTGCCGGCGGCCACCGCGTGCGTCGAGAGCGCTTGGCGGGCAAGCGCAATCGGATGCTGGGCCTGCAGCGGCACCACCGCGGTGCCCAGCTCGATGCGTGAGCTGTGCGCGGCCATCAGCGACACCATGGTCAGGCAGTCGAAATCATCGGGCACCTGCGGCATCCACGCGGTGTCCAGTCCGGCGGATTCGGCCCACTCGATGTCGGCGACCAGCTTGGCCACCTTGCGGGTCATGTCGCCTCGCTCGGCGCCGATCATCACTCCGACGCGCACGGTTCCTCCTGCACTGGTTCGGCCGTCCCGGTGAGCGCGCGGATGTCGCGCACCAGAACGTCCAGTGCCGTTCCGGTGGGAAAGACCGCCGCCGCGCCGGCGGACAACAGCTTGGGCACATCGGCGTGCGGGATGGTGCCGCCGACCACGACGGCGATGTCCGCGGCATCGGCGGCGCGCAGCGCCTCGACGGTGCGCGTCGTGAGCGCCAGATGCGCGCCGGACAGGATGCTCAAACCCACCACGGCGACGTCCTCCTGCACCGCGATGGACGCGATGTCTTCGATGCGCTGCCGGATTCCGGTGTAGACGACCTCGAAACCCGCGTCGCGCAGCGCACGGGCGACGATCTTGGCACCACGGTCATGCCCGTCCAAACCGGGCTTGGCGACCAGAATCCGGGCGGCCACCCTAGAACACCACCGGTTGCTGAAACTCGCCCCAGACACTCTTGAGCGCGGAGACCATTTCACCCACGGTGCAGTATGCGTTGGCGCAGTCGATCAGCTTGTGCATCAGGTTGTCGGATCCTTCGGCGCTGCGCGACAACGCGGCGAGTGTGGAATGCACCGCGGCGCTGTCTCTTTCGGCCTTCACTTTGGCGAGCCGTTTGAGCTGGAGATCACGCCCCTCGGCGTCGAGTTCGTAGCTGACGACGTCGGGCTCCGGCTCCTGCGACACGAACCGGTTTACCCCGACCACCGGACGCGCGCCTGACTCGATGTCCTGGTGGATCTTGTATGCCTCATCGGCGATCAGGCACTGCAGATAGCCGTCTTCGATCGCGCTGACCATGCCGCCGTGCTGCTCGAGGTCGGCCATGATCTCGATGATGCGGGCCTCGGTGGCGTCGGTGAGCGCCTCCACGAAATAGGAACCACCTAGCGGGTCGGCGACGGCAGCGACGCCGGTTTCATAGGCGAGGATCTGCTGGGTGCGCAGGGCCAGGGTGGTGGACTCCTCGGAGGGTAGCGCGAACGGCTCGTCCCAGGCGGCGGTGAACATCGACTGGACTCCGCCCAGAACCGCCGCCATCGCCTCGTAGGCCACTCGCACTACGTTGTTCCGCGCCTGCGGCCCGTACAGGGATGCCCCGCCGCAGACGCAGCCGAACCGGAACATCGACGCCTTGTCCTTGCTCGACCCGTAGCGCTCCCGCACGATGGTGGCCCAACGCCGTCTTCCCGCACGGTATTTGGCGACCTCTTCGAAGAAGTCGCCGTGGGTGTAGAAGAAGAAGGAGATCTGCGGGGCGAATTCGTCGATGCTCATCCGGCCGCGTTGCACCACGGTGTCGCAGTAGGTGACGCCGTCGGCCAGGGTGAGCGCCATCTCCTGTACCGCGGTCGCGCCGGCATCCCGAAAGTGCGCCCCGGCCACCGAGATTGCGTTGAACCTCGGCACCTCGGCCGCGCAGAACTCGATGGTGTCGGCGATCAGCCGCAGTGAGGGCTCGGGCGGCCAGATCCAGGTCCCGCGCGAGGCATATTCCTTGAGGATGTCGTTCTGGATGGTGCCGGTGAGCTTGGCCCGGGGTATGCCTTTGCGCTCCGCGGCGGCGACATAGAAGGCCAGCAGGATGGCCGCGGTGCCGTTGATGGTCATGCTCGTGCTGAGTTTGTCCAGCGGGATGCCGTCGAACAGGATCTCGAAGTCGGCCAGGGTGTCGACCGCGACACCGACCCGGCCGACTTCCTCACCGAAGTCCGGGTCGTCAGAGTCATACCCGCACTGGGTCGGCAAGTCGAGCGCGACGGACAAGCCGGTACCGCCCTGGTCGAGTAGGTAGCGGTAACGGCGGTTGGACTCTTCGGCCGTGCCAAATCCCGAGTACTGCCGAAAAGTCCACAACTTGCCGCGGTATCCCGACGCGAAGTTGCCCCGGGTGAAGGGGTACTCCCCCGGCGGCGAAGGGTCGGCGCGTCGATCCGCCGGTCCATACACCGGCGCAAGCGGGATGCCCGATGGGGTCTGGGCTGCGTTATCCATCGTTGCATAACGTACTTGCAAAAAAAGAGAATGCCAATACCGCAACCTGAGCTGGCCATATGCCACAACGGCCGCTCACAGACGGGCGTTCTGCAGCTCCGCACCCTTGATTCCAGGCGCAGGCGACCGGCCGCGGCGGATCGTGTGAGCATGAGCACACTGGCCAGTCCGCCGACAAACGTCGCCGCGCCGTCCGCCACCGCCAACCAACTGCGCAAATGCCGCCAACCGGCCGGCCGGGCGGGCATCGTGGCCGCCTCGCTCGCGCACTGCAGTTCACCGCGCGGTGTTTTAGGCTCACCACGCGCCTGGAGAAGACGGGCGCGCATCAAGCTGGAACAAACTGCCCCCGCCACAGGTTCGTACTTGGCGGACCCCCTCACCCGACCGAAAAGAGCCGACCTTGAGCTGCAGCAGATTGCCTGCCCTGTCGTTGCCTCGGGTGACGCCTTGGCTGGCCACGGTAGTCATGTCCGTCGTGGCCCTGGTCGGACCTTGGGGCACCGTGCCGCGAGCGGCCGCCGATCCCGGATGTCCCGACGTCGATGTGGTTTTCGCCCGCGGCACCTTCGAGGCGCCCGGCGTGGGCGCCACCGGTCAGGCGTTCGTCGATGCCCTCAATGCGCGCCTGGTCGGCAAGACGGTGTCAGTCGATCCCGTCAACTATCCGGCGTCGCTGGACTTCGGCCGCGCGGTCGACGGCGTCGCCGACGCGAGCAGCAAGGTCGAGGCCACCGCGGCCAACTGCCCGAACACCAAAATTGTCCTGGGTGGTTACTCCCAGGGCGCGGCCGTCGCGGCCTACACCACCACCGATTCCGTGCCGGACGGTGTTGTCCTGCCCGACGGGACCGGCCCCATGCCGCCTGCCGTCGCCTCCAAGGTCGCCGCCGTAGTGCTCTTCGCGCCCCCCTCGGACGGGTTCTTGCACCTGGTCGACCGCAGCGCGCCACCCATCAGCATCGGCCCTCTGTATGCCGCCAAGACCCTGCAACTGTGCGCTGACGGGGATCCGGTGTGCGCGCCTGGCGGGCGTGACCGGGCCGCCCACAGCTCCTACCGGGACAACGGGATGGCCAACCAGGCCGCGGACTTCACCCGCAGCAGGCTGTCGCGGTAAAACTAGGCCCGGCAGAGGATCTCACCGTGGGGGATCCCCAGCCAACCGTCAGGCGTCGCCGCCCATGCTCGCCAGGCCGCCGAAATCTCCTCGAGCTCAGCGGTATTCGCCAGACCTGAAGCCACCAGCTGAGCCGCCAGGTCCGACTGCAAGATCCGATCGGCCCACATGCCGCCCCACCATTGCCGGGTTTCGGAGGTGGCGTAGCACCACATCCCGGCGGTCGGGCTGATGTCGCTGAAGCCGGCCTGCCGGGCCCACGACAACAGCCGGCGGCCCGCATCCGGTTCGCCGCCGTTGGCGCGTGCCGCCGTCTGATACAGCTCCAGCCAACGGTCGAGCTGCGCAATACGGGGGAACCAGATGAACCCGGCGTAGTCGGCGTCGCGAACCGCGACCAGTCCGCCCGGCACGCAGACACGTCGCATCTCGCGCAGCGCCTGGACCGGATCGGCCACATGCTGCAGCACTTGATGTGCGTGAACGACGTCGAAGGTGTCGTCGGGAAAGTCGAGCGCATGGACATCGGAGGTGACGAATGCGACGTTGGACGCGTCACGCCGTTGCGCCTCGCCGCGCGCCAGGTCCAGCGCGTCGTCGGTGAGTTCGACAGCCGTCACCGGCCCCGGCGCCACCCTGGTGGCCAGGTCGACGGTGATCGTCCCCGGTCCGCAACCGATGTCGAGCAACGACAGCCCCGGCCGCAGGTGCGGCAACAAGTAGGCCGCGGAGTCCTCGGCAGTCCGTCGCCGGTGACTCCGCAATACCGACTCGTGATGCCCGTGCGTGTAGACGGCTCGATGCGGCTCGCTCATGGCTGCCCAGCTTAACGCTATCACTCACTATTCGAGATTGATGTCTCGTCATGTGAGACGCTAGTCGAGCGGCACGTTGAGGATCGGGCGTTGCGCAGCGGCGCCGGGACCGTCGAAGTGCCACCACTCGCCCGAATAGACGGTAAGCCCTCCGTAGTTCAACGCGTCGCGCAGCCGCTTGCGGTTGGCCTGTGCTTCGACGCTGACATCCTGGGTCGCGAATGCAGTTGCGCGCGAGGTGAAGTCGTCGAAGTCGGTGCCCATGTCGGCCAGGCATATCCCGGTGACCAGTTGTTGCGTCGGGCATTGCGGCCGCCCGCCGGCGAAGGTGACGTCAACCGATCGTCCCGCTTCGTGGCTCGTCGCATACGGTCCGGGCCGCGCCACCCAGGCCGGGTTCGGGACTATCTGGAACATTTTGACCTGCACGTCATGTGGGCGATAGCAGTCCCAGAAGACCAGCACGTGGCCCTGCGGGCGCAGTGCGTTGGCTGCGGCGGCCAAACCGGGCGCTAGGGATTGATGCACCAGACACCGCGCGTCGGCGGGATACAACTGCGTCTTGGTGAAGTTGTTCGTCGTCGCATAGCGCAGGTCGATGATCGCGTCGGGCACCACGGATCGGACGTCGACGAACTCCGCGGCATGGGCCTCCTGGCTCAGCGGCGGCAAGCCAGGACCGGTCGGGGCCGTGGTACCCACGGGCCGGACGGGCACCACGGTGGTCGTACGGACATCCGACGGGGCGCCGGGAAATGCCGACGGCACAACCTGGCAGCCGGCCGACACCGCGATCATGCCTGCCATCAGCAGAGGTTTCAGACAACGCACCGGGCCATTGTCCCGGCCCGTTGGGCACCCCACCGACACCGCCACGCCAGCAGCACCGCTCCGAACCGGAGTTTCCCCTTGCGTTGAAATTAATTTCAACGTAGCGTGAAACTATGCCGAACGCGCTCAACGGCCCGCAGACCACCGGCCGGGACTACCGCAACCTCAGCGAGCCGCAGTACGGCTGCCGGCGGGATAACAATGTGCCGGTCGCCATGCGGGACGGCGTCACGCTGCTGGCCGACGTCCACCGGCCCGACTCACAGGGCCGGTTCCCCGCGCTGCTGGCGGCGTCGCCGTATCCGCGTCAGATGCAGGACTTCGGCGCCCCGGCCGGATTCATCGAAGCCGGCGTGACCGACTTCTGGGTGCCGCGCGGTTACGCGCACGTGATCGCCAACCTGCGCGGCACGTGCGGCTCGGGCGGAACCTTCGGCTTCCTCGATGCCCAGGAGCGCCAGGACATGTACGACCTCGTCGAGTGGGTCGCCGCCCAGCCCTGGTGCGACGGAAACGTCGGCATGATCGGCATCAGCTACTTCGCGATGTCTCAGCTCGAGGCCGCCGTCGAGCGACCGCCGCACCTCAAGGCGATCTTCCCGGTCGCCGTGACCGCGGACCTCTATGAAGCGGCCAGCCACCACGGCCTGTTCAGCTCATCCTTCGTCACCCCATTCCTGGCGATGACGGGCCTGACCTCCGAACGCAGCGACAAGTTGTGGCGCAGTCTGCCGGTGAGCCTGATCCGGCGGGTGCTGCACACGCCCCGGCTGCACAAGAAGTTCGCCACCATGAACGGCGAGTCCGCGGTCACCATGCTGCGCCAGCTGATCAAGCTGCCGCACAACCCACACCCATGGGATGAGCTGTGGCTCGACACGGCAGTCAACCACCCCACCCGCGACGAGTGGTGGGATGAGCGAAACCTGTTGCCGTTGCTGAAGGAGATCGACATTCCGGTCTATCTGGGGTGCGACTGGGAAAACGTGCCGCTCCATCTGCCGTCCACGTTCGCCGCGTGGAAAGGGTTGTCGGACAACGCCTGCGTGCGGATGGGCATGCTGGACAAGTTCGGACTGACCTGGCCGTGGGAAAGCATGCACACCGAAGCGCTGGCCTGGTACGACCATTGGCTCAAGGGCCGCGACACCGGCATCACCGAAGGTCCGCCCGTCCGCTACTTCCTGCCCGGAGCCGACGAGTGGCGCACCGCCGAGTCGTGGCCGCCGCCGGAGGCGACATACCGTGAATTCGCGCTGCGCGCCGACGGCACCCTCAGCGAGGACGAGGGCACGCCGGGCGCCTGCGAATACCTGGTTCTAGGTGCGGGCCTCGGTCGCGTCAAGCCCAGCGCGATCGACCCACCCGCGCTGCTGACCTGGACCAGCGCCCCGCTCACCGGCGACCTCGACCTGGTGGGGGACTTCGAACTGCGCCTGGTCGCATCCGCCACCGCCATGGACACCGCCTGGATGGTGACGCTGCAGGATGTGGCGCCCGACGGACACGTCACCGACGTGACCGCGGGCTGGTTGCGCGCCAGCTTGCGGGAGGTCGACCAAGCAGCCAGCCGCCCCGGCGCGCCGGTGCTGCCGTGCCGGAATCCGCAGGCGGTGCCGATCGGCGAAGACGTCGAATATCGAATCCCGTTGGTGGCCAATGCTCGACGGCTCCGGCCGGGGCACCGCATCCGGCTGGTGCTCGCCAGCGACGACCAGGACCCGTCCATCCCGGCGATCATGAACTTCCGTCACGCCAGCGTCGGCACCAGCAGCCGCAACACCGTGCGCTCGTCGTCGCGGTTGCTGCTTTCAGTGCTCGAAGCGATCGCAAGAACGGCGTAGCCGGTCGCAGCGGATCGCGACCATCGATCTCGAAGCGATCGCAAGAGCGGCGTAGCCGGTCGCAGCTAACCGATGCGTTCGGTGGCCGTCTGGAGAATGGTCCGTGCGATTTGGTCGGCCGGCTCGAGTCCCAACACGCCGACAGACAGCAACACCGCCGACTTCTCCCGGTAGACATGGCTCCAGGCACGGGCATTGATCCGCAGGGTGCCCGAATCCGGCCGGTCGAGGGTGAAGTCGTAGCGGGGGTCGCCCAACGCGGCGCACGCTTGCAAGGACGTTTCCAGCTGGTGGAGAACTCCGCGGGCGGTGCTCGAATCGGGATACACGGCGACGGCCTGGCTGACCGTCTGGATCATGGCGGGTCCCCCGGGCTTGAGGTCGTCGGTGATGCCGTGATAGCCCGCACTGCGGAACTCCGACCAGCCGGTGCCAAACGTGACGTCACTGATTCCGGCGGCCCGGCACGGCCCCGGCGCGTTGATGTCTCCGGCCGGCGGCTGCCGCAGATCCGCGTGCGAATGCGCGGTGAGCTCCTCGTAATTGGCGATACGACGGACCTCTTCGATGCTGATGATCAGCGCGTCGGCCCGGGATGCGGCAGGGGCGCTGTGGTGAGCCGAGGCGCCGCCATGCGAACAGGCCACGACCGTCAGCAGCGCGCAGCAGGCGATCAGCCCCCGTAGTGGCCTCATCATCAATGACGTCATGACAAGCCGTTCTCTGCGGACTTCGGTCCGCGGTCGGCGACGCAATGGCTGCGACGTTCCCCGGGCGAGCGCACCCGCCCCTGTCCCCTGCTCTTCCTTACCCGCTTGTCATCTTACGTTGGGGTTAGAGTCGCCGCGTGCCCAAGATCAGCGCGTCGTCAGTGGAGGAGCACCGCGAGCAGGTACAACGACGCGTCTTCGAGGCGTTCGCCAGCCTGATGGCCGCGCACAGCTTCGATGCCATCACCATGGCCAAGCTCGCGGCAGCGGCCGACATCGGCCGCACCGCGATCTATCACCACTTCGCCGACAAGGAAGCGGTGGTCGTCGCATTCGCCTCGCACGAGACCAGCCGCTACATCGACGGCCTGCGGGCCGACCTGGCCGACGTCGACGACCCGGTGCAGCGCCTGGCCATCTACATCAGGCACCAGCTCAACGCCGGCGAACAGTTCCACATGGGCCTGGGCCCCCAGCTCTACGGCGCTTTGTCATACGACGCCAGGCACGCCATCCGCGACCACGTGCTCGCCATCGAGGATGTGTTGCGCGAGATCCTGACCGACGGCGTGGCCTGCGGGCAGTTCGTCATCGAGGACCAGGCCGCCACCATCTCGCTGATTCACGCCTGTCTGGGTCCGCGGGATCTGCCGGCAGCGACGATCGAGCGATTTGTGCTGCGCGCGCTGGGCGGGACTCCATAGTAGGAGCGGACCCGGCAGGCATGTGGTAAGTTTCTGACAGATTGTCAAAAAACTTGACCGGGGTGCACCGGGATGTGGAGCCGAGATGCGACCGAGGACCGCCGAGGCCGTCCGCCCCTTCTCCGTTGCGATGAAAGAAGGATCGACGGCCGAACACGAGGCGGCGGAGCACTCACCATATGTGTCCGAATTGCTTTCCGGCCGAGTCAACCGCCGCGGCTACACCGACTACCTGCTGCGGCTGCGGGTGATCTACGAAGCACTCGAGGCGGCGGTGCGCGCTCACCGCGACGACCCTCTCGTGGCCGCGGTGTACGACCCGTCATTGGAACGCCTGGCGGCGATCGACACCGACCTGGCGTACTGGGCACCGAACGCCGCGCGCCAGATCGACTCTCCGGCCGCTCGGGCATACCGGGACCGACTGGCCTGCGCCTCCTGGGGCGGCGCGCTGGTTGCCCATCACTACACCCGCTACCTCGGTGACCTCTCGGGCGGACAGGCGATCGGCAGGATTCTCGACCGCACGTTCGGGCTGGACGGAGCCGGCCTGGCCTTCTACAACTTCCCGGTGCGCGCCAAGCCGTACAAGGATGCCTACCGCGCCAGGCTCGACGATCTCGATCTCGGGAACGACGACATCGAGCGCGCGGTCGACGAGGTACGCGTGGCCTTCAACCTCAATCAGGCATTGTTCAACGAGCTCGCGGCCAACCTTTCGATCTATCGGCGCTGACCCCGGGCTTCCACCAAACATGGCTTGGGGCAAGACCTTTCATGCCGCAACGCAATCACGCGAATCGTTCCAGCCAGGTGGTCACCGCGTACAAGACGGCATAGGTGGCGACGGCGATCGCCACCATCGTCGCTAGCCGCCAGCGCAGTCGGCGTACTCCGCCCAGGCTGCAATGATCGCGTCGCCTCAACGCGATCACCGCCAGCAGCACGAGCACACCGAGGCCGGTCAGCCGGAACCACCATGCGTAGTTGCCGTAGAGATTGTTCGCCCACGCCAATGCCGTTGCGCCGCTGATGATGCCGAAGGCTGCCAGCACGGTGGGACCGACGCAGCACAGGATGCCGACCACACCCCCGGTGATACCGATGCGCCAGACCGGCAGCCGCCCGCTTTCGCCCGGCACGGCGCGTGCCAAGTGTTCCTTGCCGCTAGCTCTCAATCCGCACGCCCTTCCAGAATGCGACGTGGTCCTTGATCTGCTGGGCCTGATCACTCGGGGTCGGGTAGTACCAGGCGGCGTCCGGATTCACTTCGCCGTCAACGGACACGGTGTAGTAGTGAGCCGTGCCTTTCCACGGGCAGATGGTGGTGGTCGAACTCTCGGTCAGATGCTCGTGGCGCACCGAATCCGGTGGGAAGTAATGGTTTCCCTCGAGCCGAACGGTTTCCGACGCTTCCGCCAGCACGGCCCCATTCCAGAGCGCACGAATCATTTTCGCCAACCTTCTGTGAGCTTGTCTCGACCATTGCAGGCTATTTGATTGCCGCACGCATGCGAAGTGTCATACCGAGGACATTTGTTGACCGCGCGACAGTTACGGCGTGGTGTTCTGGCCGGCATCCTGGGCGCGGTTTCCGCGTATTCATAGGCGCGGGTGGCACATGAGTGACATGATCATCGACGCATCGAGGAGGCACATGTCGAAAGAACCGACAGATCCGCTGAGAGATCTTGCGCAATCACTGGGGGGCGGGGAGGCGGTCGGGGATCTTCAGTTGAGGCACGCGGCCTGGGTGGCGCGGTGTGTCGGCCGCGGGGCGTCGGCGCCACTGCATCCCAGCGACCTGTCGGCCTTGGCGGAGCATCTGCAACCCCGGACATATCCACCGGGGACGGTGGTATTCCGCGCGGACCAGGCGGCGACTGGCGTATGCATTGTGCGGCAGGGACGGATAGAACTTGCCGTCGGTTCCGGCCGGCGCCGCGCCGTGGTCGACGTACTGCGGCCCGGCGACGTCGACGGTGATATCCAACTATTGCTCGACGTCCCACCGCCCTACACTGCGCGGACGCTGACCGGCTCGAGTTGTCTGCTGCTGGACCGAAGAGCCTTTGATCGACTGCTCGTCAACCACCCG
Source organism: Mycobacterium gordonae (assembly GCF_017086405.1). Taxonomy (NCBI): domain Bacteria; kingdom Bacillati; phylum Actinomycetota; class Actinomycetes; order Mycobacteriales; family Mycobacteriaceae; genus Mycobacterium; species Mycobacterium camsae. The sequence goes on from NZ_CP070973.1 coordinate 6,260,804, forward strand.
GCGATCGCGAGACGTTGGCTGTCCAGTGTGGCGCAGCGTGTGACGGCCAGTCAGGCCAGATTGATCGCAATGCTGGGCCGCCCACTGGCTGCGCAACTCGCGCAGCTGCTGCTCGACGAGGCGGTCGAGTCGCGTGTGGAACTCGCCCAACGCACCATCGCAGCGATGCTCGGTGTCCGGCGGCCGTCGATCAACAAGGTGATCAAGGACTTCGAGCGCAATAACGTGATCAAGGTCGGCTATGCCGTCATCGACATCATCGACCGCGATGGCTTAGCCGCTCTCGCCCAATAGTTTTGGGTTTCGCCGCCGACCCCCTGTCCGGTTTCGGGTTCGTCGCTGCCCGGATTCGGCTCACCTAGCCGGGAGGAGCTTCGTTGGGCGGAGTCGGTGGGTCCGGTTCCAAGTGCACCTCTGGAGGCAGGGGCAGCGGGGTGGGCGGCAGGCCACCGCCGAAAGATGCCTGCCGCACGCCGACGACCAGTGTGAGAACAAAGGTGGGTGGCGTGTCGGGCGGAAAGCCAAGCACCCGTACGTCTTCAGGGATCGGGTCCGGACGCAGGCAGATCGTCGCCAGACCCCTGCCTGCCCAGTAGTCGTCGGGCGGTCCTGGCAGGAGCCGGTAATCGAAGATCGTGATGGTCGAGCTGCCAATCACCCGCTTGTCGAACGGGACATAGACGCCTGGCAGTTCGTAGGGGTTTGCTGACTCCCGGTAGCGGTTCTGGTTCGGGACGGTTCGCTGTCCTTCGAGTTCCACCGCCACCCGCTGATGCCTGGAGGGGCCGTCGGGGTACCAGGATCCGCTCAATTCAGCCCAGTTCCAGCCGGGGCTGGGCTGACACTGTGGCTCGCCATAGGGGATCCAGTGGATCGGATCGCTGGGGAGCTGCACCTCCAGCAGAGCGCCCTTGGGGATGAGCTGAGGAACCCAGGTCCGGTTCCACCAACTCAGGTTGTCGCGATGCTGTTGGTTGAAGCTGTAGCGGCCCTGGTTTTGCATAGGCTGCTGGGACGGCTCGGCGGTGGCGATGCCGATGGCCGACAACGCCGCCAGCGTGAGGGTTAGGAACAATGGACGGCGCATCGTCACCCCATCGTGTGGTGTTCGTGCTGTTCGTGCTGTCCGGGCGGATCGATCTTCAGCAGGCCCATCATTCCTCTGTCCTCATGCGGCAGGATGTGGCAGTGGTAGACGGTCGTGCCCGTCACGTCCGGGCGGAAATACATGCGCAGGGTGTAGCGACCGAACGGCGGTAGCCGGAAAGTGTCCCACCAAACATCGGGTTCCGTTTGCCAACTCGTGTCGCCGTCCGGAATGCCGTGGATGTCGACGACTTGAAACGGGTTGACGTGTATATGAATTGGGTGCTGAAAGACATCCTCGTTGATGAGGGTCCACTCTTCGATCGTGCCGGCCTCCACTTCGGCGTCGATCCGGTGGTGGTCGAACTCCTGCCCGTCGATGAGAAACTGCACACCCATGCCGGTCCGGCCGGTGATGTCACCGGAGAACACCATGGTGCGGCGTCGGGCCACCGGCAGGTTGGGCATCCGAGGCGGCTCCACCAAGGTTGTAGGCATGCGGCTGGTAACGGAGGCGCCACGCACCACCAACGTGCCCAGCGCCATGGCCGGACGGGGGCCGCCGGGGTGGCCCTGATCGTAGGCTGCGGCGTAAACCCGGTACCGTCCGGGCTCGCCGCCTTTGACGATGAACTCCGCCCGATTGCCCGCGGCCAGCATGATGTTCGCTCGGGGTCTGGGCGCGGGATAGGGCGTTCCGTCGGTGCCGATCTGATGCAGGGTGTGGCCTTCGACATGCAACCAGATCGAGCGATGTGGGCAGGCATTGAGAACCCGCCAGCGTTGCGCCTCGCCCGGTTTGATGCTGATGTCCGGCAGTACCTGACCGTTGAGCGGGAAATACATCGACGACGGCACCGCGGGAATGGATTCGAACGGCGCGTGACCGGCCATCGGGACCACGACGGCAAAGGGCACCTCAGCGCTGTCGTCCGCGATCCACATCTCGTTAATGACGATGGTGCGTTCCCGCATCTCGGCTATCTCGGGAACCGCGTCGATCTCGCCCTCGACGATGATGGGACCGCACAGCCCGTTCCACAGCTGATGCGCTGTCGCCGTGTGGAAATGTGGGTGATACCAGTGCAGGCCTGTCGGTTGGTTGGCGGCGATGTTGTAGCTGTACTGGTGATCCTGCAGGGGGCCCAGCTGAAGTCCGACGTTGTCCCCTGGATCTTCCGGAGAGACCTGCAACCCGTGCGTGTGCAGGTTGGTGTCCACCAGCTCCTGCAGGATGGTTGCCCTTCTCTCCCAACGGTTCCAGAAGTCGTGGACGCAGGCCCGCCGGGTATCGAAGCGCGGGTCGTTGGACTTGGAGGCGCAGTAGGGCACCATGAACACGTTGTTGGTCGGGATCCCCACCGGGACGATGCGGTTCTTGAGCAGTAACCGCAGGTTGTCCCCCTGCCTGATCCGCAAGATCGGTCCCGGGAACTGGCCGTTATAGGTCTCCAGCGTCACCTGCCGACCACCCAGGTCGACCGGATTGGTCACCACCTCCAGGGTGTAGTCCAGGACACCGTCCTGGCTGGACACCTGGTCCAGATCCCGAAGCTCTTCGCCTCCGGCCCGTGCCGGAGCGGCACTTCGGATGACGCCCGCACCGGCCGTTGCAGCAGCCAACGCCAGAAAAGTCCTGCGGTCCACCGGACTTTCCCAGAGGCGACGCCGGAGAAAGGCAGAATCCATTGTGCATCCTCGGTTGTCTGAAGCTTGGCGCAGAGCCTAACCCGAACGGACAGCGCGCGGAAGGCGCAGTTGTTTTCGCATTTCGGCACCGTGAGGACGTGTCAGCCGGACGACGATTCGGTTGAAATTTCTTTGCAAGTAGAAGCGGATCCGAGGATGCCAGAAAGGCCTGGCCGTGGGAAAGGGAGCGGCGTAGTATCCGCCGTCATGAGTTTGCAGACTCACGGACTGGCGCTGTCCGCCGTTGTCACCTGCGCCGTTTCCAGTTCACTGGTGAGCCCCGGGACGGCGCTTGCTGACCCGCACAGTCCGCACGACATCACCTACACAGTCAAGGTTGACGCTCCGGTTTCCAGCGCCAGGGTGATCTACATGGTCAACGACAGGTATACGGCGACGGCTCCGCTGAGCGCAACGGGCCGGGAATTCACAACCAGCACCATGCTGGCTGACTCGGCGAAAGCGGGTGTGCAGGTAAGCATTCCACCGCCGTATTCAGCCAACGTGCATTGCGAGATCAATGTCGACGGCAAAGTCGAGACGATGGTGGATCAATTCGTCGCATCCGGGCCGGGTAATGGCGACCCGGATTCCTACGGGGTGCTGGCCTGCGGCGCCTCCCCGCTACCGGTTCCGCAGTGGTGGGCGAAAATCTGTGACGCATGGTGGTGTGTCGACACTTCATATCCGTCCAATGCCCGCGATCTGGCCCGCGCCGACGTCCTGCGCGACTCCGACCCCGAGCGCAGCCCGACCTGGCCGCGCCACCCCGTCGAGCCGGGCAACTAGCGGCCCATACGCTGGGCTTTGCCCGTTCGCCGGGCACGCGCGGTGGGTCGAAGCCGGGCAGCTGCGCACGGCGCCAATGGATAGCCGTGTCACATAAGCGTTTACCTTGCCCGGGCCGAGGGTAGTCGCCACAAGGTCCGGCACACGTCCACTGGGAGTCGCAGCGAATGATCACCAACATCTGCCCCGCGTGCGGGTACCCGACGCTGGAAGCAGCGCTGTGCGCTTTCTGCTGTCCCGGCGAAGTGGGCGCTGGCGGTCACGGTTTCGCATCGGCGTCGTGGCAAGCGTGGCCGCACCGAGAATCGGCGTGGCTGGAGCTGAGGGATTCGGACTCCTACTCGTACTCGGCCGCGTGCCGTGCCCGGAGCTGGCCCGGGCCGTTAGCCAGCTGACCGAGGATCGCAACACGCAGCGCGGTCACGGCTAGTTGCTTTGTCCCAGTTGTGAATCGGCTGGACGACGGGTATGCGGGTCGTCCGTCTTTGGTGACCATCGGCGATCCGACGCGGCGGTGCCCTATCCGCGGTAGTAGCCGATGTGTCCGCGCGAGGATCGGTTCGGCGGCGGCGGTCGCAAGTCAAATTTGAGACCGGACATGGATCCTTCGAGCCGCGACGCCGGCGGACGTGCGTAGCCGTGTGTCGTTTCTCTAGTGCTTGCGACAGGGAAATCCATCCAATCCCTTGGGGAACGAAACTTCTATTCGGCTGTCTGCAGCCGTCGTTGCGTGTGGATATCGAGATTGTTCGGGCGGCTGGGCGACGGGGTGCTTCGGTAAGTGAACCGACCGACGCGGTTGCCCCCACCAACCATCTCACCGAGGCGCTCGCCTATTGGGACAGCGTGAGCGGCGCAATTCCGTCGTCGCCCAACAGGTCTGGCGGGACGTCGTGTCGGCCGATTGGAGCGGCGAAGCCGCCCAGGGCGTTGATCGCCGCCACGCATGCCGACCTGCAAACCACCAGCGCAGCGGTCGACCAGATGCGGGCGGCGGCCCGCGTGGCGCGCAGTGGGGGCCTCGGATCTGTATGCCGCCCGTTCCCGTGTGCGCTACGCCGTCGAAGACGCTCGTACAGCGGGATTCGAAGTGGGCGAGGATCTTTCGGTCACCGATCGGATGATTGGCCGGTCAGCTGCCCAGCGGACGGTCTGACGTGCACAAGCCCACGTCTTCGCCGGCCAGATCCGTCGGCGCGCCTCACAACCAATAGGGCCTCGACGCCCTAGTCGCCGGCAGAGTAACCGCCGCGGTAGCCGGGGTCGGTGACGGTTTCCCGCAACTGTCCGCCCCTGCCATGCCGCCCACGAGCAGCCAAGTCCGCGCCGTCGACAACCACACATACAAACAACACCCGCCGCCGTCGAGACCGGTCGACGCCGAAGCTATGACCGCGGAGCAGGCTCGCGCAGCATGGGCCGATATCGACAGTGAAATGGGCAGGTACAACGCGCGGTGCGCGCGCACCATTATCCTGCCGACCGAACAGGGCGCCTATGGAGCTTGCATCGCCGACAAAGGGCGCCTGCTCGAACGCCAAGACGCAATTCGAGCCCGCCTCCCGCGTAGCATCGGCGTCGACATGCAGGCAAAGGATGCGGCTAAGCCATGAATGCGCTACGCGCCGCGGTGATCGGCATTGCGGCAGCTGCTGGATTGGCCGCTGGCGGATGCCGACCGGCATCTCAGGCCGACTTGCCGTTGTTTCCCGATCTCAGCAAATACACCGCAGCCAACCCACAGGACTACGAGATACCCTTCGCCACGCCGGGTCACCCGCCGGTTCCCATGTTCTACTTCCGCACGCCCGACGGCATCAGCTGCAAATTCACCAGCGCACCGGCCGCTGCAGGATGCACCGGTAACAACTTTCCCGGTATCCCACCCGCAGCGGTGGACCCGTCCGAAGGCGTCAACTCGATCAGGACCGATGTCGGTCTGCGGCGAACCAGCACGCCGATTGCTGCTGCAAACGGACCGGCCTTCAAGACGCTGCCGCCCTTCCACACCCTCACCCTCGAAGGGGTGATCTGCGGTGTCGACGATGCGCAGACCACGGCTTGCAAAGATCCTCATGGACGAGCCTTTGTGTTGTCACCTCGAGGCGCAGGATGGCTGCAGCTGTGAAGGACGTCACGTTCCCGAAATGTGGTCGCACGTCTCAGAGCCCGCCCTGCCGAGAAGCCGGTCGGATTATCTTGGCATTGGCCGGAATCTGAGCCGAGTAATGCCCACTACGGTGGCGCAGGTCAAACCTGGTGGCCAGGGGCGGGATCGAACCGCCGACCTTCCGCTTTTCAGGCGGACGGATTAGCCGCTGACCTGCGGTTTATCTGATTCTGTTCGTCGTATGCGCCGCATTGAGCTGCGCTGACGCATTCAGCCTGTCCGGCGAACGGACATAAACCGGACACGGTGCTTGCACTCCCTATCAGGAGCTTCCGTGCTGCCGCCTGAGTTGTGCGCGGTTGCGCGGGCTCCGGGGAGCAGGCATCCCGATGCCCAGCATCGCCTCATCAGCCGCCATACCGTCACCCTCGACGCAGGGCTCGGCATCGTCATCGCAACACCAGTCTTTGCGGCACGGTTCTGCCGGCGCCTCGGTTGGCGGTAGGTCGCGAGCGCCCGAGGCCGCCCAGGCCGCAGGGCGCGAGAGCGACAGTGGTCGGCCGGACGTCGACCGAGGCAACGGCCTCAACCCGGCCCCGGCCGGCGGGCTTGTTATATGTGCCGAAAATGTCCGCGACTCGCTTGCCGACGGGGTCGCGACTGGCGATCTGCGGGCGATCGACGCATTGGGGCTGCGATTCCCCAGCCCCGAGATGGTCACCGCAGCCGCAGCATTGTTCGAGCCGGCGGCACCGTGGGCTTCCGGTCCTGACCGTCGAGGCACCGAACCTGAATCGGGACGTTTTCGCATCACCGTCGGCCCCGGCGTCGTGCGACTCGGGTGGACCAATCCCGTCCGGGTCGCGAAAGCCGCCGAGCGGGCCGTTGGTCATCACCAACGTGACGTCGAGGATGCCAAGCTGAAAATCAGAGACGACCTCGCCAGCACAGGCGGGAACGATGCTCAGGCCGTCGTGTCTTCGACACGACGGAGTCCTACGGAAAACGCCCAGCACAGTTCCAGTGGTGTCATCACCGAGTGGTCCCGAAAATCACGGTCGGCGATGTGCCGCACCTTCGCCGAACTCGACTACAGCCCGCTAGTGGAGTCTGATCGTGTCCCGGCGATGGTCACGCTCACCTATCCGGGTGACTGGGAGGTCGTCGCGCCGGATGGCGCCAGCGTGAAGCGACACATGGTGTTGTGGCGCAAGCGCTTTCAACGTGAGTATTGCGAATCAGCCTGCTACATCTGGAAGTTGGAGTTTCAGCGGCGCGGCGCCCCTCACATTCATCTCTGGATGGCACCACCCATGTCACCGGGCCGCTCGGGCCGGGGCTTCGCACAGTGGCTGTCCGAGACTTGGGCACAGATCGTCGACCACCCCGACCCGGTGCAGAAAGCTCGCCACCGGCTCGCCGGAACAGCCATCGACGTGCGTAATGGACTGAAGGCCTGCGACCCTAAACGGCTGGCCATCTACTTCACCAAGCATTCATCGCCAAATCTGCACGGCGACAAGGAATATCAGCACATCGTTCCCGAACTGTGGCGGCAACCCGGACGCGGCCCCGGCAGATTCTGGGGCGTGTACGGACTCAAGAAAGCCATCACCGTGGTCGAGGTCGCTCAGGACGCATACATCGCTGCTCGCCGTATCGTCCGGCGCTGGTCACGCAACCAAGCGGTTTACGGCGATTCAGGCAGCCGCTTCCCCACTTCGGTTGTGCCGCGCACGGCCATACGCCTGGTTTCGCGTCTCGACCGCAAGTCAGGCGTCGCAGTGCACCGGCGGGTGCGCCGACGACGAACGCTGTGTTGCCAAAGCGGGTTGGCCGGTGGCTACGCCCTTGTGAATGACGGTCCAACGTTTGCGGCTCAACTCGCCGCGGGGTTAGCGTCCGGCGCCTGGTCGAGTATCTCGCCGTCAAAAGCCCCCACGGAAATCGTCGGGCGCGTAAGTGTGCACGGCTGAGGTGCCGTCCAGGCGCGTCGGTAGCACTGGGAGCCCACTCTACGGGGCCCAGCCTGCATGCCAGTCGTGTCGAGGCCGAGAACGCCCAAAGCTCCACATGCTGGTGGACCTCGACCAGGCTTCCGCATCGTTGGTTACCCATGCCCAGCAGCACACGTAAGGGCCGTTTGTCTAGAATCGGCAATTTGACGTAGAACAAGAGATGCATATGGGAAAGCCAGGATCGATGTGATACTTTCGAGAAATGCATTTCGAAAAGTAGAACCCATTCTTTTGCTGGCGACTTAGGAGGCAACTCAGTTCCAGATTATGGTATTTTTTATATTCAATTTTGCAATACTGCTACAAACGGCAAAGGAGTGTGAGTAATCTACCAGAAAGCTCAATTGCGACAAAGGGAAGGGTCGGGGCAAACATTTGTTGGTTCGGTGACAGTCAATGGTTGCTTTCGCGGTAACGGATGCAAGCCCAGCGAGGGCTAGAGTGAGAAGTGAGTTAGGAAGATGAGTGAGATCGTCTTTAAGCTCTACACAGACAAAAATGTTCATGTAAAAAAATGTTCTACGAAAGGTATTGTTGACGTTTCTAAGATTGACGAGCTCTGGAGTCACTTGCGTTTCTGGGCTGGGTTTATCGTTCTTGTTGATACAGATGAAGAATTTATAAGGTGGACGGCCGAGGATATACACGGAAAGATCTTTAAAGAATGCGCAGATTTATCTGTTGAGCTGGATAAACATGGAAGAATCCGAGGAATCTAATGACTCATCAGGACTGTGGGGTTCTCCTACTCAACGCGCCTCTTCGCAAAGCGCAAATGGCTCCTGATGCTGCTCGTTGAGGGTCTGGGGCGATGTCAAGGCCATTTGCACTGCCCGGGAGTGCTGATAGGCGAAGCCTGCCGATGCATCGACACCGCCCATTTGGTCCCCATCCCTTCCGCGATATCGCCCTGCTCACCGCAGTCGCGAATTCTATCGCCGTCGCTGTCTTGGCCTTCGGCCACGCGGCGTCGCTCGGCGGATGATGACGAGGCGGTCTAAAAGGATCAGGCATCCAAGCCGAAGTTGTCACCCAATAGGAATGAAGCTTTCGGCGAAAAAACCTGGAACAACCGGCGTAAGACGAATCGGACAGTTGCAAGTCAGAGTCGCGAACACATCGAGCGAAAGTGAGGGCCTCGATATTGGACTTGCCGCGAGGTGGGGTTGACCCCCGATGGCGCCAGCGCGAAGCGGCACATGGTTTGCGTGCAAACGTTTCGAACGTGAATGCTGTGGGCTAGCTCGCTATAGCTGGAAACTAGAGTTTCAGCGACGCGGCTCGCCGACGACGAACGCTCTGCACTCACGGTGGCTTGGCCGGCGGATACGCGCTCGTGAATGACGGCCCAACCTTCGCCGTCCAGCTTGCGCGCGCGATCGCGTAGGCGCCCATCATTCGGAACTTCAATCAGTCTTCACAGCGCGCCGCGCTGGAACGGCATTACTTGCGCCGGAACCGTCTTCGGAGGGAGTCTCTGAGGTCGGCCGTCTTATCTCTGGCTGCATCGGTCAAATCAGTTGCTCTGACCTTGGCCGTGTCGGTCAGATCCGCGGCCTTGTCTTTGGCCGCGGTGGCGCCCGCTGACCCGGTCGCCAGCGCTTTGTTCACCACCTCGCCCGCAGCCTGGCTCCATCGCTTCGCATCACTGGGCGCGTCACCAGACTCAATGCCCAGTCGATCGCGAAAAGCCATCAAGCCCTTCACGACCTCGTTGCTCGACCTCACAGCCGCGGGCGCGTCGCGCGGATTGAACAGCACTTTGGCGTTTGCGTTGCGGGCCGTCTCGTTCATTTGAGTCAGCAACCGGGCGGTGGCGCTCGAGATATCGTCCAGCCGTTTCTGCCGGGCCTTGGTCAGGCCCAACCGGTGACTGTCGAGATCCTCGGGAGCGGAATCGAGCACCCGATCGAGTTCCAGCACGGCCACCCCGTCCAGAAGCTGGAAGCAGCGTGCGATAACCGCCAGCCACTCGCGCACCTTAGGCTCGGCCTCTTTGGTGTCCTTAGCAAGCTTGCCGAGGTCGGCCTTCCTCTCCAGAGTCTCGGCGATGGCCTCAAGTTGGCATATGGCGTACGCCTGCGTCCGAGCGAGCACCAACGAGCCCGATTGGATCTTCGACCAGGTGATCTCCGAAACCCGGCCGACCTGGTCGCGGACCGTCAGCGCATCCTCGACAACTAGGCCGACAGCAATCATGTCCGCGAGAACCGCATCCTTCTGGGCACGCCGGATGTCCTCGACCTTCTCGTTGATCTCCTGGAGATACTCCACGATTCGGTTCATCTGCTGCTGCATCGCCTGTTGCTGCATCATCGTCGACAGCGCGGAGAGGGCCAACGGGCCAGCAAGCAGCTTCGTCGGGGCCTGAGCGATCTGAAGCCACTGCTTGACCTCGCCGGGCTTACCGATCATCGCGTGGCTGATACCGGGGGTCTTGGTCGGCATCAGCCCGTATTGCTTGACGGCCTGCGCTGACTCAGCAGTCAGCTTGACCCAGCGTCCCGAGTTTGCGGCCACTTCCGAGCCGACTTGCATCGCCGTCCCACTCGTGCCCACGAACGACGAAAGACGGCGAGCATCCAGCACTTTTGAGGGCGCCCCGTCTAGGCCTTGGTCGAGCAGGAAGCGCTCAACATCGGCCGCGTTGCCGATGACGGCCAACCCGTCTCCGTCGGTAACCAGTTCGATCTCGTTACTCATCTTTTTGCTCCGTTGAATGGAGACCATTGATCGGCCCTCCGGGTCACCCCACCACTAGACGCTACCGGCGCGCCCTGACAGGATGCGAACGATCGGGGCTACCCCCGCCGGCATCGCTGAACCGAATTCTGACAGCGGCGCGAACTCGCTAGCCGCGGCATTCAGCGCAGCGCCTGTGAAATCTGATTCGTTCGGATGTGGCGATACGGTGAGTACGGATCTTAGGGTTTAGAGATGACCTCTCCGTCAACACATTCGCGTCCACTGCGGCGACGGCCGCCAGCCTGGCAACGTTGGTTGCTCAACGCACTGCACGGCTTCGACAGGTGCATAATCGACGACTGGACAGCGCTCATGAACAACCACCTCCAACGATCTGGTGGTGCCACCCCAATGCAGACGGCTCGCTACACCGTTGATGCGCTGCTCTACGTGGACAGGCTCCGCTCGGCGACCGCAATACTTGCTTCACACGGCGATCCTGCAGCGCGCCACCAACTGGCCAACGCCGCCCTCGACTTGAATTCCGCTCTCGACAACCTGTGCGAATCACGGGACCGGCTGCTAAAAGCCGCTGGCGCCAACCGTGTTACCTACGATTAGCGTCGAAAAATAGACATTGCGACGCAGAGTCTAAGGCGGGCGATCTTTTCGTAACTTTCGCAACTCTGCTACGATTGGTTGGGTTCCGACGGTGAGATGAGAGGAAGTGAGACCCATGAGCAACGCCTCCGCGGAGATTGTGAGCCCGGTTCCGGCCGATGCCGATGGGCTTGCCGATGTCCTCAGCTTCATGGAGGCGCACGAGGCCCGTCACGGGACATCTCCCGAGCCTGCCTTCTTCTTGTCCGGCGCGGGCGAGCACGATCGTGTCGAACTGACCGAGCAGCTTTACGAAGTCCTCAAGCGTGTCGCCCACGCCCTCAGCCACGGCCAGTCCATAAGTATCTTGACTCGCGACCGCGAAATCTCCACCCAGCAGGCCGCCGAGATCCTCGGCCTGAGCCGCCCCACGGTAGTTCGCCTGATCGAGGACGGCGAGTTGCACGCGCACGTGCCCGGCGCTGTGCGTCGCAAGCTGCGGCTTGCCGATGTTCTTGCTTACCGCGAGGAGCTTCGCGCCCGACGCAACCGGTTTATCACCGAGAGCTCGTCGGAGTTCGCGGATGCCGACGCCGACGAAGTCGCCGAGTTACTCGCCGAGGCAAAACGCAAGCATTGACCGTCCGCGGCGTCTGAAAGGTTCACCCGCGTGTATCGCGCCGTCCTCGACACCTGCGCCCTCGTGCCGAGCCTTCAGCGCGACTTTCTGTTGCAGCTGGCCACCGAGGAGGCCTACGCGCCTGTTTGGGGGTCTGGGATCCTCTTTGAGCTGGACTACGTCCTCGCCAGCTTGCACGACAGGCGCGGGATCACCGATAGCGCCAATCGCCGTCAGCACCTTTTCGACCAGCTAAAGGAGGCGTTCCCTGGTTCAGAAGTTCACGCACCCAAAGACCGCGAATACAACTACGGGCTAGCCGATCCCGATGACGGCCACGTCGCCCACGCCGCGATCATCGGCAAAGTCGACGCCATCGTCACAGATGATCGCCGGGCCGGGTTCAGCGCAGCGGGCGTGCTGGTGGAGGCCGACATCGAAACCGTGCACCCACATCAGTTCGCCGCTAACACGGTGTCAGCACACCCGCATGCAGGGGCCCGTGCGTTGCGAGAGATGTCGAATCGCCGAACCAACCCGCCGCAGACCGCCGAGCAGATCCTCGAATTACTAGTGACGCGGCACAACATGACCGAGGTCGCCGAGATACTACTCCCGCTGTTGCCGGATACCGAAGACCCGCCTCACCAAGCGGGCTAACTGCCCACCAATCAGGTTCTGGTCGGTGATTGACCTGCCTTATTCGCAGCGCTGGAGGCGGCGCGCATAACCCCAACAACGCCATCGCACTTGTCGGACCCCTTGACTACCGTAATTTGGCTATCGAGAGGGGAGGCCACTGTGCTGCTTGAGGAGCTCAAGCCGGGGCTGCGTGTCGACGGGTTGATCCCGGCCGCGGTAATCACGGTCGTCGCCACCCAATGGCACGGCACCGATGCCCTTGAGCTGACCTACAAGACCGCGGCAGGTCACCTTGGCCAACAAGTCCTGTTTCGCAAGGACCAGGATGCACTGACAATCGCCCAATCCGGCAGCCGACCCTTCGATGCCGCCGCATCCGACTTCAAACTCGTCGCCGAGGCTCAGCGCATCCAGCTGGCTGGCCTATTCGACCCGATGCTCGCCGTGGCCACCAGCGACGTGCGTCCGCTGCCGCATCAAATCCGCGCGGTCTACGGCGAGCTTCTCCCCCGCACCCCGTTGAGGTTCCTGCTCGCTGACGATCCGGGCGCCGGAAAAACCATCATGGCCGGCCTCTACATCAAAGAGCTGATTCTCCGCGACGACGTCAAGCAGTGCCTTATCGTCGCACCGGGCGGACTGGTCGAGCAGTGGCAGGACGAACTGTTCTTCAAATTCGGGCTGCGCTTCGACCTGCTGACCAATCAGCTGATCGACGCCAACGTGAACCTCAACGTGTTCGAGACCAACCCGCTGCTGATCGCCCGCATGGACCAGCTGTCCCGCAACGAGGAGCTGCAGAAGCAGCTCAAGGACACCGAGTGGGACTTGGTGATCGTTGACGAGGCCCACCGCATGGGCGCCCACTACTTCGGCGCCAAGTTGGAAAAGACGAAGCGCTTCCTGCTCGGCGAGCTGCTTGGTTCCATCACCCGCCACCTGCTGCTGATGACGGCCACCCCGCACTCCGGCAAGGAAGAAGACTTCCAGCTCTTCCTCACCCTGCTGGACCGCGACCGCTTCGAAGGCAAGCATAAGAAGACCGCCGACACCAGCGGCATCATGCGCCGAATGGTCAAGGAAGACCTGCTCACCTTTGAGGGCAAGAAACTCTTCCCCGAACGCATCGCCGAAACCGTCCCCTATGAGCTCACCGCGCTGGAATACGAACTGTACGAACAGGTCACCGCCTACGTCCGCGAGGGCATGAACCGCGCCGACCGGGTCGGCGGCAAGCGCAAGAACACCGTAGGCTTCGCCCTCACCGTGCTGCAACGCCGACTTGCTTCCAGCCCCGAGGCCATCTACCGCAGCCTCGTCCGCCGCACCGAGCGCCTGGAACGCAAGAAGCAAGAGATCCTCAACGGCACCTACGTCGAGAAGGACCCCAGTATCGACGTCAGCGCCCTAGACGCTGACGAGTACAACGCCGACGAAATCGAAGAGCTTGAGGAAGAGCTGCTCGACGCCGCCACCGCCGCCCAAACCGTCGAGGAACTCGACGCCGAGCTGCTCGAACTCGCCGAGCTGACGAACGTCGCCAAGCAGGTTCGCGACTCGGGCACCGACCGCAAATGGACCGAGCTGAGCACGATCCTGCAGGACAACGCGCTGACCACCGACAAGGACGGGGTGCCGCGCAAGTTCATCATCTTCACCGAGCACCGCGACACGTTGGACTACCTGACCGCGAGGATCCGCTCGCTGCTCGGCAAGCCGGATGCGGTGCAGGCCATCCACGGCGGTGTTCGCCGGCTGGAACGCCGAGTGATCACCGAGGAGTTCACCAAGAATCGCGGCTGTCAGATCCTGCTGGCCACTGACGCCGCCGGCGAGGGTCTAAACCTGCAGGCCGCGCATCTGATGGTCAACTACGACCTGCCGTGGAACCCCAACCGCATCGAGCAGCGCTTCGGCCGCATCCATCGGATCGGCCAAGAGGAAGTGTGTCGACTGTGGAACCTGGTTGCGAGCAACACTCGCGAAGGTGACGTGTTTGTGCGGTTGCTGGTAAAGATCGAAGAACAGCGAAAGGCCTATGGCGGCAAGGTTTTCGACGTACTCGGAGAGGCGTTTGCCGAAACTTCGTTGCGGGACCTGCTGCTGCAAGCGATCCGCTACGGCGATCAGCCCGAGGTGAAGGCGAAGATGCACGAGGTGATCGACGGGCAGGTGTCCGAAGGGTTGAAAGAATTGCTCGAAGAACGTTCCCTAGCTTCTGAACATCTCGCCGAGGCCGACCTGGAGGAGCTGCGCGCTGCGATGGACGAAGCCCGAGCACGCCGGCTCCAGCCGCACTACATCGAGTTGGCTTTCAAGTCTGCATTTACCAGGCTGGGCGGGCGCATCGTCAAACGTGAGCGGGGCCGCTACGAAATCGCGAACGTCCCTGCACAGGTCCGGTCAGGCAAGTTCGGGCCGATTGCCACCAGGTACGACCGAGTCACATTCGACCTCGGGCAAGTCCAGCCCGACGGACTGGTCCGTGCTGACCTGCTCGCGCCCGGACATCCGCTGCACGACGCGGTGATGGATGAGGCGATTCGCCGCCACGGCGCTGTCTTGAACAGCGGCACCGTGTTGGTGTCCTCCACGCTGGAGGAACCGCACCTGCTGGTTGGTGTGGTCGAGGAGGTCGCCGACGCGACTGGCGCGACAGTGTCGCGACGGTTCGGGTACGCCTATGTCGACAGCATGGGCACGGTGAGCCCGGCCGGCCCAGCGCCCTACCTTGACTGCGTGGCCGCCCCCGACGTGTCGGTGGTGCTGGCCGCGCGGCAGCTCCCATGGCTAGCCGACGCAGAAGACCGGGCGATCAGTTGGATCATCGCCAACCAGCTCCCGGCGTACCTGGCCGAGGTGCAGCCCAGGCGTGCCGCCGAATTGACCAAGACTCGCGAGCTAGTCACGAAACGCCTTGAACACGAACGAGATCGACTAATCCTTGATGCGACGGTTGCTGCCGAGAAGGAGCAAGCCGGTGAGAAGGCTAAGGAGTCGGCTGAAAGCTTGAACCGCAAAGCCGTCGAGCTGGACGCCCGGCTGCGCAGGCGGTTGGCAACCGTCGATCAGCAGGCGCAGATGTCGACAAAGCCGCCACGCATCCTCACTGCGGCGCTCGTTCTGCCGGTCAGGATGCTTGAAGCAGATCTGCCAGCGACGGCGCCGATCCATGCGAAGGAAACTAAAGAAGTCGAACGCCGCGGAGTGGACCTGGTGCTCGCCCGAGAACGACAGCTCGGGCGCACCCCGGTCGAACAGGCCTTCAACAACAAGGGTTTTGACGTCCTATCGTATGCGCCCAATGGTGACACCTACCGCATCGAAGTCAAGGCGCGCATCGACCGCGCAAAAGACTTCTTCGTCACCCACAACGAGGTAATGGTCGGCAAGAACGCAGCGCCCCGGTACCGGCTCGCCCTGGTGACGGTCGATCCGCGTGGGGTGCAGCACGACGAGGTGCGGTATCTCGACGACCCGTTCGCAACAACCGATCTCGGCGATTTCGACTCGACCGGTATCCGCGGCGATTGGGCGAAAATGTGGGCACGCGGATCGGAGCCGTTTTGATGAAAACACAGAAGACCGCGCAGAAGCGCAAGCTGATAGAGGTTGCGCTTCCACTGGAGGCAATAAATCGGGAGTCCACACGGGAGAACTACATCTACAAGGGGAATCCTTCTTCAGTCCATAAATGGTGGACCCAGAAGCCGCTCGCCGCGGCGAGAGCTATACTCTTCGCCCAACTCGTTGACGATCCGTCCGCACGTCCCGAAGAATTTCCCACCGAGGAGTTGCAGCGCAAGGAGCGAGAGCGCCTGCATTCGTTGATCGAGCGCCTCGTTGTGTGGGAGAACGCGAGTAACGACGAGCTGTTAAAAGAAGCTCATACTGAGATCCACAAGTCGACCGATGGAAATCCTCCACCAATATTGGATCCTTTCGCGGGGGGCGGCACCATTCCGTTAGAGGCACAACGGCTGGGGCTGCAAGCTCACGCCTCCGACCTCAACCCTATCGCCGTGCTCATATGCAAGGTACTCATTGAACTCGTTCCAGGGTTCTGCGATCAGCCGCCGTTGTACCCCGGTCTCGCTGAATCGGAGATTCGGACGTGGAAGGCCGCCGAAGGACTTGCTGCAGATGTCCGGGCGTACGGATCCTGGCTACGGGATCAAGCCGTAGCGCGATTCGGTGACCAGTATCCGAGCGTCGAGGGAAAGCAGGTAATTGCATGGCTGTGGGCACGTACCGCACGGTGCCCAAACCCAGCGTGCCGAATCGAAACACCCTTGACTCATACATGGTGGGTTTCGAAACGCAAAGGGCGAGAGTGCTACGTCGAACCCCAGATTGTCGCCGATCCCAACGATAGCTGCGGCAAGCGCGTGCAATTTGAGCTGCGTCACGGCAAAGCCGGGGCTCCCACCGCCGCCAACGATGGGACCATCGGCCGACAAGGTGCGCGATGCGTTGCCTGTTCAGCAGCAATTCCATTGAATTACATCCGCGCCGAGGGACAGGGTGGACGTTTGTCGCAGCGCCTAACTGCGATCGTCGTCGAAGGGCAACGTGGCCGCGAGTACACGCCACCGACGAAAGCCCACGAGGCAGCCGCATTGATCAACGTGCCGGACAGCGCGCCGGCTGGCGATCTTCCAGAACAAGCACTTGGGTTCCGCGTGCAAGGGTACGGGTTTGAGCAGTACTCGGATCTATTCACTGCGAGGCAGTTGACTGCGCTGATTGGGTTCTCGGATCTCGTTGGTGAGGTGCAGAGCAAAGTCATCGCTGACGGCGGTTCCACCTCGCAAGCAGCAGCCATCGCAACGTTGCTAGCAATGTCGCTGAGTAAAGTGGCAGATTACTCGAACTCTTTAGCACCCTGGTATCCACAGGAAGATCGGCCCAAGAATCTGTTTGCCCTTCAGGCAATCCCGATGGCATGGAATTTCACCGAATTGAACCCACTGTCCGAGATTGGGGGCGGATGGACTCGATCTGTGAAAGTGGTCAGCGAATCATTCGAGAAACTGAACACAACGCACCCCGGGCAGGTAACACAATGTGACGCCGCAAAAGCAAAGTTCGATGGGTGCCTGATTTCAACGGACCCGCCGTACTACGACTACGTTCAATACTCCGATTTATCGGACTTCTTCTACGTCTGGCTACGACGCTCGCTGAAAAAAATCTATCCCACGTTGTTTTCAACAATGCTTGTTCCGAAGGCAGACGAACTAGTGGCTAATCCCTATCGACATGGTGGCCGTGACGGCGCTAGCGAGTTCTTTAAACATGGCTTCGAACGAATATTCACAAAGGCCCGAAAAACGGCCTACCCCAATGCCCCGATCACGGTGTACTACGCCTTCAGACAAACTGAAAGCAGTGAGTCGGGATACGTGCCAACCGGCTGGGAAGTCCTGCTAGAAAGTATGATTCGAAGCGGTTGGCAGATCACGGGAACCTGGCCGCTAAGAAGTGAACGCGGTGGACGAATGAGGGACATTTCGTCGAATGCCTTGGCGTCTTCGATTGTCTTGTCCCTACGTCCGCGTGCCATCACGGCACCGCGGACGAGCCGCCGCGAGTTTATCGCCCATCTTGAACGCGAGCTCCCGACAGCGTTGCGCAAACTGCAGCAGGGACGAATTGCTCCGGTCGACCTTCCGCAGGCAGCAATTGGGCCAGGCATGAGCGTGTTCAGCTCCTATAAAGACGTTCTCGAGCCCGACGGCTCAACCATGTCCGTCGGATCCGCATTAGCTCGCATCAACGCGATACTTGATCAAGTTTTGAACGAGCAAGAAGGAGACTTCGACGCGACAAGCCGCTTTGCCATCGCCTGGTACCGCCAGCACGGCTATGGCACAGGAAAATTTGGTGATGCCGACAACCTCGCGCGCGCGCGGAATACCAGCGTTAACTCCATGGATCGTGACGGGATTCTGATGTCGCGTGCAGGGGAGGTTGCGTTGGTTAGACCGGCAGATCTCGATGCGGGTTACGACCTCCTAGTCGATCCTCACACCAGCAACTGGGAAGCACTGCACCACCTCGTCAAGCTGCTTGAGGAGGACGGCATTACCCCCGCGGGCAACTTCTTGCGCACTGCGCTGTCCCGTCCAGACGGTGCGATCGATGCCGACCTGGTCAAGGAACTCGCGCACTTGCTGTTCCGGATCGCTGAGGCCAACAGCTGGACCAAGGATGCACTCAGCTTCAACAGCCTGGTCACCAGCTGGCCGGAGATCATTGCCGCCGCCCGGTCGGAAAAGCCGACAACCTCCCAGGGCTCATTCGATTTCGAGGAAGACGCAGACTGAGATGGCACTGAGCAACCGTGACCGCATCAACAAGATGTTCGAGATCATCGCACCACCTCTGGACGACTTCATCTCCCTAGTGATTGGACAGGGCGACCCGGCGGTCGGTGCGGCCTGGCCGAAACTCGTGCAAGCCAAAGATGGGGCATCCGGCACGAAAACGTACAGCGCTCACGACCCACAGGTGCAGTTTCGTCTCCTCACCGAGTCGAACATCACTTCGGGGTTCAAGAAGGGCTGGTATCCCTTCAGCAAGAAGCTGGGCAAAGCTGGTGAATCCTTCGCAATTGAGCTGCGCGAAGTCCGAAACAATTGGGCGCACAACGGAACCTTCACCGACGACGATGCTTATAGAGCCCTCGACACAGGCGAGCGGCTGCTCAGACTGATCAATGCAACCGACGAGGCAACCGAGTTGCAAGCCATCCGACTCAACCTACGCCGGGTCGCCGCCGACAAGGACGACAAAAAAGTCCTCAAAGCCGCTGTCGACAACCCCGAGTCCACCGGCCTTAAACCATGGCGCGAAGTTCTGCCGCCCCACGATGACGTCGCCACTGGAAACTTCGCCGCATCCGAATTTGCCGCCGACTTATACAAAGTGGCTTTCGGCGGCGAGCAGGACGTCGACTATGCCGACGCTGTCGAGTTTTTTCGCCGCACCTACCTCACGGAGGGATTAACCGATCTGGTCGGGCGAGCGGTACGCCGCCTCTCCGGCGACGACAACGCTCCCCCAGTCATTAACCTGCAAACCAATTTTGGTGGCGGCAAGACTCACTCAATGCTCGCGCTGTGGCACGTCGCAGCTGGCCTGCCAGTCGGCGAGTTCCCCCAGGAGACTCAGGAGCTGCTCACGAAGAACAGCTACACCGGCAGCAATGTCAATCGCGTTGCCATCGTCGGCAACCACTTCAGCCCTGCCGGCGTGACCAAAGACGACGGCACCCAGATCAACACCATCTGGGGCGAACTAGCCTGGCAGCTCGGCGGGCCGGATGCGTTTGCGCTTGTGGCCAAGGCCGATGCTAACCGCACCACGCCGGGTGATGCGCTGCACGATCTTTTGGCGAAATATGCGCCGGCCGTCATCCTTATCGACGAATGGGTGGCTTATGCGAGATCATTGGTCGGTCGTGACGACTTGGCCGGCGGTACTTTCGACGATCAGTTCACCTTCGCTCAGTCGCTGACTGAAGCCACCAAAGGCACATCCGGTGTCTTACTGGTGATCTCTATTCCCGCATCCGAGTCCGGCGACGACACCGAGGCCATCGCTGGAAGTGCCGAGGAGGTCGGTGGGGCACACGGTTTGGAAGCGTTGAAGCGCTTGCAGAACGTAGTGCGACGTGTTGCCGACCAGTGGCGACCAGCCTCATCCACCGAGGCGTATCAGATTGTGCGGCAACGATTATTCAAGCAACCTGATGCGGCAGCACTTGCCGCCATCGGCGCGACAGCCCGGGCGTATATCGACATGTACCGCAAGTACAGCGATGACTTCCCCCGAGACTCCCGAGATACAACATACGAAGACCGGATCAAACGGACATATCCCATTCATCCTGAGCTGTTCGACCGGCTCTACGAGGAGTGGTCATCGCTGGAGCGCTTCCAGCGGACCCGGGGCGTGTTGCGATTGATGAGTACGGTAATCCACGCACTGTGGTCCGGAGAAGACGCTTCACCGTTGATCATGCCCGGATCGATTCCGATTGCCACCGCGAGCGTGAACCAGGAACTCACCCAGTATCTCCATGACTCATGGAAGGCGGTCATAGATGCCGATGTCGATGGACCCCATTCAGAACCGGCGCGGATCGATAAGGACAAACCACTCTTCGGCCAGCGGTCGTTGACAAAACGCCTCGCCCGCACGGTTTTCTTCGGTGCCGCACCCACGATCGGGTCAGCCCACAAGGGGATCGAAACCCAACGCGTATTCCTAGGTACCGCAGTGCCCGGTGACGTGCCGGGTAACTTCCACTCCGCTCTCACACAGCTCGGAGACCGTGCAACGTACTTCTACTCCGGCTCCGGCAAATACTGGTACGACCTGCACGCCAACATCACCCGCACTGCCAAGGATCAGGCCGAGCGTCTCCACAAAGAAGATGTATGGGCGGAAATAGCGCGGCGCTTGCAGAGTCAGGCAAAAACGCGTGGCGATTTCGCCGGGGTGCATGTGTGCCCCGAAACCAACGCCGACATCCCTGACACCGACGAGGCGCGCCTGGTCATCCTGCATCCCAAGGTCGCTCACAAACGGGGAACCGATTCAGCCGCAAGGGAATTCGCCAAGAACGCCACAGAGCACCGCGGTACCTCCCACAGAACCAGCCGCAACATGCTCGTATATCTGGCCGCCGATGAGGCACGCCTCGATGAACTCGACTCCGCGGTACGCGAGTACCTGGGCTGGGCACATGTACTGAATAACGAAGTCGACCTTGACCTGACTCAGAACCAGAGGAACCAGGCGACCCAGCGACAGTCCCAGGCCGATGGCACGGTGAATTCCCGCCTGCTACAGACATTTACGTGGGCACTGGTGCCGTCGCAACCCGACGCCGGCGCTCCGTTCATCGTGCGCGAGACAAAAGTCGAAGGACAGTCGGAGTCGTTGGCAGAGCGGGTATCACGCCGGCTCGGCAACGACGGAGACCTGTCGATCCGCCAAGCCGCGGCCACCATACGACTGGCGATTGGCAAGGTTCCCCAGATCTGGAAGGACGGCCACGTATCCCTCGGGGCGCTGTGGCGGCTATACAGCCAGTACCCGTACATGCCGCGTTTGCGCGACCGCCGAGTGCTGGATGAAGGCATCGTCGACATGCCAATGATCTGGCAGACAGATGCGTTCGCACTGGCCACCGGCTTCGATGAGGCCGCAAAGCGTTATATCGGGCTATGGACACCCGATGACAGCGGCACCGCCCCGGCAGCGACAGACTCACTGCTGCTGGTGCGCCCCGACGTCGCGGCGAAGCAGCGCGACTCCGAGGTGAAGCCGCCACCATATCCGGGTGACGACACCACGCCGCCTGAAGTAGACAAGACCACGAAGCCATCAGTCGATATCGCATTTCCTCCGCCGAAGACCCGCTTCTACGGGGTCAAGACCCTCAGCTCCGACAAGATTGCGCTGGATTTCAAGAACGTCGCCGAGGAAGTCCTTTCGCACCTACGCGACTCAGGCGCGTCGCTCGTCGTGAAGATCGAGATCGAAGCCACGGATGCGGACGGCTTCGACGAGAGCAAGATCCGGACGATATCGGAGAATGTGCAGACGTTGAAGTTCGATCAGTCGGGGTTCGAAGAGACGTGAGCTTCACAGAACTCCACCGCAGATAGCGAAAATCATTCGTCCGCAGAAAAAAATTCGGCCGCCGCAGTTCCCAAGGCGATTGCGTGACCCTTTGCGGCCGCGCTCGAAATTACATCCGGATACTTCAACTGACGGGCAGCGTAGCCAAGAACGATCGACCATATCTCACGGTCACTGGTCGCGGCATCTGCTAGCCAATCTTGGCAAACGCCAACCCATTCAGGTATTGGACAATCGTCAAGAAAGCGCTCAGTACCTAGCGCTCTGCACTGATCAGGGGTAGGCCACTGCCCGTCGCGAATCGGCGACGCACGATGAAATAACGGCGATAGCAGCGCAGTCACCGGATCGACGAGACGAGAAGCCATCTTCTCGTCGTCAAAGTCGATCAGAATTGGACTGCCACCCACTAGCAATATGTTGCCTGGATGCAGGTCTCCATGCTGCGCGACGATAGTCGTGGGTACCCCTAACGTCGCTCTTGGGCAAGCGATTCCTTCGCCGGCGAGTAGATCACGTGCCTTGGTCCACGCGATCAGCGGTCGCATGAGTTCCTCCAGGGTGTGTGTGACAGCAGCACCATGAAGAGCCTCCCGCATTGCGTGCGTGATCTCCGCGAGTCCGCGTGAAGCAAGTTGATCATCAGAGAGGATCAGGTCGAGTAAAGGCCGAGGTTCGCTTCCGGCCAATTGCGAAACTTGAGCATTCCGCGCATCACAGAGACCGCCTATCGACGCGACAGATGCGGCGACGAATCGTGCTGGCAGCAGCGACCTTAGACCTCCGGTGGCGGTGGTTGGAATGCGGTCGGACTGTTTGACCACAATTGACGCGATGGTCCGACCCTGGCGGTCTACAACCTGGCACCACCACACTAGTTTGCCGCCCAAGCCGCCTGTGAGGGGGACTGCGCGAATCGATGTGCCGCCGAAATGCCGCGCAACACATCTGAGCAGTCGACGGCTTATTCTTCTGGGCTGGTCGTCGCCGATCACGCCGTCAACGTGGATATCGCTGAGCCTGTCGAGATAGCCTCTCAGCTCATCGATATAGCGTCCAAATTCCAGCGTTTGTTCTTTCTCGAATGGATATACCCTCACAATGTGTTCTCCAGCCGGACCAACCGGAATAACGCCTCTATTCAAAGTGAATTGTGCGTGTATGAAATCCGTGTGACCGGTAAAAACGATAAACGGGGTGTCGGGCAACTTGTCGAGCATGACATTCAATAGATCGTCGCCCGTCTGATCTGTCGGCTCGTCCGAGGCAGAGCGTGGTAATCGTCGATCCAAGACCACGAGATCCACCGGCCGCTTGATCTCATCGACGGCCTCTACCGCGGCCTCGTAGTTTTCAAATACCATTACATCAAATCCCCGCTCTGACAACACCGCCCGATTGAAGTAAATCTGTTCCTGATCGTCTTCAACCATGATTGCGTACCTAGGCAAATCTGCCCCCTCTGAGTAAGAACGTCACAGTCCCGCCTGATGCGGAGAGGTCGAAATCATATCCAAGTCGGCTTGAGGCCAATTCAATGATTCGAGTACCGAGACCACGATGGCCCCTCTTGCTCGTTCGACCTGTCGCAGATATTTTCGTATAGTCAAAAGTCGTACCCAAGAAGCGATTTCGAATAGTAATCCAGAACGTGCTATCGCCAACATTAGTTGCGATCAGTATCTGACCCTCACTCGTGTTGAGTTCACGGGCCGCGTCGACAGCGTTGTGAATAGCGTTGGTCATAATTAGCATCAGAAGTCCAGGGTCAGTGAAGATTCCATCAGACGACTCCTCGGGAAGTTCGAGTGTGAACATTGAAGAGGGATACTCGTCCGAAATGCACGCATTTACAATCTCACTAAGTGACACCTGCTGCCGCTGCGGCAGTCGATGAGCAGCAGCCAAACTGCTCAAACCTTCTACGCGCCTCCGCAATGCTTCGATGGCGCTATTCGTTGCGCTGGAATCAAAATCTGGCAACTCTTTGTCGGCAGAATAACGTACCCAGCCGATCGCGGGTTGCATCTCATGCCGGATGATGCCGGATAACTCTTCGAGTATTGCCGTCGTGTCTGCGTCGCGATCTGTCGGATGCTCAATTGAATGTTGCGATTGAGCTTCTTTATCGTCGATCCTTCTTAAAGCGACATCAATGGCCCGACGAATACGCGGGACACCTTCGTGAGCCGCGGCCTCAATCAGCCGACTGCGGAATCTCGGGTCGAGGTTTTCCTCAACCGCCCATTGGATTGCACGCATCCTCTCCGAAGGCAGTTCTGATGCGAGCTTCCGCAGAAATTCGTCCTCGTTCACGTATCAAATCCGTGATCACGGTAAAACTGAGCGCGGCGTCTGAACGCGTCTTCGCCACCCTCCATTAGCTTGGTGATAGCGTCAACAACCGCTGGTGCATCGTAAGACCCCGACGCCTCGACTTCACCACGCCGCCCGTCGCTAACAAGTTGGACAACTTTCGCAGCAGACCCAAGCACGGGGATGTTGGCATTGTGTGTCGCTATCACCGTTTGGGCATTAGACACACTGCGCTTATTCAGCCCGACGACGACTGTGTCGACAAGGAAAGCGTTATCAAGATGGTCTTCGGGCTGATCCAATAACAAGGGGCGTGCATGTTCAGTTAGGAGAATTGGCAATGTAACAGCACATTTCTGGCCAGTTGATAGTGTTTCGACGCTTTTTTGCATGGAGCCGTCTTGCAGTAAGAAATCGGCCATGTCATCGAGTTTAATGATCGACAAAGCCGATAAGGTTTCGGAATTACGGAGCGCGTCCAGAGCTCGGCTGACGCGATCAGTCGACAGTTCGGTCGCGGCACTAGCCGCGTCGATATCCCCGCGCTCGACAAAGTCAAGGAGCTGCCGCGGGAGGAGATTTTTCGAGAAAATATCGGCGATGGAGCCATACCGCATCCCACTGCCTTGGAGCGAGGTGATTAAAAGGTCCCGAAAAGCCCGGGAATCGGCGAGGTGTTCAATCGCAACTGTGATTCGCGAGGTCAGGTCCTGGGATACCGCGCTCGCAATATCTCTCCGACGCAAATACAACTCTTCGTCGGCTTGTTCGGCCCTGTCGAGCAGACGGTCGCGCTGGGCGTGGAGTAAGTTGTACCGGGCGGTTAGCTCCTCAGATCTAGCTTTCTCGGCGTCTAGACGTTCAAGCTCGGCGCGAACTTTCCGTATCTTTGTCGTCAGCTCGCCAAGCCCTCGCTCCGCCGTGTTCAGGTCGCTTCTGATCGGCTCGGCCTGTGCGCGAAGCTCAAGTTCCAGTGCTGCACGCCTGGCTCTCGACTGATTCAACCGCTCTGAAGCAGCATCGATGTGCGCGTTTAGTGAGACGACTGACGCTTGAAATTCGACGAGTGAGGGCCGAACGCGGGTAATATCATCAGGGGGTAGAGGAATATCGAGCAGTCTATTTGCCTGGTCGAGAAGTGTTTCGTAGGTCTGAGTTAGATCATTAATTGAACTAACTGCGTATTCCGAAACATTCTGCTGAGATTGAATTTCTAGAAGCGTGTTCTCGAGGGTGCGTAATATTTCTCGTTGGGTGGTGAGTGACGCTGAAGCGTCAGACATGAGGATTTTTTCCTCGTTGGCCAGGTTAGCGAGATCTGATTGAAGAAGTGACCGTAGGCTGGTTCGTTCCTCGATCTCACGAATCTCGATACCCAGTGCGAAGAGCTGCTGAGTGATCGATGCGATCTCATCGATGTCACTATCGCCGATTTCCGATTTCGCGCGAAAGTCGATCAACCGAAGCCTGCTATCGGCGTCCGATGCAATTGACTCGAGCTCATTCTGGCCCAGTACCAAGGCCGTCTCTGCAAATTCAGGACGCCGCCCTCCACCTTCGGCGTCTACCACCAGCCGGTAAGACGAATCTCCGTCCTCGATGTCCAAGACGACTTCGCCGTCTCCGAGCATCGACCGAACTCGGCGGACCTCGGCATCATTGCGCTTCTGGTCTGCGTGCGAAGTGCCGAGGGCGTGTCCGATCAACTCCAGCAGGGTTGTCTTGCCCGCCCCCCGCGCGCCGATCACGACATTCAGACCGGACTCGAGGCGCACATCGAGGCCCTCCAAGAAGCCACCCGTAATCCTCAGACGAGATATCCACACGCTTGCATCTTTGCTTATCGAGAGGCAGATCGCGGAGAGTGAAGTGCCGCGCCTCTCACAGATTATGGAGTGCTGGCTCACCTTGGTGGGGTCACGATGTCTCCACGGTGGCACACGCACCATATAAGGCGCCAATCCGCCGGGGCGAATGTCGCTGGTACATTGCGGAACCTGAACCTCAGAGTGGACGGAGTCGACGAGCGGTCGCCACGGCGACCAGGTCGTATCTCATAGCTGCGCTGTCGGTCGACCACATGTAGCACCAACCAATAGCGGCAGCATTTTGCAGCATTTATAGGAGGTCAACTCCATCGTGCGCCCGCGACTTCGGCGACTCTTCGAACGCGTCCAAGACACGTACCCCGAAAGCCGGCACCATGGCTGACTGCACTTCTTCTATTGTCATCCAACGGATTTCACAAGCTTCCTCAGTGGCGTGGGGCTCACCATCGGTTGGCCTGCAGCGATACACCAACGCGACGATTCCGTGAGTCAAGTTCTTGTAGACGCCAGTGAGCCGCTCGACCGTGACCTCAAGTCCGGTCTCTTCCAACACCTCACGCCGAACACCCGACTCAAACGACTCGTCGAGTTCGAGCACACCGCCGGGCGCCTCCCAGTGGCCGTTGTCGTCGCGCTTGATCACGAGTACGCGGCCGTCGTCGCGGACCACGATGCCAGCGACGCTGACCGAGTGTTTTGGTGTGGCTGCCATGCGTGAGACTCCTCTGCGGCCGACTCCATTAGTGACAGGGGACGTGTCGTTTCCCTAGACTAGTCGCCTAGACATGTATGGAGAGGCTCTCAGGTGCTGCAACTTGGCCATATCGACCGGGCGGACGACAAACCGCCCTATCGACAGATCGCCAGCATGTTGCGTGACGCCATCAGCTCTGGCCAACTAGGAGCAGGTGAACGCCTACCCTCCGAGGCCGCGCTGATTGAGCATTTCGGGGTCGCGCGGATGACAGTTCGCCAGGCAGTTCAGGATCTGCGCGCCGAAGGCCTGGTGATATCCGAGCACGGTCGCGGAGTGTTCGTGCGGCCAGCTCCCCCAATTAGGCGGCTCGCCTCGGATCGCTTCGCGCGGCAACATCGCGCCAGCGGTAAGGCAGCGTTCACCGTCGAAGCGGAGAAGTCCGGCTACACACCTCATCAGGTCGACAACATCACCGTTTCGCGCGAGAAGCCGGATTCTGTCGTGGCCGAACGCCTTCGACTGACAAACGATGATGAAGTTGTGGTTCGATCACGGCGTTACCTTGCCGACGGCAAGCCAGTAGAAACGGCGACTTCATACATTCCTGCCTCATTCGCCCAGGGCACCAAGATCGAACAGACCGATACCGGGCCAGGCGGCATATACGCGCGCCTCGAAGAGGCCGGCCACACCCTCGCGCGATTCACTGAGGAAGTTGGCGCGCGTATGCCCACCCCCGAAG
Organism: Mycobacterium gordonae; assembly: GCF_017086405.1. Classification (NCBI taxonomy): domain Bacteria; kingdom Bacillati; phylum Actinomycetota; class Actinomycetes; order Mycobacteriales; family Mycobacteriaceae; genus Mycobacterium; species Mycobacterium camsae. The sequence continues at coordinate 6,288,283 of NZ_CP070973.1, forward strand.
AGCGCCGCGCCTTGCAACTCCCGGCAGGGGCGCCTGTCCTGACGGTGGTTCGGACGGCCTACGACACCAACGATGCAGCCGTCGAGGTGTGCGACACGGTGAAGGTGGCATCGGCCTACCTGCTGGAATACGACTTCTCAGCGCGCTGAAACTTCCCGAAACGACCAAATGCACATTAACGCTTGACTTACTCCTCTAGACGACTAGGTTGAGTAGTCATCTAGTCAATCCAGTTGAAAGGTTCAACGATGTCCATTCCCAAATGGCTCCAGATCGGCCACGACCAAGTGTTCTCCCTCGGTGCGTTCCTCGTATCCGAGGTCACTCCAATGATCGACTTCGACAAGTCCTCCGGCGAGAACCGCGTGCAGGCGAGGGACCGCGACACTGGCTTACCCATGTGGCAGGTCGAAGCACTCGACGGTGATCCCGCCGCGCCGAAGCGAAGTCGCACGGTGACCGTCAAGTTCGCCGCGCCGACGCAGCCGGCGGCACCCACCAATTCCAGCGGAACACCTTTCACCCCAGTTGTTTTCGAAGGCCTAATGACCCTCCCGTACATCGAGCGGTCCGGCGACTTCTCACGGATCGCCTGGTCGTTCCGCGCCGCGGGCATGACGGCACCCGGCAAGCCGTCCGCAGCGTCGAACTCGGGTCGGGTGTCGGCATGAATCCCGACCCGTACGAACTGACCGATCCCGATACCCCGTTTCGGATCGACCACGTGCTGAATTTCCTCACCGCTTTCACCCTGTGCGTAGCGATCATCGCGATCGTCATCGGCGCCGCTCTCATTTGCTGGCGACTGCACTCACCAGAGACGTACGAAGAGCGGTTCGCAACCCCTGCCCGACTCCTGCGCTGGCGTCTTTGGGCGCACCTCTCATGGCAGAAGCTCTGCAAGCGCTGCGGCTTGTCCGCTGCGGAGCAGATCACGCGCCGCGACAGCGAAGGTCGACAGTTCACGTCAACCCGTTGGTTTCATCCAAAGCTATTGGCAACAGACGTATTTCGCACCACCCTGCGTCTGACTGTCCGGGCCAGGATGGGTCAGACTGTCGAAGACTTGGAGCGTGCGGTTCCAGCGATTCGCGACGCTGCGGGCGCTCACTCGGCACGGTCGGTTGTCGTCTACCCCGGCACGCTGCGGATCGAACTGGTCATGCGGGAACAGCTCTCGACAGTAGGCAACGCGGTGCCGCCGACGACGGTAGCGACAGCGCGGGTCACGCTCGGGCGTTGCGAGAACGGCTCAGCCTGGAGTCTGCAATTGAGCGGTCGACACACCCTCACGGTGGGCTGTTCAGGGGCAGGCAAAGGTTCCGTCTTCTGGGGCATCGCCTGTGGTCTCGGTCCTGCTGTCGCCGCCGGCGTGGTTCGTCTGGTGGGAATCGACCTGAAATACGGCATTGAATTGTCGGTCGGCTCTGAGCTGTTCACGAAGATCGCCATCACGGAAGCCGATGCCGTGGAAACCCTTGCCGCGCTGGAGAACTTGATGGACCAGCGCGGGCAACGTATGGCTGGACGCTCACGCCAGCACATCGCGAGTCGTGATACGCCGTTGGTGGTGCTGCTGATCGACGAACTCGCCGGTCTGACCAACTACCTGTCCGATCCGGCCATGTGCAAAGCGGGCAAAGCATCGTTGTCGCGGATCTTGTCCAAAGGCCGCGGCCTGGGGATTGTGGTGGCCGCATTCGTACAAGATCCCCGCAAGGAAATCATCCCCATGCGGGAATTGTTCACCCAGACCATCGCGCTGCGGCTGCGTTCACGCGACGAAGTCGCGATGGTGCTCGGCGACGGCATGGTCGACAAAGCGCCCGCGCACCGAATCAGCCCCGACCAACCCGGCACCGGCTACGTCATCGCGGAAGACGGACAGGTGACCAAGGTCCGATCCGACTTTTGGAGCGATGACCAAATCCGCACCACCGCAAAGCGATACAGCCGAGCACGCACACCTGGAGGAAAGAGCGATGAGTGACGACTGGCCACTCTTCGAATCACCCGACGAGAATAAGTTGGCGAGGCACGCCGATCTCATCCACCGCGCCCAGCTCGTCAGCAGAGACGGATGGGGCCGGTATCGGCGCCTCTGGTCGTGCGGCGAAGTCATCGGAACCGCCCTTGTCCTGGGTGACGACGCCGAGCTCCAGCGCTGCGGCGAGACCAGGCACTCCGCGCTGGAGCGGTGGGCATTCGATCTATGGGGAATGACTGGCGGCCAAGCCGACGCCGAGGCCGGATTGCTGCGCACCCAAGCCTGGTTCGACTCCATCCGTGCAGCGAGGTGAGAGGGTGGTCACTCACGGCCTGCGCGAGGCTCTCGTCAACACGGGCAACTTCCCAGAATTGCTTACTGCCGAACAGGTCTCAGCGCTATTAGGCGTTTCCGCTGCGACCCTTAACCGCTGGGCGGCGCTCCGCGAAACCACCGGCGAACAGATCGGCCCACCCTGCTACACATTGTCAGGGCGCCTGCGGCGCTGGGACTGCGCCGAAGTCCGGTCCTGGCTGAAGCAGGTGCGTCGGTAATGGCGGGTAACACCCCTCGCGGCATCCGCAAGCGCCTCAACGCAGCCGGCCAGCCCCGCTACCAAGTCCGCTACCTCATCCGCGATCCGGACGCGCCATCGGGCTGGGTCGAAACGTCGGCCACCTTTCCGACCCTGCGCGAGGCAAAGGCGTTCAAATCCGACCGCGATAACGAAGCCGCGCTCGGTGCACGTCGATTCGACCCACGCCTCGGACGCACACCGCTGAACCAGATCTGGACGCAGTTCTCCGATTCCAAAAAGCCCGCGGTGTCACCGAAGACCTGGAGCGGATACGTCCAACACTGGGAACTGCGAATCGCCCCCCGGTTTGGTCACATCCCCGTCGACGAAATCTCCCGCGCCGACGTCCAGGCGTTCGTTGACGGCCTGACGGTTGGCCCGTGGGCAAAGGTTTCCACGCTGCGGCTGATGCGCTCAATTCTCGATGTCGCCCACCAAGACGGGCGCATCCACCGCAACCCCGCCCTTGGTGTCTCAGCGGGCCGCATTCCCGAGCGGGATCGCCATCGCTACCTGTCCGCACAAGAAATCCAGACCCTGGCTACCGCATGCGGAGACCAGGGCGACGTCGTGACCATCCTCGCCTACACCGGCTTGCGTTGGTCCGAACTCGTCGGCCTCCGCGTCAAGGACATCGACCTGGCTGCCCGTCGGCTCTACGTCCGACGGGCAGCGCCCGAAGTCGAAGGCCGCATCATCATCGGGCCACCCAAGACCCGCGCCGGTATCCGTACCGTCCCGCTCCCCCAGGTCGTCGTCGACATCCTCAAAACACGGATCGGCGGTCGGGCGCCCGACGAGCCTGCCGTCACCTCATCGAACGGAACAATGCTGCGCTCCAACGACTAGCGCCGTCATACGCACTGGAACAAAGCCCTGAAGAAGACTGACCTGGCCCCGCTCACTATCCATGATCTACGTCACACTTACGCCAGCCTGGCCCGTAAATCTGGGGCTGACCTGCGCTACGTGCAGAAAACGATGGGCCACTCGACACCGACAGTCACGGCGAACATCTACAGCAAAGCTCGGGAATTGCATCAGATGGGCGCGTTTGCGCAGGTCGCCAGCTGAGCGGGGTGCGGGAATGGTTCCGCGTCGCGAGTTCGACACGCCGCATCACCTGCATTGCTTGAGTCGCTAACCCGTTTGATGCACGATCCGTGCGTCAAAGGGTCGCATCGATTCTGGGTTGGAGGCAGGTGTGGGACGAGCGGATCTGGCCGGTGCGGCGCATCTGGAGCTGGTCTCCGGGGTGGTACAACTGCGCCCGGAGGACGCCATGGTGGAGGCGATGTTGCGTGGCTGGCGGGCCCAGCAGACCGCGCGCGGGCTGCAGGAAGAGACCGTCACGCCACGCGAGCGGCTGGTGCGCCGGTTCGTCGAATTCACCAACGAGTATCCGTGGCACTGGCTGCCCGGCCACGTCGACGAGTGGACCCAATCGTTGACAGCTGAGGCGCATCTGGCGCCGTCGACGATCCGCGGCTACCAGACCGAACTGCGGTTGTTCACAGAGTATCTCTGCGACGCCCGTTACGGGTGGGTTGCCTTGTGCGAGAAACAGTTCGGGCCGGGGAAACATCCTGTGCCGATCTGCCACGAGTGGAATACGATCGCGCACCTCAACGATTATGAGGGCCGCCCGGAGGCCCGGGCGTTCACGCGTGCGGAGATCCAGCGGTTCCTCGACTACGCCGACGATCAGGTCGAGCGCGCTGTGCGGGTGAAACGCAAAGGGGCCCTTGCTGCCTATCGCGACGCGACAATCTTCAAAGTCATCTACGGCTGGGGTTTGCGGCGCACGGAAACTGCGAAGCTTGACCTGGTTGATTTCGGTCGGAATCCCAGGGCTCCGCAGTTCGGGCGCTACGGGATGCTCAACGTCCGTTACGGCAAGGCCAAGAGGGGCCAGCCACCGCGGCGTCGGAATGTGTTGTCGGTGATGGATTGGGCGGTGGAGGCGGTCGCGGACTACGTCGAGAATGCCCGGCCGAAGTTCGGCTGTGAGGACCACCCGGCCCTGTGGGTGACCGAGCGGGGTGGGCGGATCAAGTCCGTGGAGATCAACGCTCGGTTCGTGGCCTACCGTGACGCGTTGAAGTTGCCGAAAGCGCTTGTGCTGCATTCAATTCGCCACTCGTACGTCACACATCTCACCGAGGATGGTGTCGACCGGCGATTTATTCAATCCCAGGTTGGGCACGAATGCGACAGCTCGACGGCGATCTACACCCACGTCAGCACCGACTACATGAACACGATGCTGCAACGAGCGCTCGCGCCCGCGCTCGATGCGGGCGTCCCGGCAGACAAGGACAGCTGATGTCGGCCAAGCTCGATTATCAATGGCACTTGCGCAAGGTCATGGCTGAGCGCGGAATGTTCGCCACCACCGACCTGATCGTCCCGCTGCACGAGCGTGGCATCGTTTTGTCCTCGAGCCAGGTCTACCGGCTGGTCGTCGATCGTCCCGAACGGCTGAGCCTGAAGGTTCTGATGGCGCTGCTCGATATCCTGGACTGCGCCTTGGATGACCTGATCGAGCCGGTTGCGCCCGCTACGGCCGGAACATCGCGGAAGAAAGCCGCGGGAGCTGAAGTCGGCATCGGGAGTTTGCGGCCCAAGCGGGCACGCGTTCGCGGCGCCGAGCTGCCGTGACCCACATCGATCACGGCCGCGCGGTGACCGATCCGGTCGAGTTCATCACCGAGCTGGTGGTGGCGGTCGATGATCGGCTTGCTCCCGAAGAGATCCGCGCCATCGTCTCCACGATCGCCGGCGGTCGGGCAAAGTCGCGGCGTCTGGCAGCTTTTCTCGCCGACCATCCGGCGGTGTTGCGCGACGGGAGGTCTCCGGCACCCAGGGTGATCGGTGATCTATTGATCGCGCTGCGCTCTGCTGGTGCGTCGGTGTCGGCGCCGGTCTGTGCGGACTGCGACAAGCAGTTGCGGGCTCTGCAGCGGATGGGCCAGGACTGGTATTGCGGGTCGTGCAGCCTGCGCACGGTTGCATGTGCGGCCTGCGGGCAACGCCAACGCGTGGCCACCCGTGATCGCGCCGGAGGGCCGCGATGCGCGCAATGTCCCGATCGCGATGAACGCGATCCGATCTCGGTCATCTACGACGTGATCGCCCAACTGGATCCGGCCGCCGACCGCGACGTGATCGCAACAGCGGTCCGCACGCTGGCATCCCGGCCGGCACACCAACGAAAGATCGGCTGGTCGTTAGAAGCGCAACCCGAATTACTCACCGGAGCTGGCTATCTCGCTCCCGTGCGCGCGATCGTTCCGCTGATCGATGCGCTTCGCGCCGCGGGTATCGGTGGCATCGTGGCACCGGCGTGTCCGCGGTGTCATCGCGTCGTCAAGGTCGACAAACCCCTCGATGGGCAGCGGGTCTGCCGCACCTGCATCGCCCACAGCCGCATCCAGGAATGCGCACGCTGTGGGGCGCACCGCGAACCAGCCACTCGCGACCGCAACGGTCGGCCGTTGTGTTCGAACTGCTTGATCACCGACCCCGACAACCTCGAAATCTGCCTCAACTGCGGTCGACGACGCCCGGTCAGCCTCCGAACGCCGGACGGGCCGATCTGCGGATGCTGCCCGCCCCTGCCGATCACGACTTGCTCGATCTGCGGTGAAGAAAGACCTTGCGGCACATCCCGAATCACCGGGCGGCCGTGGTGCCCAGACTGCCAGCACCACACAGCACGATGCTGTTCTTGCCGACAGACCGCACCCATCATCTCGGGCACCCGCACCCAGCCACGCTGCCAGGACTGCACCACCGGCGAAGTCTGGCACGACTGCCCAACCTGCAACGACCCCTCCTACCCCCATCCCGGCCAATGCGGCCGTTGCCTGATCAACAGCTCACTCAACGAGATCCTCGGCCCGCCGTCGGCATCGCTTCATCCCGGTCTGCAAGCGCTACGGCACAACATCGCCACCGCCGAACACCCCATCACCGCCATACGATGGCTAAAGAAGAAACCCGTCGCTGTGGTCCTGGCCGACCTCGCCGCCGGTCGCCGCGATGTGACACACGACGCGCTCGACGAACTGCCCCAAAGCCAGCCGCTGGCGCACCTGCGCGAGGTCCTCATCGGCGTCGGCGCCCTGCCCGCCCGCGATGAACAAATGATCCGGATCGAACGATTCGTCAGCCAGACACTAGCTGCCCATGCCGACCCCGAACTGCGGAAAGTGTTGCACCACTACACAACTTGGCACCTTGTTCGTCGACTGCGGCAACGCAACAACGGCCGCCCGACCACCATCCAGCAGTTCGCGTGCATCCGTCAGCGCACCTACGGAGCTGTCGCTTTCCTGGACTGGCTCACCGTCAACGGGCTCACCCTCAGCAGTTGCGGGCAAGCCGACCTCGATCGCTGGCTGACCGACCACACCACGACATATCGCGATCCAGCCGGGCACTTCATCCGTTGGGCCCACAACAGCAAGCTGACCAGCGTCCGAGCCCGGACGCACCGATGGACAGGCCCCACCCAATCCCTCGATGAACAGCACCGCTGGAACACCGCGCGACGCCTCCTGCACGACACCAACCTCAAACCCGAAGACCGCCTCGCTGGCCTACTCGTCCTTCTCTACGCCCAGAACCCGGCCAGCATCTGCCGAATGGTCGTCACCAACATCGACACCACCAGCGACCCGGTCAGCCTGCACCTAGGCCGCGCACCCATCCATCTCCCCGAGCCCGTCGCCGAGATCGCCCGATCCGTCGTCGCCAACCGCAAGGGCCACGCCACAATCGGCGCTCTATCGCCTTCGCCCTGGCTTCTTCCCGGCGGCCAACCCGGACGACCGATCAGCACCGGCCAGCTGACCCATCGACTCAACCGACTCGGAATCCGCCCCGGCCCCGCTCGCAGCACCGCCCTGTTCCAACTCGCCACCGAGATCCCCGCCGCGATCTTGGCACGCACCCTGGGCATCCACACCGACGTCGCCGTGGCCTGGCAACGCCTGTCCGCAGGAGACTGGACCAGCTACGCCGCCGAGGTCAGCCAGCGCCCGACCAGAGCGTAGGGGCATTCGGACAGTTCCAATACCCGACGTCACCATTTGACCTTTATGCGGACGAACTGGACCAGGTGGCAACAAATCTGGATCAGCTTCACGCGGCCGAGACGCAACCACCCAAGACCGGACAAGAACCGGACGAATAAATCCGACAACCGAGTGCATGAACCGTGCCTATGCAGGTAGAACGTGGTGGCCAGGGGCGGGATCGAACCGCCGACCTTCCGCTTTTCAGGCGGACGCTCGTACCGACTGAGCTACCTGGCCGAAAGCCGGCAGGCAGCGTGTGCCTCGCCGTGCTGGCGACCCTGACGGGACTCGAACCCGCGACCTCCGCCGTGACAGGGCGGCGCGCTAACCAACTGCGCCACAGGGCCTTGCTGTACTGCTGTGCTCCGCGGGTGCCCGCGTAGCCAGTACCCCCTACGGGATTCGAACCCGCGCTACCGCCTTGAAAGGGCGGCGTCCTAGGCCGCTAGACGAAGGGGGCCAGAACCGAATCTCTCCGGGGCACTCGCAACGCGATTACTGTTGGGAGCCAAGCCAGCTTAGGTCACCCCGGCCCCAATCCTCAAACGAGCCCTCCGCCGGCACCCAGTATTGTGATTCTCCGCTGCCCCTATAGCTCAGTTGGTAGAGCTACGGACTTTTAATCCGCAGGTCGTAGGTTCGAGTCCTACTGGGGGCACCGAACGAGCGTCAACCGGCTCCGACCTGCTACGCCAGGGGCCAGAAGCCGCAAGGTCGAGTCGAAATCGGACGCTTCGGGTGATAGCCATCACGCTTGGTTATGCTCGCGGCTATGCTTCCCGACGTGAATCCCGCTGAGGTACAACCCAACGCCCCCGTAGCCCTGGTGACGCTGGAGATCCGTCACCCGGCAACAGACTCCCTGACCGAGTCGGCAAGCCGCGAACTCAAGCAGCTGCTGGTCAATGACCTGCCGATCGAACGCCAGGCCCAGGATGTCCAGTGGGGCATGACTGCCCCCGGTCAGCCGCCGCAACCGGTAGCGGATCGCTTCGTCCGCTACTCCAACCGGGAGAACACCACCGCGGCCTCGCTCAAGAACCAGGCGATCGTCGTCGAAACCAGCGCATACAGCAATTTCGACACCTTCCTCGACATCGCTATGCGGGTGGTCGACGCTCGTTCGGCCGTCTCGTCAATCGTGGGCATTGAACGGATCGGTCTGCGCTACGTCCTGGAGATCCGGGTTCCCGCCGGCGTCGACGGCCGGATCGAATGGACCAACTGGATCGACGAAAGCCTGCTCGGACCCCAACGCCTGGCGCCGGGCGGGCTGACCCTGACCGAATGGCAGGGCGCCGCCGTCTACCGCGAAGCCCAGCCGGGTAAGTCACTCATCGTGCGTTACGGACCTGGTGTCGGTCAGGCGCTCGACCCGAGCTACCACCTGCGTCGGGTCACCCCCGCGCAGACCGGACAGTTCTTCCTGATGGACATCGACAGCTTCTGGACCCCGCCCACCGGCGCGATCCCGGAGTACAACCGGGAAGCGCTCGTCTCGACCTACCGGGATCTCTACGCGCCCGCGCAGACGGTCTTCCAGGACATGCTCACGCCCCGACTGAAGGACGAGCTGCTCCGCGGGCAGTAAGCCTCACTAGGGCTGCAACACCGCGCTGGTGTATGTCACGTCCGCGAACGCTTCGGCGAGCTCGTCATCGGGGTAGTCGAAGCCGTTCGCGGCGTGCAGCTCTTTTACCGTTTGCGGCGAGGTATGCCAACCGGCGTGCGTCAGGTGCTCGAGGATGTGGCTGCGCTCGCCGTGGTAGACCAGATCGTTGAAGTCGATCTCGAAGCCGAGTTCGGCCATCCGGTCGTGGTGTGCGCGCCACCGCTCGTCCTGGAATATCCGGGTGTCGGGGACGAACTCGAACGCCAGCCGGCTACCGGGCGCGCTCATCGTGGTGATGTTGTCGAACAACGCGCCCTGGGCGTCGTCCGGCAGATAGACCAGCAGGCCCTCGGCACTCCATGCCGACGGCGCCTGTGTGTCGAATCCGGCCGCCCGCAGGGCCGACGCCCAGTCGTCACGTAGGTCGATGGCGACCGTCCGGCGCTCGGCGGTCGGCTCCGCGCCCAGGTCGCTCAGCGTCAGCGTCTTGAACTCGATCACCTCGGGCATGTCGACCTCATACACGACGGTGCCAGCCGGCCACGGCAGGCGATAGGCACGCGCATCCAGACCCGATGCCAGGATGACCGCCTGACCGATCCCGCCGCGGGTGGCGTCCAGGAAAAATTCGTCGTAGAACCTGGTTCGGCAGGCCATGCCCCGAGCCATCCGCTGCGGGTCGAACTCGGAGTCGTCCTCGACCGGGATCTGCCCGTTGACCAGGCGGGTGTAAACGTCGATGCCGACCGCGCGCACCAACGGCGCCGCGAACGGATCGTCGATCAGCGCGTATGCGGGATCGGAGGCCAGCGCGCGCTGGGCGGCGATCATGGTCGCCGTCGCACCGACGCTCGTCGCAAGATCCCAGCGATCCCGATCGGTACGCACCAGTGCACTCCCTCGCCTCGAGAAATATAGATAACCTAGTTACTATCACATAACCGCCTATGATTCTGCGGGGCTACCCTGCGGGGTGTGACCGACTTCGCACAGCGGACCATCGACCTTGCCCGTCAGAACGTCGCGGACGGGGGTCGGCCCTTCGCGACGGTCATCGTCAAGGACGGCCGGGTGCTCGCCGAAAGCGCCAACATGGTGGCACAGACAAACGACCCGACGGCACACGCTGAGATCCTCGCGATTCGTGCGGCATGCACCACGCTCGGCACCGAGCATCTAGTCGGTACGACCATCTACGTGCTCGCGCATCCCTGCCCGATGTGCCTGGGGTCGCTGTACTACTGCTCACCCGACGAAGTCGTGTTCCTGACCTCGCGGGATGCCTACGAACCGCACTACGTCGACGACCGCAAGTACTTCGAACTCGCCACGTTCTACGACGAATTCGCCAAGGACTGGCACGCGCGTCGCCTCCCGATGCGCGCGGAAACCCGCCCTGACATCAGGACCGCAGCTGTGGACGTCTACCGGTTCTGGCAGGACCGCAACGGCGGACGACGCCAGGCGACCGTCGTTCCGCGCGGCTGACGGGCTTCCCGGCTTGACACCGACCTGCCCGCTTTACCTATTATCTACGTATGCACGCAGATAATAGATCAGGATGCCTGCCCGACGATCAGGTCGGACTGGTGGTCGAGGTCTTCCGCATGCTGGCCGACGCCACTCGGGTGCAGGTGTTGTGGTCGCTGGCCAAGCACGAGATGTCGGTCAACGAACTCGCCGAGCACGTGGGCAAGCCGGCGCCCTCCGTGTCCCAGCATCTGGCGAAGTTGCGCATGGCACGTCTGGTCCGCACCCGCCGCGACGGCACCACGATCTTCTACAGCCTGGAGAACGACCACGTGCGCCAGCTCGTCATCGACGCGGTTCACAACGCCGAGCACGCCGGCCCAGGCGTGCCGGGTCACCACCGCGGGGACAACGCCTTGAAGGCGATCAACAAGTAAGCGTCACAACACATTTCACGAAAAGGAGAAAGATGATGTCAGAGCACAGTCACGATGAGGCGCACGCCCACGAACATCAGCACGGCGACGTGCAGCACAGCCACGCCCACACCACTCACGACCACGAGCACGTCGCGCACGAGCACACCCACTCACACGGCGACGGCACCGAACACACGCACGAACACGTACACCAGGCAGGCCTGGAAGAGGTGCACAGCCACACGCACTGACCCTCACACCACCGGGCAGTAATGCTTCGGATCCCCGCGCTCATCCAGCGGAGGCAGGTTGCGCGCGGGCGTCTGCGGCAGCGGCGCGTGGGCCGGGATGCGGCCGGATGCACGGTCGAGACCGGCCCGAGCCCGGGGGTGCTTGCGGTATCTGGGCGGTACGAGCGTGAAGACCACCCGCACCAGGTTGCCGAAGCGCCGGTGCAGCCACTCATCGCGGCGCGACCACCGGTAGCCCAACCGTTCACGTACGGCCGGGTGATACAGGCCGACGGTCAGCCACAGAAAGAACGGCGCGGTCAGCTTGGTCAGGCCCGACCACAGCCAGTCCGGTAGCCACGGCGCAATCGGCGGCTTGTCGTACCTCGTCAGATCCAGGACCACCCGGGTTGCAAAGTTGTCCTCCAACACGTTGCGGCACATGTGATCCCAGTAGTCCTGGAATTCTTCCCAAGACTTCGGCACCGGCCGCATGCTCATGCCGTACATCCGGTACCACTGGACGTGTTCGTCGAACAGCTGCCGCTTCTCCCCTTCGGTCAGGCCGCCACCGAACCATTCGGCCACATGCAGCGTGCCGACGAAGAAGGTCGAGTGCGCCCAGTAGAAAACGTCGGGGTTCAGCGCGTGGTAGCGCCGACCCTGGTCATCGACGCCCTTGATGTCGACGTGATAGTCGCGCACCTCGGCGCCCGTGGTCGGCGCGCGGTCACCATCGAAGACCACCCCTCCGATCGGGTACAGCGACCGCATCACCCGCGGCAACGGCTCCCGCAGAAAGGTCGAATGGTCTTTGACCGCGGCACCCAACTGAGGGTGCATGTTCTGCATTGAACCCGCGAAGGGCCCCTGCAGCATGCCTCGCCAGTCGCCGAAGTATTTCCAGGTCAACGAACCGGGCCCGAGCGGTGTCGGCGGCGCCTCGTAGCCTTGCCCCGAGACCGGACACCCGGCGGCCACGCTCTGGCCCACCTGCTGCGCGCTGGAGGCCACGCCGGAAGCAAGGCCGTCGGCGCTGGTCACCGGACAGGCCGCAGAAGTATCTTGAGTCACTGGTTTTTCCTCAGCTGTCCAAATTCTGACTACGCGCGTTGTCAGAATCGATTCTAGGAGCGAAGTGCAGGCGGGTCAACGACGGGGGCGGTGGTCGGGCGTCCCCCTGGAAGACCGCCACGCATTGCGCCGCGACACCTTGGTCACCGCCGGTGTCCAACTGCTCGGCAGTGAGGGCGGGCCCGCGCTCACGGTGCGCGCCGTCTGCCGTCAGGCGAATCTGACCGAGCGGTACTTCTACGAGAGCTTCACCGATCGCGAGCACTTCGTTCGTGCGGTCTACGACGACGTCTGCACCCGGGCGATGGCGACGCTGACGTCGGCCAAGACGGCGCGCGAGGCCGTCGAACAGTTCGTGGCGCTGATGGTCGACGACCCGGTACGCGGGCGCGTGCTGTTGCTGGCGCCGGCGGTCGAACCAGTGCTGACCCGCTCCGGTGCGGAGTGGATGCCCAACTTCATCGACCTGCTCCAGCACAAGCTGTCGCGGATCGTCGACCCGGTGACGCAGAAGCTGGTCGCGACCAGCTTGATCGGCGCACTGACCGCTTTGTTCACCGCTTACCTGAACAACCAGCTGGGCGCCACTCGCCAGCAGTTCATCGACTACTGCGTCGACATGCTGCTGGGGACGGCCGCGACTTACGTCGAACAGGCATCGGCCGACATCACAACAGCGTCGGCGCCGCACGATTAACCGCGCTCTACCTCGGGAATCCCTCCGGCGGTAGCCGATCATCCTTGACCGCACCGTGATACGCCACACCGTCGGCAAACTTGATGCTACTGATAGGCACAGATATATTGACTGCAACCAACAGACACAGATAACTGGAGTTGCCATGTCAGGCGAGCTGACCAATCTGCAGCTGCTACAGGAACTCGAGCCGATGGTCGAGAAATACCTGAACCGGCACGAGAGCATGCATAAAGACTGGAACCCGCACGACTTCATCCCGTGGTCGGACGGGAAGAACTTCTATGCCCTCGGTGGACAGGATTGGGAACCCGGACAGTCCAAGCTGTCCGACATCGCTCAGGTTGCGATGGTGCAGAACCTGATGACCGAAGACAACCTGCCGTCATACCACCGCGAGATCACCATGAACTTCGGCCTGGACGGCGCCTGGGGCCAGTGGGTCAACCGGTGGACCGCCGAAGAGAACCGGCACGGGATCGCGCTGCGCGACTATCTGGTGGTGACCCGCGCGGTCGACCCCTACGAGCTGGAAAAGCTGCGCATGGAGGTGGTGAACCGGGGTTTCAGCCCAGGCCAGAACCACCAGGTTCGCGATGACCTGTTCGCCGAGAGCCTGTTCGACTCGGTCATCTACGTCACCTTCCAGGAGTTGGCCACTCGGATTTCGCACCGCAACACCGGCAAGGCCTGCGACGAGCCGATCGCCGACCAAATGCTGGCCAAGATCTCGGCCGACGAGAACCTGCACATGATCTTCTACCGCGATGTCAGCGAAGCCGGGTTCGAGATTGCGCCCAACCAGGCGATGAAGTCGCTGCACAAGATCCTGCGCAACTTCCAGATGCCCGGGTACCAGGTGCCCGAGTTCCGCCGCAAAGCGGTGCTCATCGCCGTCGGCGGCGTCTACGACCCGCGGATCCACCTCGACGACGTCGTACTGCCGGTGCTGAAGAAGTGGCGCATTTTCGAGCGCGAGGACTTCACCGGCGAAGCCGCCGCGCTTCGCGACGACCTGGGAGTGCTGATCAAGGAACTGGAAGCGTCCTGCGACAAGTTCGAGGTGTCCAGGCAGCGCCAACTCGACCGTGAACTGCGCACCGGCAAGAAGACCACCGCGTTCGAACTGCACGAGACCGCGGGCAAGCTGACGCTGAGCGGGCGGTAGTGCCCATTGCGCATCGGCACCATCGAGCTGGCCAGCCCCGTCGTGCTGGCGCCCATGGCCGGTGTGACGAACGTCGCATTCCGGTCGCTGTGCCGTGAACTGGAGCAGTCGAAGGTAGGCACGGTCAGCGGACTGTACGTCTGTGAGATGGTGACCGCGCGGGCACTCGTCGAGCGCCACCCGGTCACCATGCACATGACAACGTTCGCCCCAGCCGAATCGCCACGGTCGCTGCAGCTCTACACGGTGGATCCAGACACCACCTTCGCCGCGGCCAGGATGATCGCCGACGAGGGGCTGGCCGACCACATCGACATGAACTTCGGCTGCCCGGTGCCCAAGGTGACCAAGCGCGGTGGCGGAGCGGCACTGCCCTACAAGCGGCGGCTGTTCGGCCAGATCGTCTCCGCCGCGGTGCGTGCCACCGCCGGCACCGACATTCCGGTGACCGTCAAGTTCCGCATCGGCATCGACGACGACCACCACACTCACCTGGACGCCGGACGCATTGCCGAGTCCGAGGGCGCCGCGGCCGTCGCACTGCACGCCCGCACGGCCGCACAGCGGTATTCCGGCACCGCAGATTGGGATCAGATCGCCCTGCTCAAACAGCAGGTGGGCACCATTCCGGTGCTGGGCAACGGAGATATCTACGACGCCAGCGACGCCCTGGCCATGATGGCGGCCACCGGATGCGACGGCGTGGTCATCGGCCGCGGCTGCCTGGGCCGGCCCTGGCTGTTCGCCGAGTTGTCGGCCGCGTTCACCGGCAGGCCGGCGCCCACGCCGCCGCGCCTGGGTGAGGTCGCCGACATCATCCGACGGCACGGCGCATTGCTGGCAGCCCATTTCGGCGAAGACAAAGGAATGCGTGACATCCGCAAGCACGTCGCCTGGTACCTGCACGGCTTCCCCGCCGGATCCGATCTCCGGCGCGCGTTGGCGCTGGTCAAGACGCTCGACGAACTCGACGGGCTGCTCAACCAGCTCGACGGCGACATTCCGTTTCCGGAAGCCGGCAACGGCCCTCGCGGCCGCCAGGGCTCGCCGGCCCGGGTGTCGCTGCCCGACGGCTGGCTCAGCGACCCCGACGACTGTCGCGTGCCAGAAGGCGCCGACGTCATGCACTCAGGCGGCTGACCCGCAAGAGGGGTGGCTGAACCGAGACACTCTCGAAATCGCGTCTCCGCCGATAAATCAGTACGATATGAGCCTTAATGCACTTTCGCGGCGCCGACTACGGCGGTGCTGCGTTCCCATGTGCGCGTTGTGCCCGAGCAATTACCCCATCGACGGGGACGTCCGCATAGTGACTTCGGAGGCCGATAGGACATGAGTGACGGCGAGAAAGACGCCACTCGTGACCATCGGCGCGCGCCGGACACCGGTGATGCTGACTTCCTTACCGCAAACGCGCAGCCTTTGCGAGGCGCCGCGCCGTGGGAGCGCTTCACGGCGCCGGCGGCCGACGACGAGCTGAGCCGATGGTCGGCGGCAACTTTGACCCGAGCCGAGACCCCCGACAGGCCCGAGGACCCCCGGCCCGGCAGCCACAACGACGGAGTCCTGAGCGTTGCGGATCTGATCGCGAAACTCGGCGCGACCCTCCCGGACCGTCCCACCAACCATCACGTGGCCGACGAACCAGAGGCCGACGACGACGAGCCGGAGGCCGCCGCCGACCCCGGGATCGCCGAACGCGACGAGCTGCTGGACACCCAGGTCATCCCCACTCCGGCGTACTCCCTGCAACTGCTCTCCGAAATCCCGGACCTGGGGGCGGCCAACTACCCGGAAGATGCCGGAACGGACAAACAGTCGCGCCGCAGGCGAAACCGCGCCGCCGCTCCCGCCGGCGCGTCGGCAGCCCCGGAGAAGCGGAAGTCCCGCCGGCGGCCCATCCTGATTGCCGGCCGCTCAATGGTGGCCGTCATCGCCTTGCTGTCGCTGGTGCTCACCGGCGGCGCGTGGCATTGGAGCTCGTCGAAGAACAATCAGCTGAATACTGTCAGCGCGCTCGACCCGGGTCGTCCGACATCGTGGACCCGAATGCGCAGTACGGCGACGAGAACTTCCTGATCGTCGGCATGGACTCGCGCTTGGGCGCCAATGCCAATGTGGGGGCGGGCGACACCGAGGACGCCGGGGGCGCGCGATCGGACACGGTCATGCTGGTCAACATTCCCGCCAACCGCAAGCGCGTGGTCGCGGTGTCGTTTCCCCGCGACCTGGCGATCAGTCCCATCCAGTGCGAGGCATGGAATCCCGAGGACGGCAAGTACGGGCCCATCTACGACCCGAAGACCGGCAAGACCGGTCCCCGGATGGTCTACACCGAGACCAAGCTGAACTCGGCATTCTCCTTCGGGGGCCCCAAATGCCTGGTGAAAGTCGTCCAAAAGCTGTCCGGCTTGAGCGTCAACCGGTTCATCGCCATCGACTTCGTCGGCTTCGGGCGCATGGTCGAGGCCCTCGGCGGCGTCGAGGTGTGCAGCACCACGCCGCTGAAGGACTACGAGCTGGGCACAGTGCTCGACCATGCCGGACGGCAGGTCATCGACGGACCCACCGCGCTGAACTATGTACGCGCCCGTCAGGTCACCACCGAGAGCAACGGCGACTACGGCCGGATCAAGCGTCAGCAGCTGTTCCTGTCCTCGCTGCTGCGGACCATGATCTCCGAAGACACGTTGATGAACCTCAACAAGCTCAACAACGTCGTCAACATGTTCATCGGCAACAGCTACGTGGATAACGTCAAGACCAAAGACCTGGTCGAACTCGGCCGATCCCTGCAGCACATGGCGGCGGGGCACGTCACGTTCGTCACCGTTCCCACCGGCGTGACGGATCAGGACGGCAACGAGCCGCCCCGCACCGCGGACATGAAGGCGCTGTTCACCGCCATCATCAACGACGACCCGCTGCCCAAGGAGAACGACCAGAACGCGCAGAGTCTGGGCACCTCACAGACCTCTGGAACGGGCACGTCGGGGTCGAGCCCCAGCTCCACCAAGAAGCCACCCCAGCCCCAGCCGGCACCCGTCAATGACACTCACCGTGAGCAGGTGACGACGACCTCGCCGCAAGAGGTCACGGTCCAGGTGTCCAACGGGACCGGCACCGAGGGGCTGGCCGCGACCGCCGCGAGCCAGCTCAAGCGCAACGGCTTCAACGTGATGACGCCGGACGACTACCCGAGTTCGCTGAAGACGACCACGGTCTTCTTCTCTCCCGGCAACGAGCAGGCCGCCGCAACGGTGGCCGCGGCGTTCGGCAATTCCAAGGTCGAGCGGGTGACCGGGATCGGCTCGGTGGTTCAGGTGGTGCTCGGCCCGGACTTCAGCGCGGTGACTTCGCCGCCGCCCAGCGGTTCCTCGGTCAGCATGCAGATCAGCCGAAACAGCAGCAGCCCGCCGACCCGGCTGCCGGAGGACCTGACCGTCACCAACGCCGCGGATACCACCTGCGAATAGCTCAACAAGGTTTGTGAACAAGGACGTGCCGCTGCCCGCCATCGGCTATGTGCAGAACGTAGGCTTTATACATGAGAACCGCCTACCATGAGCAGCTCGCGGATTTGTCCGAGCGACTGGGCGAAATGTGCGGGCTGGCCGGGATTGCAATGGAGCGGGCTACCCAAGCCCTGTTGCAGGCCGATCTGGTGCTGGCCGAGCAAGTCATCACCGACCACGAACGAATTTCGGCCCTCAGCACCCAGGCCGAGGAAAGCGCCTTCGTCCTACTGGCTCTACAGGCGCCGGTAGCCGGCGACCTGAGGTCGATCGTCAGCGCAATTCAGATCGTCGCCGACATCGACCGGATGGGCGCGTTGGCTCTGCACGTCGCCAAGATCGCCCGCCGCCGACACCCGCAGCACGCCCTGCCCGAAGAGGTCAACGGCTACTTTGCCGAAATGGGAAGCATCGCAGTCGAATTAGGCAACAGCGCGCAAGAGGTGCTGTTGTCCCGAGACCCGGAAAAGGCCGCGCGGATCCGCGAAGAAGACGACGCGATGGACGACCTGCACCGGCATCTGTTCAGCGTGTTAATGGACCGGGAGTGGAAGCACGGCGTGGCCGCGGCCGTCGACGTCACGCTGCTGGGACGCTTCTACGAACGCTTCGCCGACCACGCCGTCGAGGTGGCGCGCCGGGTGATCTTCCAGGCGACCGGCAAATTCCCCGAGGGCGAGCCGAGCCCCACCTCGCATTAGCCACGAGCCCGCAGATCTGGCGGGGTCCACTCGCGTATTTTCACTGCAAATTTGCGGGCTCGACGCGCTAGCGTCTCGCTACCCGAAGCGGCCAGAGATGTAGTCCTCGGTGGACTTCTGGCTGGGGTTGGAGAAAATCTTCTCGGTGTCGTCGATCTCGACCAGGCGCCCGGGCTTGCCGACGGCCTCCAAGTTGAAGAACGCCGTCTGGTCACTCACCCGCGCCGCCTGCTGCATGTTGTGCGTGACGATGACAATGGTGTATTCCTGCTTCAGCTCGCTGATCAGTTCCTCGATCGCCATGGTCGAGATGGGGTCCAGGGCCGAGCATGGCTCGTCCATCAACAGCACGTCGGGTTGCACCGCGATGGCGCGCGCGATACACAACCGCTGCTGCTGGCCACCGGACAGGCCGCCACCGGGTTTGTCCAACCTGTCTTTGACCTCGTCCCACAGGTTGGCCCCGCGCAGCGAGTGCTCGGTCGTCTCGTCGAGCACCTTACGGTTGCGAACCCCCTGCAGCTTCAGCCCGGCCACGACGTTGTCGCGAATCGACATGGCGGGGAAGGGATTTGGCCGCTGAAACACCATGCCGATGGCCCTTCGCACACCGACGGGGTCGATGCGCGCGCCGTAGATGTCCTCATCGTCGAGCAACACACTGCCCTCGACCCGGGCGCCCGGCAGCACCTCGTGCATCCGGTTCAGGGTGCGCAGCACGGTGGTCTTGCCGCACCCGGACGGACCGATGAAGGCTGTCACGCTGCGCGGCAGCACCGACAGCGATACGTCCGCGACCGCGTGGAACGACCCGTAGTAGATGTTGACCTCTTTGAGGTCCAACCGTTTGGCCAACTGATACCGCTCCTGCCTGTTACCTACTCAAGCCTTCTTCGGGGTGAAGATCTTCGCGACCACCCTCGCACCGATATTGATGATGGCTATCAACAAGATCAGCGTCAGCGCGGCGCCCCACAGCCGATCTGTGGGAACGGGGTTGGTGCCGGCGCCAGCGGTCGTCTGGTCATACATCATGCCGGGCAACGACCCCATGAACCCACTGAACATGTCGAAGTTCATAGCGCGTGAATAGCCGACCAGGATGAGCAGCGGCGAAGTCTCACCTAAAACCCGGGCCAACGCCAGCAGAATTCCCGTGAGAATGCCCGATCGACCGGTCGGCAGCACCACTTTGGCGATGGTCTTCCACTTCGGTATCCCAAGTGCGTAACTGGCTTCCCGAAGGTCCATGGGGACTATCCGCAGCATCTCTTCGGTCGCGCGCGCGATCACCGGAAGCATCATCAGGACCAACGCCAACGACACGGCGAACTGGGACCGTGGCAGACCCAACACCGCGACCCACACCGCGTAGATGAACAACGCCGCGACGATCGAGGGCACCCCCGCCAGGATGTCCACCGTGAACGTGACCAATCTCGCCAGCGGGCTGCGGCCGCCGTATTCCACCAGGTAGATGCCCACTAGGACACCGATCGGGATGGAGATCGCCGCGCACGCCACACCCAGCAGCAGGGTGCCGACGATGGCGTGGTAGGCACCGCCACCGGGATTCAACGCTGTGGTACCCGCCTGGGAATGCGTCCACCAGGTACTCGATGTCAGCGCCCGGAATCCGTTGACCGCCACCGAGCACAGCAACCAGAACAATGGCGCCAAGGCGATCAGCATCGCCAGCGTCACCAGGATGGTGGCGACGCTGTTGGCGACGCGACGGCGCCATCCGCGCGAGCCGAGTGTCCGCCATTTCAGCGGGCGGTCCAGCATCGAGGTCATCAGCGCGTCCCTCCGACTCGGGTCCCGGCCACCGCCGCACGCGCCAGAGCGTTGACCACGAAGGTGAGGACGAAGAGCACCAGACCCGCCGCCAGGTATGCGCCTGCCTTGTACTGGTTATCGAACTCGGGCGCGGCCGCGGCGATCTTGGTCGCAAAGGTGGACCCGCCGTCGAACAGCGACCACCCGAATGCCGCCTGCGTGCCGCGCAGAATGATCAGCAACGCCACCGTTTCACCCAAGGCCCGCCCCAGCCCCAGAATCGACCCGCTGATGAAACCCGAACGGCCGAAGGGCAATACCGTCGTCTTGACCACTTCCCAGCGGGTGGCGCCCAGGGCGAGCGCGGCCTCGATCTCGTCCTGCGGCGTTTGGACGAACACTTCACGGGTGACCGCGGTGATGATCGGCAGGATCATCATGCCGAGAACAATCCCGGCGGTGAAGATGGTGCCGCCACCGGCCGCCGACGCGTTGCCGGTGGAAAACAGGAACACACCCCCCAAATGGACATTGAGCCAGCTGGCCACGGGCCGCAAGTGCGGCGCCAATACATACAGGCCCCACACGCCGTAGATGATCGACGGCACCGCTGCCAGCAGATCCACGCAGTACGACAGCGGCGCGGCCAACCTGCGCGGCACGTACTGGGTCAGATAGATCGCCACCCCCAGCGCCACCGGCATCGCCAGGACCAGCGCGAACACCGACACGAAGAATGTCACGTGCAGCTGTTCGAGGATGCCGAACCGCATCGCGGAGGGGTCGGTTGTCACCCAATTGCCGCGGTAGGTGAAGAAATTCTCGTGATTGCGGGTGAGGGCCGGAACGGCGCGCCACCACAAGAATGCGCCGACGCCGGCGATCACGGCCACGATCAACAGGCCGGCCCCTTCGGAGAGCCGGCGGAAGATGCGGTCCCCCAGCGACGGCCTGCCGTACCCCCAAGGACTGATCGGGACGATCGGCGGTTCCGGGAACGGCGCGGCGACGACGTCACCAGAACCCGCATCGGCAGGGTTTGGCGTCGTCACTGGTGATCCCGTCGAAGTTCTCCGTGCGGTTACTGCAATGCGTCGATCGCGGCGACCAGGCGCTCCTTGACCTTATCCGGCAACGGCACATAGCCGGCGGAGGCAAGCGCGGTCTGGCCCTTGTCGACGGCGGTGGTGAGGAATGCCTTCACCGCTGCGGCGGTGTCCGGGTCGTACCCCTTGGAGCACACGATTTCATAGGTCGCCAGGACCAACGGGTACGACGCCGGCTCCTGGCTCGTGTACATCGAGTCAAGCTCCAGCACGAGATCGTTGCCTTGAGCCGCGAACGTGACGGCATCGGCGGCGTTGCGGGCCGTTTCCCAGGTCAGCGCGACGACGCCGTTGCCGGTGTCGATCTGCGCGAACGGCACCCGGGCGCGGTCGGCGAAACCCTTCTCGGCGTATCCGATCGCTCCCGGCGTGGCTTGCACCGCCTCGACCACACCGGCCGACCGGTGAGCGCCCTCACCGACGCCGCCCTGGAACTCGGTGCCCACACCCCTGGTCCAAGTCTGTGGCGCGGCGGCGGTCAGGTACTGCTGAAAGTTGTCAGTGGTGCCCGAGGAGTCTTTGCGGTAGATCGGCGTGATCGCCGTCTTGGGCAGTGCCACACCGGGGTTGAGTGCAACCAGCAGCGGATCGTCCCAAGTGCGGATGCCGCCGCTGAAGATCTTCGCCAGCGACTCGGCGTCGAGGGCCAGTTTCGCAACGCCCGGCAGGTTGTACACCAACGCGATCGGCCCGAACACCAGCGGCAGGTCCCAGGCCGCACTTCCGTTGCACCGTTGGGTAGCCGGGCCGATCTGGGAGGCGACCAGCGGCGATTCCGATCCGGCTAAATCGACGTGGCCGGCGATGAACTGCTCGCGTCCGGCACCGGACCCGGTGGGGTTATAGGACACCGTCTTGCCCGGACACAGCTGGCCCCACACCTGGTTGAACAGCGCCATCGCGATCTGTTGCGCCGTCGAACCCTCAGCGGTCAACGCGTTCTTGCCGCCGCACGAGCCACCACCGGCGGCTGCCTGGCCAGGTATCGAAGCACCGCGGTTGTCGTCGCTGCCGCAGGCTGTCACCGCCGTACCGCAGAGCGTCATGGCAACGGCCGTCGCTCCCAGTAACGAGCCGATTTTCACTCATTGGAACATTGCCAGGTAGCTCGGAAACTATGCTCCGCGCCGAAAGAAAGCCTGAATCCGCTCAGCCGGCCGCGTAGGCGGTGTCGACGCTGTAGACGGTGAAACCTGTCTTCTCGTACGTCCGCACCGCGGCCGTGTTGTCGGATTCCACGTACAGCATCGCGCCAGGGTCGGGCATCTTGGCCAACCGCCGTGCCAGCGACGCCAGCCCGATCGAGGTCAGCAGCTGTCCCAGGCCGCTGCCCTGGGCCGACGGGTCGACGCCCAGCACGTAGACCTCGCCCAGTCCGGCCGGGTCGGGGTGCACTTTGGTCCAGTGGAAGCCCAGCAGCCGGTCGTCGCGGTCGAATGCCAGGAACAGACCCGCCGGGTCGAACCACGACTCGCCACGCCGCTCGTCGATCTCGCGCTCGGTCCAGCCGCCCTGTTCCGGGTGGTAGGAGAAAGCGGCGTTGTTGACCCGTAGTAGTTCGGCGTCGTCAGCCGGGCCGGCGTAGGTGCGGATCCGCACCTCGCGCAGGCGGTCGGGAGGCGCCGGATCGGCGATACCGCGCAGCTGCCGGCGCATCTGCACCAGTTGACGCACTGTGACCAATCCCAGTGCCGACGCGGTGGCCCGGGCGGGCCCCAGGGTGCCGTGCGCCCAGAAGCGGCTCTTGTCGTCGGTCTTGGCCAGCGCCGCACGGATCAGCGCCGCGCCGACACCGACACGCCGGGCGTGCGGATGCACCACCAACTCCGACATAGCGCCGGCACCATCTCGCGGCCGGGTGAGGTTCAGATATCCCGTGATTCCCGCCGTCGCGTCCGCAGCCACCAGGTGGTCGGTGCGGTCCTGCGGCAGCTCCCGCAGCACCTGCTCACCGACCGGGGCTACGCCATCGAATTCTGTCGCCGCCGTGATGATTTCCCGTATCTGGTGTTGCTCATCGGCGGTCAGGGCAGTGCGCCACTGCGGCGCGGTCACTGACTGCGCAACGGGTCGGCAAGCGAGTCGGTGTCGGCGTCGGATTCGTCGTCCTCAGATTCGCGATCGGGTTCGGCGGCCTGGGCCCGGCCGCGCGTGGGCCGGACCGCCTTGTAACCGACATTGCGCACGGTGCCGATCAGCGCCTCGTGCTCGGGGCCAAGTTTGGCTCGCAGCCGACGTACGTGCACGTCGACGGTGCGAGTGCCGCCGAAGAAGTCGTAACCCCAGACTTCGTGCAGCAGTTGCGCGCGGGTGAACACCCGGCCGGCATGCTGGGCCAGATACTTCAGCAACTCAAATTCTTTGTAGGTGAGGTCGAGCGGGCGACCACGCAGTCGCGCGGTGTAGGTGCCCTCGTCGATCACCAGTTCGCCCAGACTGACCTTGCCGACGCTTTCCTGGTCGGCCAGACCGCCGCGGCGGCCCACAACGAGCCGCAGCCGTGCGTCGATCTCGGCCGGCCCGGTGCTCGGAAGCAGGATCTCATCCAGGCCCCAGTCGGCGCTGACGGCAACCAGACCGCCTTCGCTCACCACCGCCAGCACCGGCGCGGAGCGGCCCGCCGTGCTCAGCAGCCGGCACAGGCCGCGCGCCGCGGAGAGGTCGTTTCGTGCATCGACGAGCACGGCGTCGGCGTTACCCGCCTCCAGCAAAGAGGACGCCTCCGGTGGCGCCGTCCGCACGTTATGCGGCAGCAGGGACAACGAGGGTAGGACCGGGTCGGGATACAGCTCCGAGGTCAGCAGTAATAGCTCCAACACGCCCCTCCAGCGTCGTGGGCAAGGCCTCCCAGACTCATCGCGACATATGACGTTAGCGGCAAGATCATCTAACGATAACTTGCCGCGTGGTATTCGGCCTGGCGACGAGGCCTCTCAACAGGTGGCGGCGGGCAGTCGGGCAGTTAGCCCTCAGCTAGCCCAAGCCCCCACGACCTGCGGCGGGCGCCGCGGGCCGCGAAAGCACTGTGAGCAACCCAACACGGCCCCGCGATGTCAGAATGTCCGCGTGCGCAAAGTCCTGGCCGGTGCCACTGCCGCGGCGATCGCCGTTGGCGTCCTCGCCCTGGCGGCCATCGGCGTCGACTACGGCTCGAGCATCTACGCCGAATACCGACTGTCGACCAACGTGCGCAAGGCCGCCAACCTGGGATCCGACCCGTTCGTGGCCATCCTGGCCTTTCCGTTCATTCCCCAGGCGATGCGCCACCACTACAACGAGCTGGAGATCAAGGCCGGAGCCGTCGACCACGCGCCGGTCGGCAAGGCCACCCTCGAGGCCACCATGCACTCGATCGACCTGACCGATGCGTCCTGGTTGATCAGGCCGGAAGCCAAGCTTCCGGTCGGCGAACTGGAGAGCCGCATCATCATCGACTCGGTACACCTGGGCCGCTATCTGGGCATCACTGACCTGATGGTGGAGGCACCGCCCCAGGAATCCAACGACGCCACCGGGGGAACCACCGAATCCGGGATATCGGGCAGCCACGGCCTGGTGTTCAGCGGCACACCGAAATCGGCGAACTTCGACCGCCGCGTCAGCGTCTCGGTGGATCTGTCCATCTCCCCCGACGATGCGGCAACGCTGGTGATCACCCCAACCGGCGTGGTGACCGGGCCTGACACCGCCAACCAGACCGTTCCCGACGACAGACGCGAGGCCGTATTGCGGGCATTCGCCAGCCGGCTGCCCAACCAGAGGCTCCCGTTCGGGGTGGCGCCGAACACCGTGGGAGCGCGCGGCTCCGACGTCATCATCGAGGGCATCACCCGGGGGGTCACCGTGACGCTGGAAGGTTTCCAGCGGTCGTGACGGCGCCCGCCGGCGGCTGTTGGCTTGATCACTGTTTCATTGGGTAAGCTGACCGACGTGTCAGCCCGCATCGAGCTCATGCTCGCCAAGCGCCGCGCAGTCCAGCTGTGCCGCGTCGCGTGCTGTTGCTGTTGCTGTAGCTGCTGAGTAGCCGCGCCGATCTGCGCAGCGCTCGAAGCGGCCAGGGCCCCTTCCCCGTGGCATGTCTTCCTCTCGCGCACCAGGCGTACCCGGACCCCAAGCTGTTGATCAGAAGAAATCGAAAGGATCCCCCATGGCACGCTCCGACGTCCTGGTCTCCGCCGACTGGGCTGAGAGCAATCTGGATGCCGAAAACGTCGTCTTCGTCGAGGTGGACGAGGACACCAGCGCATACGACGGCGGCCACATCGCCGGCGCCGTCAAGCTGGACTGGCGCGACGACCTGCAGGACCCGGTTAAGCGCGACTTCGTCGACGCCGAGCAGTTCTCCAAGTTGCTGTCCGAGCGTGGCATCTCCAACGACGACACCGTGATCCTCTACGGCGGCAACAACAACTGGTTCGCGGCCTACGCGTACTGGTACTTCAAGCTGTACGGCCACGACAAGGTGAAGCTGCTCGACGGCGGCCGCAAGAAATGGGAGCTCGACGGTCGCCCGCTGTCCAGCGACGCCGTGAACCGGCCGGCCACCTCGTATACCGCCGCCGCCCCGGACAACTCCATCCGGGCCTTCCGTGACGAGGTCATCGCCGCCATCGGCACCAAGAACCTGGTCGATGTGCGGTCTCCGGACGAGTACTCCGGCAAGATCCTGGCGCCCGCGCACCTGCCGCAGGAACAGAGCCAGCGCCCCGGCCACGTCCCCACCGCCATCAACGTGCCGTGGAGCAAGGCCGCCAACGAGGACGGCACCTTCAAGTCCGATGAGGACCTGGCCAAGTTGTACGCCGACGCCGGCCTGGATGGACAGAAGGAAACGATTGCCTACTGTCGGATCGGGGAACGTTCGTCGCACACCTGGTTCGTCCTGCAGGAATTGCTCGGACACAAAAACGTCAAGAACTACGACGGCAGTTGGACTGAATACGGCTCCCTGGTGGGTGCCCCGATCGAGTTGGGAAACTGACATGTGCACTGCACCAAAGCAAGGACTGACATTGCCGGCCAGCGTCGACCTGGAGAAGGAAACGGTGATCACCGGCCGCGTCGTGGATGGCGACGGCCAAGCCGTCGGCGGGGCATTCGTCCGCCTGTTGGACTCCTCTGACGAATTCACTGCCGAGGTTGTCGCATCGGCGACGGGCGACTTCCGGTTCTTCGCGGCGCCGGGATCCTGGACACTGCGCGCGTTGTCCCGGGTGGGCAACGGCGACGCCGTGGTGGCGCCGTCGGGCGCCGGCATCCACGAGGTGGACATCAAGGTCGCCTGACCGGCAGCCGTTTCCTCTGCGCTGAGGGCGAAGAAGTTTGAGTGGTCGCCGCCCTCAACGCAGACTCAACGGCAAAAGGCGAATAGACTCGTCCCCGTGGTGCTGTTCTTCGAGATCATGCTGGTCCTTGCGACTGTGGTCATCTCCTGGTTCGCGCTGTATGCGCTGTATCGGTTGATCACCGACGAGTCGTGACCTCCACCGAGGGAGACGACGCCGCTGACGAGTTGTCCCAAGCGGCCGAGCGAGCGAAACTGACCGCTACCCGCAATATCCCCGCCTACGACGACCTGCCGGTGCCGGCTGACACCGCGAACCTGCGCGAAGGCGCCAACCTGCACGACGCTCTGCTGGCGCTGCTGCCGCTGGTCGGCGTCTGGCGCGGCGAGGGCGAGGGCCGCGCTCACGACGGCGACTACCGATTCGGACAGCAGATCGTGGTGTCCCATGACGGCGGCGACTACCTGAACTGGGAGGCCCGCTCCTGGCGCCTCGACGAGGCGGGCGAGTACCACCAGCCGGCGCTGCGCGAAACGGGATTCTGGCGGTTCGTCGCCGACCCCGACGACCCCAGCGAGTCGCAGGCCATCGAGCTGCTGCTGGCGCACTCGTCCGGTTACGTCGAGCTGTTCTACGGGCGCCCGCGCAACCAGTCGTCGTGGGAACTGGTGACCGATGCGCTGGCCCGGAGCCGGTCCGGCGTGCTGGTCGGCGGCGCGAAACGGCTCTACGGCATCGTCGAGGGTGGCGATCTCGCCTACGTCGAAGAGCGGGTGGACGCCGACGGCGGACTGGTTCCCCATCTATCGGCGCGGTTGTCCCGTTTCGTCGGCTGAAACCCGCCGCCGCGAAAGAGATCTCGCTGTTGCCTTCCCGCGCACTTGCGCGTGTACTGTTCGCGTCCGAGCAGGCCCTGAAGAAGGCCCGAAAGAGGCCCGGCGAAGGCAGGTTTGATGGGTCAGAAAAGAATCGCCCCACCCCCGGTGCGCTGGACCATGTCGGTGCTGGCCGTCCTGTTGATCGGTTATCTCGCCGCGGTGGCGCTCCAGCCCGCCATTCTGGATCTGCTGCCGTCCGGGGTGGGTTGGTTCGGCCGGCCGGGATCGATGGCGACGACCGCGATCGTGGTCGGCGTCCTGGTCGCGGTGTGCGTCATGACCTTCCGGTCCAATTCCAGCCACCGTTTGGTCGGTGTGTCGTTCACCGTGATCGCGGTGCTCATCACCATGAGCGCAATTCTGGGGCTCAGCTCCTACTGGAACTGTCACGACGAGAACCACCCCGCGGTATTCACCCCGCTGATGCTGACCGCGCAGTTGATCAAGGGCAGCAGCAGCGACTATTCGCTGGGCGGGCACATCTGCCCCAGCCCGACGCCCGTCGGTCTCGAATTGGCGCGCATGGCGGCGGTTTCGGCCATTTTCACCGGCCTCGGCGGCGTGGTGGTCGGAGTGTTCCGGTCCCAAGTGGACCGGCTGCGGGCGAACTTCGCGGATTCGGTCACCGCCATCGTGGGAGTCGACGACGACACCGAATCGATGGTCAGCGGCGTCGCGCGGACGTTGGACCGGCGCAGCACCTTGGTGGTAGTCACCAGCGCCAATGACGACCGGGTACAGCGCCTGCGCAGAATGGGCGCCCGGGTGGTGCTGGTCGACTTCAACGCGCCCGCCACGCTGGTGTCGTTGCGGCTGTGGCGTCACCTGGGCCGGCTCTACCTGATGGCACCCGACCCGGCGATCAACCTGTTGTGGTTGGACCTGATCAGCAGGCGGCTGTCACAGGTCGCCAACAAGCGGCGGCTACCCCTCATAGTGCGGATCGACGATCCCTGGCTCGCCGAGGCATGGCGTGCCCAGCAGTTCGGCGGTTCCGACACCCGATGGGCGGCCGACGTCGTCGGCAAGTACGAGGTCACCGCGAGCCGACTCCTTGACGGGATCATTGCGACCGGGCGCACCAAACGTGTATTCGTCTGCGGCACATCACAGTTGACGTTGGCGCTATGCGCGGACCTGACCCGCCGGGCACTGGAACGGGACTTCTACACGCCGCCGGGGGCGGTCCCGCTGCCGTCGCTAACCCTGGTGGAACGCGACGCCGAGGAGTACCTGAAGGATCACGAGTTCTACCGCCAGCAAGCAGGATTCGCGTCCGACGGACCGTCGATCGATGCGGTGTCGGAGGGTCCCACGATTCCCACCATCCTGCGGCTGATCGGCGACACCGACCCCACCACGAGCGCCGTGATCCTCGTCGACACCCATACCGCCACCACCGGCACCAGGCTCGCCGCCCGCTTCCCCGAAATGCCCGTCTACACCTCGGACCTGAACACCAGCATCGCCGACGACTCGATCCAGGTGGTCGGCATGCTGCAGTCGTACTCACTGGTGCTGGACAGCCGCGAAGGTCAGGTCCAGGACGCCTGGGAACGGGCGGCCCGGCTGATACACGAGCGCTATGTAGCCACCATCGACCCCAGCTGGCCACGGGGGCCGGCCTCGGTGCCGTGGATCGAGCTCGACGAGTTCTATCGCGGCTCCAACCGGCGCCAGGTGCGCAACGCGCTGTGGATGGTCGAACAGATCGCCGGCCACACCTGGAACACCTGGGGCAGCCCACCCGCGCAGTTGTCCGGGCGCGACATGGCGGATTCGCCCCCGCTGGAGCAGCTCGCGTTGATGGGATTCGACCGGTACTCGGCGCTGGCCATGGCCCAGGCGGAGCACGAGGACTGGTGCCGCTACTACCGCCGTAACGGCTGGAAGTACGGCACGCCGCGAGACGACGCCCGCAAGATCCACGACAAGCTGGTCGACTGGTCCGCCGTCGAGAGCAACCCGGATCTGCTCAACGCCGCCGTGCGCAGCCTGGCCGCCACCCTGTGGAGCCTGCGCCAACTCGGTTACCGGTCCCGCCCGCTCTGGCGGACCTTCACCCGGGTGGGCACCGTTTTGGCCGAACAACGCACCGCGCCGTGGACCTGGACATCGGATTCGGGACACACCATGCACGCCAAGGCCGGCGACTGGGAGGTGCGATCGGACGACAAAACCTGGTCGGTGCGCGACGACATCTTCCACGCCACCTACGAGCCGGCCGGCGACGGAAGGTGGCGCCGAAAAGGACGCGTCCAGGCCCGTCCCGCGCAACCGGGCGAGTCGATCAACACCCTCGAAGGCCCGACGAATGCGGCCGACGGCGACTGGGTGGTCCGGGGCGCCGAGGGCGAACAGTGGCCGGTGCCCGCCCAGGAGTTCGCGCAGCGATACGCGGAGTTCCAGCCCTCGGATGAAACGCACGTTCCCGCAGTCGACTGACGGCGGTTACGGGCCCAGCCGGTATGCCCGGGTCGATTGCTGCGACCAGTGCCATGCGCTACCGTCGCATGACGGTTTCGCCGTATCCGCCTCCCCCTGCCCTCAATTGAGGAGACTGCCGTGGCCATATTCATCAGCTACTCGAGCCAGGACAGGACGTCACTCGACGCGCTGACGACCGCCTTGAAGCGGGCCCAACAGAAGGTGTGGTTCGACCAGGAGCTCGGTGGCGGAGACGCCTGGTGGAACGCGATCCTCGAGCAGATCCGGTCCTGCGATGTGTTCATCGTCGCGCTGTCCAACAATTGGCTGCAATCCAAGCCGAGCCAGGCCGAACTGCGCTACGCCCAAGCCCTCAATCGGCCCATCCTGCCCGTGCAGGTGGGACCGGTCGACAGTGTGCGGGTCAACCCCGTCTCCACACTGCAGATCATCGACTACCAGAACCCGACCGTCGACGCAGGCATCCAGCTGGTCACCGCCATCCACGCGATGAGCGCCAAGGCTGCTCCGCTGCCGTCGCCGTTGCCAGACGAGCCGCCGGTGCCGTTCGGCTACATCATGCGGTTGGGCAACACGTTGTCGGAGAAGGAACTCACGCCCCAGCAGCAGCTGCAGTTGCTGGTCGAGTTGCGATCCGGACTCGACGAAGACGGCGACGACCCGAGCGCCCGCAGCGACATCGCCCAACTGCTGCGCATGCTGCGGATGCGGCACGACGTCACCTACCGCACCAGGACCGAGATCGACAACGTGCTGGCCGAGATCGAGGCCAAGGCCGGCGCACCGGCCGCGAAGGCCCCCGCCGCTCCCGCGGCCACAGCCCCGGCCGCCCCTGCCGCCGGTGCTGCCGCGGCCGCGCCGCCGGCCCGTCCCGCGGCGGGTCACGCCGCACCCGCGCCCAGCTCCGGGCAGCCGAACAAGAAGTTGCTGATCATCGGTGGTGCGGCGCTGGCCGCCGTGGTGGCGATCGTGTTGATCGTGGTCTTCGCCACCAGCGGTGGCAATACTCGGAAGCCCGCGACGGCCAGGCCCAGCGGCGCTGCCGGCGGGTCCACCAACACGGGCGGGGCGCCAGCCGAAACCGGATCCCTTCTGCTCGGCGCCGCCGATATCGGGAATGTGCTGGGCGACCCGAATATGAAGGAAAGCGCCCACAGCGACCAGCTGCGCGCCCCGCAGGGCACCCTGTCCGACCCGGAGTGTCTGTCGGCCTTCGAGCCGTTCCAGGAGTCCGTGTACCGGCCTCACGACCCGACCGGGATTCACACCCAGGTCGTTCAGTCGTCCGGGGACGCCCATCGGGTGGTCCAGGCCGTCGCCAAGTTCCCGTCGGCCGAGAAGGCTCGTGCGTTCGTCGAGTCATCCGAGGGCAAGTGGCGGGCTTGCGCCAACAAGACCGTTACGTTCACCGGTCCCAGCAAGAGCACGGAGTGGAACTTCGGTGAGGTCAACGGCGCCGCGCCGAAGATCACCATGACGCGCGCGGAGACCGACAACAACACCCGAACCTGCCAGCATGCACTCAGCGCAGCCGGCGACCTGGTCATCGAGGTTCAGGCGTGCGGTAACGACATCACCGACGGTGGTGCGAAGTTGGCCGACCAGATCGCGGCCAGGGCGCAGAAGTAGCCACCGCCGGAGCCGCTGCAGAAATGGAGCGGCCCCCGAGCTGCGCTCCGGTTGGACAGACCGGAAGCTCGGGGGCCGGGTGGCTGCGGGAAATTCGCCAGCGCGCGTAGATCGCTGACTCTTCCGAGCCAATGCAGCTAGCGCGCAGCCACCTCACATGTCCATGAAGCTATCAATTTCGCGGACCACCTCCTTCCTTGTGTAAAGCCGACGCTACCGCGACTCCGGTCCGGCGACAACAGAATTAAGCGCTCAGCGATCGATGACGACGGCCGCGTCGACCAATTCGGCGAAGGTGTCTGCGAAGGGGGCCCGCGGCAGCCAGCGTCCGTCAAGGGTGTGCACCCGCGCCGCCAGTGTCATGCTCGACACCAGCCAAATGCCTTGCGCCGCGGAGAGGTCAGCCGTCCGCAGCGCGCGGTAGTCGCAGTCATAACCGCTGCCGCGCGCAACTTCGAACAGTGCCTGCTGGGTGGTTCCCCGCAGGATCGGATACCACGGGGGCGGGGTGAGCAGACACGGGCGACCGTCCTCACCGTCGACGGCGATGACCACGGTGGATCGGGGGCCTTCCAGGATGTATCCGTCGGAGCTGACGAAGATGACGTCATCGGCGCCTTGCTGCGCGGCGTGTCGCAGCACGGCCATATTGACTGCGTAGGACAGTGTCTTCGCGCCGGCCAGCAGCCAGGGCATCGAGTCGATGCCGTTGGCCGGCAGGCCGCGATCGAGCGTGATCGCCGCGACGCCGTCGCGACGTACCGCGGTGACACGTTCCGGGACCGGGTTGACCATCACATATGCCGTCGACGCCGTCCTCGCCGAGGCGCTCTCCCGGCCGCGGCTGTAGATCAACCGCATAGCGGCCTCGTCCTCGGTGATCGTCAGCCACTGCCTAGTCGCCGTCTCGATCGACCGCCGCCACTGCGGCAGGTCCGGTTCGGGCAGGTCCATCAGCTTCGCCGAGTGGGTCAACCGCTGCAGGTGCGACTCGACCAGACAAGCCCTGCCGTCCCGGACCAGCAGCGTCTCGAACACTCCATCGCCCCGCACGGCCGCCAGGTCGTCGGCGTGCAGCAGTGGCGTTGCCGAGTCGAGAACTTCGCCGTCCAGAGTGACGACCACACCCGTCATGAGGAGTGAGCCTAACGGGCCGGGCGCTCGGCGAGTGTGCGGCCGGCTTCACTCGGCAGGCAGCGTGCCGCCCCGCCGTAGAGTTGATGTGTGAATCCAGTCCCCGCCCCCGATCCCGGCCCCGACGCCGGCGCGATCTGGCACTACGGCGACCCGCTCGGCGAGCAGCGGGCAGGCGAAACGGATGCCGTACTCGTGGACCGCTCGCACCGTGCCGTGATCACGCTGACCGGCGCGGATCGCCGCACCTGGCTGCACAACATTTCCACTCAGCACGTCAGTGAGCTACCCGAGGGCGCCGGCACCGAGAACCTCAGCCTCGACGGCCAGGGCCGGGTGGAGGATCACTGGTTGCAGACCGAGTTGGGCGGCACCACCTACCTGGACACTGAGCCATGGCGCGGCGAACCACTGCTGGCCTACTTGCGCAAGATGGTGTTCTGGTCCGATGTCGCACCGGCCGCCGCGGACTTGGCGGTGCTGTCGCTGATCGGGCCGCGACTGGCGCAGGCGCCGGTACTGGCTGCGCTGGGGGTTGACGCACTACCGCCGGAGTGGTCGGCCGTGCCGCTATCGACCGGTGGGTTCCTGCGCCGGATGCCGACCACTCCGGACGGCCCGATCGAACTGGACCTGCTGGTGCCACGCGATACAGCCGCGGACTGGCGACAGAAGCTGACCCGGGCCGGTGTGCGTCCGGCCGGCGTGTGGGCCTACGAGGCCCACCGGGTGCCCGCCCTGCGTCCGCGGTTGGGCGTCGACACCGACGAGCGCACAATCCCGCACGAAGTGCGCTGGATCGGTGGACCCGGGGTGGCTGCGGTGCACCTGGACAAGGGTTGCTATCGCGGCCAGGAGACGGTGGCACGCGTGCACAACCTGGGCAAGCCGCCACGGATGCTGGTGTTGTTGCATCTCGACGGTTCGGCGGACCGGCCGTCCACCGGTGCCGCGGTGCTCGCAGCGGGGCGCACCGTAGGACGCCTGGGCACGGTCGTCGAGCACGTCGACCTTGGATCGGTGGCGCTGGCACTGGTCAAGCGCGGTATCCCGGCCGACACACAGTTGACGACGGGCGCCGACGCCGAGGTCGCGGCCGTGATCGACGCTGACTCGCTGCCGCCGGCGGATGGGGTGGGTGCCGGACGGCTGGCGGTCGACCGGTTACGCGGCGGCACCCGATGAGTCAACGTGACATCCGCCATGTGTGGCTGGGCAGGGCGCGCCCACCTTCGGCCGCGCGGCACGGTAAGCTGTCGGCAGGACAATAACGACACTAGAGATCGGAGCCGCCTACTTGTAGGCCGCTCCGTTATTTCGCGAGGGGGTCCCCCCATGGGCCGCGGCCGGGCTAAGGCAAAGCAGACCAAGGTTGCTCGAGAACTGAAATACAGCTCCCCGCAGACCGACTTCACGCGGCTTCAGCGCGAGTTGTCAGGGACGAGCACGAGCACCGATGAATCCGACCACGGGGAGGGCGATTCATGGGACGACGAGGACACCTGGCGTCGCTAATCTGACACCACGTGCCGAACGGCACCGAACCCGTCAGAACCTCGGATGCTGCCCGACAAGGCTGGCCCGCGGGCCGTCTTTTCCGCCTTTGCAGATGGTGCCCAGAACCCAGCAGTCGATGTGCCGCGCCATCAAGATCGCCTGGGCGCGATCGGTGTCTTCCGGCGCGACCACGGCGATCATGCCGACGCCCATATTGAAGGTTTTCTCCATTTCGGGCCGGGCGACGCGGCCGCGCTGCGCGATCATCGCGAATATCGGTGCGGGCGTCCAGGTGCCCCGATCCACCTCGGCGACCAGACCGTGCGGGATGACGCGTTCAAGATTTCCGGCCAGCCCTCCCCCGGTGACGTGGCAGAAGGTGCGGACCTGGGTCTCGGCAGCGAGCGCCAGGCAATCTTTGGCGTAGATCCGGGTGGGCTCCAGCAGCTCCTCGCCCAGTGTGCGGCCGAACTCCTCGACGTAGCCGGCCAGGTTCATCCGGTCGATCTCCAGCAGGACCGTGCGGGCGAGCGAGTATCCGTTGGAATGCAGACCGGAGGACCCCATCCCGATGATGACGTCACCGGGTTTGACGCGGTCGGGTCCCAAGACGTCGTCGGCTTCCACGACGCCGACGCCGGTGGCCGAGATGTCGTAGTGGTCCGGCTCCATCAGGCCGGGATGTTCGGCGGTCTCGCCGCCCAGCAGTGCGCAGCCGGCGCGCACACAGCCCTCGGCGATGCCGCTCACGATCGCCGCGACCCGCTCGGGCACGGTCCGGCCGACCGCGATGTAGTCCTGCAGGAACAACGGTTCGGCGCCGCAGACGACGAGATCGTCAACCACCATCGCGACCAGGTCCAGGCCTACGGTGTCGTGCTTATCCATTGCCTGGGCGACCGCCAGCTTGGTGCCGACACCGTCGCTGGAGGCAGCGAGCACCGGTTCGCGGTAATCACCGCGTAGCGCGAACAGCCCGGCGAAGCCACCCAGCCCACCACGCACCTCGGGTCTGGTGGCCTTGGCCGCCAGCGGCTTGAACAAGTCGACAGCGCGGTCACCGGCTTCTATGTCCACCCCGGCCGATGCGTAGGTGATGCCCTGGTTGCCCGCGCCGCGTTTGGCGCTTTGTTCGGGATCCGTCATCGCGATAAAGGCTACCGGTCGGCAGTCACCCTGGTGACGGTTACCTCCGCAGAGGTTCCGTCAGCGCCCGACCGGAACTTCCGGAGCGTCCTGGCCCGCCAGGTCACGCAGGCCGGCGCCGCGCGCCGCATTGGCCAACATGTGCTCGATGACGTTCTTGCCGAGCGCGCTCTCGCTGGGCAGTTCGATCGGGTAAGTGCCGTCGAAGCATGCCGTGCACAGGCGTGACGCGGGTTGTTCGGTGGCTGCGATCAGGCCGCGCAGCGAGATGTAGCCGAGCGTGTCGGCGTTGATGGCATGCCGCACCGCCTCGAGCATCTCCCCTTCGTCCTCGACGGCGTTGGCGATCAACTCGGCCGGCGAGGGAAAATCGATGCCGTAGAAGCAGGGCCACTTGACCGGCGGCGAGGCGATCCGCACGTGCACCTCGACGGCTCCCGCTTCGCGGAGCATGCGCACCAGCGCCCGCTGGGTGTTGCCGCGCACGATCGAGTCGTCGACCACAATGAGCCGCTTACCGCGGATCACCTCTTTGAGGGGGTTCAGCTTGAGGCGGATGCCGAGCTGCCGGATGGTCTGCGACGGCTGGATGAAGGTGCGCCCGACGTAGGCGTTCTTCATCAGCCCCTGACCGTACGGAATACCGGACTCCTGCGCGTATCCCACGGCAGCGGGGGTGCCGGACTCCGGCACCCCGATGACGAGGTCGGCGTCGACGGCGCATTCGCGGGCCAACTGACGACCGATATCGAGGCGGGCACCGTGTATCGACCGGCCGCCGATGGTGCTGTCCGGCCTGGCCAGATACACGTACTCGAAGATGCAGCCCTTCGGCGTCGGATTGGCGAAGCGGGTGGATCGCACCCCATCGGCGTCGATCGCGAGCAGTTCGCCCGGCTCGATGTCCCGGACGAACGATGCGCCGACGATGTCGAGGGCAGCGGTTTCGGAGGCCACCACCCAGCCGCGATCCAGTCGGCCGAGCGACAGCGGGCGCACACCGTGCGGGTCGCGGCATGCGTACAGGGTGTTTTCGTCCATGAATGTCAGGCAGAACGCCCCGCGCACAGTCGGCAGCAGTTCCAGCGCGGCCTGCTCGAGGCTGGAGTCGGCCGCCCCATGGGCCAGCAGCGCACCCAGAATGTCGGAGTCCGTGGTCGCGGGGGCGGGTGCCCGCTTGGCGATCAGGCCCTCGTCACGGGCGCGGGCAGCGAGCTCCGCGGCGTTGACCAGGTTTCCGTTGTGCCCCAGGGCAACTCCGGTGCCGGCGGCGGTGTTGCGGAAAACCGGCTGGGCGTTCTCCCAGGTGGTGTCACCGGAGGTGGAGTAGCGGCAGTGGCCGATGGCGACGTGACCCTCCATGGCCGCCAGCGTCTGCTCGTCGAACACCTGACTGACCAGTCCGAGGTCCTTGAATACCAACACCTGGGATCCGTCGGCCACGGCGATGCCTGCGGCTTCCTGGCCGCGGTGCTGCAAGGCGTAAAGGCCGTAATAGGTGAGTTTGGCGACATCTTCACCCGGGGCCCAGACCCCGAATACGCCACACTCTTCACGAGGCGAACTGAAGTCTTCTTCGGGCTGCTGCGCGGTCACGGTGTGGCGGCTCCCTAGGGCGCGGTTGGTGACGATACGGAGTCTACGGGCACCTCCGGCCGCCCGCGCAATGCCGACGGGCGTGTTGCGGCGGGCGAAACCGACGTGTCACCACGAAACTCCAGGTCAAACCAGGTTAGGGCGCCAAACGTAACAGCGGCAACCAGTGTTCTATTTCACAAACCCGCGAGCCGGAAAGGGCCAGCACGCCGCTCGCCGCCGCCTCGTCGAACCCCAGCTGTCCCGTTGCCACCAACAGCCACGTACGCGCGTCGGTCTCGACCACGTTCGGCGGAGTGCCGCGGGTGTGCCGGGGACCGGATACGCACTGGACGGCGACGAACGGCGGAATCC
The DNA here is from genome assembly GCF_017086405.1 of Mycobacterium gordonae. Lineage (NCBI taxonomy): Bacteria > Bacillati > Actinomycetota > Actinomycetes > Mycobacteriales > Mycobacteriaceae > Mycobacterium > Mycobacterium camsae. The sequence continues at coordinate 6,325,669 of NZ_CP070973.1, forward strand.
GCACCTCCACGCTGGCGCCGGGCGCCAGCTCGGCCAGGGTGCGCGCGGTCAGCCGGACGGCGTTTGCCAGGTCGGCCCGTTGCGGCGCGGGGCTGGTTTCGTCGCGCAGCCATCCCGCGATTGCCGACACGGCATCCCGCGTCTTTGCCGGATCGACCTTGGGACGGGCAGCCATACCATTAGGGTCTCAGAATCATGGAGCGTCGTCGCTCGGGCGCGCGGCCACCCTATCGAACCATCGGCCTCATCGCGCTGGTGGTGCTGGCGTTCGTCCTGGGCGCGCTGTACTGGCAGTTCAGGGGGAACTTCACCCCGAAAACAAAGCTGACGATGGTGGCGCCGCGGGCCGGTCTGGTGATGGACCCGGGCGCGAAAGTGACCTACAACGGCGTCCAGATCGGACGGGTGGCCACGATTGCCGAGATCACCCGTGACGGCGTCCCCGCCGCCCAGTTTGTCCTGGACATCTTCCCGAAGTACATCGCGCAGATCCCGGCGAATGTTGACGCTGAGATCAAGGCGACGACGGTGTTCGGCAACAAGTACGTGGCCCTCAGCTCGCCGAAAATGCCTGCACCGCAGCATATCACGCCGTCAACCGTGATCGATGCGACGAAGGTGACGACCGAATTCAACACGCTGTTCCAAACCTTGACCGCCATCGCGGACAAGGTCGATCCGGTGAAACTCAACCTGACGCTCAGCGCCGCCGGTCTGGCGCTGGCCGGGCTGGGCGACAAGTTGGGCGCCTCGCTGACCAATGGGAACGCCATCCTCGACGACCTGAACCCGCAGTTGCCTGCGGCCCGCCTGGACGTGCAGCGGCTCACCGCATTGGGTGACGTCTACGCCGACGCCGCACCGCAGCTGCTGGCGGCTCTGGACCAGGCGGCGACCACGGCCCGCACGGTCAGCCAACAGCGCAACGAATTGGACTCGGCTCTGCTGGCGGCCGCCGGGCTCGCCGGCACCGCGACACCGGTGTTCGAGCGGGCGGGACCGTATCTGGCGCGGGGCGCCGCCGATCTGCTTCCCACCGCCCAGCTGCTCGACGAGTACAGCCCCGAGATCGTGTGCACCCTGCACAACTACGACGAAGTCGCGCCCCGAATCCGAAATGCGTTGGGCTTCAACGGTTACGCTCTCGGAGCGTCGTCGTCGGGCGCCATCACGGGCGCACCGGGCCCGTACATCTACCCCGAGAACCTGCCCCGGACCAACACCAGGGGTGGCCCCGGGGGAAAACCGGGCTGCTGGAAGAAGATCACCAGGGACTTGTGGCCCGCTCCGTATCTGGTGATGGACGCGGGCTACGACCTGGCCCCCTACAACCACTTCGAAATCGGTTCGCCGATGTTTCTCGATTACGTGTGGGGCCGGCAAATAGGCGACAACACGATCAACCCATGAGCTCGAGAGTCCGAGCCGATTCCGAGACGACATCGGCAAACCGAGTTTCACCGCATACAGAGGGCAGAACGACAGCGTCGGGGCGGACCACCAACATCGGGTACACTCCGAAGTGACTGGAATCTTTCCAGGAACTGAACTCTCTGTGACACCGGTGTAACCCCGGGATTAAGTGTGGATGTCAGTTTCTGAACTAAATCGACTGTCCTGCAACAGTTATCGACGTCGCCCTGCTCCAACGCGCGCCCACGCATGAAGTATGAAATTCTCCGGTTGCTGTGGTCACTTCGAGCTGAGGCGGTGTTTTGATGCCCAAGATCTTTTCACGCGACGGTAGCCATCCTGGCCCACGCTCGTTGAACCCCATCGTCGTGACCCGCCGCGGCAAGATCGCCCGGATGGAATCGAGCCTGACCCCGCATGAAGCGCAGATCGAGGACCTGATCTTTCTTCGGAAGACGTTGAATCGGGCCGATATTCCATTCCTGCTGATCCGTAATCACCGAGACCGCCCAGTTCTCGCCGTCGACATCCGACTGCGCTCCGCGGTAGAGCGTGCGCTGGCCACCGCCTGCGCCACCGAACCGATGTACGCCAAAACTCTTGACGTGGCTGGGATCTCCCCTTCTTTGCTGGCCGACGGCCGCTTGTCCGCGGCGCCGGATTCACGCATCCTGCGGTTGTACCGGCGTCGGATCGCACCAGGGGGTTTTCGCTTCGGCCCCGCTTTCGGAGTCGATCTGCAATTCTGGGTCTTCGAGGAGACCATGATCGAATGCCCGGTCGAGAACTCCTTGACCCGCAGACTCCTGCCGCGGGCCGAAGTCACCCCGGCAACCGTCAAGCTTTACGGGTACAAGTGGCCGACCCTGGAGGGCATGTTCACCCCGCACGCCAGTGATGTCACCTTCGATATCGACCTGGTGTTCTCGTGGGTCGACGGCAGCGATCCGGCCTTTCGCGCCCAGCGCGCAGCGCAGATGTCGGGGCATATCGTCGGCGAAGGCGACGACGCCGAAGCACGAATCCGCCAGATCGACGAATTGAAGTACGCGCTGCGTTCGGTGAATATGTTCGCCCCGTGGATACGTCGCATCTTCATCGCGACCGATTCGGCGCCGCCGGCGTGGTTGGCCGAGCACCCCAAGATCACCATCGTGCCTGCCGTCGAACACTTCTCGGATCCGGCGGCGCTACCGACCTACAACTCCCATGCGGTGGAGAGCCAACTGCACAACATTGCCGACCTGAGCGAGCATTTCCTGTACTCCAACGATGACATGTTCTTCGGACGGCCACTGAAGGCCAGCATGTTCTTCTCCCCCGGCGGCGTCAGCAGATTCATCGAGGCCAAGACCCGGATCGGACTGGGCGCCAACGACACCTCCCGAAGCGGCTTCGAGAACGCCGCCAGGGTCAACCGACAATTGCTGTTCGAACGGTTCGGGCAGATCATCACCCGCCATCTCGAGCACACCGCCGCTCCGCTGCGCAAGAGCGTGCTGCAAGAGATGGAACAGGAATTTCCGGAAGACTTCGCCCGGACTCAGGCCAGCGCGTTTCGTTCCAGCACCGACATCTCGGTGACCAATTCCTTCTATCACTACTACGCACTGATGACCGGACGCGCCGTACCGCAGGAGAAGGCCCGAGTCCGGTATGTGAACACCACCACGCAGGCGGGACTGCGGCTACTGCCCGAGCTGCGCAAGAATCGCCGCTACGATTTCTTCTGCCTCAACGACAGCAGTTTTCCCGAAGTCTGCGCGGCCGAGCGCGCCAGACAGGTTGTCAACTTCCTGGAGCGCTACTTCCCGATCCCCGCGCCCTGGGAGAAGGTCGCTGCTGACGTCAGTCGGCCCGATTTCGCGGTGCCGTCGACGTCAGCACCATCGGAGGGTGGGTGAAAAGGGAGTCGCGCCGCGACGACTGCTCGATGAAAATGCCGGCCTCGGCAATATTGCGTTGCGCCTGAACCGGGGAGACAAAGGTGCCCACGGTGTTCCCGCCGCCCAGTGGAATGACGGAGTGCACAACGGTTTCCGGGTACACGTGCACGAGGTTGCAGGCCTGAGCGCCGTCCCTGCCGCGGGTTCCGCCGACGGCGACCGTCAGGTCCTGGGTGTAGCAGGTCGCCGAGGCGACCGATACCGGGATTCCCACGAAGGTGGCATTGGTCGAGTAGTGCAGGTGCCCGGCCAGGATGGCGCGAACATCGCTGCCCTTGAGCACCTGCCCCAGGGGGGCCTGGTCGCGCAGTTCCACGGTGACGGCCATGTCGAGCACGCTCGGGATCGGCGGATGGTGCAGGGCCAGAATTGTGCCGTCAGGGGCCGGCGTCGCCAGTTCTTCCGCGAGCCAAGCCAATTGAGTTGCCCGGATCTCACCGTGGTGATGCCCCGGCACCGAGGTGTCCAACGTGATGATGCGCAGCCCGTCGACCAGGCGTACGTGGTCCACCGGCGCCATCGACGGCACCTCGTCCAGCAGCAGGCGCCGCAGTTCGGCCCGATCGTCGTGGTTGCCCATGACCCAGATGAGTTCGGCGCCCAGGTCGGCCGCGAACGGCTCCACCAGGTCACGTAGCTTGCGGTAGGCAGCCGGTTCACCTTTGTCGGCCAGGTCACCGGTAAACACGATCGCGTCAGGGCGCACCCCGGAGCTGTTCAGCTGTCCGAGCAGTTCACCCAGGCGACCGTCGGCATCCACGTCGCCGTATAGCGGACCGTTCCCACCGACGAGGTGGGTGTCGCTGATGTGCAGAAGTACGTAATCCGGCCGTGGGTGCTCCGCGGCCCTGAGTCTGTGCACCGGGGGTGCCGCCCTCTCCAGCTGGGGATTTAACAAGCAATTAACAAGTGTAGGGGCTTAGGCGCCAGATCGCGCGTCGTGTGAGCCGTCCCACGTTCGCCGCTGCACCGAAATAGCGGCTATCGCAGCGGCCTCGTTGATGGCCAGGTGCACCAGGATCGGCGCAACCAGGCTTCCGCTGCGCTCGGCCAGCCAGCCGAACACCCAGCCGGCCGCGCCGGTTACCAGCACGACGGGCAGCAGCGGTTCGCCCACCGCGCGGGCGTCGGCGATGTGCGACAGCCCGAACACGCCGGCCTGCAAGAGCCGTCCGCGTGTAGGGCCGAACGCCTTCGCGGCCGTGTCGCCCAGGGCCCCGCGAAAGGCAGCCTCCTCGGCCCATACCGTGCCGACCGGGATCTGCCACCCCAACCAGCCTGGCACCGACACGGGCAGCTCCCGAGCCGACATCGACAGCCGCACCTTCGGCACCGGCGTTGTCGCCGCGATCGTGGCTGCGACCAGTGCCGCCGCCGTCGAGCCCAATCGCACTCCCGCCCACACCTGGGGTGCGCGGAAACCCAAAGGCGCACCGGTCAGCAAGGCCAGCAGGCCGCCGGCAGCGGCCTGCGCCGGTGTCCGGTAGGGGGATGGCACCCGCGGGCTGAGCAGGCTCCAGCCGACCAGGGCGGCAGCCAGGCCCAGAGCGGGGAGTCTTAACCGAAGAATCGCGGCAGCACCGCCTCCGAGGTCTCGCGCAACTCCGCCAGCGACACCGTGAACAGCCCCTGCACCTCGATGGCGTCCGACTCCTGATCGACGACACCGATCCGGACCGCGGGTAGTCCCCGCGCCTCGCACATCGACCGGAACCGACTCTCCTCGGTGCGCGGCACTGCGACCAGCGCCCGGCCCGCCGACTCGGAGAAGAGCGTCACAAAGGGGTCGACACCCTCGGGAAGCACTATGCGACAACCAGTTTCGCCCCCGAGCGCCGATTCTACGATTGCCTGCGCCAAGCCGCCTTCGGACAGATCGTGGGCGGCGGTGATCAGCCCGTCACGCGAGCCGGCGGCCAGCACCTCGGCCAGCAGCTTCTCGCGCAGCAGGTCCACCGCGGGCGGCAGCCCGCCCAGATGGTCGCCGGTCACCTGTGCCCAGATCGAGCCGTCGAACTCGTCGCGGGTATCGCCGAGCAGCAGCAGGCTTTCCCCCGGTTCGGTACCCAAGCCGGTGGGGATACGCCGGCTGACGTCGTCAATGACACCGAGCACCCCGACCACCGGGTCGGGTGGATCGCGGTCGAGCCCGTCTGGTTGTAGAAGCTGACATTGCCGCCAGTGACCGGAATACCCAGGGCCGCACAGCCATCGGCCAAGCCGCGCACCGCCTGCGAGAACTGCCACATCACGCCGGGGTCCTCGGGTGAGCCGAAATTGAGGCAGTTGGTCACCGCGACGGGTGTGGCGCCGGTGACGGCCACGTTGCGGTACGCCTCGGCGAGCGCGAGTTGGGCGCCGGTGTAGGGATCGAGCTTGGTGTAGCGCCCCGAGGCGTCGGTGGACAAAGCGATACCGCGGCCGGTGGACTCGTCGATGCGCAGCACCCCGCCGTCGGCGTGCTCGGCCAGCACGGTGTTACCGCGTACGTAGCGGTCGTACTGCTCGGTGATCAGGGCGCGGCTGCACAAGTGCGGACTGTCCAGTAGCGCAAGCAGAGTCGCGCGCAGCTCGTCACCGGTGACGGGACGGGGCAGCGTCTTCGACGAGTCCGCATTCAACGCGTCCTGCGTGTCAGGGCGGGCGACGGGACGCTGGTACACCGGGCCCTCGTGGGCCACCGTGCGCGGTGGCACGTCGACGACGGTCTCGCCGCGCCAGGTGATGCGCAGCCGGTCCCCGTCGGTGACCTCACCGATCACGGTGGCCAGTACCTCCCACTTGCGGCACACGGCCATGAACGCCTCGACGTTCTCCGGAGCGACCACCGCGCACATCCGCTCCTGGGACTCGCTGCAGAGGATTTCGGCGGGGGTCATGTCCTTGGCCCGCAGCGGCACCGCGTCCAGGTCGATCGCCATACCGCCGTCCCCGGCCGACGCCAACTCAGAAGTGGCGCAGGATAATCCGGCACCACCGAGGTCCTGGATGCCGATCACCAGGCCGCCGGAATACAGTTCCAGGCAGCATTCGATGAGCACCTTCTCCATGAACGGGTCACCGACCTGCACCGACGGCAGCTTCTTGCGCGCAGCGTCTCCGGCGCCTTCAACATCGAAGGTGTCCGAGGCCAGCACCGAGACACCGCCGATGCCGTCCAGCCCGGTGCGCGCACCGAACAGGACGATCTTGTTGCCGGCGCCGGAGGCGAACGCCAGATGCAGGTCCTCCTGCCGTAACACGCCGACGCACAACGCATTCACCAGAGGGTTGCCGGCGTAACACGCGTCGAAGACGGTCTCGCCCCCGATGTTGGGCAGGCCCAGCGAGTTGCCGTAGCCGCCGATGCCGCGGACCACGCCGTCGAGAACCCGGCGGGTGTCGGGCGCGTCGGCGGCGCCGAACCGCAGCTGGTCCATCACCGCGACGGGTCGCGCCCCCATGGCCATGATGTCGCGGACGATGCCGCCGACGCCGGTGGCCGCGCCCTGGTAGGGCTCCACGTACGAAGGGTGGTTGTGCGATTCCACCTTGAAGGTGACCGCCCACCCGTCGCCGATGTCGACGACGCCCGCGTTCTCGCCGATGCCGGCCAGCATTCCGGTGCGCATCTGCTCGGTGGTGGTTTCACCGAAATACCGCAGGTGGACCTTGGACGACTTGTACGAGCAGTGCTCGCTCCACATCACCGAGTACATGGCCAACTCGGTGTCGGTGGGCCGGCGGCCGAGGATCTCGCGGATGCGCTGGTACTCGTCGTCTTTGAGGCCCAGTTCGTGGAACGGTTGCGGCTGGTCGGGGGTGGTCGCGGCGTGCTCGACGGTGTCAGTCGCGTGGGGGCTCGTCACGGTGCACAGTCTAGGTTCCCGCCGGAAAACCGGCTGACTTCCGCCGCGGCGGTCCAGATAATGATCGGATGTCTCGTCACTGGCCGCTGTTCGACCTGCGGATCACCACGCCGCGGCTGCAGCTGCGGCTGCCCACCGAGGACCTCATCGACCAGCTGATCGACGCCGCGCTCGACGGTGTGCACGAGCCCGACCGGATGCCGTTCGCGGTTCCCTGGACCCGGGTTGCGCGCGAGCAGCTTCCGTTCAACACGCTCTCCTTCCTGTGGCGGGAACTGGCCAGGTTTCACCCGCATGATTGGCATCTGCCGCTGGCGGTCGTCATCGACGGCGAAGCGGTGGGCGTACAGGGACTGATAGCCAAGGAATTTCCGGTCGCCCGGCGCGTGGAATCAGGATCGTGGCTGGGCCTGCGCTACCAGGGCCAGGGCTACGGCACCGAAATGCGGGCGGCGGTGGTGCATTTCGCCTTCGCAGCGCTCGGGGCCGAGGTGGCAACCTCCGCGTCGTTCGTCGACAACCCTGCCTCGATCGCGGTGTCGCGTCGCATCGGCTACCGCGACGACGGCGTGGAGCGCGTTGCGCGGGAGGGAGTCATGGCCGAGCAGCTGCGGTTCCGGCTGACCCGGGGTGACTGGGAGCGCCGTCGCCCAGTTGACGTGCGCATCGACGGCTTCGACCGCTGTCGGCCGTTGTTCGGTCTGGGCTACTGACCAACCACGCAGAACTGGTTACCCTCGGGGTCAGCCAGCACCACCCAGCGGAAGTTGTCGCCGATGCTGTGCCGTTCGACCTCGGTTGCCCCGGCGTCTTTGAGTCGCGAGACTTCGGCGTCCACATCCGCGGCGATGTAATCGAGGTGCACGCGGTTCTTGCCCGGCGTCGGATCGGGCACCTTCTGGAACCCCAACCGCGGCCCTTCGGGCGTGGCTACCGCGATGAATTCGCCGGGCAGCAGCTCGTGCGTCGTGCCGCCGAATTGCTCGGCCCACCAGCCGGACAACGTCGCCGGCTCGGTGCAGTCGAACGTCACCATCTCCAGTTTGAGCGCCATACGCTCGACACTATTCCTGCGGCGCCAGAAACGCCTGCAGTGCCGTCGCATACGCACCGACATCGCGCACGCCCATCAACTCCCGCGCGGAATGCATGGCCAGCTGCGGAGCGCCGACGTCGACCGTCGGAATGCCGGTACGCGCCGAGGCCATCGGCCCGATCGTCGACCCGCACGGCAGGTCGGCCCGGTGCTCATAACGCTGCAGCGGCACCCCCGCCTGCTCGCAGGCCAGAGCGAAGGCCGCGGCTGTGCGTCCGTCGGTCGCGTACCGCAGATTCGGGTGCACCTTGAGCACCGGTCCGCCGTTGACCGCGATCTGGTGTCCCGGCTCGTGGCGCTCCGGGTAGTTGGGGTGGGTGGCGTGCGCCATGTCGGCCGACGCCAGCAACGATGCGGGCAGCAACCGCAGGACGTCTTCGCGAGTGCCGCCCGCGGCCAGCACGATCCGTTCCAGCACAGAGCTCAACAGGTTCGATTGCGCGCCATGGTCGGACGTCGAACCGACCTCCTCGTGATCGAAGAGCACCAGCACCGGCAGGAACGCATCGGGTGCAACTGCCAGCAGAGCTTCAAGTCCCGCATAGCAGCTGGCCTGGTTGTCCAACCGAGGCGCGCTGAGCAGGCTGCCGTCGGCGCCCACCACCGTCGCGGGCGTCAGGTCGTGCGTCATGAGATCAGCGGAGAGCACATCTCCTGCGGGCACTCCCGCCCGCTCGGCGACGTAGCCGACAAACGACTCGGCTGCGTCACCCACGCCCCACACCGCGTTGAGGTGTCGCTGCGGATCCAGCGACAGCGACTGACGGTCCTCGGCGAGATGGATGGCCAACTGCGGAATCCGCAGAATCGGCTCGTCGATACGGACCAACCGGTGGCTCACCCCGGTGCCATCCCGCACCGACAACCGACCGCTGATGCCCAGGTCGCGATCCAGCCACGAGTTCAGCCACACACCCCCGTAGGGCTCCAGCGCCACCACCTTCCAGCCGGCCACGCAGCGGTCCGGCTGCTGTTTGACCCGCAGGTTGGGGCTGTCGGTGTGTGCGCCGACGATCCGGAACGGGATCAGACCTGCGCCTGCGCTCCACGCCACCAGCGAGCCCGCGCGGCGCATGAAATAGCGCCCCGGCCGCACGGGCCAGCGATCGAATTCGCTGAGTTCGGAATATCCGGCATCGAGCAGCCGGGCGGCCGCCGTGTCGCACGCGTGAAACGGCGACGGGGACGCGTCGATGAATTCACCCAGGCCGGGGGCAGTGGCCACCATGTAGCAAGGTTAGGCACCGTCGCCTGCACAAGGGCGTTAGGGTCTTGCCTGTGCCCGCAGTTCAGCCGCAGCCCATCCTCGAGCCGTTGACCCCGGCCGCCATCTTTCTGGTAGCCACCATCGACGACGGCGGCGAGGAGGCGGTCCATGCCGCGCTGCCCGACATCTCCGGTTTGGTGCGGGCGATCGGGTTCCGCGACCCGACCAAACGACTGTCGGCGATCACCTCCATCGGTTCCGACGCCTGGGACCGGTTGTTCTCCGGTCCGCGGCCGGCCGAGTTGCACCCGTTCACCGAGTTGACGGGCCCGCGCCACAGCGCACCCGCGACGACGGGCGACCTGCTGTTCCACATCCGGGCCGAGTCCATGGACGTGTGTTTCGAACTGGCCGGCCGCATTCTCAAGGCGATGGCCGGTGCGGTGACGGTCGTCGACGAGGTGCATGGCTTCCGCTTCTTCGACAACCGCGACCTGCTGGGATTCGTCGACGGCACCGAGAATCCGCACGGTCCCATCGCCGCCAGCGCGACGACGATCGGGGAGGAGGATCCCGACTTCGCCGGATCCTGTTACGTCCACGTGCAGAAGTACGTGCACGACATGACCTCCTGGGAGTCCCTGTCGGTCACCGAGCAGGAGCGGGTCATCGGCCGAACCAAGTTGGAAGACATCGAACTCGGCGACGACGTCAAGCCCGCCAACTCTCATATCGCGCTGAACGTCATCACCGACGACGACGGCACCGAACTGAAGATCGTGCGCCACAACATGCCGTTCGGCGAGGTGGGCAAGAGCGAGTACGGCACGTTCTTCATCGGCTATTCGCGTGCGCCGGCGGTGACAGAGCGCATGCTGCGCAACATGTTCCTCGGAGATCCGCCGGGCAACACCGACCGGGTACTGGATTTCTCGACCGCCGTCACCGGCGGGTTGTTCTTCTCCCCTACCGTCGACTTCCTCGACGATCCGCCCGCCCTGCCCCTGTCGCCGGCGCCGGCGCCGGCCGCGACCCGGCCCTCCTCCGACGGCTCACTCTCGATCGGCAGCCTGAAAGGAACCTCCCAATGAACAATCTCTATCGCGACCTGGCGCCGATCACCGAATCCGCCTGGGCTGAAATCGAACTGGAGGCGGCACGGACGTTCAAGCGGCATATCGCCGGTCGCCGGGTCGTGGACGTCAGCGGGCCGGGCGGCCCGGTGACGGCGGCGGTCAGCACTGGCCGGCTGATCGACTTGGAGTCGCCCACCGACGGCGTGATCGCCCACCTACGCGACAGTCGCCCGCTGGTGCGGCTGCGCGTCCCGTTCACCCTGTCCCGCAACGAGATCGACGACGTCGAGCGTGGCTCCAGCGACTCGGACTGGGAGCCGGTCAAGGTCGCCGCCAAGAAGCTGGCGTTTGTGGAAGACCGCGGCATCTTCGAGGGATATGCCCCGGCATCGATTCAGGGCATCCGCAGCTGTAGCTCGAACCCCCCCTTGACCTTGCCGGACGACCCCCGCCACATCCCGGACGTGATCACCCAGGCTTTGACCGAGCTGCGGTTGGCCGGCGTCGACGGCCCGTACTCGGTGCTGCTGTCCGCCGATGCCTACACCAAGGTGAGCGAGACCACCGAACACGGTTATCCGATCCTCGAGCACCTCAACCGATTGGTCGACGGCGACATCATCTGGGCGCCGGCCATCGACGGCGCATTCGTGTTGACCACTCGCGGTGGTGATTTCGACTTGCAGCTGGGCACCGACGTGGCGATCGGTTATCTCAGTCACGACGCCGACACCGTGCACCTCTACCTGCAGGAGACGCTGACCTTCCTGTGCTACACCGCCGAGGCATCGGTCGCCCTCACTCCCCCCGGAGACTAGCGCCATGACGACGTTCGCCGGCCATAGGGCGCTGGTCACCGGCGCCACGTCCGGAATCGGCCGCGCCATCGCACTGCAGCTCGCGCAGCGCGGCGCCGAGGTGGTGGTGCACGGGCGCAATGCGCAACGCGGCGCCGAAGTGGTGCGGGAGATCGAAAATAGCAGCGGCAAAGCGCGTTTCATCGCTGCCGAGCTGAACGATGCCGCGCAGGTGCGGCGACTGGCCGCCGAAGCGGGCGACGTCGACATCCTGATCAACAACGCCGGCGTCTTCATCTTCGGCGACACCGTCGACACCGACGACGCCGTCTTCGATGAACACGTGAACGTCAACATGCGCGCCCCGTATCTACTGGTGCAGACACTCGCACCCGGGATGGTCGGACGGGGCCACGGCGCGATCGTCAACATCAGCACGCTCGCCGCCTCGGCCCCCAAGCGCAAAGGCGGGATCTACGGTGCCACCAAAGCCGCCCTGGAGCTGTTGACCAAGGTGTGGGCGGACGAATTCGGCGAGTCCGGCGTCCGCGTCAACGCCGTGGCGGCCGGCCCCACCGACACACCGGGAACGGAGGGCATCCCTGACCTGCTGGAGAAGCTGGCCGGGGTCACCGCGCTGCGCCGCGTCGCCGATGCCGGCGAAATCGCCAGCGCGGTAGTATTTCTCGTCTCACCCGAGGCCAGCTACGTCAACGGCGCGATCTTCAACGTCACCGGCGGCGAGACCTCGTTCGCCCGATAGCCACCGGTCCAGCACCAGCTCGTTGTCGGGGAACGGCGGAGCAGATGAGCACCTCGCCCGACTCGGGCGGTTCCAGCGGCGGCCGGACATAGATCGTCAGTCCGGCCAGGACGTTGGTGGCACACATGTGACACACTCCGATGCGGCATGAGAAACGCGTTGGCACGTCGCATGATTCGGAGTGTCCGGCACCCCCACCAGATAGGCGGTGCCAGTGCTCGGCTGGTCCAGTGCGGACACCTCCCGCCGGTGCAGGCGACTCCGCGCTTCGGTGTAGAACACACGCCGTATCGCCTGCGGCATGGCCGCGAGCAGATCCGTGATCTCCGCGGCGAACACCTCGGTATCCGGAATCCGGATGGTGTGCAGAGCCGTCACTCCGTCTTGCTCAGCCAGCAAGTCGGTGAAGGATTGGTGCCATCCGGGACTCAACGCAGCGACGTCGACGATCTTGCGCAGTTGCCCGGTGTTGCGATCGGGTAGGTAAAGCAGCGCGTCGACGTCGGCCATGTCCGTCGCCGTCAATGTTGAGTCGACGCACCACGAGCGACCCGTCGACCGGTGTCTTCCAGATTCCGGTGTGCACGGTCTTGTCATTCCATTGCACATCTTTGGGCATGCCCACGTTGACTGAAATCAAGTTTCCCATCGGTGCCTCCTCGGCCGACGGCGAATCCGTCAAAACACTGAGACTAGTGCCGACGACTGCGGCGTGCATAATGGGTTGTGCAACCCAAAATGCCCGTCCGAGGGAGCTCGCCATGCCGACCGTCCACCATCGCTACGCCACCGTCGACGGCCACCGGCTGTTCTACCGCGAGGCCGGCGACCCGCGCTCACCCACAGTGGTTCTGCTGCACGGATTTCCAAGCAGTTCGTATATGTTCCGCAATCTCATTCCCGAGCTCGCCGACCAGTTCCACGTGGTGGCACCTGACCACCTGGGCTTCGGACTGTCCGACGCGCCGTCCGCCGACCAGTTCGACTACACCTTCGATGCACTCGCCGATGTGACCGCCGGACTGCTGAGCAACCTGGGCATCGACAGGTATGCGATGTACGTGCAGGACTACGGCGCACCTATCGGGTGGCGCCTGGCGCTGCGCCGCCCGTCTGCCGTCACCGCGATCATCAGCCAGAGCGGCAACGCGTATGACGCGGGCTTCGTCGAGAGCTTCTGGAAGACGATATGGGCGTATCAAGAGGACCCGAGTCCCGACAACGAAGCTGCGGTCCGACAGTTCCTCACGCTGGACGCCACCCGCTGGCAATACCTGACCGGCGTGCCCGACGAGACACTGGTCGATCCCGAATGCTGGCACCACGATTTCGCGCTGATCTCCCGCCCCGGTAATGATCTGTTGCAGCTCAAGCTGTTTCGCGACTATGCGACCAACGCGCCGTTGTATCCGCGGCTGCATGAGTATTTCCGCACGTCGGAAGTTCCGTTGCTGGCGGTCTGGGGCCGGGGTGATGAGATATTCGGCCCGGCCGGCGCCACGGCCTTCCGCACGGATCTGCCGCACGCCGAGATCCATCTGCTCGACGGCGGCCACTTCCTGTTGGAGTCGGCGCACGCCGAGGTTGCCGAGCTGAGCCGCACCTTCCTGGCCGGGAACCGCATGGCCGCATGACGCGACTAATGGGCTGAATGTCCCATAGCTCTCGGCGGTGGCGGGTTAGCCTGGCGCGATGGCCGATTCGGACGCCGAGCAGCGGCTGACCGCCAAGGGGCGCGCCACCCGCGACCGCATCGTGCTCGCCACCGCCGAGTTGATCGTCGCCGAGGGCCTGGCGGCGTTCAACATGGAGAACGTCCGCAAAGCCGCGTCGGTGAGCGGTTCCCAACTCGCACACTATTTCGCCGACAAGCGTGCGTTGATCCGGGCCGTCATCAGCCGACAAATCGGTGTCGTGCTGGACTTCCACCGCCAGCCAAAGCTGGGAAACCTGGACGCATTCGAGGATTACGAGCGCTGGGTTGACCTCAACATGCACTACCTGCGACGGATCGAGTACACCGGCACGCCCACCTATCACGCCCTTGCCGCCCAACTCGCCAAGTCCGATGACTCAACGCGCTTGGCCCTGGCCGCCGGGTATCAGCAGTGGATGAAGCTGTTCGAACAGGCGATCCAGCGGATGAAGGACAAGGGGACGCTGGTCGCCGACGTGCAGCCGCGCGCCCTGGCGTGGGTCATCGTGTGCGCTCATCAAGGGGGCGGCACCCTGGCCTTCACGTATCGGGCCGAGTGGCCGCACGCCGATGCGACGCGGTTCGCCGTCAACTATTTGCGCATGTTCGCCACCGACCCCGCCGAACGCGCGCCCCGCCCGGCCCCACGTCCCCGCATCACGGGCGCGTCGCCCCGGTCCGACGACCAGACCGCTGCCCAGCTCACCCGGAAGGGACTGGCCACCCGATCCCGGATCGTCGACACTGCGGCCGCCCTCGTCTTCGAACGGGGAGTGGCCAACACCAGCATCGACCAGGTGCGCACCCGCGCGGGGGTGAGCGGATCGCAGATCACGCATTACTTTCGGGACAAACGCGATCTCATTCGCCAGGTCGTCGCCACCCGTCGCCGAGACGTGCGAACATTTCACACCCAGGCACGCGTGGGCGCGCTCGACACTGTAGATGCCTTGCGCGCCTGGGCCGACGCCTGCATGGCTGACGTGGACACCGTGTATCGACTCGGTGGGTGTGTGTACGGATCGTTGGCAGGTGAACTGATCGACGCGGACAGCGAGATCCATGCCGACGTCGCCCGTGGGTACGACGAGTGGATCGACATCTTCTCCACCGGGTTGGCTTCCATGCGCCGCCGGGGTGATCTGCGCTCCGAGGCCGACCCGCGACACCTGGCCGTGTCGCTGGTCGTCGCCCACCAGGGTGGGGCAATGCTCACCCATGCCACCGGTCGCGCAGAACCCATGCGTGCGGCACTCAACGCCGCCGTCGACTACGTGGGTTCCTTCGCCGACGGGCGCTGAGCCATACCACCGCGTGCACAAATTGGGATGCTGGGCCCACAATAATGGGATACATCGCCCATTGGTCTTGGGAGGGAGACACGATGGACACCCTCACGCACGAATCCAGCCCACTACCGACGGCGCCAGCCGTGGTACGCGAGCAGCACAGTGAAACGACAATGCGGGCAATTATTTTGGAGGGCTTCGGTGGACTCGACAGTCTGGTCTACACCGACATACCCAAGCCACTGCCCAAAGATGGCGAGGTAGTCATCGAAGTCAAGGGTTTCGGCATCAACCACGCCGAGATGCACATGCGTCGCGGCGAATGGGCCGAGGCCGCTGAAGTGAGCGGCATCGAATGCGTCGGGATCGTCGATGCCTGCCCTGGTGGGGAGTTTCCGGTCGGCGCGAAGGTGGCGGCTTTGATGGGCGGCCTGGGGCGCACCGTCAATGGCAGCTACGCCGAGTACACCCGTGTGCGTGCCGAGAACGTCGCGCTGATCTCATCCGAGCTGCCGTGGTCGCAATTGGCGGCTCTGCCCGAAACATACGCGACAGCTTGGACCTGTCTGTTCCGCAACCTCGAGCTGACGGCT
Organism: Mycobacterium gordonae; assembly: GCF_017086405.1. Taxonomy (NCBI): domain Bacteria; kingdom Bacillati; phylum Actinomycetota; class Actinomycetes; order Mycobacteriales; family Mycobacteriaceae; genus Mycobacterium; species Mycobacterium camsae. Next base: position 6,341,393 of record NZ_CP070973.1, read on the forward strand.
GGACAAACGTTGCTGCTACGCGGCGGGACTTCGTCTTTCGGCCAGGCAGCGCTGAAAATGGCGGTCACCGCCGGCGCCCTCGTCATCGCAACCACACGCAGCCCCAACCGCTTTCGGATGCTCGAGGCGCTGGGCGCTGCGCGCGTCGAGCTGGAGAGAACGGATCTGGCCGCTCACCTGCCGGAGTCCAAGCGGCTGGACGCCGTTCTGGACCTGGTGGGAAACAGCACCATCCTCGACTCTCTCGACATGCTGCGTCGCGGTGGCACCGCGTGCCTCGCCGGCTGGCTGGGTGGGCTGGAACCCACCGGCGATTTCAACCCGCTGCTGCGCATGGCCAGTGGTGTCAACCTGAACTTCTTCGGCAGCTTCGTGTTCGGCACTCCCGGCTTTCCGCTGTCTGACGTGCCCCTACAGCACATCACAAAACAGGTCGAGAACGGCGAGCTCGACGCGAGACCGTCCCGGGTTTTCGCCTTTGACGAGATTCACCAGGCACACCGCGTGATGGAGGCCGGTGCAGCCGGGGGGAAGATGGTGGTGGTGATGGATCGCAAATGAGGGTAGGAGCCTGACAGTGGCCGTACCACCCGTGCTGGTGTTCGACGTGAACGAGACGCTGCTCGATATCGAAGCCATGGCACCGCTGTTCGACGAACTGTTCGGTGATCGAAGAGTGTTGCGGGACTGGTTCAATCAGCTTGTCATGTACTCGATGACGGCGACGGTGTCCGGCCACTACGTCGACTTCGCAACGCTGGGCGGCGGAGTGTTGCGGATGCTGGCCGACATCCATCAGGCGGACATCGCCGCCGACGCAGTCGAGCGCCTGGCCGCGAGCATGCGCACCATGCCCGCCTACCCCGACAGCGTGGACGGACTTACCCAGTTGCGCGACAACGGTTTTCGACTCGTGACCCTGACGAATTCGCCCCATCCGCCGGGTCAGCCGACTGCGCTGGAGAACGCCGGGCTCGCGGAACTCTTCGAAAGGCGGTTCACGGTCGATGCCTGCCACGCATTCAAGCCAGACCCGACGGTCTACCGGCGCGTGTGCGAGGAACTCGGCGTGGCGCCCGCCGACTGCCTGATGGTGGCGTCCCACGTGTGGGATCTGCTGGGTGCTCACCACGTAGGTTTCGGCACGGCGCTGATCACCCGGCCGGGCAATGCCCCGCTGCCGGTCGAAGCGCTGCCGCAACCGGATTTCGTGGCCAGCGATCTGCACGAGCTGGCCCGCCGGCTGCCCCGCCCATCCCTGGAAGGATTCGAGTAGTGCCGGAAAGAGAATACGACGTGGTGGTGCTGGGGGCCGGTCCGGTCGGTCAGAACGCCGCCGACCGGGCCCGGGCCGCCGGACTGAGCGTCGCGGTGGTCGAGCGCGAGCTCGTCGGCGGCGAATGCTCGTACTGGGCCTGCGTTCCGAGCAAGGCGCTACTGCGCCCCGTCCTTGCCGTCGCCGACTCCCGTCGGGTGGACGGCGCGCGGGAGGCGGTCACCGGATCGATCGATCCCGCCGGTGTGTTCGGCCGCCGCAACCGCTATGTGAGCGACTGGGACGACACCGGCCAGGCCGACTGGGTGGACGGGATCGGCGCGACCCTGATCCGCGGCCACGGGCGTTTGGCCGGCCCCCGGCGCGTCGCGGTAGCCACCGCAAGCGGCGAAACGGTGACGCTGTCGGCGCGCCAGGCGGTCGTGGTCTGTACGGGAAGCCGCCCCGCACTGCCCGATCTGCCCGGCGTCGACGAAGCGAAGCCGTGGACCAATCGCCGCGCCACCGACAGCAGCTCGGTCCCACGCCGGCTCGCGATCGTCGGCGCCGGCGGGGTTGGCGTCGAAATGGCCACGGCCTGGCAAGGATTGGGCGCATCGGTGACCCTGCTTGTGCGAGGTTCCGCGCTGCTCGCCCGGATGGAACCTTTCGTCGGTGAATTCGTGGGCCGGGGACTTGCGGCGGCGGGAGTCGATGTGCGCGTGGGGGTCTCGGTTCGGGCGCTGAACAGACCCAACCCGAACGGCCCGGTGCGGTTGACGCTCGATGACGAACGTGAGCTGGAGGTCGACGAAATCCTGTTCGCGACTGGCCGTTTGCCGCTGACCGACGACATCGGTTTGGAGTCGATCGGATTGACCCCGGGCAGTTGGCTCGACGTCGACGACACCTGTCGGGTGACCGCCGTCCAGGACGGCTGGCTCTACGCAGCCGGCGATGTCAATCACCGGGCGCTGCTGACCCACCAGGGGAAGTACCAGGCCCGCGTGGCCGGCGCGGCCATCGGCGCCCGCGCCGCCGGACGCCCGCTCGACACGGCGCCGTGGGGCGAGCACACAACCACCGCCGACCATCACGCCGTGCCGCGGGCCTTCTTCACCGATCCAGAGGCGGCGGCCGTCGGACTGACCGCTGAGCAGGCTGCCCAGCAGGGCCGTCGTGCCAAGATCATCGACGTCGAGATCGGTGACGTCGTCACTGGCGCCAAGCTGTTCGCCGACGGATACGCCGGCCGGGCCCGCATGGTGGTCGACGTGGATACCCGCCATGTGCTCGGTGTGACCCTGGTCGGCCCGGGTGTCACCGAGCTGCTGCACGCGGCCACCATCGCCGTCGCCGGGCAGGTGCCCGTCGAGCGGTTGTGGCACGCCGTACCGTGTTTTCCGACGATCAGCGAGCTGTGGCTGAGACTGCTTGAGGCGTATCGAGACTCGTTCATCACCGTGGTCTGACGAAAAGGAGTGCTGGATGGCAACATCGGACGGATTCCACCCGGACTTCGACTCCCGGCACGTTGACGTGCGTCGCACGCAGGTTCATCACATCAGAGCGTCTCAACTCGATTCGGACACCGCCCAGACGGACGGCCTGCAGCGCTTCGCCGCCATCAGCGGCAAGTCGGTTGGCGCGGAGCAGTTGTGGATGGGCGAGACGTACATCGAGCCGGACACGGCGTCGGGCAACCATCACCACGGCGAGTCGGAGACGGCGATCTATGTGCGAAGTGGCAACCCGGAGTTCGTCTTTCATGATGGCGTCCAGGAGGTGCGCATCAAGACCGAGCCGGGCGACTACATCTTCGTCCCACCGTTCGTGCCTCATCGGGAGGAGAACCCGGACCCGACCACTCCCGCCGAGGTGGTCATCGCCCGCAACAGCCAGGAGGCCATCGTGGTGAACCTGCCGGAGCTCTACCCGCTCTGAACGCCGCACCGGGGCCCCGGTGCCCCCACGGTCGCCTTGACGGACTCGTATTAAGACGTTTTAATACGTATTATGTCATCTGCGGAGGCCCGCCTAGACCTCGACGCCGCTGAGCTGGAGATATCTCGTGGCAGCGTGCCGGCGACCACCCAACTCGCCGAGGCCTTGAAAGCGCAGATCGTCGCCCAACGGCTACCGCGAGGTGGGCGCTTGCCCAGCGAGAAGGAACTGATCGACCGGACCGGGTTGAGCCGGGTGACCGTGCGCGCGGCGGTGGGGCTGCTCGAGAGCCAGGGGTGGCTGGTGCGGAGGCAAGGCCTGGGCACCTTCGTCGCCGAACCGGTCAGGCAGGAGCTCGCGTCCGGCGTCCGCACCATCACAGAGGTGCTGTCAGACTCCGGCATCACTCCCCGGGTGGACGTGCTGTCTCGCGCGGCAATTGCGGCGCCGCAACAGGTTTGCAACATCTTGGGCGTCTCGGAAGTGCTATGTCTGCGTCGGCTCTATCGCGCCGGCGACGAACCACTCGCCGTGGTCACCGCATACCTTCCGACGGCGTTGGGGCAGGCCGTTGAGCCGTTACTCGCGGGCGCGCCGACCGAGACCACTTACACCATGTGGGAGCAGGAGCTCGGCGTGCACATCGGTCGCGCCACCTACGAGATTCATGCATCCGGCGCTTCCGATGACATCGCCGCAGCGCTGAACCTGACGACCGGCGCACCCGTGCTCGTCGTCGACCGGATCAGCTACACCGAGGACGACAAACCGCTCGAGGTGGTGCAGTTCCACCACCGTCCGGAGCGATACAGGTTCGCCGTCACGCTGCCGCGAACGATCGTCGGTCCGGGTGCCGGAATCATCGAGGAGACTAACCAGTGAATTCCGACGTGCGGTTCGGCCTCATCTTGGCGCTGACGGTCAACGGGCTTGCGGTGAGCGCATATCGCGACATGGTCGCCGTCTCCCAGCAGGCGGAGCAATGCGGCTTCGATTCGGTATGGCTGTGCGATCACTTCCTCACCATCAGTCCCGATGACTACGTCAAGGACGCGGGCATTGCCGTTGAATCCAGCGGTGCGGACCCGGGCGGACCGCCCGCCTCGCTTCCGCTGTTGGAGTGCTGGACGGCGCTGAGTGCTCTGGCGCGGGACACCACCCGGTTGCGCCTGGGCACCAGCGTGCTGTGCAACTCCTACCGTCATCCTTCGGTGCTGGCGAAGATGGCTGCGACACTCGACGTCATCTCCGAGGGACGGCTCGATCTCGGCATGGGCGCCGGCTGGTTCCAGCGTGAGTTCGACGCCTACGGCATCCCCTTTCCGCCAGTGCGCGAACGGGTCTCGGCGCTTGCCGAGTCGCTGGAAGTGATGAAGGCCGTGTGGACCGAGCCGAACCCCACGTTCGCCGGGCAGTTCTACACCTTGAACGGCGCCATCTGTGATCCACCCCCGGTGCAGCGGCCCCATCCGCCGCTGTGGATCGGCGGGGAGGGCGACCGGGTGCACCGCATCGCCGCCAAGTCCGCCCAGGGTCTCAACGTGCGGTGGTGGTCGCCTCGACAGATCGCCGCGCGCCGCGACTTCCTCAGCCGCGCCTGCGAGTCCGCGGGCCGCGACCCGGCGACGCTGCGCCTGTCGGTCACGGCCCTGCTCGCACCCACCGAATCCGCCGAACAGGAGGCACGGGTCCGCGCCGAGTTCGCCTCGATCCCCGAATCGGGGCTCATCGTGGGTTCCCCCGACAGCTGCGTCGAGCGCATCCGCGAATACCAGCGCTGCGGTGTCGACCAGTTCCTGTTCGCGATTCCCCATGTGGTCCAATCCGAGTACCTCGACACCGTCGGACGCGACATCATCCCCCTGGCGAGGTCGCACTGAAGCCCCACCCCTCAGCGAATTCTCAACTGATTCTTTGGAATCGTTGGCTCTGGCTCAAGGATCCGCATAGTCGGGTAGCGGAGCATGGGACCATGTCTGAGCCTGTAGGCGAGCCGCTGAACACCAACCTGATCGAGCGCTACCTGTGCACCCGGGCGCGGCGTTACTTCCGCGGCCGGCACGATGGCGAGTTCTTCTTCGTTCTCAACACCGCTCTGCGCTTACATGTGCATCTAGAAATCCCGCCCCTGCACCCCGATGTTTTCACCATCCGCGTCACCCCGGCGTACTTCTTCCCCGCCTCGGATCGCGCGCGGCTCACCGCCCTCGCCGACGCCTGGAACGAGCATAATCGCGACGTCACCGCGATCGTGCACGGCTCGTCGGACCCGCAACGCATCGGCGTCGCGGCCGAGCAGTCCCGGTGGATCGGTGAGCGGGTCCGCTTCGACGATCTCGCGGCATTCACCGACCGCGCCACCGCGGCGGGCATCGATCTTTTCAGCCGATTGACCGTGGCCGCGGAGCTGCCGTCGCCGCCGCTGCTGCTCGACGCGAGCTAGCCCAGGCGCCCAGTCAGCACCTGTCCGGACACGGCTCACCGACGACCAGACGCTTGACGACCCGCCTGACGCGACCGACGCACTGAGCGCCACATTCTACGAACTACGCTGCCCCACTGCGCGTTACGACCGGATGTCCGCCTGACGGATCAGGCCGTCAGCACCGCGTCGAGTGCCGAATAGAACAGGCCCAAGCCGTCGTCGGACGGACCGGTCAATCCCTCGATGGCGTGCTCGGGGTGCGGCATCAGACCTACGACGCGCCCGTTGGCGGAGCTGATGCCGGCGATGTCGTGCTGAGAGCCGTTGATGTTGTCGCGGTAACGGAACACCACCCGTCCGTCGCCCTCGAGCTGATCGAGCACCTCCTTGGGCGCGACATAGCGGCCTTCGCCCGACTTCAGCGGAATCAGCAGGTCGGCATCGGACTCGAAACGCGATGTCCACGCGGTCGAGGTGGATGTGACGCGCAGCCACACGTCGCGGCAGATGAAATGCAGCCCGACATTCCGCGTCAGGGCACCGGGGAGCAGGCCCGCCTCGCAGAGCACCTGAAAACCGTTGCAGATTCCGAGCACCGGCATGCCGCGGTCGGCCGCGGCCACCACCTCGCCCATCACCGGCGCGAACCTGGCGATCGCCCCGGCGCGTAGGTAGTCGCCGTAGGAGAAGCCGCCGGGCACCACCACGGCGTCGACACCCTTGAGGTCGGCGTCGGCGTGCCACAGACTGACCGCCTCGGCGCCCACCAGGCGGGCCGCCCGCGCGGCATCGACGTCGTCGAGGGTTCCCGGGAAGGTGATGATGCCGATCCGTGCCGTCACTGCGGGTCCCGGCTGATGGTCCAGTCCTCGATCACCGTGTTCGCCAGCAGCGACTCCGCGATCTCGGCGAGCTGGGAGTCATCTACCGTGTCGTCGACCTCTAGTTCAAATCTCTTGCCTTGACGGACATCTGAGATTCCGGGATGACCCAACCGCCCCAGGGCGCCGACAATCGCCTGCCCCTGCGGGTCAAGGATCTCCGCTTTGGGCATCACATGTACGACCACCCGGGCCACTGCGTTCCTCCTCAGCTCCGACGACTGCGCGTCCGCGCCAACTCTACCGACCCCGCCGCGCCCTAGGCGACCAGAACCAAGCCGTCGCCGCCCACCTCGGCGACGCGGCGGTGCGCATCCCCGTCCGGATCCAGGGCGGCGTCGCGCAGCGGGGTCCATGCGGTGACTTCGAAGGGACGATCCGCCAGCGCAGACGCGGCGCGAGCGGTACGGGCCGCAGCGATGAACTCCTCGAATCGCGGGTGATCCAGCGCGATGTTCATGGCGTCGCATCGCGTGCCGGCAATCTTGGCCAGGCCCGTGCTGTTGACCCCGAGCAATATCGGCGGGCGAGGCGACGGCAGCGGAAAAGCTGCCCAGGTGTCCGTTCGATCCGGGTCCCATTGGGCGTCGCACAGGTCGATGACGTCGATGAGGTGCTGGTGGCGGCGCTCTACCGAGTCATACAGCGGGATATCGAGCAATTCATGCTCCCGGGACCAGGCAGTGCCGGGAGCGGCCCCGGCGCCCAGTCCGAACACGAAGCGGCCGCCGCTGATCTCTTGCACCGAAGCGGCCGCCGCGACGGTGACTCCGGCCGGCCGGTTGGCCGCGTTGACCACCAGGGTGCCGATACCGATGGTGGAGGTCGCGGCCGCCAGCGCGCCGGCCAAGGTGAAGCACTCCAACATTCGGGTTCCCGACAACATCGCGCCGCAGAGATGGTCGAAAACCCACGCTCTACCCAAGCCGTCGGCCTCAGCCTGCAATACCCGGTCGAGCAACTGCGGCCAGGGATGCCTGGCCGCACTGTAGAGAATGTCGATTTTCACCATGCGAACTATGCGTAATTCGTTGCGCCAGTTGATATCACGGACATGATGCGATGTAGGCCCCGCACAGCGGGGCGATCAGGGCGTCCAGTACGGTGGCATCGTTGAGCACTGGCCAGGGCACCCGCGGCGTCCCCGCTGCCCACAATGTGAGTTCACTGATTGTGCTACTCGCCACGTGCGCTACCAGGTAGGTGTGCAAGATCAGCGGCCCGCTGACCACGGCAGCCATCCGGGTCGATTCGTCGTCGGTGATCGACGGCGACTGCGCGGCCGCCCCCAGTTGGCATCCGCGCAGCGCGGCGACGGCGGTGCTGAACACCGAGGCGGCCAGCGCGCCGCCGCGGGCGGTGTCCCCGCGCCAGTGCACTATCTGCGCGTACAGCTGCCACTGACCGTCTGGCTGGGCAACCATGGCGCGTGCGGTGACAGCGGAGTTGCGGCTGTCCTTCGGTAGCGCCGTGGTGTTGCAGACCTGCTCGAACTTGAACTGCGGGGTTCCGCCACCTGTCACGGCGGTGTCGATACCGCCGAGGTCCGGCCAGTCGTACACCGAGTGCAGTGGTATCGACCGCCGGTCGATCCACGCTGAGCTCGGGATCTGATCGCACACCGGCGGGCAGGTCTCGGGCTCGGCGGGTGCGGGGGTAGCGGCGACGAGCGCGATCGCGAAGCTACCGGCGACCATCATGGTCGCCAGAAACACTCTCAGCTGCACGGCCCCCATCAAGGCACAATCGTAGACATGCAACTGACGCATTTCGGGCATTCTTGTTTACTTGCCGAGTTCGGTCAGACCAAGATTCTTTTTGATCCCGGCAGTTTCGCCCACGGCTTCGAAGGAATCACCGGCCTGTCGGCGATTCTGATCACCCACCAGCATCCCGACCACGTCGACGTCTCACGGCTGCCGGCGTTGCTCGAGGGCAATCCTGATGCCGTGTTGTACGCCGACCCGCAGACCACCGAGCAACTCGGCGAGCCGTGCCGTTCGGTGCATGTCGGCGACGAACTCGCGGTCGGACAGCTCAGTATCCGGGCCGTCGGCGGCAGACATGCCGTCATTCACCCGGAAATCCCGGTGATAGAGAACATTTCGTTTCTCGTCGGCGACGGCGAGCACCGCGCGCGGTTGATGCATCCCGGTGACGCGTTGTTCGTCCCCAAGGAACCGGTGGATGTCCTGGCCACTCCGGCCGCCGCCCCGTGGATGAAGATCTCGGAGGCCGTCGACTACCTGCGGGCGGTCGCACCCGACCGGGCGGTGCCCATTCACCAGGGTGTGGTGGCGCCCGAGGCGCGGGGCATTTACTACGGCCGGCTCACCGAGATGACCAGCACGGACTTTCAGGTTCTTCCGGAGGAGGAGGCCGTCACCTTCTGAGGTGGGCCCGCTCCCTCGCGAGCTAGGTGATGTCCTCGGCGACACCGCGGCCTGCGGCGCGGCCGGAGAAGATGCAGCCGCCCAGGAAGGTTCCCTCCAAGGCCCGGTAGCCATGCATCCCGCCACCGCCGAAACCGGCCGCCTCGCCCGCCGCGTATAGCCCGTTGATCGGAGTGCCGTCCGACCTGAGCACCCGGCAATCCAGATCGGTTTCGATGCCGCCCAACGTCTTTCGCGTCAGGATGTGCAACTTGACCGCAATCAGCGGCCCGGCCTTCGGGTCGACCAGCCGGTGCGGCGCCACCACGCGGCCCAGGCGATCGCCGAGATAGCCCCGGGCGGCCCGAATCGCGGTGATCTGGCCGTCCTTGGTGAACTTGTTGGCCACCTCGCGATCGCGTGAGGTGACCGCGGCCGCCACCGTCTCGTAGTCCAACGGCTCCACGTCGGGCAGCCCGTTCATCGCCTCCACCAGCTCCGGTAGCGAGTCGGCGGTAACGAAGTCCACGCCCCGGTCGATGAACGCCTGCACCGGACCGGGTGGCCCGGACCTGGCGCGCGCCCGTAACAGCCGGCGCACGCTGTGCCCGGTCAGATCGGGATTCTGCTCCTGCCCGGACAGCGCGAATTCCTTCTCGATAATCCTGGCGTTCAACACAAACCAGGTGTAGTCATAGCCGCTGGCGGCGATGTACTCCAAGGTTCCCAACGTATCGAAGCCGGGAAACAGCGGCACCGGCAACCGGTTTCCCGCGCCATCCAGCCACAGCGACGACGGGCCCGGAATGATGCGGATGCCGTGCTGCGGCCAGATCGGGTCGTAATTGGTGATTCCCTCGGTGTAATGCCACATGCGGTCTGGGTTGATCACCCGCGCGCCGGCCTTCTGGGCAATGCCGATCATCCTGCCGTCGACGTGGGCCGGTACTCCGCTGAGCAACTGCCTGGGGGCCCGGCCCATCCGACGCGGCCAGTTCTTGCGCACCAGATCGTGGTTACCGCCAATGCCGCCGCTCGTCACCACCACCGCCGAGGCGCGGAACTCGAACTTTCTCAACGCCTTTCGCGACGACGCCACGCCACGCGGTTCCTCGGACGGCTCCAGCACGGTACCCCGGACGCCGGTGACCGCATCGCCTTCGACAATCAGCCTGTCGACCTGATGGCGGTGGGCAAAACGAACATGGGGCCGGTTACGCAGTTGCCGCGCGAACATTTCCACCAGCGCCGGTCCCGTCCCCCAGGTGATGTGAAACCGCGGCACCGAATTACCGTGTCCCTGCGCGTCATAGCCACCACGCTCGGCCCATCCGACCACCGGAAAGATCTTCAGACCGCGCGCCCGCAGCCAGCTGCGCTTCTCCCCCGCCGCGAAGTCGACGTAGGCGTGCGCCCACTGCTCCGGCCAGTAGTCCTCGGGACGGTCGAAGGCCGCGGTGCCCAGCCAATCCTGCAGCGCGAGTTCGTGACTGTCACGGATTCCCAGTCGGCGCTGTTCAGGGCTGTCGACGAAGAACAGGCCGCCGAACGACCAGTAAGCCTGGCCCCCGAGGTTGGCGCTGTTCTCCTGATCGACGATAAGCACCCGCAGCCCGCGGTCCACCAGTTCGCAGGCCGCGACCAGCCCGGCAAGTCCGGCTCCGACGATGATCGCATCGGCTGTGAAGTCCTCCGAAACCGAAACCGCATCGCTCATGTCGAAACAGGGTAGCGCCCGGTGCGAGATCAGACCCGCCGAGTATCAGGCGGCGTCGAGCATCGCCCTCCGCGGTCGCCAGCTGTACACGGTGGGCGTGCATTCCTGTAACAGGGCCAGGTCGACGGCATCCAGCATCGCCTGCCGTGGGCCAGGCTTGCGCAGGTGACGCGCCGCGACGGCAATGCGTACCACCCCGCCGCGCCGGGCGATCCGGTCGGCGGACAGCACCACCATCCGACACCACCACGGTTCGGCCAGAAACCCTTCGCCGATACCCAGGACGCGGGCCCGCACCGTGTGGTCGCGGACCAGGTCGGTAATCCCGTAAGCGTCGGCGAGGAGCCGAAAACCGTTGTGCGGTAGGGCCTTGACGACTCCCGGGGAGACGAGCCAGCCCGGCGCCGCGAACAGCCGGGTGCGCAGGCCGAGGTGCTCGAGCACCCGGTCGGCGGCCTTGATGCGCAGGTTGGCCTCGTGCGCGTGCAGCGTCGCGAACTCACCTCGCCGCTTCTTGGTGGCGGCATCGTTGTAGCCGTGCAGTACCAGGGCGTCGCCGCGAGCGCGACGCTCGCTCAGCCAGTCCACGGTGCGGGTGTCGCGGTCGAGTCGATAGTCACTGCCCAGCCGCGGTGCCACGAGCAGTGACACGGGAACAGCACGGGCGTCCATCTGAGCACAGAAGTCGGCGACGTCAGTCAGCGTTTGCTCGCCGATTCCCGAAACCGAGACGATCAGTTTTCCAGACATATTTGCAGTTTGCCGAGCACAGGTGTCGAGACGGTGAAGGACACACGGACGGCAGACGTATATCAAGCCTGTGATCAGGTCGAACGGGGCTCCCTTGAGCCGGACGTCACAATCCGTTAGATATGCTCAGCAACGCCATGGACAAGGCGCCATCCGCACCGGCCGACGCCGTGCTGCCCACCACCGCGACGGGAGAGTCGACCCCGCTCGACTATCCCGACAAGCTCGACGCTGCCACCCTCCGCGTGGCCGGGGTGTGCATCCTGGCTTCGGTGATGCTGTCGGTGGACACCACCGTCGTCAGCGTGGCGCAGCGCACCTTTATCGTGCAGTTCGAGTCGACCCAGACCGTGGTCGGCTGGACCATGACCGGCTACACGCTGGCCCTTGCCACGGTGATTCCGTTAGCCGGTTGGGCGGCCGACCGCTTCGGGACCAAGCGGCTCTGGATGGGTTCGGTGGTGGCGTTCATGGTGGGCTCACTACTGTGCGCCGTAGCGCCCAGCATCCTGCTGTTGAACATCTTCAGGGCGGTCCAGGGCATGTGTGGCGGCATGCTGATGCCGTTGGGGTTCATGATCCTGACGCGCGTAGCCGGCCCGAAACGACTGGGCCGCCTGATGTCGGTGCTGGGCATCCCGATGCTGCTCGGCCCCATCGGCGGACCGATTCTCGGCGGATGGTTGCTCAACGCCTTCAGTTGGCCCTGGATCTTCCTGATCAATCTGCCAATTGGGTTATGCGCTTTCCTGCTCGCCAAGTTCGTGTTCCCGCGGGATCAACCAGTGCCATCTGAAACGTTCGACGCTGTCGGCGTGCTGCTGCTCTCACCCGGCCTCGCCATGTTTCTGTTCGGGGTATCGTCTATCCCCGGCCGCGGCACGCTGGCCGACCGCCACGTGTTGGTACCGGCGATCATTGGTCTGGCATTGATCACGGCCTTCGTGTTGCACGCGTTGCACCGGGCGGATCACCCGCTCATCGATCTGCGACTGTTCCGGATCCCCGCGGTCACCCACGCCAATGTCACGGCATTGATCTTCTCGATCGCTTTTTTCGGGTCCCTGCTGCTCATCCCGAGTTACCTCCAGCAGGTGATGGGTCAGACTCCGATGCAGTCCGGTCTCCACCTGATTCCGCAGGGGCTTGGCGCCATGCTGACCATGCCGTGGGCCGGAATCTTCATGGACCGCAAGGGGCCGGGCCGGAGCGTTCTCCTGGGCATCTCGCTCATCACCATCGGGTTGGGCGTCTTCACCTTCGGTGTCGCGCGGCAAGCCGAATACTCACCTGTTCTGTTGTTGGGCCTGGGTGTTGTGGGCATGGGCATGGGTTGCACCATGATGCCGCTGTCGGGGGCTTCCGTGCAGGCCCTTGCGCCACACGAGATCGCTCGCGGTTCGACACTGATCAGCGTCAATTTCCAGGTTGGCGGCTCGATCGGGACGGCGCTGATGTCCATGGTGTTGACCAGTCAGTTCAACCGCAGTGCGAACATCTGCGCAGCAAACGAACTGGCGCGTCGCCAGGAGGAGGCCGTACGACACGGGATACCTGTGGACCCGTCAACGGTACCCCAGCGGACGCTGCAGCCAGACTTCGCCACCGGCCTGCTGCACGACCTTTCACATGCCTACACGGTGGTGTTGCTGATCGCCGTCGCGCTGGTGGCAGTGACGCTGATACCGGCCTCGTTCCTGCCCAAGAAACCCGCCGCCTAGCTAGCCGTTCTGCGCGGTCGTCAACAACCACGAGTACTGAAAGGCGGTCTCCTTCCACCGTTCGTAACGGCCGCTGATTCCGCCGTGCCCGGCTTTCATCTGGGTCTTCAACAACACCGGACTGCCTTGCGCACCGGCACCGCTGTTCGCGTGCCGCAACGCGGCCACCCACTTGGCAGGCTCCACGTAGTAAACCCGGGTGTCATTGAGCGATGTCATCGCCAGGATCGCCGGATACCGTTTCGCCTCGACGTTCTCATACGGCGAGTAGGACTTCATGTACGCGTAGACCTCACTGTCGGCCAACGGGTTTCCCCATTCGTCCCACTCCGTCACGGTCAGCGGCAGCGAGGGATCCAGGATGGTGGTCAACGGATCGACGAACGGCACCTGCGCCAAAATGCCGGCGAAGAGTTCCGGCGCCATGTTGGCCACCGCGCCCATCAGCAGCCCCCCGGCACTGCCCCCCAGCGCCACCAGTTGCCGCGGTGTGGTCAGCCCGGTGTCGACGAGATGCCGTGCCACCGCGATGAAGTCGGTGAAGGTGTTCTTCTTCTCCAGCAGCTTGCCGTGCTCGTACCACAACCGGCCCATCTCGCCCCCACCACGGACGTGGGCGATGACGAACACCATGCCACGGTCCAGCAACGACAGGCGCGCGATGGAAAACCGCGGATCTTCGCAAATCTCGTAGGCGCCGTAACCGTAAACCAGTGCCGGAGCCGGGAATTCGATGCCCGCGCGGTACACGATCGAGATCGGAACCCGGGCGCCGTCCGCCGTTTGCGCCCAGTCGCGCCGCTCGACGTAGTCCTCACGGCGGTACCCGCCCAGCACCGGCTGCTCTTTGAGCAGGGTGCGTTCACCGGTAGCCAGGTCGAGGTCGTAGATCCGCACCGGCGTGACGAACGATCCCGCGCCCACCCGCAGCTTGGGTGATCGCCAGTTCGGGTTGGCCCCCAGCCCGGACGACATCAGCTCGGAGTCGAACGCGATCTCTTGCGGCTCGTCGTAACCGCCGTCGGAGCCGAACGGCCACAACTGGATCCGCGGAAGCGCAGCCCGACGGTAGCTGACCACCAGGTGCTCGGCGAAGGCATCGACGGCATCGATGCGGACGTCGTCGCGGTGCGGAATGAGGGTGCGCTGCTGGGCGGGGTCGGCGACCGGAGCCTCCGCCAGGGTGAAGTTCACTGCGCCGTCGTTGTGCAGGATCAGGAACCTGTCCTGCCCGCCCACCGTGGCGTGCTCCACCGAATACTCGACGCCTTCGCGGCGCGGCAGCACCACGGTGAACTCGGCGTCCGGGTCGGCCGCGTCGGCGTAGCGCACCTCGGAGGTCACCGAGGAGCCGGCCGCGATCACGATGTAGGCGTTGCTGCGGGTGCGGCCCACCCCGAGCCAGAACCGTTCGTCGGGTTCGTGATAGACGCGTTCCGGGGATCCGCCGTAACCCAGCCGGTAACGCCAGACCGTGTCCGGCCGCCACGCCTCGTCGACGGTGCTGTAGTAGACGGTGCGATTGTCGGCCGCCCAGGTGGCTCCCGCGCCAATGTCGGTGATCTCGTCGGGATAGCGCTCACCCGTGCGTAAGTCTTTGAACCGCAGCGTGTATCGCTCGTCGCCCTTGACATCGATGGAGTAGGCCAGCAAATTGGCGTCCAGGCTGACGCTGGCCGCTCCGAGCGAGAAGAAGTCGTGACCGTCGGCCTCGACGTTCTCGTCGAGCAGGACCTGTTCACCGGGAATCTCGGTGTGCTCATCGAGTTGTGGGGGGTTCCAGTCGTCGGGATCGGTGACCGGGCACCGGCAATGGACGCCGTACTGCTTTCCTTCGAAGGTGCGGGCGTAATACCACCAGTTGCCGCGCCGGGTGGGCACCGACAGGTCGGTCTCCTTGGTTCGCGACTTGATCTCGTCGAAGATCTGCTGCCGCAACGACTCCAAGTGCGCGGTGCTCCGGTCGGCGTACTCGTTCTCCGCCTCGAGGTAGCCGATGACCTCGGGGCTGTCCTTGTCCCGTAACCACTCGTAGGGGTCGACGAAGACGTCGCCGTGGAATTCGCGGCGAGTCTCCACCCGCTTGGCCGCGGGCGGTACCAGCGCGTCGGTCATGCGCCGATCCAGTCATCGAAGCGCAGCCCCGAAATCCGTTCGTAGGCTTCGATGTACCGCCCGCGGGTGGCATCGATGATGTCCTGTGGCAGCGGTGGCGGCGGTTCGCTCCCGTGCCGATCCCAGCCAGACTCACCGCTGGTGAGCCAGTTCCGGACGAACTGCTTGTCGAAGCTGTTCTGCACCACTCCTGGGCGGTATTCGTCGGCCGGCCAGTAGCGCGACGAGTCCGGGGTGAAGATCTCGTCGGCCAGCAGCAGATTGCCGTTACGGTCGGTGCCGAACTCAAACTTGGTGTCCGCGATGATGATTCCCTTGGTCAACGCATGGTCGGCGGCCTGCACGTAAATCTGCAGTGTGCGATCGCGCAATTGGTTGGCCGCCACGGCGCCCACCAATTCGATCACCCGGTCGAACGAGATGTTCTCGTCATGGCTGCCCAACGCCGCCTTCGTGGCCGGGGTGAACAGCGGCTCGGCGAACTTGCTGGCCTCGACCAGGCCCGGTGGCAGTGCTATACCGCAGACCTTGCCGGTGGCCTGGTAGTCCAGCAGTCCCGAACCGGTCAGGTAGCCGCGGGCGACGCACTCCACCTCGAGCATCTCGAGCCGGTGCACCACGAGCGCGCGACCGAGCACCTCCTCGGGGATCCGCGGGTCATCGGGGGGACCGGCGAGGTGGTTCGGGGCGTCCACCAGCCCGAAGAAAAACACGCTCATCGCCGTCAGGATGCGGCCTTTGTCGGGAATGGCGCTGTCCAGGATGAAGTCGTAGGCGGAGATCCGGTCGGTGGCGACCAACAACAGATGGTGGTCGTCGACGCGGTAGATCTCCCGAACTTTGCCACTGGCCACGTGCGGGTAATCGGACAAAGGGGGTCGCATCGGGTCAGCCTATCGGGCGAGCCGGCACCATTTCGGGGAGAGCTGTGCTGGTATCGGAGGCATGACGAGGTTCCTGCCGTACTCCACCCGCCCGCTTCGCCTGTTCGGTCAACTGATCAGCGATATCACCATTTCGCTGTGGACGGTGATCTGGGTGCTCGTCGGCATGGCGGTGCACGATGCGATTGCGACGATCGCCGAGGCCGGCCGGCAAGTGGAGAGCGGTTCGAAAGGACTCGCCGGCAACCTCGCCGCGGCGGGGCACGGGGCACACAGTGTTCCGCTGCTCGGCGATGCGCTCGGCAAGCCGCTAGACGCGGCCAGTCAGGCGGCCCTGGACGTGGCCGGCGCGGGCCACAACCTGGACACCACGGCGAGCTGGCTCGCCTGGGTCCTGGCGCTGGCGGTCGCGTCGCCGCCGATTCTGGCGGTGACGGTGCCCTGGCTGTTGCTGCGGTGGCGGTTCTTCCGGCGCAAGTGGGTGGTGACCGCGTTGGCCGCGACCGCGGCAGGGCAGCAACTGTTGGCGCTGCGGGCATTGGCCAACCGGTCGCCGGCGAAGCTCGCGGGGGTCAGTGCCGACCCGGTCGGCGGCTGGCGCCACGAGGATCCGATGGTCATCCGCGGGTTGGCCGCACTGGAACTGAGGGCTGCCGGGATCAGGTTGCGAATGCCCTGAGCCCGGCTAGGCGAACACATCGGGCGGCGGCCTGGCTACCGCTCGTGCAGTTCCACCACCAGGTGCCGGATGCCGGTGTGTCGGTTGCTGCGTGTCCATTCCGGAGCTTCCACCAGCCGGACGGCGCCGAACCGCGACCACATCTCCTCGTGCAGCACCCGCAGTTCCAGCCGGGCCAGGTTGGCGCCCAGGCAGTAGTGCACGCCCTGACCGAACCCCAAGTGCGGGTTGGGCTTGCGGGTTATGTCGAACTGGCCCGCGCGTTCGAAGACGTTGTCGTCGCGGTTGGCCGAGCCCTCCCAGATCTGCACCTTCTGGCCCGCCTCGATCCGGTGTCCCCCGAGAGTGACGTCGCGGGTGGCGGTGCGCCGCTTCGACGGCGACGGGGAGGTCCACCGGATGATCTCCTCGACCGCGGTGGGCAACAGCTCGGAATCGCCGCGCAGAGAGTGCAATTGGTCCGGGTGTTCGGCCAGCGCAAGCAGCCCGCCGGCCACCGCGTTGCGCGTCGTCTCCGCCCCGGCGCTGAACAGCAGGCTGAAGAACAGATAGACCTCGAGATCGGAAAGGGCTTGGGAGTTTTCGTCTTCGACGGCGGCGTTGGCAACCACTGACAGCATGTCGTCGGTCGGCTGCGCACGCTTGGCGGCTATCAGCTCCTGACCATAGGTGTACATCCGCGACCCGGCCTCTTCGATCGAGAGCTGGGACAGCGCGGCCTTTCGTGAGCCGCCGAAGTCGAATTGCGGTTCGATGGCCTCGAACAGCCAATGTCGTTCGCTCTCAGGCACTCCCAACAGAATGCAAATCATTTGCATGGGCAGCTCGGCGGCGATGTCGACCAGGAAGTCGAACGGCTCGCCGGGCACCACCGCATCGAGCAGGCGGCGCGCCCGGGCCCGCAGATCGTCCTCGACCCGGCGGATCATCCGCGGCGTGAGCCCGGAGCTGACCAGGCGCCGGATCTGGGAGTGCCGAGGGTCGTCCATCATGTTGAGCACCTGACCCGCGATCGCCAGATCCTGCAGCAGTGTACCGCCGAACGGACGGGCGCCACCGGTGACCGAGGAGTAGGTGACCGGATCACGCAGTACTTCAAGGGTTTCCGGGTGAGTGGCCACCGACCAGAAGCCTTCCCCGTCGGGGGTGTTGTCGGTGGGCTCGTGCCAGAACACCGGCGCCTCGCGCCGATGGACGGCAAACAATTCGTGCGGGAACCCGTTGGCGAAGTTGTCCAGGTCGGTGAAGTCGATGTTCGTCACCGCGGTGGTCACAGGATCGCCCCCGGCGAGTACTTGGCCGACTCCGGGTGGCGACTCACGAGCTCGTCCACCAGGGCGGCCACCTCGTCGACCTGGTCACCGGCCGCACCGACGAAGGCCTCCTTGTCGGCGAGCGCGGCATCCAGGGCCGCCCGGTCCAGCGGGAGCCGGTCATCGGCGGCCAACCGGTCCAGTAAGTCGGGCTCGGCGCCGCGCTCCCGCATGGCCAGGGCCGTGGCGACGGCATGTTCGCGGATCACATGGTGCGCGGCTTCGCGACCCATCCCGGCGCGCACGGCGGCGATCAGAACCTTCGTGGTGGCCAGAAACGGCAGATACCGGTCCAGCTCGCGCTGAATCACAGCCGGGTAAGCGCCGAACTCGTCGAGCACCGTCAGGAACGTCTCGATCTGCCCGTCGACGGCAAAGAAGCTGTCCGGCAATGCAACTCGGCGCACCACGGAGCAGAAGACATCGCCCTCATTCCACTGCGCGCCGGCCAGTTCGGCGGCCATCGAGGCGTATCCGCGTAGCACCACCTGAAGTCCGTTGACCCGTTCGCAGCTGCGGGTGTTCATCTTGTGTGGCATCGCCGAGGAGCCGACCTGACCTTCGGCGAACCCCTCGGTGACCAGTTCGTGCCCGGCCATCAACCGGATGGTGTGCGCCAGCGACGACGGTCCCGCGCCCAGCTGGACCAGCGCGGAGAGCACGTCGTGGTCCAGCGAACGCGGATAAACCTGCCCGACGCTGCGCAATACCGTTGTGAATCCGAGGAATTCAGCCGCCTGTTGCTCGAGGGCGGCGAGTTTGACCGAATCGCCGTCGAGCAGGTCGAGCATGTCCTGTGCCGTGCCCATCGGCCCCTTGATGCCGCGCAGCGGGTAGCGGTCGATCAGCTCCCGCAACCGGGTCAGCGCGATCAGTGTCTCCTGCGCGGCCGAAGCGAACCGCTTGCCGAGTGTGGTGGCCTGGGCGGCGACGTTGTGGCTGCGCCCGGCCATCACCAGGTCCCGGTAGGCCACCGCGCGCTCGGCAAGGCGGGCCAGCACCGCCACCGTGTGACTGAACACCAGTTCCAGCGACTGCCGGATCTGCAATTGCTCCACGTTCTCGGTCAGGTCGCGGCTGGTCATGCCCTTGTGTACGTGCTCGTGGCCGGCGAGCGCGTTGAATTCCTCGATGCGGGCCTTGACGTCGTGGCGCAGCACCCGCTCGCGCGCGGCGATCGAGGCCAGATCGACGTTCTCGAGAACGCGCTGGTAGTCGTCGATTGCCTCGGCGGGGACATCCACACCCAGCTGGGTCTGGGCCCGCAGCACGGCGAGCCACAGCCGCCGCTCCGCGACCACCTTGGCCTCCGGCGACCAGATCGCCACCATCTCACCGCTTGCGTACCGGCTGGCCAGCACGTTCGGAATGCTCACTGGGGTTGTCACGGACACAGCTTACGGTCGCGCGGAGCCTTGACTTGTCGTCCGGGAGCGCGGCCGGACGCCAGACCCGGGCCGATGGGGCCGGCCTGTCCGCCCGCTGGTGGCGAATCGTGATCCCTGCGCTTGCGGCCTGGCGCCCCGCCGTGGTCATTCTCGTTTGAGCCAACGAATGCGCGGCGTGGAGGTTTGCCGATCAAGACAAAACCGGGAATTGGCACTGCTTACGGCGATATGCTGGCGCTACCCGTGGGTTGCAGGTAACCGGGCATCTCGCGGGTCGTCCCAGTCCATCGGGCCGTGACCTCATCGGGGAAGGTGTCCGATGTCATATGTGATCGCTGCCCCGGAGTGGATGGCCGCCGCCGCCACGGAGTTGGCGGGTATCGGGTCGACGATCGGGGCGGCCAACACTGTGCGGCCAACACCCAACGGTTGCTGGCCGCGGGCGCTGATGAGGTATCAGCGGCGGTGGCGGTGCTATTCGACACGCACGCCCAGTCCTACCGGGCGGTGAGCGCGCAAGCTGCGGTGTTTTACGAACAGTTCCTGCAGGCCTTGACCGCGGGCACCGGGTCCTATGCGGCAGCCGAGGCTGCCAACGCCGCGTCAATAACCAGTCCGCTACTCAACGCGATCAACGCGCCCTTCCTCGCGGCCACCGGGCGCCCGCTGATCGGTAACGGCGCCAACGCGGCGGCGGGGTCCGGGGCCGCCGGTGGGGCCGGCGGGTGATTGTACGGCGACGGTGGCGCAGGTGGGTCCGGCCCGAATGGCGGTGCCGGCGGGGCCGCCGGACTGTTCGGTAACGGCGGCGCCGGCGGCGTCGGCGCCGGCGCCGAGAGCTTTGGGACCGGTGGTACCGGGGGAGCCGGCGGCGATGCCGTCCTGATCGGCAACGGCGGTAACGGCGGTAAGGGCGGTACTGGCTTCATCCTTGGCAAGAGCGGCACGCCGGGCGCCGGGGGTCTGCTGTTCGGTTTTGACGGGTTGACGTAGCCGGCGGGAGCGGCACTCCACGCCTACCGATAGGCACCTTCGATCATGCACTCCGCCAGCGTCGCCCTAACGTGAACAGGCTGCGACCCGACCGGGGTAGCCGCCGTCGACCACGGCGGACTGCAATCAGTGTCAGCGCCGTCCGTACCGACGACGACGTGCTGACCGCGCGGCGGGCACGAGCCAGCTGCGGCGACGCGGCGACGGGCTAGATCGCGACGCCGTCGTTGCCCAACGACGTGCTGATGACCCGCACCGGCGGTTGATCGACGGGCGCAAGCACTTCGATCAGATCGATCACGGTCGCCATCGCTGCTGCGCGCGGATCGCGCCCTTCGACCAGAGCGGAGACCACCGACCCGTCAACGGCGCAGATCAAGGTGCACACCAGTTCGATCTGCACCGCCCGACCCGACCTCTCGATGGCCTCGGCGACCGCCTCGGCGCGCTGGCGCAGGCTGCGCCGCATGCTCTCCCGCAAGGCAGGCAGACGGGTACAGGCGATATGACGCTCATAGCGCGATATCAGCTGCTCGGCGAGCCCTGGTCCGGATACGTCCCCAACCAGCAAGTCGACCAGCACGTCAGCGGTGGTCTCCGGCCCCCGGCGGCGGCGGGACAGGGCGTTGACCCTGGCCCGCAGCTGCGCCACCTCGATCATTCCGATGTGCTCGACCGCGCGGGCGATCAAGTCATCGAGCGACGAGAAGTAGTAGGTAGTAGACGCCAGGGGCAGGCCGGCTCGCCGAGCGACCGCCCGATGGCGCACCGCTTCGAACCCGCCTTCGCCGAGCAGCTCGGCGGCAGCGCTTACCAACGCGTACCGCCGACGTTCTCCTTTGGGAGTAACTGCTGCTGTCACGTCCACCCATGCTGCCAGTCAAAGTGGTACTGCATTGCCATTTTCGCGAAACGAACATGGCATGATGACCCGCATGCCAGACATCAGCCGCCGTGCCGTGCTGCGCCTCGGCGCCGCCGCCGCATGCGGCGCGGGCGGCGCATATGCGCTCGACGTGCTGTTTCACCCACAAACGTCGGGCGCCGCGCCGGTTGCCCGGACTGGGACAAACGTTCCATTGGCGCCGACACGGCCGCTGGATCCCGCGCCCCCCGCGCAGGCGGCTCCGACCATGGTGACTGGCTCATTCGCCTCGGCAGCACGGGGTGGGATATCGACGAATTGGGCGATCGCGCGTCCGCCCGGCCAGACCAAACCGCTGCGGCCGGTCATTGCCCTGCACGGCAAAGGTAACGATGCCGCGGCCGTGATGGCCGGCGGTGTCGAGCAGGGCTTGGCGCAAGCCGTCAATGCCGGGTTACCGCCGTTCGCGGTGGTCGCCGTCGACGGCGGCGGCGGCTACTGGCACAGACGGGCCGACGGTGACGACGCCGGGTCGATGGTGCTCAACGAGCTGATTCCGATGCTGGACAGCCACGGCCTGGACACTTCGCGGGTGGGATTCCTGGGCTGGTCGATGGGCGGCTATGGCGCGTTACTGCTCGGCGGCCGACTGGGCGCCGGACGCACCGCCGCGATCTGCGCGGTGAGCCCCGCGCTGTGGACATCCTCGGGCGCGGCCGCGCCCGGCGCCTTCGACGGGCCCGACGACTACGCGGCCAATTCGGTGTGGGGCATGCCGGCGCTGGGTGCGATCCCGATCCGCATCGACTGCGGCGACAGTGACCCCTTCTATTCGGCGACAAAGCAGTTCATCGCCCAACTCCCGAATCCGCCGGCGGGCGGTTTCTCCCCGGGCGGTCACGACGGCGGTTTCTGGAGCTCCCAGTTGCCGGCGGAGTTGACTTGGATGGCGCCCCTGCTGACGGCGTAGACCCTGGTTGTGCGGCCAGTGCGCCGCTACGCTCCCCCCGTGAGCACACCATTCGGCTGGAACAACCCGTACCGCTGGCCTCGGACGCCGATGCTGGCTGCCAATGCGGTCTGCACATCGCAGCCACTGGCCGCACAGGCAGGTCTCCGAATGCTCGCCGACGGCGGGAATGCGGTGGACGCGGCCGTCGCCACCGCGATCACCCTGACGCTGGTCGAACCGGTGTCCAACGGCATCGGGTCGGATGCCTTCGCCATCGTCTGGGACGGTGAGCGTCTGCACGGCCTCAACGCGTCTGGCCGCGCACCGGCAGCGTGGACACCCGAATACTTTGGCGGGCAGGGTGTTCCGGCTGCCGGGTGGAACTCCGTCACGGTACCCGGAGCGGTATCGGCCTGGGCACAACTGCATGCCCAGTTCGGGAGGCTCCCGTTCGAGCGACTCTTCGCACCCGCTATCGCATATGGCCGCAACGGTTTTCTGGTCTCGCCGATGGTGGCCACCCAGTGGGCGGCCCAGGTGCCGTTGTTCGCCGAGCAGCCCGGGTTCGCCGAAGCCTTCCTGCCGGGAGGACGGGCGCCGAAAGCCGGCGAGCTGTTCACTTTTCCCGACCATGCGGACACGCTGGAGAAGATCGCAGCATCCGGTGGGGTGGAGTTCTATCGCGGTGAGTTGGCGGCGGCGCTCGAAGCGCACTCCACGGCGAACGGCGGCGCGCTACGCGCGAACGACTTGGCCGCGCACCGAGCCGATTGGGTGGGCACGATCAGCAACGAGTATCGCGGGTACACGGTGCACGAAATACCGCCCAATGGTCAAGGAATCGTGGCTTTGATCGCGCTAGGGATCCTCGATCATTTCGACATGGCCTCGCGGCCAGTCGATTCCGCCGACAGTGTGCACCTGCAGATCGAAGCGCTGAAACTGGCTTTCGCCGACGCACACGCCTACGTCGCCGATATCGACCACATGGCCGTCACCGCCGCGCAGCTGCTCGACCGCGATTACTTGAAGCAGCGGGCCGCACTGATCGATCCCGCCCGCGCCAACCCCGCCTCGGCCGGAACACCCAAGGGCGGCACGGTTTATCTGACCGCCGCCGATTCCGCGGGGATGATGGTGTCGATGATCCAGTCGAACAACATGGGTTTCGGCTCCGGCGTGGTGGTGCCGGGCACCGGCATATCATTGCACAATCGTGGCGCCAATTTCTCTGCGATACAGGGTCATCCGAACCAGGTCGGACCGGGCAAGCGCCCGTACCACACCATCATTCCGGGCTTCGTCACCAAGGACGGCGCGCCCGTGATGACCCTGGGCGTGATGGGCGGGCCCATGCAGCCACAGGGCCACGTACAGGTTCTGGTGCGCATCGCCGACTACGGCCAGAACCCCCAGGCCGCCTGCGACGGCCCGCGCTTCCGTTGGGTACAGGGCATGGAAGTCAGTTGCGAGAACGGATTTCCACCGAAGACCCTCGACGGTCTCCGTCAGCGTGGGCATGAACTGCTCACCGTGGATGACTACAACGCGTTCGGCAGTTGCCAGGCGATCTGGCGTTTGGACGACGGATATCTCGCGGCCAGCGACCCGCGTCGGGACGGGCAGGCCGCCGCGCTCTGACGCCGCGAAGCCCTGGCCCGGCCGTAGGCATCGATTGACGGCAAGCCACGCCGTCGCCTTTCCCGGCGCGCGTTCCGACACCAGCGGCAGCTCCGCCTCGCGCGTGCTACCAGCCACTGGCACCCATCTCGGCCGCGTCGCGGACGAAGACACCCCACAGCACATAGCGGTCGGTCGGGACCAGACCTCCGTTAAACCAGCTTGCCGACGTTCCCGGCTTCACCGTCACCGATCCCGCGACGGTCGTTGAGCCGCTGAGGTTCTCACGATCAGCGGCCCACCCGTCAACCCCGTCTCGGACCTTCACCCGACGAGATAAGGTGAACTAAAGGTAAACTCATAGGAAACTATAGATGACTTGGCGATGAATCGCTGGGTACTATCGAATGAGCAATTGCGGGCTGGCGCCGAGGCTGCGCTCGGCATTCCTGTTACGGACGGTGCGATGATTGGCTCAGTTCATCGAAGCCCCGGCATGGGTTTGGGTGCCGGAGATGTGTTCGCCGGATACACGATTGACCGGTTGTTGGGCGCCGGCGGCATGGGCGAGGTCTACCTGGTCCGGCATCCACGCTTGCCACGCCGCGAGGCGCTGAAGGTCCTGAACGACGACATCTCTGCCGACGACGCCTATCGTCAGCGCTTCATCCGAGAGGCGGACCTGGCTGCCGCACTGTGGCATCCGAATATCGTGCGGATCAACGACCGTGGCGAGTTCGACGGGCAACTGTGGATCTCGATGGACTTCGTCGACGGTACCGACGCCGCGAGCCTGTTGCGCGCCCAGTATCCGGTCGGCATGCCGGCCGATCAGGTAGCCGACATCATCCAGGCGATCGCAGGCGCGCTCGACTACGCGCATCACCATCATGACGTGCTACACCGCGATGTCGGTCCGGCGAACATCCTGCTCACCGGTCCGGACACCGGCGAACAACGAGTCCTGTTGAGCGACTTCGGCATAGCACGCAACATCGGCGACATCGGCGGCCTGACCGCGACCAACATGATGATCGGCACCTTCCCCTACGCAGCGCCTGAGCAATTGACCGACGAACCCATCGACGGCCGCGCCGATCAGTACGCTCTGGCCGCAACCGCCTACCACCTGCTAACCGGCGCCCCGCTGTTCCCGCACACCAACCCCGCCGTTGTGATCAGCCGCCACCTCAGCACGCCACCTCCCGCCCTGGCCGACATCCGGCCCACACTCAAGGCCTTCGACCCGGTCTTCGCCATCGCGCTGGCCAAAGATCCCGCCGATCGATTCATCCGATGCACCGACTTCGCCGATGCCTTCACACGCGCCGTCCACTCGATCGGCCAATCAACAAACTCGGTATGGACCATGCCCAGACCCATCGCGGTCCGGACACCCAAGCAGCCCGCCCCCGCCGTCCAACCACAACGGCGGAATCGGCAGACCATCGCGGCCGCAGCAACGGTCATCGCACTCACCGGCATCGCGGCCAGCGGCTACCAGATCGACGACAGGCCTGACGCCGGGCCGCCCGCGGCGTCCCCGGCTTCCACGCAACCTCAGCTGGCAGCCGAGAATGTGCCACCACCCGCGGCGGCCGCGCAGCCGATGGCGTTGCCGCCGAAGGACACTGCCTCAAGCCCCGTTCCGGCGCCGGCTCCGGCGCCCGCAGCCACTCCACACCGGACGTCCGTTCCCGCCGCTGCGTCCCCTCCGGCCGCGCCGGCCGCGGCGACTCCGGCTCAGCCGTCACCACCGAAGGCGCCGGCGCCCCCACCGCAGCGGCCCGCCGACCCGGACCAGGCCTTCGTCAACATGGTGTCCGGCATCCCTGGTCTGACCGTCACCGATCCGGCCGCAGCCGCCGCGACCGGCCGCGCCGTGTGCACGAGCCTGCAAAACGGTGGGACGCCCAATGATTCCGTGCAGGCGACGGTGAACGGCAACAACACTGTCACGCCCGCTCAGGCGGCCGCCGGGGTCAACGCGGCGATCACCGTCTACTGTCCGCAATTTCAGCAATAGCCGGCGCATATCGCTGCCAAGAGCGCCACGCAAGGATGGTCACGATTCATCTGCACGAGGTCAGCGGTCGATCATCGACCTGCCACATGTGGGAGCTGCCATCAAGGACGAACAGGTCCTTGCTATTGCCCGTCCTCTTCGGGTCAAACACCCGCACCACGTCATAGGGCACGGTCCGGTCGGCGCGGCCGCTCACATAGTCGGGCCGTTGCGCACGCGTGATCTCCACGTCCACCGATAGGTCCCGGGCGAGCTGTCTCACTTCGTCTGGATTGGCCACCAACGCCGCCTCCCATTTGACCTGGGCCGTGAAGCGTGGCTGAACCTCTTGCTTGCACCGCTCAGTCGAGGCGATCAGGGCATGGTGCTGATCAGCGACGGCATGCTCGTGAAAGCCTTCGACGATCACCCAGACACCGATGCCGACCGCCAGTGCAGCGCCGATCATTCGGCCGGCCACGTTGACCGTGACATAGGTTTCGGATGGCTCGGGGGGAGCCTCGAACTTCCAACCCTCATCCAGGTAGAACGCCTCCCGCGGGTGAAGCGCCAAATACACCAGCAGCGCAGCGATCACAAACAGCGCCAGTCCGAGGAACAGCACGAAGACTCCCTCCGTTTCACGCCCGATCACCAAGCGATCCGATTCGCCACCCGCGCGGCGATATGACGTTGATAGGCGCCCCGGACCGCGATTTCAAGTCAGGTGCAGAGTGTGACCGTGCCGGCGAGACCGGATCTAGAGGTTGATGTTCCCTTCGGCGGCTCGCTGTCCGATATCGGTGCGGAAGTGCCCGCCGGGCAATCGAATCGAGCCGAGGATTCCGTACGCGCGGGCACGCGCCTCGGCCAGGTCGACACCGGTGCCGACCACCGACAGCACCCGGCCGCCGGAGGAGACAATCGCGCCGTCGCCGCGGCGTGCGGTGCCGGCGTGCAGGACGCCGTCGGCTTCCGAGCCGACGATGACATCGCCGACCCGCGGCCGCCCGGGATAGTTCTCCGCGGCCAACACCACCGTCACGGCAGCACCGTCACGCCACCGCAATGGCTCGAAGTCAGCCAGCCTTCCGCTGCCGGCTGCATACAGTAACTGGCCCAGCGGCGACTCCAGGAGTGCCAGAACCGCCTGCGTCTCCGGATCACCGAAGCGACAGTTGAACTCGACCACGGCCGGGCCGGTGGAGGTGATCGCCAGGCCGGCGTACAGCAAGCCGTTGAACGGGCTACCGCGCCGAACGAGCTCGGCCGCGACGGGTTCGACCACCTGGTTGACAATCTCGCGGTAGACGGCTTCGGGCAGCCACGACAGCGGCGCATATGCCCCCATGCCGCCGGTGTTGGGGCCGGCATCACCGTCACCGACCCGTTTGAAGTCCTGCGCGGGCAGCAACGGCACCACCGTCGCGCCGTCGAGCACGCAGAACAAGGAGACCTCGGGCCCGTCCAGAAAAGACTCGAGCAGCACAGGATGACCCGACTCGAGCAGGCTGGCGGCGTGAGCGCGAGCAGCCTCGCGGTCAGCGGTGACCACCACGCCTTTTCCGGCGGCCAGCGAGTCGTCCTTGACCACCCAGGCGGGGTTACCGGCCGGTGGCCCGAAGCGTCCGAGCGCGGCGTCCAAATGTGCCGGGTTGTCGACGATTTCACTGGCAGCGGTCCGCACTCCGGCCGCGGCCATGACTTCTTTGGCGAAGGCTTTGGAGCCCTCGATCCGCGCCGCGTCCCGGCCGGGTCCGAAACAGACGATGCCGGCGGCGCGCAGGGCGTCGGCCACCCCGAGAACCAGCGGCACCTCGGGACCGATGACGACGAGGTCGGCCTCGACCTTGCGCGCCAGGGCCACGACCTGGTCAGCGGAGGTGATATCGACGTCGTGCTGCTCGGCCAGCCGGGCGGTGCCGGCGTTGCCGGGCGCGATGACCAAACCCGTGACCTGCGGGTCTCTGCTGAGCGCCAGCAGCAGGGCATGTTCACGGGCACCGGAGCCGATCACCAGGACGCGCACGACAGGTCACACTAGCGGCATCACGGCAACAACGGGTTTCGCAGGTTGTCCTAGTGCACTGCGAAGCGGGCCGGCGACCGGCGCAATGTCCGGCCGCACACCGGGCCTACCCGCCGCAGTAGGTGGCCTCGACGGTTTGTTCACCGAGCACCTTCATCTCGGCGATCCGAAGTTGGTCGGCCAACCCGTTGACATTGATGGTCGATTGCAGGCGGTCATAGAAATGCCGAACCAACGCCTCGAAAGTGGGTGAGAAGTCCACGGTGCACAATTTGAGTCCACCTTTTTTGGCCACCGCGGCGATATCGTCGTACAGCGGGTCGCTCCTATCGACCACGAACGCGTGATCCACCTCGTCGAGTATCGGCCGAAATGCATTTTCCAGCAGGTCGGTGTCGAGCAGGAAGTACTGCTCGTCCAGCGCGTCACCGACAAGGGTTACCGAGACGAATATGGTGTGGCCGTGCAGATTCGCGCACTTGTTCGCAATCAGGTCCGGTGTGTAGAGCTCACTGCCACCGCGACTGGTGCGCATATCGTGCGTCCAAGTACGATGTCCCATCTCCAGCCGGATGGTTTGTTTGATGGTGTAGGGCATGTTTCCCCTTCGTCCACTAGTCGAGCCCGTAACTGGCATTAAGTGTCGAAGCGCAGCGGAGTTCTGCGCGTCTGAGCGCGCAACCGTCGAGTTGCAGTTTGCCGCTTATTCGCTCGTAGATATGTTGCACGAGGCCTTCGATAGTTGGATTGAAATCGACCTGGTAAATCTTGTCCTCGATATGCGCCAGTTCGCAGACTTTGACGAACTCATCGAATATGGGGTCCTTGTCCCAGATGATGAAAGAGTGGTCCAAATCATCGATGACCGGTTTGACGATGACGGCCAAGTCATTGGTGTCGAAGACGGTTTTCATACCGTTCAACTCACCTTTGAACTCTAATACCAGCTTCAGTTGCCAAGTATGACCATGGATCGTCTCTTCTTTTTTATAGTCGAATCCCAACGATCGATGACCCGCATCGAATCGAAAAGTCTTTTCGATCGTATGACCCACTGAGGTCTCCACTTCCTGAGCTTCACAGCAATCTGCTGCCTGCCTCGCCCTGTGCAAGCTAAAGGCAGCCGCGGACGCAGGACGAGTGAAGTGTCAGGAAGCGGTCAATTCGTGGGTGGCAACCCGCCCTGTCCGACGGCGAGCTCAGGCCCCGCCCGAGTTCATCTTGAGCGCGCGCTCGACATTGGCTTTCTTGTCTTCTTCCGCGCCCTTCGCCGCCGCCTTCTTGCGCCTGGCTACCACGGTGTCGACTGCGCCGTTGAGCGCCGACCCCAGCGGGAAGCCCAGGTAGTGGGTAAGAAACAGAGCCATTTCCTTCAGCTCGGTCTCGCTCAGTTCCCCGTTCAGCAGCGCTGCATTGATCTGGATCTCGGCCAGATCGCGATTCCCGACGGCGGTCACCGCGGTGAGCGTCATGATGCGCTTGTCCCGCATCGACAGCCCCGGTCGCGTCCAGATTGAACCGAACAGGTGGTCGACGGTCAGGTCGAAGTAGGGGTCGCCCTCGATATTGGGCATCTCCCAGCCGTAGACCTCGTTCATCTTCTCCAGGCCCTTGCGGCGCAGTTCGTCCATCACGCGTCTTTCTCTGTATGCGGCACCCCGAGGCCCGGCGCCAGCCATTCGAGAGCCAGCTTAGCCAGCGGCAGGTCGACCGAGACCGATTCGGCAAGGGCCAGGGCCAGACCCAGATCCTTCTCGCCGAGACCACGGGTATGGGTAAACCCGTCGTAGAGGAAGTGGCCCGGCTCAAGATCTTTCGTGTCGTCGCGGAACATGATCGACCCGGCTCCGCCGGTCAGTTTATCCGTGTGACGCACCACGTTGCCGAGGTCCTGCAGGTTCAGGCCGGCAGCCTCAGCCAGCTTCCATGCCTCTCCCACCGCCGCGTATGTCGTGAAGGTGAGCATGTTGCGAGCCAACTTCATCCGCGTGCCCGCGCCGGGCGGCCCCGCGTGCACCACCAGCTCCGCCCAATGCTCGAACGGCTCTTTCACGCGGGCGAACACCTCATCGCTCGCCCCGACCATGGTCGCCAACTGACCGAAACGCGCGGCGCGACCACCACCACTGACCGGCGCATCGATGACGTAAACGCCCTGCGTATTCAGCTCACCCGCCAACTCTTCGGCGGTGGTGTCGCTGATCGTCGAGTGGATCGCGACCACGGTGCCGGGTTTTGCGGTCGTTGCCAGTGCATGCACCACGTCCCGCACCTGCTCGTCGTTGAGCACGGTCACGCTGATAATGTCGGCGGACGCGACGTCGGCCACGCTATCGGCGAGGCGGGCGCCTCGGTCAGCGAACGGCGCCATCGCTTCGGCCCGAACGTCGTAAACCGTCAGGCCGCCCGGCCATTCGGACATCTTCTTGGCCATCGGGGCGCCCATATTGCCCAACCCGATGTATCCCAGTTTCGGCGCGTCAGACACTGGCGCCACTCCTCCTCATCGCTCCGCTCTGCATCGTCGTCGGCGCGTCAGACACTGGCGCCACTCCTCCTCATCGCTCCGCTCTGCATCGTCGTCGGCGCGTGGTCACGACCGGATGATCTGTCCGCCGTCGACGTTGAAGATCTGCCCGGTGATCCAACGGGCCTGATCGCTCAACAAGAACAGACACATGCCCACCAGATCGTCCGGGGTTCCCATGCGCGACAACGGAAGTCCCTTGACGATGTCGTCGACGATCTGCTTGGGCGTGGTGGTCCGGTTGGCCTCGGTGTCGATGGGGCCGGGTGCGATGGCGTTGATCCGGATGTTCTGGCCGCCCAGCTCCCGCGAAAGTTGTTGGGTGAGGCCGTTGATGCCGACCTTGGCCAGGCCGTAGAAGTTGGCGTACAGCCACGCCGCGGTGGACGACTGATTGACGATTGCCCCGCCGCCACGCTTGGCCATCTTCTTGTAGACCGCGCGGGTGCACCACAGGGCGCCGTCGAGGTTCACGCTCATGAACCGCTTGTAATACTCCGGGTCGACGGTGAGCAGGAAATCCAGCTTCATGCCGCCGAAGATCGCGGCGTTGTTGACCAGGTAGTCGATCCCGCCGAACTCGGCCAGGGTCCGATCGGCCATCGCCTTGGCCGATGCCGGGTCGGACACGTCCACCGGAACGCTGATAGCGGTTCCGCCGTCGGCGACAATCTGTTTGGCCACCCCCTCTGCCGCCTCGGCGTTGATGTCGGCCACCACCACAGCCGCACCCTCCCGGGCCAGCGCCTCGACGTACGCCTGGCCGATACCGCCACCGGACCCGGTGACGATGGCTACCTTGTTCTCGAACTGCACGCTGCGCTCCTCTACTCCACTTTCAAATGGCCATAGTCGCAATGGTTTTGATTTCCAAGTATTCTTCGAAGCCGGCCACGCCCATCTCGCGGCCGTTACCGGACTGCTTGTATCCGCCGAACGGCGCATCCGCGGAGTACCAGACTCCACCGTTGATGTTGACGGTGCCCACCCGCATCCGCGCGGCGAAGCGGGCGGCCCGGTCTTGGTCCGCACTGAACACGGTGCCCGACAAGCCATATGATGAGTCGTTGGCGATCCGCAGCGCGTCCTCGTCGCCGTCATGGGCGATCACCGTGAGCACCGGCCCGAAAATCTCCTCCCGGGCGACGCGGGCATCGTTACCCAGACCGGCGATCACGGTGGGTTCGATGAAATAGCCGACATCTCTTCCCGCCGGGCGACCGCCGCCACAGGCGAAGGTGCCGCCTTCGGCGATCGCCGAATCGAGGTAGCTTTGCACACGGTCGCGCTGGCGCGCCGAAATCAAAGGGCCGCAGACGGTTCCGGGGTCGTCGGGGTCACCCGGCCTGATCCCGGACATGGTTCCCGCCGCAGCAGCGACGGCGTCGTCGTACTGCGCCCGCGGCACCACCAGACGCGTGGTGATCGCACAGCCTTGCCCGGCATGCATGGATGCGGTGAACCCCGCCATCGCGCACGCGGCGGCCATATCCGCGTCGTCGAGTACGACGAACGCCGACTTTCCGCCCAGCTCCAGGAACACCTTCTTGATGGTGGCCGCCGAATCGCTCATCACGTTGCGGCCGGTGGCGGTAGATCCGGTGAACGAAATCATGTCCACCCGAGGGTCTTTAGCGAGCAAGGCGCCCACGCTGTGATCGCTGGAGGTAACGATGTTCACCACACCCGGCGGGATGTCGGTGTGCTCGGCAATGAGTTCTCCGAGCACCGCTGCGCACCATGGCGTGTCGGGTGCGGGCTTGAGCACCATGGTGTTGCCGGCCGCCAAGGCGGGACCCAGCTTGGCGAGGTTGATCTGGTGCGGGAAGTTCCACGGGGTGATAGCGCCGACGACACCGACCGCTTCACGGGCGATGGTGCGCCGGGTCGGGATGCCCATCGGCGACGCCTGGCCCAGATCCTGGTTCCACACGTAACTTTCGGCGGTGTCCGCCGCGAACGCCAGATCGTTGACCGGTCCTTCCAGCTGAGCCATCGAGGTCAGCATCCGCGGCGCTCCGACTTCGGCGATGGTGAGTTCTCGTAGTTCTTCGGTGTGCTTCTGCATCCCCTCGCGCAGCTGTCGGATGCACCGAACGCGCAATTCGGTGTTGCGCGACCAGTCGGTGTCGTCGAACGCACGGCGCGCCGCCTGGATGGCGCGGCCCATGTCGTGCGCATCGGCGTCGGCCGCGACGCCCAGCACCTCCTCCGTGGCCGGGTTCGCCGTCGGGAAGGTGCCTGCCGCGCCCTCCGAGAACGTTCCGTCGATGAACAGAGCACTCACGCCGTCGGCCAACAGGGCCATCTAACACTCCCACCAGGTGCGCTCAGCCGTCCGAAGCTGACGACCAAGCCGAATGGACAACTGTCCGATATTGTTTCGTCGAACCATAGCCCCGAAGTCGGTGGCGGTGCAAGAGCCGGCAATGTGATTGGCCGTCATCGGTTCGGAAACGCGATTGAAAAGGGCTTTTCCTTGCAGGGGTTGCTTAGCGGTGCGACCATCCCTTAGCTTGGACATGTGTCCAGCGATACTGCGGTTTCGGTGGCCGACCAGGCTCAGCAGCCGGCCGGCAGAACCCCACGTAACCGCCGCCAAGAGGAAACCTTCCGCAAGGTACTGGCCGCCGGCATGCAGACCATGCGAGAGAACACCTACGCCGATCTGACCGTGCGGATGGTGGCGGCCAAGGCCAAGGTCGCGCCCGCCACCGCCTACACGTACTTCTCATCCAAGAACCATCTGATCGCCGAGGTCTACCTGGATCTGGTGCGGCAGGTGCCCTACTTCACCGACGTGAACGTCGCCATGCACGCCCGCGTGGATCAAGCGCTGCGGCACCTGGCACTGGTCGTCGCCGACGAACCGGAGGTGGGCGCGGCGTGCACCGCCGCACTCATGGGGGGTGGCACAGATCCCGCGGTGCGGGCCGTCCGCGACCGGATCGGTGCGGAGATCCACCGCCGCATCGCCTCGGCCATCGGGCCGGGCGCCGAGGCCGGCACCGTTGCCGCCCTACAGATGGCCTTCTTCGGGGCGCTGGTCCAGGCCGGCAGCGGCGAATTCACGTATCACGACATTGCCGACCGGTTGGCCGAAGTGGTGAGGCTCATTCTGGCCGGGGCCGAGAAAGGCACTGACTCATGACGATTCACGTCGGGGATCCAGAACTTGTACTCGACCCCTACGACTACGACTTCCACGAGGACCCGTACCCGTATTACCGCCGGTTGCGCGACGAGGCCCCGCTCTACCACAACGAAGCGCTCGGATTCTGGGCGGTTTCGCGGCATGCTGACGTGCACCAAGGATTTCGCAACAGCACCACGCTGTCCAACCGCGATGGTGTATCCCTGGACCCCGTATCCCGCGGCCCGCACGCGTCGAAGACCATGTCGTTTCTGGCCATGGACGACCCGGCACACCTACGGCTGCGCACCCTGGTGTCAAAAGGGTTCACACCGCGCCGGATTCGCGAACTCGAACCGCGAGTGACCGAACTCGCCGTGCAGCACCTCGACGTCATGCTGGACAAAGCCGGACCAGGCGGCACGGTGGACTATGTCGCCGAATTCGCCGGCAAGCTGCCGATGGACGTGATCTCGGAACTGATGGGCGTGCCGGCGGCCGACCGCGACCAGATCCGGGCCTGGGCCGACGGCGTCATGCACCGCGAGGACGGCGTCACCGATGTGCCGGCATCGGCGATCGAGGCGTCGATCAACCTGATCGTCTACTACCAGGGCATGATCGCCGAACGCCGCACGAAGTTGACCGATGACCTGACCTCAGCGCTGCTGGAGGCCGAGATCGACGGCGACCGGCTCACCGACGAGGAAGTCCTCGGTTTCATGTTCCTCATGGTGATCGCCGGCAATGAGACGACCACGAAACTCCTGGCCAACGCTGCGTTCTGGGGGCACAAGAATCCCGATCAGCTGGCCCCGGTCTACGCCGATCCGTCCCGGATTCCGCTGTGGGTCGAGGAGACGTTGCGTTACGACACGTCCAGCCAAATCCTGGCCCGCACCGTCTCCGGTCCACTCGAGCTCTACGGCACCACGATTCCCGAAGGTGACGTACTGCTGCTGTTGCCCGGCTCGGCCCATCGCGACGAGCGGGTGTTCGACCGGCCGGACGACTTCCTGATCGGCCGTGACATCGGTTCGAAGCTGCTGAGTTTCGGCAGTGGCGCGCACTTCTGCCTAGGGGCGCACCTGGCCCGGATGGAAGCGCGGGTGGCACTAACCGAGTTGTTCAAGCGAATCCGCGGATACCAGGTGGACGAGGCCAGCGCCGTCCGCGTCCACTCCAGCAATGTCCGCGGGTTCGCTCACCTACCGGTCACCGTGGAGGTTGCCTGATGCCCCGCTTCGACCCGCATCCCGCTCGCCGGCCCGCCATTGTCGCGGGCGCGTCCTCGGGTATCGGTGCCGCGACCGCGGTTGAGCTTGCCGCCCATGGTTTTCCGGTGGCGCTCGGCGCGCGCCGGGTGGACAAATGCCAGGAGCTCGTCGAGAAGATCCGCGCCGAGGGCGGTGAGGCGGTCGCGCTGCCCCTGGACGTCACCGACCCGGAGTCGGTCAAAAGCTTTGTGCGGCAAGCCGCCGAGCAACTGGGCGACATCGAGGTGCTGGTGGCCGGAGCCGGCGACACGTACTTCGGCAAGCTGCACGAGATCGACAGCGAGGCGTTCGAGTCGCAGCTGCAGATCCACTTGATCGGGGCGAACCGGCTTGCCACAGCGGTGCTTCCGGGCATGCTGGAGCGTCAGCGCGGCGACCTGATCTTCGTCGGCTCCGATGTCGCGCTACGGCAGCGCCCGCACATGGGCGCCTACGGCGCGGCCAAGGCCGGACTGATCGCCATGGTCACCAACCTGCAGATGGAACTGGAAGGCACCGGCGTGCGCGCGTCGATCGTGCACCCAGGGCCGACGAAGACCGGGATGGGCTGGAGCCTGCCGGCCGAGTTGATCGGTCCCGCGCTGGAAGACTGGGCCAAGTGGGGACAGGCCCGCCACGACTACTTCCTGCGGGCGTCAGATCTGGCCCGGGCGATCACCTTCGTTGCCGAGACGCCGCGGGGTGGGTTCGTGGTCAACATGGAGCTGCAGCCCGAAGCGCCGTTGGTGACCAACAAAGAGCGTCAACAGTTGAAAGTCGATGAGAAGGCTTTGAATCCATGACCACCCAACTGACCGTGCCACGGGTTTCCGGCGGCGAAGAGGAACACGGCCACCTCGAGGAATTCCGCACCGACCCGATCGGCCTGATGCAGCGGGTCCGCGACGAATGCGGCGACGTCGGCTGGTTCCAGCTGGCCGGCAAGCACGTCATCCTGCTCACCGGCGCGGGGGCTAACGAGTTCTTCTTCCGTTCGGCCGACGAGGATCTGGATCAGGCCGAGGCATACCCATTCATGACGCCAATCTTCGGCAAGGGCGTGGTGTTCGACGCCAGCCCGGAGCGGCGCAAGGAGATGCTGCACAATTCGGCGCTGCGCGGCGAACACATGAAGGGCCATGCCGTCACCATCGAGGGAGAAGTGAGCAAGATGGTGGCTGATTGGGGCGATGAAGGCGAGATCGACCTGCTCGACTTCTTCGCCGAGCTGACGATTTACACCTCGACCGCCTGTCTGATCGGGCTGAAGTTCCGCAACCAGCTGGACTCGCGGTTCGCGCACTTCTACCACCAGCTGGAGCGCGGCACCGACCCGCTCTGCTACGTCGACCCCAACCTGCCGATCGAGAGCTTCCGCGTCCGCGACGAAGCCCGGGTGGGCCTGGTGGCGCTGGTGCAGGAGATCATGGACCAGCGGATTGCCAACCCGCCCAAGGACAAGAGCGACCGGGACATGCTCGACGTGCTGGTGTCCATCAAGGACGAGGACGGCAACCTCCGGTTCTCCGCCGACGAGGTCACCGGCATGTTCATCTCACTGATGTTCGCCGGCCACCACACCAGTTCCGGTACCTCGGCCTGGACGTTGATCGAACTCATGCGCCACCCGCAGGCCTACGCCGAGGTCGTCCAGGAACTCGACGAGCTCTACGCCGACGGCCAGGAGGTGAGTTTCCATGCGCTGCGCCAGATCCCGAAGCTAGAGAACGTGCTCAAGGAGACGCTGCGGCTGCACCCGCCGTTGATCATCCTGATGCGGGTGGCCCAGGGCGAGTTCGAGGTGGAGGGCTACCCGATTCACCAGGGCGACTTCGTCGCCGCGTCCCCGGCGATCTCCAACCGGATCCCGGAGGATTTCCCCGATCCCAATTCTTTCGACCCCGACCGCTACGAGAAGCCGCGACAGGAAGACCTGGTCAACCGCTGGACCTGGATTCCGTTCGGGGCGGGCCGGCACCGCTGCGTCGGCGCCGCGTTCGCCCAGATGCAGATCAAGGCGATCTTCTCGGTCTTGTTGCGCGAGTACGAGTTCGAGATGGCACAACCCCCCGACAGCTATCACAACGACCATTCCAAGATGGTGGTGCAGCTGGCCCGGCCGGCAAAGGTCCGCTACCGCAAGCGTGTGCAGGACTGACGGCGATGGGATTCAGGATCGAAGCGGATCTGGACCTGTGCCAGGGCCATGCGATGTGCGAACTGGAGGCCCCGGATTACTTCCGGGTCCCCAAGCGCGGCAAGGTCGAGATTCTCGACGCCGACCCGCCCGAAGAGGCCCGCGGCGAGGTGGAGCGGGCCGTCGAGTCGTGTCCTACCCAGGCACTGTTCATCAAAAAGAAGGAAAGCTGATGGCGTCACACCCCCGCGAGGTATTGGAAGACTGGGTCGACCGCTGGCTGGAAACAAATCGAGTTGCCGAGCGGGAGGGTGACTGGAAGCCCCTGGCCGACTTCTACGCCGACGACGCCACCTACGGCTGGAACATCGGGCCGAAAGAGGACGTGATGTGCGTCGGCATCGATGAGATCCGCGACATCGCCCTGGGCCTGGAGATGGCGGGCCTGGAGAACTGGCAGTACCCGTACCAGAAGGTCCTCATCGATGACAAGCTGGGCGAGATCGTCGGCTTCTGGAAGCAGGTCGCCATCGACTCCGACGGCGGCCGCTCGGAGATCTACGGCATCGGCGGCAGTTGGTTCCGGCTCGACGCCGACGCCAAGATCGAGTGGCAACGCGACTTCTTCGACTTCGGCCATGTGCAGGCGTTGTACCTGGACCTGATGAAATCCGGAAAGCTGTCCCCGGGGATGCAGAAGCGCATCGAGCGCAGCCTCGCCGGCGAGAAGCTGCCCGGCTACTACCCGCTGGGCAAGGCGCCGGTCCCGCTCTGGTGAGGCGTTACACCAGTCGCCGCCACCCAACCAAGCATTTGTTTTGTTAAACGCGCTATGCTGGCCGTTAGGAGTGCCCTGTGGCACTCATCACCACCGTGCCGGGCATGATGGGGCCAGGCACTCTCAATTCAAAGGCGAAATGGGGTCAGGTCCACCGTGAAGACAAAAGGCGCACTGATCTGGGAATTCAACCAGCCGTGGTCCATCGAGGAAATCGAAATTGGCGACCCCGCCAAGGACGAGGTCAAGATCCAGATGGAAGCGGCCGGTATGTGCCACTCGGATCACCACCTGGTGACCGGCGGCATCCCGATGGCGGGCTTCCCCGTGCTCGGCGGCCACGAGGGCGCCGGCATTGTCACCGAGGTCGGCCCCGGCGTTGAAGACATTGCCCCGGGCGACCACGTGGTGCTGTCCTTCATCCCGTCCTGCGGACAATGCCCGACCTGTCAGTCCGGCATGCGCAACCTGTGTGACCTCGGTGCCGGCTTGCTGGCCGGGGCGGCCGTGAGCGACGGCACGTTCCGTATCCAGGCCCGCGGTCAGAACGTCTTCCCGATGACGCTGCTCGGCACGTTCTCGCCGTACATGGTCGTGCACCGCAGTTCAGTGGTGAAGATCGACCGATCCATCCCGTTCGAGGTTGCCGCGCTGGTCGGCTGCGGCGTCACCACCGGCTACGGCTCGGCGGTGCGCACCGCCGACATCCGTCCCGGCCAGGATGTCGCGATCGTCGGCGTCGGCGGCGTCGGCATGGCGGCCCTGCAGGGCGCGGTCAATGCCGGCGCACGTTTCATCTTCGCGATCGACCCGGTGGAGTGGAAGCGCGACCAGGCGCTGAAGTTCGGCGCCACCCATGTCTACCCGGACATCAACGCCGCACTGATGGGCATCATGGAAGTCACCTACGGGTTGATGGCCCACAAGGTGGTCGTCACCGTCGGGGAGCTGCAAGGCTCCGACATCGACAACTACCTCAACATCACCCAGAAGGGTGGCACCTGCGTGCTGACCGCCATCGGCAGCCTGCTCGACACCAACGTCACCCTCAACCTCGCCATGTTGACCCTGATGCAGAAGAACCTGCAGGGCACCATCTTCGGCGGTGGCAACCCCCAATACGACATCCCGCAGCTGCTGTCGATGTACAAAGCCGGCAAGCTGAACCTGGACGACATGGTCACTACCCAGTACCGCCTCGAGCAGATCAACGAGGGCTACCAGGACATGCTGGAAGGCAAGAACATTCGCGGCGTGATCCGCTACACGGACGCTGATCGGTAGCCCTGGTCCTGAGTGACCAGCTTTCCGCACCTGTTGGCGCCGGGGCGAATCGGCGCCATGACCGTGCGCAACCGGATGGTCATGTCTCCGATGGAGACGATGTACGGCACCCCCGACGGCCTGCCGTCTGCGCGCACACGTGACTACTTCGCCGCCCGCGCCAAGGGCGGCGTCGGTCTGATCACGTTGGGAGCCACCGGAGTCGACCCGCAGCACCCGGAGACTCCGGGCGGGCTGCACCTGGGCACCGACGCGGCCGTGGACGCACACCGGGCGCTGGTGGAGGAGGTGCACGCACACGGCGCCAAGATCCAGCCGCAGATCGTGCATGCCGGGCCCGACGGCCTGGGACCGGAGATGTTCGGCGCGACGTCGCTGGGACCGTCGGTGGTTCCGTCATATCTCACCGGGCGTCCGTCGGTGGAGATCACCGGTGCCCAGCTCACCGCGGTGCTCGACCTGTTCAAGGCAGCCGCCCGCCGGGCCGTCGAAGCCGGCTACGACGGGATCGAGCTGCACGCCGCGCACGGCTACATGCTGCTGGGTTCTTTCCTTGCGCCACAACGTAACCGGCGTACCGACCGCTACAGCGGGCACACCGCACACGGCAGGCTGCGAGTGGTGCTGGAAACGCTGGCCGCGATCCGTAGTGAGATCGGCCAAGCGCTGCCGATAACCCTGCGCATCTCCGGATACGAGCGCGTTGCGGGTGGCCGGCCCATCTACGAAACCGCCCGGATGGCACCAGAACTCGTCGCCGCGGGCGTTGACGCGTTTCACGTCAGTGGCGGCGTGATCGACCGGCTCGTCACGGGCATGGTCAACAGCGCCGACGACGGCGAAGCGGTGAACGTTGGCGCCGCTGGCGCCGTCAAGCAGGTGGTCGATGTGCCGGTGATCGCCGTCGGACGCATCCACCACCCCGTGCGGGCCGAACGCATCCTGGCCGACGGCCGCGCCGATTTCATCGCCATGGGTCGCCCGTTGCTCGCCGACCCGGAGCTGCCGCGCAAGCTGGGATCCGGTCAGGCGCACCGGGTTCGCATGTGCATTTCCTGCGAAAACTGTATCGATGCAATGGAACAACGCTTCTCGGTCGACTGCGCGGTGAATCCGCGCACCGGCCGGGAACGCGCACTCGCGGCACCCGCGGTTGCGCGCGCCAAGCGGGTGGTGGTGATCGGGGGAGGACCGGCCGGGCTGGAGGCGGCGCGGGTGGCTGCCGGCCGTGGCCACCGAGTGACGCTGTTCGAGCGCGGCCGGCAACTCGGCGGTGCCCTGCGCTGGGCAAGCGTGCTGCACCCCGAGAATCGGCCCTTCCTGCGGTACCTGCGCCGGGAGGTCGGGCTCAGCGGCGCTGAAACGGTACTGGGCCGGAATGTTGCGGTGCACGACGTCGTCGCGTCGGCACCGGAAGCGGTGGTGGTGGCCACCGGCGGCCGGGTCGCGGTGCCGGCGATTCCGGGAGCTCAGCTACCGCACGTGCACACCGGACCCGGTCTGCGCAGCATGCTCGACGGTCGGCGGCTGCTGCGTCCCGAGGCGGTGCGGATGGCCAGCCGCGCCTGGATGCCGTTCGGCCGCAGGGTCACGGTCATCGGCGGTGACTTGGTGGCGCTCGAACTGGCCGAGTTCCTGGCGGCACGCGGCCGACTGGTCTCGATACTCGAGAGCGACGCAGACATCGCACCCGAGATCGGCAACAAGCGCAAGACCGAACACACCGATCGCCTGGACCGGCTGGGCGTCACCGTGCACGTGCGCGCCGAAGTCGAGCGGATCACCTCCGGCGCAGTGATTTTCACACCGTCCGGCGGCGTCGTCCGCGAACTGGCCGCCGACACCGTCGTCATCGCCGGCACCGTCGAACCCGACACCGTTTTGCTCAACGCGCTGGTCGACGCACTGCCCGACACCCCGGTTCACGCCGCGGGCGACTGCACCGGGCTGGGCCTGATCCGCAAAGCCACCGAAGACGGCGCTCGTGCCGCGTGTGCAATCTAGAGAAGGAGACCCGCAATGAGCCCAACCGCCCAATCCCCGGCGCTGACAGCCTCGCAATCGTCATGGCGCTGTGTGCAAGCGCATGATCGCGAAGGTTGGTTGGCATTGATGGCCGACGACGTGGTGATCGAGGACCCGATCGGTAAAGCCGTCACCAATCCGGACGGCACCGGCGTGAAGGGCAAAGAGGGGGTGGCCACGTTCTATGACACCAACATCGCCGCCAACCAGCTGAGGATCACCTGCGAAGAGACCTTCCCTTCCAGTTCACCCCACGAGATCGCTCATATCCTCGTGCTGAACAGCAAGTTCGAGGGCGGCTTCACCAGCGAGGTGCGCGGCGTGTTCACCTATCGCGTCAACGACGACGGTCTGATCAATAGCATGCGGGGGTACTGGAACCTCGACATGATGAAGTTCACGCAGGAGTAACCCCGCGCGAGAAACTAGCCGATGCGGCCGATTCCGGTGATATTGCCCTGCATGATCTTGCCGCCCATCAGGACCATGCACGCCGTCTGAATCGGGTCGCTGAGCAGAGTGGCCGACTTCGGTTGCTGGTGCATCAATCTCCCGGTGGTCGGGTCGATAACCGAGTAGGCGAAGATGTCGGCCGGCGTAGTCTGGTCGAGCCCGATCCGGGTGATGGTGTAGATCAGCCCGTCGCCGGTGGACAGGTGTGGCAGCGCGGCACTGCGAACCTTGCTCTCCCACACCGTGTGACAGCCAGGGCCCGGGCTGTCCATGTCCACTCGCGTCATCCCGCCGACGAACGGCGCCGTCGGCGGCACCGCCGGACCCGCACCCGGCGGGACCGCGGGATAGGGATAGCCGTAAGTGCTGGCGATGAACATCGAATTGCCCGCACCGATCGGTGAGTTCTCGCTGCCCGGTCCTCCCTGCGTCAGGACCGTCTGCTGGCATACGATATTGCCGGTGCCGGATTGGTAAACCACAGCGTGCACCTGCGGCTCGGCGTTGTCGACGATGGTCACGTAGTCGGCGCCGGTTGGGCCGAAATACGTTGGGGTGGAACCGGTCCCCCAACTCAGCTGACCCGGTTTGCGGGCCGGCCCCCGGTCGTAGTTCTGGCTCCACAGGACCTGCGGATTACCGCCGCCGTTGAGGTTGATCTCGTAGACGGCGAACGTGGTGGCTACCGCGATGCGGTTGAGGGGTGACGCCGAGATGCTGTTGGCCACTTGCTGTCCGGCGGGCAGCTGCAGACTGGCAACGCCCCCAGCGGCTTTCGCGACCCCGACCACGCCGCCGGCGGTGGCGAACCAGACGTTGCCCTGATAGTCGGGGACCACGCCGACCGAGCTGTCACCGGGGGGTATGACGCCGGACAGGTCCGTGGACTGGGTGACGACCAACTGCCAGCGACCCCGTTCGTCCCTGGTATGCGCGATGCGCAACAGGTGGTTGACGCCGTCGATCAGCACCATCTGGTTGTTGTTGTCCAGGTAGGCGTAGACGCCGCCGAGCAGGCCGCCCTTGGTGATGTCCAGACTGGCCAGCGGAATTACCTGCGGCAGGATGCCGCCGGGATCAAGCAGATGCAGTACCGGAGCCTGTTGGGTGATCGTGGTGCACAGCGCTAGCACCAGACCGTCGGTGCCCTGGGTGATCGTCGGACATGCGGCCAGGAGCGGGAATGCGAAGATCGGCACCAGGCGCGCGCCGGGACCGGGGAGCGGTCCGGCATCGGCCGATCCAGCGTCGTTGTGCATCGAGGCCAGGCCGTTGGGCGCCAGGTACGGGTTCGGCGGCGCGAGCGGACCGTAGGCATCGGCCGCCCGGGCCGGCGTGAGGGCGGGGATCAGGGACACCGCGCATGCGGTCAGCACTGCCACCGGAATCGCCAGCAGCGCTGTGGGAAAACGCACCAAGGTCGCCTCCCGTGAATTGAGTCACATGGCATTCTGGCGGGCACGGAGAACGACACGGCAACGGTGCGTTAACGATTCGGCCGCACCGATTTGCGGCGTCAAGCCCGGTCCGGTATGTACACCCCGGTTCCCTGCGCCATCTTGGCCAAGGTTTCGTATGCCATCCACATGAATCCCTGCTCCCCCCAACGTTTTCCGAAGCTGTTCTGAATTCGCACCGCGCCGGCGCTCCTGTTGTCGTCGTACGCGGTGATGACCATGACGTGACCGGCTTTCTTGCCGGATGCGTTGATCAGCCACTGTCCGTTACCGACGTACGGCGACGGCGTGCCGCGGTAGTGCGGAAAGTCGCTGTAGAGGTTGACGCCGAAGGCCACCGGCAGACCTTTCACGATCACGCTGCGTAGGTTGTTCAGGCCCTCCGGTCCGGTGATCCGGATGAGTGTGTGCCCGGGGATCCGAAACATCGGATCCGGGTCGACGGTGCGTGAACCGTAGTCGGCCCAGTTGGCCTCACACGATGTGGTGGATCTGCGCCTGCCGACATTGGGTGCCGCAGCCAGCGAAGGCGTGCCGCCATTGGACTGTAACCAGTTGAGACACTTGACCATCTGGCCGCCCTTGCAGGTGTTCTCGGTGAGTTTGTTCGCCAACTGGTATCGGATGTAGGCATAGTCGGGACCGGCGCGGCGTGCGGGAGTGCTTGGCGCAGTGGCGCTTTTGCCGGCGGCGTAGAACGTCGCCAGGCCGTACACGGTGGCCCACACGAAACAGTTCGGCATGGTCTGTCTGCCCACCGGTGGTAGCCACTCCGTGTTGACCGAGGCCGCCGCGGGCAGCCGACCCGGGCGCTCGGGCGTCTCGGGCGCTCCCGGCTCCGAGACGTCGGAGTCGTAACCGTAGGAGGTCAGCTCGTAGGGCTCTTCGTCCTGGGCGCCGCAGGCCGGCAGCAGCGCGCCGAGGGTACCGGCGGCGGTGAGCGCGAGCATCTGGCGTCGGCCGATCCGGAGCTGCATGCGGATGACCCTATTGGGCAGGGCGCACATATGCTGAGGCAATGGCGTCGATCTTCACCAAGATCATCAACCGCGAACTCCCCGGCCGCTTCGTCTACGAGGACGACGACGTCGTCGCGTTCCTGACGAT
Source organism: Mycobacterium gordonae (assembly GCF_017086405.1). NCBI lineage: Bacteria > Bacillati > Actinomycetota > Actinomycetes > Mycobacteriales > Mycobacteriaceae > Mycobacterium > Mycobacterium camsae. The sequence goes on from NZ_CP070973.1 coordinate 6,385,458, forward strand.
CGAGCCGATGACGCAAGGCCACACCCTGGTGGTGCCACGGGCCGAGATCGATCAGTGGCAGGACATCGACCCGCCGGTATTCGCCCGTGTCATGCAAGTGAGCCAGCTGATCGGCAAGGCCGTGACCAAGGCGTTCTCGGCGGACCGCGCCGGCGTGATCATCGCCGGCTTGGAGGTGCCGCACCTGCACGTCCACGTCTTTCCGGCCCGCAACCTCAGCGACTTCGGCTTCGCACACGTCGACCGCAACCCGTCACCGGAGTCGCTGGACGAGGCCCAGGCCAAGATCAAGGCGGCGCTGGCCGAGTTGTTGTAGGGACGCTTTGCGCCGAACCTGCATCAGGGCTCGAGGTGCCGCGTGTCGTCTACCCTCAGCGCAGGCTCGATGCGTCTGGGGCAGGCTCAACAAGTCCGGGCAGGCTCGACGGGGTGACCACGTCACTCACCCGGGGCAGTGCGACCCGGAAGCAGCAGCCCTCCCCCGGCGCAGTGGTCACCGTGACGGTGCCGCCGTGTGCCTTGACCAGCGAGTCGACGATCGACAACCCGAGCCCGGTGCCGCCGCTGGCCCGCGCGCGGGACGAATCGGTGCGGTAGAAGCGCTCGAAGATCCGGTCCGCGTCCTCCTGGCTCATGCCTGGTCCCTTGTCGGCGATCTCGAGCAAGGCGTCGTCGGCGTCGGTGCCGACCCGGATGGTGACGTCAGCGGTCACCGGTGTGTGCTGGATCGCGTTCGCGACGAGGTTGCCCAGCACCTGACGCAGACGCGCTTCGTCGCCCAACACCTCCGGGGTGCCGGGCCCGTCGAAGACCTCCATGGTGATGGTGCGCTGGGGATCGATCGCGCGCCCGTCGTGCACGGCGTCGCTGGCCAGCGCCAGCAGGTCCACCCGGTGCTGTTCCAGCGGCCGCTGCACATCAAGGCGGGCCAGCAGCAAGAGGTCGTCGACCAACAACCCCATCCGGCTGGCTTCGCTTTCGATCCGCGACAGCAGCATCGAGACGTCCCGGGCGGCGCCCTGCCGGTACAACTCGGCGAAGCCGCGGATCGTCGTCAACGGCGTGCGAAGTTCGTGGCTGGCGTCGGTGATGAACCGTCGCATCCGTTCCTCTGAATCGCGAGCGGTTTCGGCCGACGATTCCGAGGCGGCCACCGCCTGTTGAATCTGGGACAGCATTCCGTTGAGCGCCAAGGAAAGTCGACCCACTTCCGTGCGCGGGTCGCGTTCGGTGACGCGACGGTCCAACTGGCCCGCGGCGATCGCGGCCGCCGTCTGCTCGACTTCGGTCAACGGCCGCAGGCTGCGATACACCACCACGAAGCTGGCGATGCCGACCACAACCAGCACCGCGGTCCCGATACCGGCCTGCAACCAGACCAGCGACCGGACCGTGTGGTCGACATCGGACAGGTCGATGGCCACCGTCGTGATCCCGCCCTGGGGTCCGCGGACCGTCACCGCGCGCCACCGGATGTCCGAGTCGCTGACCGAAGGCAGCGTTGTCGGGTTGGGGCCGACATCGTTGTTGGCGGGCAGCGCAGGCTCGGCGTTGCGGTCATTGATCGCGGTCATGGGGCGACCGTCGGGGCTGATCGCCCGCACGTAGAACTTCGACGGCGGCCGCGCCGGATCGAAGCCCTGCCCGTTGGACGTGGTGTGCTTCCACGGGGCCTGCGCCCAGGTGCGGGTGGCGTCCATCAGGGTCGAGTCGATACGGCTGACCAAGCTGTGGCGCAGGATAGAGGTCACCGCCACCCCCGAGCCCAGCAGCCCGCATAGGACCAGCACTAATGTCGCTGCGACCAGACTCACCCGCAGGGGCACGCCACGGCGGTAGCGGCCGGTCATCTCAACGTGGTTCGCGCAGTACGTAGCCCACCCCTCGCAGGGTATGCAGCAGGCGCTTCTCCCCGGTGTCGATCTTGCGGCGCAGATACGACACATAGGACTCCACGACGTTGACGTCACCCCCGAAGTCGTAGCGCCAGACGTGGTCGAGGATCTTCGGCTTACTCAGCACGGTGCCGGCGTTGATCACGAAGTAACGCAACAGCGTGAACTCGGTGGGCGACAGGGAGACCGGTTCGCCGGCCTTCCACACTTCGTGCGTCTCCTCGTCGAGTTCGATGTCGGCGAACGACAGCCGGGCATTGCGCGGTTCGTTGCTGGTGCCCTTACCGGCGCGACGCAGAATGACCCGCAACCGGGCTACCACCTCTTCCAGGCTGAACGGCTTCGTCACGTAGTCATCGCCACCGAGGGTCAGACCGGCGATCTTGTCCTGCAACGAGTCGCGGGCCGTCAAGAACAGGGCCGGGGCGTCGATGCCGTCGGCGCGCAACCGGCGCAGTACTCCGAACCCGTCCATTCCGGGCATCATCACGTCGAGGATGACCGCGTCCGGCTTGGATTCACGGGCCCGGTCGAGGGCCTGGGCCCCGTTGGTCGCGGTGATGACTTCGAAGCCCTGGAACTTCAGGCTCACCGACAGCAGCTCGACGATGTTGGCCTCGTCGTCGACGACGAGGATGCGAGCCTCCGGTTTGGTGTTCTCGCCGCCGGGATGTCCCAGTGTCACGTCAATCTCCCGAAGTTGAGTATTAGCTTCAGAGTCATTGAAAACTTCCTGAAAGGTCGGTGCAAACAATCTGCTAGCAGTCTGCCAGGAGTCGCGGAGTGAATCGGGAACCGCGCGGTGTTGGCCGGGCACAAGCCGCGAATAGACTCGGAGAATGAACCTCGTCAAAGCCCTCATGGGTGTTGCGACCGCTCCTGCGCGCGCCGGGTTGGCCGCCGCGGAAGCAAGCCTGAATATCGCCGGCGCGGGGGTGGGTCTGGCAAAGCAGGCGTTGGGCGATACCAGCGGGCCGAGTGGATCGAACGCGATGGCCAACATGCTCGGCATCGACGACGCGCTGGCGCGGGCCAATCGGCTGGCGCGCCTGCTCGACGACGACATGCCCCTGGGACGGGCGGTGGCCCCCAACGGTCCGATGGACCGGATGCTGCGCCCGGGCGGGGTGGTCGATCTGCTGACCGCCGAGGGTGGGCTTGTCGACCGGCTGACCGCAGAAGGTGGCGGCCTGCAGCGCGCCCTGCAGCCTGGCGGCCTGGCCGACCAGCTGCTGGGGGCCGACGGCATGATCGAGCGAATGCTGGCCGAGGACGGTTTGGCCGACAAGCTGCTCTCCGAGGGCGGCCTGGTGGACAAGCTGACAGCCAAAAACGGGCCGCTGGAACAGCTAGCCGATGTCGCCGACACCCTGGCCCGGCTGGCGCCCGGGATGGAGGCCCTGGAACCCGCGATCGCCACCCTGCAGGATGCGGTCATCTCGCTGACCATGGTGGTCAACCCGTTGAGCACCATCGCCGACCGCATCCCGTTGCCGGGGCGGCGGCCCCGTTCGTCGTCGCGACCGGTGCGCTCGCAACGCATCGTCGAGGGCGAGCCGTGACCAGTTAGGCTGGCACCGGTTTTACCGGCCTCCTTAGCTCAGTGGTAGAGCACTCGCCTTGTAAGCGAGCGGTCGTCAGTTCAATCCTGACAGGGGGCTCTGAACAGGGCTCTGAACAGGGGCTCTGAACAGGGGCTCTGAACAGGGGCTCTGAACAGGGGCGTTGAAGAGGGGGCGCTGAAACCGCTCAGCGCTCCTGAATCCGTGCGGCCGGCCGTCGCCAGGGAGGACCTCGCTGCTCGGGATGACCGCTCCCCGAGGGAAAGTCCTCGGATCCGCGCAGCCAGCCTAGGCGGTCCCATCAGGCGGCGGAGTCGGACTCTTTGCGGGGCGTGTTTGGCTTGCCGCAACTCAGTCGTCAGCGATCGGCGGGGAACTGAGCGCCGGGACGGTGGCTTCGCGGCGCACCACCGACCGCGCGGCTACCGCGAACATCTCGAGCTTGTCGATGACGGTTTGCCCCTCCGGCTTGTGCCCCCAGATGCTGATGCCCCGGTGGGTTGTGGGCTTCCAGACGGACTCATCGACGACGATGGGGTTCCAGCCGACCTCCCACTCGAATCCAGAGGGGGTCAACGCGTAGTAGGACAGTTCCTTGTCGTTCGTGTGCTGCCCGACCGACAGCGCCATGTCAAATCCCAACGCCTTGACGCGCTGATAGGACGTCACCATGTCGTCAAGCGTGGCCACCTGGACGTTCACGTGTTGCACGCGCGTGCGAATCGGGTTGACCGGCAACATGTTCACCGAGGCAATCGCCACCGAGTGGTGCCGTTCGTTGACCCGCAGAAAGCGGATTTTCAGCTTCAGCCCGTTGATCGTCTCGTCGATGTAGTCCGACAGGCGCGCATTGAACACCTGGTTGTAATAGCCGCGCATCTCATGCGGCTTCTTGGTGGCGATCGCCACGTGGCCGAGTCCGCCCGCGCCGGTGACGAACCCGCTGCCCGGTATGTCCAGCCCGAGCGGGGCGGTGCGGGCGGTGGTGTACACCTCCTGGGTGAGGCCGTTCGGTCCGGGGAACCGCAGGAAACGTTCGACGCCGCGGAGTTTGGCGTCGTCGTCGGAGCCCTCGACAGCAGGCACACCGTGGTCGGTGACCCTGCGGCACACCTCATCGAAAGTGGCGTGGTCGTCGAGATGCCAGCCCAGGGCGACGACGTCCTCCGCCGGCCCTCGTCGCACCAGGAAGCGACATTCGTTGGCGTCCAGCCGAAACCGCATCGTGTCGGGCAGCATCTCGTCGAGGTGCATACCGATCGCGTCACGGCCGAAGCGCTTCCAATCGGCGAACTTGTTGGTTTCGATCACGACATAGCCCAGGTGGACGTTGCCGAAGACATCAGTAGTCATGAGATTTCCTTGTCAACGATCAGGCTGTCAGGAACGCGGTGGTGACGGCGTTGAAGAAGTCGGCGCGTTCCCACTGAACCCAGTGGCCGGTGTTCGCCGTAACGAGCACGTCGGCGTTGGGCAACCGCTCGCCCAGCATCGTCGCGCCGCTGGGCTTGTTGACCTTGTCGTCGCGGCCCCAGATGACCAGCGTCGGCGTTGCCAGGCGGTTGAGCCGTCGGTCGCGGGTGAAATCCATCCGCCAGAGCGCGCCGAGCCCCGCCGGGCGTTGCAGGGGCGGGTTTGCGACGACCTCGGGCTCGATGGACGACCGGTAGCGCGACTCGATCAGGTCCTCCGGCACAGCGTCGCCGTCGTAGACCAGATAGGAGCGGATGAAGGTCCGCAGTTTTTCGGGGCTGGGACCGTCACCGCCGTAGTAAGACAGCAGGCTCTTCAGGCCCGCGGTCGGCAGCCCGCGCGTAGTGCCCACACCGCCCGGCCCCATCAGCACCAGTTTGTCGACCCGGTGCGGACCGTCCAGCGCGAGGCGCAACGCGCAGGCACCGCCGAAGGAGTTGCCGACCAGATGCGCGTGCTGGATGCCGAGCTGGTCGAGCATGCCGCGGATGTGACCGGCCAGGTATCCGAACGGGTCGTTGCGGTCCACGCCCTTAGATGAGCGGCCGTAGCCGGGCAGGTCGGGGACGATCACCCGGAAGTTCTCGGCCAGGTGCTCAATGTTGCGCGAGAAGTTCGACACGCCCGACGCGCCCGGTCCACCGCCGTGCAGCAGGACCACCGGCGCACCGTCTCCCCGCTCGACGAGAAAGATGTCTTTGCCGTGGACGCGCACGGTGCGCTCGGTCATGGTGTTGCTGGTCATCGAATCCGCCCTCACGCCTTGAGTCCGGTCGGGGGTGCCGGCAGCAGCTGGTCTTCCTTGGCGGCGGCGTAGACGAACCCGTCGGGCCGTACCACCACCGCCGAAGCACCTCGCTTGTCGAGCCAGCGCGTCAAGATGCCGTCGGCGTCAACGACGCTATCCGCGCTCGGAACGGCTCCGGGGACAAGGATTTTCAGCACGGGGACGCCAGCATCACGCCAGCCCGGCAGATCGGGGGCGGCTCCGAGATGCAGCACCGTCCAGCGGCCGCCGATGACGTCGTCCAGGCGCACCGCGTCGCCCTTCTCTTCGAGGACCCACGGCTGCGGGATCAGCCAGCCGACCGCGCCGTTCCCGTTCTGCGCCAACAACCCCGTCCGATACCGCGCGTGCGGCAGCCAACGGTGCTGACGCAGCCAGGACGTGAAGCCGGGCACCCTGCTGGCGGCGCGGAAGAAGTGGTTGCGTGCGGCGGCGCGACGCGGGTCGTGCTGGATGATGAGCTTGCCGGTCTTGACCGCGCGATTGGTCACCTCTCGCACGTGTGGCAGCCGCTCGGCCTGGTAGGTGTCGAGCACCGACTCGGGCAGCGATCCGGTCAACACCGCAGCCAGCTTCCAGCACAAGTTCGCGACGTCGCGCACCCCGGCGCACATCCCCTGCCCGATCCACGGCGGCATCGCGTGCGCAGCGTCACCGGCCAGGAAGACGCGCCCAACCCGCCACCGATCGGCAAAGCGGACGTGGTGGCTGTAGCACGCGAACCCAAGGATTTTCACGTTCTCAGGTGAGATGCCCTGCGCGCTCAACACTTTCCAGATCGCCTCCTCGGAGAGCAGGCTCTTCTCGTCCTCGTTGTCACGCACCGGAAACTCCCACCGGTGGTGACCCAATGGGGTGGGGCAGTCCACGGTGGGCCGCTGCGGGTTGCAGTGGAAACGCAGCCGGTCGTGGCCCGGCCATTCCTTGAGCACCTTGGTGTCGATGACGATCCAGCGCTCCGCGAAGGTGCGCCCGCTGAAACCGATGCCCAGTTGGCCGCGGATGAAACTCGACCCGCCGTCAGCCGCGATCACGTACGACGCCCTGATTCGCCGGAACTCGTCGACGCGAAGATCGGCCAGCATCAATTCGACATGCTCGTCGCGCTGCACTATCCGCAGGCACTCGTGCTCCAGCAGGACCGTGACGTTGGGGAACCGGTCCACCCCCTCGCGCAGCACCTTCTCCAGCGCGGGTTGGTAGATGAACTGCTGCGGCGGGTGACCATTCCCCCGCGACACCGGCAGCAGCCGCACGAACGGCACGCCCTTGGCATCAACGAAATTCGCGCCGTTACCGGGTTGCATGTCGGCGTTGAGGCGGTCTGCCAGGCCGACCTGTTGCCAGATGCGCACGACCTCTTCGTCGGTGGAGATGGCTCTGGCGCGCGTGTAGATGTTCGGATCGCGTTCCACGACGACGACCTTGAGGCCCATCTGGCCGAGCAGGTTGGCCGCGGTGACGCCAACGGGCCCGTATCCGACGATCGCTACGTCATAAATCGGCTGGTCTGACATGAGGGGAACCTTCGACGGTGGGTTGTTAATGTAGCGTTCCCTACAGTAAGCTCGGAGCAGAGTGGTCGTCAATACCTCAACGGGAGGGAACGTGGCACAGCAGAAGTCGGCCGAGCAGGACGCCGCCGAACTCCGTCCGCAGCGACGCAGGCGCGCCAACGGAGAGCAATCGCGCGAGCGGATCCTGGACGCGGCAACCGAAGTCGCCACCGAACGCGGCTACGACGGCACGACGATCTCGCTGGTCAGCAAGAAGAGCGGCCTGCCCCCCACGTCCATCTACTGGCACTTCACCGACAAGGACGACCTGATCGCGGCGGTGATCGAGCGGAGCTTTCGGCGCTGGCTGGCCGAACTCGACCTGCAGGACGTGACGGTGGACCGCACGTGGTTGACCGAGTTCGGGGGCCGGGTAGCCAAGGCGCTGCTCGACGCGCCTGACTTCCTGCGCCTCGGGCTCATGCTGAGCCTGGAGCGTCGGCCCGTCGAACCCCGGGCCAGGGAGATGTTCCTCGAGGTCCGCGACCGCGCGTTCCACCGGTTCCAGGAAATCGTCCGGCAGGCGGCGCCAGAGCTCGACGAAGAGGGTGTGCGCCTGCTCACCACGTACGCGATCGCCGGCGCCGACGGCTTGTTCATCGCCAAGGAAGTGGGCGGGGACTCCGTCGACCTGGTCAAACTGCTGAACCTGCACGTTCGGATCGTCTTCGACATGGCGGCCAAGCTGCTACGGCCCGAGGAGCCGGCATGACCGTCCAATCCGCGCAGCCAACCGACGCGGCTCGACTGCTCTACGAGGCTCGGCGCACCGCAGTCCCGATTCAGCCACTGACCCAGACCAACCCGAACATGACTGTGTCGCAGGCTTATTCGGTGCAGCGCAGCAACATGGCTCGCTACCTCGCCGACGGTCACGTGCTGCGCGGCCACAAGATCGGCCTGACCTCCGCGCCCATGCAGGAACTGCTCGGAGTCGACGAGCCCGACTTCGGCTACATCCTGGACAACATGGTGCTGCCCGACGCGGCGAACGTGCCGATCGCCGCGTTCTGCGCACCGCGGGTCGAGCCGGAGGTCGCCTTCCTGATGCGCGCACCCTTGCACGGTCCGGGAATCACGATCGGCGATGTGCTGGCCGCGACGGAAGCGGTGGCCCCGGCATTGGAGATCGTCGACAGCCGGATCGCGGACTGGCGAATCACCTTGGCAGACACCATCGCCGATAACGCCAGTTCCGGTGCCGTGGTCTTGGGTGAGTGGGTGCCGATCGGCCGGGCGCCCGCGCTCCCCGAGACCACCGCGACACTCGTCATCAACGACGTGACCGTCGCCACCGGTGCGGGCACCGCCGTGATGGGCCATCCCGGCGCGGCGGTCGCCTGGCTGGCCAACGCGCTCGCAATGTACGGCACCACCATCGAGGCCGGCGAGTTCGTCATGTCCGGCTCCTACACCACGGCCATGTTCGTCGCCGCCGGAGACCGCGCGTCGGCGACGGTCAGCGGGCTCGGTTCCGTCAGCGTCAGTTTCGAGTAAGGAGCGACTTCCGGTGCGCAGTGAACGGTATCCGGTCGCCATCATCGGGTCCGGCAACATCGGCACCGACCTGATGATCAAGGTCCTGCGCAGCGGAGGACCGCTGGAGATGGCGGCGATGATCGGCATCGACGCCGGGTCCGACGGGCTGGCCGCGGCGAAACGCCTTGGTGTCCCGATGTCTTCGGGGGGTATCGAGAGGCTGCTGAAGATGCCCCACTTCGGCGACATCCGGCTAGTGTTCGACGCCACGATTGCTAGCGCCCATGTCAGGCACTGGAACATACTGCGGGACAGCGGGATCCGTCTCCTGGACCTGACGCCGGCGGCCGTCGGACCCTACTGCGTGCCGGTGGTGAACTTAGAACACCACATCGACGCGCCGAACCTGAACATGGTGACGTGCGGAGGGCAGGCCGCCGTACCGATCGTCGCCGCCGTCAACACTGCGACCCCCGTCTCGTACGCCGAGGTCGTTTCCTCGATCTCTTCCAAGTCGGCCGGACCGGGCACGCGCGCCAGCATCGACGAATTCATCGAGACGACCGCCAGCGCGCTGAAAGTGGTTGGCGGAGCGCAAAGAAGCAAGGCGGTGATGATCCTCAACCCGGCCGATCCCCCCGTTCTCATGCGCAACACCGTGTACTGCCTGATCGAGGGCGACTGCGACCACGAGACCATCGACGACTCGATCGCCGAAATGGTGGAAACGGTCACCCGATACGTTCCGGGCTACCAACTCACCAGGCCTGTCCAGTTCGAAACCTTCGAAGCCGAACGGCCGCTGCACATCCCGGAGACCGGGAAGTTCATCGGCACCCGGGTCACCGTGATGTTGCAGGTGACCGGCGCAGCGCACTACCTGCCTGCGTACGCGGGCAATCTGGACATCATGACGTCGGCCGCCCTGGCCGCCGCGGAGCGAGTCGCCGCCCAATCGACGGCGAGGGTTCGACAATGACCAAGCCGCTCTACATCAGCGACGTCACACTGCGCGACGGGATGCACGCCGTCCGGCACCAGTACACCCTGGAACAGGTCACCGAAATCGCCCGAGCGCTGGACGCGGCCGGGGTGGATTCGATCGAAGTCGCCCACGGCGACGGGTTATCCGGGTCCAGCTGCGTATATGGGTTCGCTGCCCACACCGACCTGGAGTGGATCGAAGCCGTGGCTGGGACTGTGCACAGGGCCAAGGTGGCGACCCTTGTACTTCCGGGCATCGGGACCGTCCGCGACCTCACCGCCGCGCAGCGGGCGGGAGCCAGTGTCGTGCGGGTCGGGACGCACTGCACCGAGGCCGACATCTCCGCGCACCACATCGCCGCGGCACGCGAACTCGGCATGGACACCGTCGGCTTCCTCATGATGAGCCACCTGACCACCCCGCAGAAGCTCGCCGAACAGGCCGTCCTGATGGAGGGATACGGTGCCGGGTGCGTCTACGTCGTCGACTCCGGCGGCGCGATGACCATGCACGATGTCGCCGAACGGGTGCAGGCCGTCCGCGACAGCCTCTGCGATGCAACCGAAGTCGGCATCCACGCGCACCACAACATGGCGCTCGGGGTGGCCAATTCGATCGTCGCCGTCGAGTACGGCTGCCACCGCGTCGATGCGTCGCTGACGGGCATGGGCGCCGGTGCTGGCAACGCGCCGCTGGAGGTCTTCATCGCGGCGGCCACCCGGATGGGTTGGGAGCACGGCTGCGATCTCAACGCGCTCGAAGACGCGGCTGACGACTTGGTGCGGCCTCTGCAGGAGCGCCCGGTGCGCGTCGACCGCGAGACCCTGACGCTGGGCTATGCCGGCGTGTACTCCAGCTTCCTGCGGCACGCCGAGGCAACCGCCGAGCGGTTCGACGTCGACGCGCGTTCGCTGCTGGTCGAAGCCGGACGCCGCGGACTGGTCGGCGGCCAGGAGGATGTGCTCGTCGACATCGCCCTCGACCTGACCGGTGAACGGGCTTCCGTCTAAGCACGAAACCGCAACTCACTCGGACCTGAACAATGCCGACAGGTTTACTGCTTTGCCCCGCGTCGGCACCGCCGAGTTGCAGGCAACGCTCCACGTCAGGGGCGACGACGGGACTCGAGGGCGCTTCAGACGGATACCGCTGCGCGGCTCGCCGACCTGGACAGCGCCCGGCAACTGGCCCGCCAACAGGATGCGCCGCTGTTCGAATTACGTTGTGCTCTGCATTATTTCGAAATGTGCGGGCGGGCCGCGAGTGCTGCTCTCGTCGACGCGGTAGGCCGGGTACCCGCCGGCGGCTCGCTGGCCGAGTCGGCCACAGCCGCCGACGCGCTGGCCCATTTTGGGCCGCGATGAGCTGTCGTTGAGCTGGTGCCGCTGGCAAGATGCTCCTGTCGTCAGTTTCCAACTTCGATGAACAGGGCAGGCGCGTTCGCCGGGCAAGGGGAAGTCGGGATGTCATTTGTCATCGCTGGTGTTGAGCAGATTGCGGCCGCCGCAGCGGACGTATCGAGCATTGGAGCGGCGGTGACGCGCGCCAACATCGCCGCGGCGTTACCGACTACTGACCTGTTGGCTGCCGCCGAGGACGAGGTGTCGGCAGCGATCGCGAAATTGTTCGGTGATCATGGGCGGGCATATCTTCGCGCAAGCGATCAGGTGGTATGGGGCCAGACCCGGTTGGCTCAGCTGCTGAACACCGCGCAGACTACCTACGCCGACACGGAGCGAGCGATCGTCGCCTCATTGCTGCCCTCAGCCGGCGCCGCGCAGGCGGCCGGGCCGCTGGAGCCCGTGATCGACGAGTTCCTGGGCGTGGTCAACGCGCCGACGAATTTCCTGTTGGGGCGCCCGCTGATCGGCGACGGCGTCGACGCCATGCCCGGTAGCGGCCAGCGCGGCGGCGACGGTGGGATCCTGTGGGGCAATGGCGGCGCGGGTGGATCGGGTGCGCTGGGCCAGCGTGGAGGGGCCGGCGGCAGTGCCGGGCTGATCGGTAACGGCGGTGTGGGCGGCGGCGGCGGTATCGGGGGTGGGGCCGGCGGCACTGGCGGCACCGGCGGCTGGTTACTGGGCAACGGCGGGGTCGGCGGGGTCGGAGGGATCGGCTTGGGCTCCATCACCGCTGGGGGCGGTGGGGCAGGCGGGAGGGCACTGTCCTTATTCGGCACGCCCGGTGCCGCCGGCGCCGCGGGGGAGCATCCAGCCGTGCTGCAGGTGTCTCAACAACAGGCCCTTGCGTTGCTCACGACCGCACCCAACATGAATTTTCTGCTGATCGGCACCGACGGTACAAACCTGACCAAGATCCTGGCCGACCCCGCCGGCACTCCCAACTTTCACGCCTTCATGAAGCAAAGCGTTACCTCCGCGTCGACGATCGTCGGACACACCACGATCTCCAACCCCTCATGGACGACGATTCAGACAGGTGTGTGGATGGAGACGGCAGGCGTGAGCAACAACGTCTACACCCCGTGGACCTACGACACCTGGTCGACGGTGTACAACCAACTCGAGGCCACCTGGGGCCCCTTGGTGGACACCACAGTGATCGCCAACGGCGAGGGCACCACCAGCGGCATCAACACCCGAATTGCAGGTGCCGGCTCGAACCCCGCCGACTACATCGAATTCGTGCCGCAGGTCCCGGGCGACACAGACTGGATAGCGACGCAGAACCTGGTCGGTGCGAAGACCCAAGCCGCGATCGCGACAGCCAGTTCAAGCAAGGGCAATCTCATATTCGCGTCCTTCGCAGGCGTCGATAACAACGCCCACCAATACGGCGGAGATTCACCGCAATACGCCGAAGCCATTCGAAACCTGGACTACAACCTGGGCAAGCAGGAAATAGGCGGTGGCGGCATCTTGGGCGCAGTGGCGCAATGGGAGCAGGATCACGGCGAGCAGTGGTCCACGCTCATCGTCACCGACCACGGTGAAATAGGACCCGACCAGTTCGGCCGCGGCCACGGCTTCCAATCCCCCCGCGAGACACAGACGTTCCTCATGTTCGATCAGTCCTACAACGATTCGCTCGACGGCTGGATCAACAACTCGTGGCAAACCGTCAGTGTGACGCCGACAATCATGCAGCAATTCGGCCTTGCGCCGCTGCCGTACATGCAGGGTGCGCCGCTGACATCGCACGTCTTCGACAACACCTACTTTGATCCCGGAAACAACATATTCAACGTGCTCAACGCCTCATTCGGCGCACAGGGTTACCCCGACCCCGTCACCAACTACTTGCTGGACTCGCGGACGGTCGCGGCCACGATCCCTTATCTGGTGTACGGCCCGATCAAGGACATCGTCGATGCGGTGCCGGAATTCCTGCAGTTCCCGGTGTCCTGGATCGGAGCCGGCATTTACCAATCGCTGAACATCCCCGCCCAAATCTGGTGTCGGCTCACCGGCGTGACCGGCAACCAGATCATTCCGCCGATTCTCAATCCCTTCCTCAGCTGAGGATCGTCACGTCACCCGAGCGCCGGGTGGGCAGATCTGGCCGGTCGCCATGTCACGGCGCTCCCCACCCTGCGTGGGCCGGACACCACGTGCAGCCGACAGCCGATCGCTTTCCCTTGCAGAACTGCGGATTCATCGCCCGAGCGGCGGGGCTAGGTCATCCGAGCCCGGGCCACCTGCACCGCGCCGTTGCCGGTGATCAGCCAAAGGGTCGCCAGCTGACCGATCAACTCATCCAGCGACAGGTCCACGTCACCGTTGACGAAGGCGAGGATGGCTTCGGCCGTGCCGCCGACGATGAACGACGGCGCGACCTTCGCCAGCGGATCTGACTCCAGCTCCACGCCGTGTACCGCGCGACCGTGGTCGATCAAAACGTCGGTCAGCCGGTGCATCACCGTATTGCGGTGCGCCTGCAATTCCGGTGAGGCTGCTACGCCGGCGAGCAGGACCCGCGCCCGGCGAGGATCATCGACTAGGGCTCGCACCGCCGCCGCCACGCCCGCCAACGCTTGCGTCTCCAACGGCTGCTCCAGGACATCGCCGACGGCCGCCAGGGTGGCCGCGCGCACCTCTTCCGCGATGTCGTCGACGACCGCGGCAGACAACGCATCGACGTCGGTGAAGCTTTCGTAGAAGTACCGCTTGTTCAAACCGGCTGCGGCGCAGAGCTTGTCGACGGTCACACCGCGCCATTCGTTGCGCGCCATCGCGTCCACCGCCGCGTCCAACAGACGGCTGCGGCGCTGGCGTCGACGCTCCTGGGCGGACTGGCCGCCATAGGCACGCTGGGTTGACTCGGACACCGTCAGATCCTCGCAGCCGTTGACAACACCGGCAAAGTCTGGCACATTCTGGTACCAGATATTTGGCACTGTTTCGTACCAGAATTGCGCCGATCGGAGAGCCCCATGACCAAAGCAGCCACCAACACCAAGACGCCTGAGCTGAACACATCGGCACTTAGCGACCTCCGGCAGCTGGCACGGACCGCGCCGGTGTTGGCGCGCCGCCAAGGTTGGGACTACCTGCGAGAACTGGGCAGCAGCGGTCGACGTGATCAGCTCGCCGCGCTGTTCGCCCGGGGTAACGCCCCCGACGGACCGCGGGGCGCGCTGGAGGGCCTCATCGTCGGGAACCTGTTCGGCATCCCGGAGGCGTACCTGGCCAACCCGCTCCTGAAGGTCGACCCCACCTGGCGCGGCAAGACCTTCGAGGCGAATACCGGCTTCAATCGCCTGGCCCCACTGGCCAGGTACGCGATGCCCGTCATCGCCCCGCTCTACCGGGGACTACGCAGGGTGGGACCGGAGATGGTGGGCTTCGGCTTCAATCACCGCATCGAGACCGCCGCCATTTCGCCGTACAACACGGTGCGTGCACTGGACTACAGCCCCGATGAATACCGCAATCCCAGCGTGCGCACCTTCCCGATCAAGCGAACCCGTGACGAGATCGTAGAACTCCTGCCCGGCCTCTACCTGGGGCGGGCGTTGCTGAGACTGCACAGCGGCGAAATCCGGCTCATCGCCTACTTCGCGCTGCGGGAGTTCATCGACGAGAGCGCGACTCGATGATCAAGCTCAAGGGTGCCGTCGTGTGCGTTACCGGCGGCGCACGCGGCATCGGACGCGCCACTGCCGCCGAACTCGCCGCGCGCGGAGCCACCGTGTGGATCGGCGATCTGGACGCCGACGAGTGCCACCGCACCGCGCGCGAAATCGGGGTCAATGCGGCTCATCTCGATGTGACCGACGAGTCCAGCGTCGCGGCGTTTCACCGCGCCGCATCCGCGGCCGGCCCGGTTTCGATGCTGGTCAACAATGCCGGCATCCAATACATGGGACCATTCGTCGAGCAGCAGCTGTCGGCATACCACCGTGAGGTGGCGGTGAACTTCGTAGGTGTCATCAACGGGATGCACCAGTTCCTGCCCGGCATGCTCGAGCGTAACTACGGCCATATCGTCAACGTCGCGTCGATGGCAGCCAAGGTCACCACCCCCGGAATCTCGGTTTATTGCGCGACAAAGTATGCGGTAGCGGCACTTTCGCGAGCGGTGCGCGCCGAGATCGCCGACACCGACGTCACCATCACCACGTTGATGCCGACCGCCGTGCACACGGAGTTGACCGCGGGCGTGTCACTGGACCTCTTACCCACCCGCCAACCCGAGCAGATCGCCGCGGCGATCGTCGACAGTGCGCGCCGGCCGGGGCGGGAAGTCACCGTGCCGTGGTGGCTGGCACCCTTCGGAGCCATTGAAGAAGTGACGCCAGAACCGTTGATGCAACGCCTCAAACGGATCGCAACCCGAAACGAACCACCCGGGCACTTCGACGAACAGCGCCGCCGCGGCTACCTGGACCGGATTGGCTAGAAAGCATTTAGAAGGACGCAAGAAACGTACAAGGTCTGCCCCACACACTTCAGTTCACCGGGATCAATCCGTCCACATCGAAGTGACCAAGCAGGCCGACATGACTACTCTCCGAACGATTGAACTGCACGGCGACCGCGTCGCGTACCGCGACGAAGGGGCCGGCGAGGTGCTGCTGCTGATCCACGGAATGGGCGGCAACTCGAACAACTGGCGGCCGATGATCCCGATGCTGGCCAAAAAGTACCGCGTCATCGCGCCGGACCTGCTGGGCCACGGTCAGACCGCCAAGCCACGGGGTGACTACTCGTTGGGCGCTTTCGCGGTGTGGCTGCGGGATCTCCTTGACACCCTTGGCATTCCGCGAGTGACGATTGTCGGCCACTCGTTGGGCGGCGGCATCGCGATGCAATTCGCCCATCAGCACCCTGACTACTGCGAACGGTTGATCCTGATCAGCAGCGGCGGCCTCGGCAACGAGGTGAACCGGACGTTGCGGCTGGCATCGCTGCCAGGTTCGGGTGTGCTGCTGCAACTGGCGTCCGCCAGGCCGGTGATCAAAGTCCGGATGGCAGTCGCGGCGCTGGGCAACCGATCGGACCTCAGCCACCACTGGGAGGCGCACGCCGCGCTGGCGAACCGGGAGAACCGACAGGCGTTTTTGCGCACGCTGCGCGCCGTCGTCGACGGCAGCGGACAGGCGGTCTGCGCGCTGACCCGTCTGCACTCCAATGCCGACCGGCCGGTGCTGATCATCACCGGGGATCAGGACCCGGTGATCCCGGTCGACCACGCCTACGCCGCCCACCGGGCGATGCCGCACAGTCGACTGCGCATCATCCCGGGCGCCGCCCACCATCCCCACACCGAGCACGCCGAGACGGTGGCCCGGCTCATCACCGAATTCATCAGCTCGCAGGAGGAGCACCGGGAGGCGGCCGTGTCACTGGCCGACTGGTCGGCAGCGCAGCGCGCCGGGTCTGAGCACGCCGCACCGCGGGTCAGCCGGCAACGCACGCGCCGGCACCTGCAGGCGGTGCCTACTCCGGACGAATCCCTCTGCGGCTAGAGAATCCTTCGAGCACCGGTCGGCGGAAGCCGGATTTGTGTGAAACATATGACTATTCTCTGAGTCTCGTCGGCCACGGCCCAGTGGCTTCACTTTGCGGCTTCAATCTGTTGGCAAGATCGTGACGTTCGGTTCAGGGAGTGTTGTGGACGACGAGGGCACGCCGTTCGGCCGCTATCGGCTGATCGAGCTGATTGGCCGCGGTGGCATGGGTGAGGTCTGGCGAGCCTTCGACACGGAGACCCAACGCGTGGTCGCCGTCAAAGTGTTGTCGGCGAACCTCGCCAACGACCCGACTTTCGTGCAGCGGTTCCGACGGGAGGCGCTAGCCGCGGCCGGGCTCAACGACCCCCACGTCATCCCGATTCACCATTTCGGCGAAATCGACGGCCGCCTCTACGTGGACATGCGCCTGATCAACGGGCGCGATCTACAGAGCATGATCGCCGACGGTGTCATGGATCCGGGACGCGCGGTGACGATCATCGAGCAGATCGCCTCGGCACTGCACAGCGCGCACCAGATCGGGCTGGTGCACCGGGACGTCAAGCCGTCCAACATCCTGGTCACACCCAACGACTTCGCTTACCTGATCGACTTCGGGATCGCCAGCGCCGCGGGCGAAGCACGGATGACTCATACCGGCAGCGTGATCGGCACCTGGGCCTATATGGCCCCCGAACGGCTCAATCAAGGTCAAACGGACCCGCGCAGCGATACGTATTCGCTCGCCTGCGTTCTGCACGAGTGCCTGACCGGCAGTCAGCCGTACCCAGGGACCAGTATCGAACAACAGATCGGCGGCCATCTCGGCTTGCCGACGCCGCGGCCCTCGGCGTTCCGCAAAGGTCTGCCCATCCAACTCGACGGCGTCATCGCGATCGGGATGGCCAAGAATCCCGACCAGCGCTACGCGACTCCCGTCGAGATGGCCGCGGCGGCCCGTGCGGCAATCAGTCAACCGGGCAAGGCGCCCGCCCAACACCACACCCCGGCGCCGGTGCCGGTGCAAGCCAGCGTGCCGCGGAACTACTATCCCGCCGCGCCGGTTTCCAACACCGATGCGACGCAGTACCGGCAATACGTGCCGCCTGCCGCCGGTCCCGATGTCCCGCCCAGCTCCAACCCGCCGCCCGTCAGCCCAACCCGGTCCGTAGCGACGACGTCATCGCGACCGCCGAACCGGAAACGTCGACGCGCTGTCGTGGCGAGCGGAATTCTCGCGGCGATCGCCGTCATCGCCCTGGTCGCCGTCTTCGCGCTGATCCCGGATGACAAAAGTGGTCCCGCGACCACCCCGCTCGCCAATTCCGGGCCGATAACCGGCGCCTACACCGTCAGCTTCGGCCCCAGCATCGGCCTGTCGGGTAAGCCAGAGCCAGGCATGGAACCACCCGGGCAGGAGACGTGGAATCTGCGATCGGTGTGCGGCGCGAAGGGCTGCGTGGCTACGGCGGCCAGAAGCGCCGGATCCTTCAAACACCCGACGACTCTCGTATTCGACGACATCAACGGACGCTGGATCGCGGTGGCGCTCGACACCGAGAGATGCGGCAACGAAGACATCGAAGAGTGGCACTGGATCTACCTTCTACCGCGTCCAGACGGCAGCTTGGCCGGCGAGTGGATCGACGACTCCGTCAGGTGCTACAGCAAACGCAGCGTGACGTTCACCCGCACCGGCGACGCTGACATCGCTGGCCTGCCCGACCCGACCACCTTGCCCGCCCGGGTCGCGTCCCCGGCACTGGGACTTCGCGGCTTCTACCGCTCGAGAGTGACGACAGCAACCGGCCAACCCAAGCTGGGCGACCAGGACTTCAGTGTGGATACGTTCTGCCTGCGCGCCGGAGACCGGTGCCTGAGCCGTTTCGTGCTGACAGATTTTACCGATCATCAGCTGTTCATCTTCGCCAACAACGCATGGACGGAGAACTCCGAAGAGGACGTCCCGTGCCCGGCCGGCGGCACCAGCCGGGTCAGGATGACCGGAGTGTTCCCGCTGCCCAAGCCTGCCCAGGACCCGATCACCTCGCTCTCCGGACATGGCCTGGAGGACGCCACGGGCAGCGCTTGCAAGGGCGGCCCCTACGATCAGGTCTTCACGCGCATCAGAGATTGAGGATTCGTGGCTCCTGCCTACGGACCACCATGGGCGGGTCGCAGCCTGCGACTCCCGGCAACGCCTACACCAGCGAACGCGGCCTACCTCGCACAACGCGCGGCTGATGCCGCCCGAAACGTGGACGCGATCGAGCTCGATTACAAGCCGGAATCGTTGCGACACGTGGACCGGATATTGGACGGTTTCCGCGAACCAGGATCGAACGCGGTGGCCGAGTCCATCTTTGTATTCGGTTGCTATCTGGGCGAAGTCATGGTTCGTAATGCGGGCTACGAGTGGGTCGACACACCACCCGATCTCGCCAAGCAGCTCGGGATGTTGACCGTTTACCGCGCCTCGACCCGAGCGCATGCGAGCCCCATATGGAAGGCGTTCAAACGGGTCGACAACGGCGAGAGCGACAGCGTCACGTACTTCTACCACGTCTTCACCACGATCGACCCCCCCAGCTAATCCGCTGGTACTGCCGGCTAGACCGGGACGGGCAGGCCGGTCAGACCGCTCAGGCTGGGGTGAGTCAGGGACTCGACCAAGTCCTCGGCAACCGCCAACGGGAAGTTCGCCGTCGCGGTGCCGACCCCTTCGAGGCCGTCGCGGACCGCGATCGCGAACGTGGTCGGGTCGCCGGAGAGCAGACCCGTGACCGCGTTCCACACCGCGATCTGCGGGGGCACGATCAGGTTCCGGAAATCGACGAACAGCTTGGTCGGCAAGTTTGCCGGACCCACCGGCACACCGTCCCAGCTGACCAGGTTCCAGCCCCCCTTGGGGTCGCCCTGAACGACGACGACGCTGGTGTTGTTGAGCTGATTGGTAAGCAACAGCAAGGGGTTCGGGTTGTTGACGTTCATCAGGGTGCCCGCCTCGATGGTGAACGCGCTCGAGTACGCGGCTGCGGTGATGTTGCCGTTCGCGGCCAGAACCGGGTTGCCCAGCGAGGTGTTGTAGATCGTCTCCACGGCACCGGAGAAGTTGTTGTTGAACACTATTCCGTTGATGTCGGTGGATCCCGGAGCCAACATCGGGAACAGCGGAAAGCCGAGCACCCAGGCTGCCGGGCCCACGAGATAGGGGAGGCCCCAGGGGATTTGGGGCAGACCCTCCAAGAGGCCGGCATTGATCTCGTTGAGCCCGGGCAAGATCTGCGGGGCCAGACCCGTCATGCCCACCAAAGGCGCGGCGGTCTGCTGCGTCCGCAGCAGCTGTGACTCGAATATTCCGGCATACGGGCCTTGCGGGAAAAGGACATTCGCGATGGCTTGGGCCTGCTGCTGACCCAGCGGCGTCAGGCTGACGCCCGGCACCGCGGTGTCGATCCAGCCCTGCGCGTTGGCGATCGACTGCCCGTGGCGCACGAAGTCGATCTGGATGGGCGTGTTCGGGGCGGCCGCAGGAAGTGCGCCCGCCCCGGCTACGCCGACGAATAGCCCGCCCCGACCGGCGAACCCGCCGGCGCCCGCGGCGCCGCCGTTGCCCAGGAACAGCGCCTGACCGCCGGCACCTCCGGTACCGCCGGCCCCACCCAGACCGCCGTTGCCCATCAGCCAGCCGCCGACGCCGCCGGTGCCGCCGATCGCGCCGCCAAAACCGGCACCCCCGGCGCCGCCGTTGCCGATCAGGCCCGCGTTCCCACCCGCGCCGCCCGGCGTGACGCCGGCGGTCGGGGAGTACCCTGTGCCACCATCGCCGAACAGAATGCCCCCGGCCCCACCCGTGGGGTTGGCCGCAGTGCCGGCCGCCCCGTGGCCGATGAGCCCGCGGCCCAGCAGTAGTGTCGTGGGCGTGTTGATGATCGGGTCCAGCGCCTGACCGAAGGGGCTGGCGATCCAGGCGTCGCCGGCGGCATGAATCGGACCGTAGACCAGGCTTTGAAACCCTTGAGCGGCAAGTGAATCCAGATCACCGAGGGTCTGCGCGGCCGCGGCCTCCGCACCCGCGTACGACGCCGCCGCAACGCCGAGGTTCTGCAGGAACTGCTCGTAATGGGAAGCCGCCTGGACAGCCGCCGCCTGGTACTGCAGGCCGTGCGTGCCGAACAGCGCCGCAATTGCTGCCGAGACCTCGTCGGCGGCCGCTGCCGCCAGTTCGGTCGTCGGAAGGACCGCACCGAGGTTCCCGGCCTGCAGGGCCGCACCGATCTCTGCCAGGTCTGTCGCCGCCGTCGTCAACAAGCCCGGCGCCGTGGTCACATATGACATCGCCCACCTTCGTTGGTATTGCGCTTGAGGTCATCATCGCGTCCCGCGCGGGAAAAAGAGCGAGTATCGGAGAATTGTCTGACCAGATGATGAGCGTGCGGTTGCCGTTACGCTTTTCGGCTTTTCCGGGCGAGGAACGACTGCATGTGTCGCTGCGGTTCGCCTGTCAAGAACGCCCGGCCGAACTCCCCCACGCTGTCCTCGATCGCCTCGTGCACCGGCATTTCGAACCACTTGTTGAGTAGCCGCTTCTGCTGCCGGACCGCCGCCGGCCCGAATCCGCTGAGTCGCGTCGTGAGCTGCGCGAGGCGGGCATCAAGCTCTTCGGGCGCGACCACCTCGTGGACCAGTCCCCAGCTCAGGGCCGTGGCGGCATCGATCGTCTCGCCGGTGAGCAGCATCCAGGCTGAGTGCCCGGCCCCGATCAGCGCCGGCATCAGTGCCGCGTGGATCACCGACGGAATACCGACGGCCACCTCCGGCATGCCGAACCTGGCACCAGACTCGGCGACCCGCAGATCGCAGGACATCGCGACTTCCAGGCCACCGCCCAGGCACCAGCCGGCAAGACGGGCAATGACCGGCGCGGGACACTCGCGGATCGCCTCGCACAGGCCCGACAACAACCGGATGAACACTTCACCACTTGTTTGGTCGAGGGCGACCATCTCGTTGATGTCGGCCCCGCCGATGAAGGCCCGCTCACCCGAGCCGCGCAGCACGACGACGCGCAGATCGCGGTCTTGTCCGGCCGTACGCAACGCATTGGTGAGCTCTGAAATCGCGGGGCTGCCAATGATATTCAGCGGTTCTGAATTAATCAGCTGGATAGTTGACACGCCGCTGTTCGACGCGAGTCTGACATAACTACCCTCCGCTGTGTTCATCCGCGCTTCCCGACCGTGCTCGTGTCTTCGTCACTCAACGTCTCGCAGGAGCGCCCATCTGCCACGGCGGCCGGCAACGGCTCAGCAACCGCTGGCCTCCTCCAACTCGTCGAGGGCCTCTCCGGTGTAGACGGCCAACCGCTGCAGGTGCGGCAGCGTGTCGCGGCACCCGATGAACCCGAAATTCAGCGTGCTGGCGTAGCTCTGCAGGGTGATGTTGAGCGCCTGGCTGTGCGCGACCAGAGACACCGGGTAGGAAGCCTCCATGCGGCTGCCCCGCAGGTAGAGAATGTCCTGGGGGCCGGGCACATTGCTGACGGTCAGATTGAAGGCGTGCGGCAGCGGGGTCTTGACCCCGCTGAGCGCGCTGGCCAACTGCATGGTGAACGGCGCCATCAACGCGGCGGTGTAGGCCAGGATCGCATCGCGGTTCATCTTCGCCAGTTCGGCTTTGGCCATGCGGGTCGTCGCCGTGACCGCCGCCAACCGCTCCAGGGGGTTGGCGATGTTCGTGCCCAACGTTCCCAGGATGGCGGCGACCGCATTGCCGCCACCCTCGTCGTCCTTGGGGCGCACATTGACGGGCAGCATCGCGATCAGTGACTTCGCGGGCAATTCCCCGAGTTCGTCGAGGAATCGCCGCAGACTGCCGCCGCATATTGCCAGCGCTACGTCATTGACCGTCGAATCATTTGCTGAGCCAATCTTCTTCAGCCGATCCAGCTCGTACTGCTGGGTGGCGAAGCGGCGGTTGCGGCTGATGCGGGTGTTAAGGATGCTGTGCGGCGCCTGCACCGAGCCGATCAGGTTGCGGTACTCGTTGTCGCTGCGCAGCTGAGTGTTGATCAGCGCCTTGGTGAGATCGAGCGTGGACCGTCCGGCGCCCGCGACGGAACCGAGCACACTGCCCACCCCGCTGATCACGCCACCCAGGTTGCCCACCGCGCCACCGAGGCTGCTGAGCAGACTGCCCGCAACGCCGCCGCCGCCGCCATCCTCCGTCACCGCCGAAACCCGGCCGGGGGTGGGAATGTTGAAGAACAGCGGGTGCGTGGTGTCGTGCGGGTCGGTCGACAGGCTCCGGGCCAACATCTTCTGCCCGGTATAGCCGTCGATCAGCGCGTGGTGCATCTTCACGTAGATCGCGAAGCGTCCGCCCTCGAGGCCCTCGATGAAGTGCATCTCCCATGGCGGGCGGCGCAGGTCCAGGGCGTTACTGTGCAGGCGCGACACCAGGATTCCGAGCTCGCGCTCGTCGCCGGGGCTAGCCAGCGCCGAGCGCCGGACGTGGTAGTCCAGGTCGAACTTGTCGTCGTACACCCACGACTGGATCGGACTGAGCAGTAGGTCCGGGTGGCTGAGCTTCAGGTTCCACGGCTCGACGACGTCGTTGGCCTTGCTCTCGTCGACGAGTTGGCGCAGGAAGTCGCGCGGCGCGTCAGGCGGCGGAGTGAACGGCATCAGCCCGCCGACGTGCATCATCGTGCTGGACGTCTCGCCGTACAGGAACAGCATGTCTTGCGGACCCAGCCGCCGGGCGGTCTTGCTCACGGGCTACCTCCTTGGTCTGGCGATGTCACCGCGTGATGTGACCGTAGCCCAAAGTGTGCATGGCGGACCCGTCGAGTTCGGGGCCCGAGCCGCGGCGTCGACGACGCGATGCCGTCGACGCTCGAACTGTCCGGTGCGGGCGAGCCCGGGTCAGTCACCGATGTGTCGGGCAAGGAAGTCCAGTACGGCCCCGGCGAAGATGTCATTGCGGTCACCGGCAACCATGTGACCGGCACCGCGGACGTCGGCGAACTCCACCTGCGGAAAGCGCGCCAGGAACTCCTCGGCGCGTTCCTGGCTCACCAGGTCACTCATCTGGCCCCGAATCAGCAACATGGGCAAGCCGTTTCTCAGGATCGCCGCTACCGCGGCGTGCATGCGATCGGCATCGGTGACCTCGAACGGCGGAAAAGCTGCGGTGCCGCTGATGAATTTCGGGTCCCAGTGCCAGTACCAACGATCGCCGCGCCGGCGCAGATTGGTGGTCAGGCCGTCCAGGTCGGTGGGGCGGGGACGGTGTGGGTTGTACTCGGCGATCGCGTCAGCGACCTCCTCCAGCGAGCCGAAACCCGATTCGACCCGGTCCGACATGAAGGCGTGGATCCGGTTCGCCCCCGACTGCTCCATGTTCGGCACGATGTCGACGAGCACGACGGCGCTGGCCAGTTCCGGCGCGGTCTCCCCGGCCAGCAGCATCGAGGTGAACCCACCCAGCGAGGCGCCCACCAGCACCGGTTGCGGCGGCAGGCCGCGCAGCACTTCGACCACGTCGGCGGCGAAACTGGTGACCCGATAGTCGCCTTCGTTGGACCAGTCGGACTCGCCGTGACCGCGCAAGTCGACAGTGACGGCCTGATACCCGCGCCGGGCGACGGCGGCCGCCGCCCGCCCCCAGGATCGGCGGGTCTGGCCGCCGCCGTGCAGGAAGACCACCGGGCGCGCGGCCGGATCACCTTGCCGATCGGCGACGATGCGGACGCCGCCAACCCCCTCGGTGGCAAACGACTCGGGTTCGGTGATCATCAGTGGCGATCCTAGAGCCCGTCCGACTCCGACCGAGGGCGGCGCTACCGGGGTGTGGTCGCGGGATCAGCCGCGCGAACTGGGGAACAGCTTCGCCAGGCGCCGGCCGATACGGGTCAACGGGTTGCCCGAGGACCGCCGCGAATCGTTGATTCTGTTCAGCGTCTGCTCGCCCTCGATGGCATAGTCCTTGACGCTTTCATCGCCTTCTTCGGCGCGCATATGCGCTCTCCAATCTCTGTGGTGGCGTTTCATGGCTCGACCTCTCGCGCGCCTGTCATGACACGGTCAATGCCTGATCCGATGCCTACCCGCCGCGCGCGTCGTTCAAAACAACCGTGCCGCAGCACACGACTTCGCCGGCACGGGCGCCCCGGGCACCGACTGGGCTTCCCGCCGACGCTCAGCTACTCTCGGGCTCTCCTGGATCACTGTCCCGGCCAGGCTTCATGTGCGGCTCGCCCATTTTCAGGACCGCGTTGGCCAGTGGATAGTCACCGCCATCCGTGCGCGATTCGATGTAGCGACGGACTCTTTCGTTCGCGAACAAGGCCGCCCCGGCCTGATCCATGAACTGCCTGATTTCGTCAGTGTCCAGCAGGACCAGCTCGTCCTCGCCACGCCAGCCGAAGGCGATCTGCAATACCCGGGCAGAGACGCCGAATGCCTCGCCCACTGCGATCAGCTCTGCGAAATTCGGGAAGTCCGAGGCTTCCTTGCGCCGCGAGTAAGTGGCTTTTGCCAGGTCCAGGGCCGCGCCGATTTCGCCGTCCGGCACATCTCGGTTAAGCAACCACTCCAGTACCCGGCGCAGATCTCTCCCGGCCCGGTTTGTCCTTGGCACCTCACGAACGGTAGTGCCTACCCAGAAGTCAGTCAAAAGACTCACCGGGCGACCACGCGGGCAGTTTTCGGATATCTGTTCCATTTTTGGAACATTGTCTTGTATCATCTCTATCAGTGTTCGAATCGGCACCAAAGACCACTAGCGGAATAGCAACCAGACCACCCGGAGGGCACCATGAAGGATCGTTCCGGCCTCGGCCAGCCCCAGCCGTCAGCAGGGCGTAGCACCTGCAAGCGGCTGATGATTCTGGCGCTTACCCCAGTGGGAGCTGCGGTCCTGGCGGCCGGCAGCGCAAGCGCCGACCCCGTCGAAAGCGTCCGCAGCGACAGCGCCGACACGACCAGCTCGTCGTATCAACTGGGCTACCACAAGACCTCCAACGACCTCCAGATACTTGCCAGCCGGATGCGTGCGGAGGGATTCACCCTGGAAGACGTCGACATCTCCAGCCGCACCGCGGCCGTCTGCGCCAGCGAAGCCCGATCGGTCGAGGAGTCGCCTGAATTCGACGGTTCCGACTTCATGCGGGGCTGCGCCGACGGCATCGACAGCCTGGTTCAGGCGGGAATCGTGTCGTGACGCCGCGGGGTGTCAGCCGCCGGTGCGGTTGAACTTCATGTCGTAGGGGCCGCCTTTGCACGCACTTCCCGACTCGTCTTTGGTGCCGCTGCCGGTGAGCACCGTGATCGGATCCTGCTGCGGCTCCGGAAGCGGGAACGAGCCCTTGATCCTGACGTGCGACGTTCCGCCGGCCGGACAGGACGCGTCGTACTCGTCGTCGCGCGTCCACACGTTGTTGGCGAACAACAGCAGTTGGGTACCGCTGCTGCCGTTGCGGACGAATCGGCTCAGGCAACGATCCCCGGTGCGCAGACAGATGGTGTCGACGTTGTAGTCCGCTTCCTGCGGCTTGGGCGCATTGGCGCCGGTGTAGGTCGTCAACAGGTGGTAAGAGCCGTGCAACGCCTCGGCTGGAGAAATCTCGCGGGCGGACTCCTCAGCAGGATTGGGCAGGCTGTTGAGATCGGCGTCTCCGACCCGGGTGAAGGTCACCGAGCGTTTGCTATAGCAGTCCAGCGAATCGGTGATCCATTCGCCGACCATGGTGCCGTCGGCGTGCGGTTGCAGCCAGACGTAATTCCACTTCTCGATCGGCTTGTCGTTGCAGTTACCACCCTCGAGCGCCACCGCTATCCAGCGTCCTCGAACGTCGTCGAACACCAGTTTCGGGGTGTGGTTGTAGGGCCCGTCGGTACGCTGCGCGGTCGCGACGCATCCGCTGTTGTTGTCGCCGGTGCATGTCGACCGCAGTATCCAGGTCTCCTTGGCCGGTGGTTCGGAATTCGCCACCTCTTTGCCGGCCAGGGAGAGCTTCGGGCCGAAGTCGGCCGTGTACGTACCGGTGAACGGCCCACCGTTGCCCGGCACCGACGACGGCTCTCCGGTGCTCGAATGCTCGGCGGCCTGGTTGTCACCGCTCTTCCCACCGTTGCTCAGCACGATGCCGGCCACGACCGCGATGACCACCAGCAATACAGCCGCACCTGCGAGGATCAGCGGGGTGCGACGGTTCTTGCCCGTTTTGCCGGTCGGGGTCTCCGCCGACGACGGCGGCGCGGCTGCCGGCGCAGGCTCGCTGCTGACCCGGAACTGCGTCGGCTCCTCGTTGGGGTGCCGGGGCTGATTGGGATCCAGGTTGGGCCGGCGCTGGGTCGGGTCGGTGGGGGGCCGCTGCGGGCCGGGCTCCATGGGCGGCCGGTACAGTTTCGGCTCCGACGGCTGTCGGTACGGACCGGGCTCCGGAGGGGGGCGGCGCTGCGGCTCGGGCGGCGGCCGACGCTGCGCCGGGTCGACATACCCGGGACCGCGCCGTGGTGGCGGCTGTCTCGGCGGCGGCGGACCCGGCGGCGGCTGCTTGGGCGGCGGCGCCAGCTGAGTTCGCTGCTGCGCCGGTTCGGCCCGGCGCAACGGGATCGGCCGGGTCCCGGTGACAGCTTCCCGGGCGGCCGCGGCCATGTCGGTCACCGTCGGATAGCGCTGTTGCGGTGTCTTGGCCATCGCGGTGGCGACGACATTGTCGAGCTCTTCGGGTATGCCGCGCCGGATCGCCGACGGCCGCGGCGGCGGCAGGCTGAGGTGTCCGCCGATCTGCTGTTCAAGGCTGTTACCCGGGAACGGCTGGCTGCCGGTCAGGCATTCGTGCAGCACGCAGCCGAGGGCGTAGGTGTCGCCACTCGGATCGGTCTGACCGGTGGTCACGCGTTCCGGAGCCATGTAAGCCCAGGTGCCGATCACATTGCCGGTGCCGGTCATGTGCGAATCACCCGCCGCGCGAGCGATGCCGAAGTCGATCAGATAGGCGAAGTCGTCTTCGGTGACCAGAATGTTGGACGGCTTGACGTCTCGGTGCACTAGGCCGATCCGATGGGCGGCCCGCAGCGCCGAGGCGATCTGCTCGATGATGTTGACGGCGCGTTCGGGTTCCAGCGGGCCCTCGGCGATGACGGCCTGCAGGTCGCGGCCGACGACCAGTCGCATGTCCACATACAGGCGGCCTTCGATTTCGCCGAAGTGGTGGATGGGCACCACATGCGGGTCGTTGAGCCCGGCAGCAGCCAGCGCCTCGCGGCGAAATCGCTGCTCGAAGGTCGGGTCGTTGGCAAGGTTGGCGGGCAGCACTTTCACCGCGACGACACGCTGGGTCTCGGTGTCGTAGGCACGCCACACCTCGCCCATACCGCCGCGACCCAGCAACTCGATGAACTGGTAGCGGCCGAATGTCGTACCTTGCACTCCGCCCCCTCAGCGAAAGTCTCGGTGGATAGGCAGCAAAAACATTAATGCCGCACCGGCAAGGATGCACAGCCGTATTGCCAAGCTAAGCACGAAACCGGGAATCCCGGATAGCGCGGCGCAGCAGGACGGACGAAGCGCAGACTGAAACGTAGAGCCGGAAACTCCCGATGTAGGTCGAGGGGGTGCACACATGGCATTCGACACACCGTCACCGGTTACGGAACTGACGCAGGAAGTGCGACTTGCGACCACCATGACCGGTGGGGTCAGCCTGGCCGTCTGGATGGCCGGCGTCGCCCGCGAAATCAACCTGCTCGCGCAGGCGTCGCAGTGGCGCCGGGCGGGTGGCCCGTTCCCCGCCGAGGGCCGTCTCGGCAAGGAGTCGACGGCGGCGCTGCGGCTCTACGCGAGCCTGATCGAACTGCTCGACGTGATCGTCGACGTCGACATCCTGTCCGGGACGAGCGCCGGCGGAATCAACGCCGCGCTGCTGGCGTCGTCCCGGGTTTCGGGGGCGGACCTAGGCGGGTTGCGCGACCTTTGGCTCGACCTCGGCGCCCTGACAGACCTGTTACGCGACCCGCGCGACAAGTACACTCCGTCGCTGCTGTACGGCGACGAGCGGATGTTCGCCGCACTGGCCAAGCAAATCCCGAAGCTGGCGACGGGCCCATTTCCGCCGGCGGAGTTTCCCGGCGGCGCACGCATCCCGTCCACCACGCTGTATGTGACGACCACCTTGCTGACCGGCGAGGCCAGCCGTTTCACCGACTCGTTCGGCACCCTGGTGCAGGACGTCGACCGGCGCGGCCTGTTCACCTTCACCGAGACCGACCTGGCCAAGCCCGGCACCAATCGGGCCCTGGCACTGGCCGCGCGCAGCTCCGCCTCCTTCCCTATCGCGTTCGAACCGTCGTTTCTGCCGTTCAACCAGGCCACGCCGGCCCATGGGAAGGTGCCGGCACGGCCGCCGATGGCGCCGTTCGCCAACATCACCCGGCCACACTGGGCGGCCGACGGGGGTCTGCTCGACAACCGGCCGATCGACGTGCTGCTCAAGCGCATCTTCGACCGACCGGCCCGACGCCCGGTGCGACGGGTGCTGCTATTCGTCGTGCCCTCCGCCGGGCCGGCACCGGATCTGGTGGCCGCTCCCACGCCCGACGACGTCAACGCGCCGCTCGGACTTCTCGACGGACTCCTCAAGGACCTGGCCGCCATCACCACCCAGTCGATTGCGGCCGACCTGCGCGCGATCCGGGCCCACCAGGACCGGATGGAAGCCCGCACGGACACCAAGCTGCGGCTGGCCGAAATGGCCGCGACACTGCCGCATGGTGCGCGCTTAGTCACCCCCGCCCTGCTCGCCGACTATGCGACCCGGGAGGCAACCCGGCAGGCGCAGACGCTCACCGATACGCTGCTGCGGCAGTTGGGTACCTGGCCTCCCTCCCCTAGCGACCTCGCCGAGAGCATTCCGAAGAACTGGGAGCCGGAGCTGGCCGTCGGCGGCGATTCGGACCGGGCATGCCGGCACCGGATCACCGAATCGATCACCAGTCGCTGGGCTCTGCCGCCCGGTCAGACGCTGCCGCAGGTCCCTGCCGATCTGGCCCGGTACGGTCAACCCGCCTACGACCTTGCCAAGAGTTGCGCGCTGGCCGTCGTGCTCGCCGGGTACGAGCGGGCCCGGTCCGATGCCGATGTCGCGGCACTGGCCGAACTCACCCGCGGAATCCATGCGGCGTGGCCGCCGAAGGCGCCGGTTGACCTCGGTGCACTGGTGCGCGCGGTGTGCACCGATGCGACGGTCCGGAAAGGATCACTGGCCAGCGCGGCTGCCCTGATCGCCGTGGACTATCTGCAGCACATCACGGTGCCTGCCGCCGGCTGGAGCCAGCTCGGCCAAGTTCTGTTCGACAGCTTCGCAACCCTGACGCGGTTGGCGTCCAACGGTTCCGGAGCCGAGGACGCGGCGGGCCCGCTACGCACGTATCTGAACTATCTGGACAAGGCGGATAGTGCGGACACCACCGCACTAGCGCTGTTCGACTTGGCTGCGACGCAGCGCGCGATGCTTCCGGCTGAGGCGGACATCGAACAATCGGTGGAACTCGTGCAGGTGAGCGCCGATTCGCGCAGCCTGCTCGCACCGGACTGGCAGACCGCCCAGCAGAAGCTCACCGGAATGCAGTTCCACCATTTCGGCGCCTTTTACAAGCGGTCGTGGCGGGCCAATGACTGGATGTGGGGCCGGCTGGACGGCGCCGGATGGCTGGTTCATGCGCTGCTGGATCCGCGCCGGGTGCGCTGGATGGTGAACCAGCGCGCGCCATCACAGCGCGCCAGCGACTGGTTCCTCGACCGCCTCAAGGAGCTCGGCGCGCCGGAGTTTCCGAAGTCCGGCTACCGGCTGCCGGCCGGCGGTGAGGAATCGGAGCGGCTGACCGAGGACATGCTGCTCGCCGAACTGGCCTTCCTCGACGACTCGTCGGTAACGGTGCCGCCGAGTCTGCCGCGGACATCGTTGTGGTTGGCGCAAGCCTGGCAGCAACGAGTTCTCGACGAGGAACTGGACGAAGTGGCGGCCGCGGTGATCGGCACCGAAGGCGAACGGCCCGACTGGAGTCCGGCTACCTCCCGAACCTGGGCCAGGAAGGTGCGGTCCGTCGGGCCCGGTCCGGCGAAGTACGCGCTGCTGAACGAGAATGCGGTGGCGGGCGAGACCTTCGCCAGTGACAGGGGTTCGCCGCTGATGGCGCATACGGTGTCCAAGGCGGCCGCGACCGCCTCCGGGGCGGCCGGTTCGATCCGGCAACTCCCCGGCGTGGTCAAGCCGCCGCTGGCCACGTTGCGGACGCTGGCGCTCGGTGGATACCGGGTGGTGTCGCTGACGCGCGGCGTCGCCAAGTGGACGCTGATCGCCGGCGCAACACTGCTGGTGCTCGGCACGGCAGCCGCGATCGCGTCCGCCGGCACGTTCGGCGGGCTGGGGCTCGCCGCGGCCGGCGTCGGCGCCTACCTGGTTGTCCTGGGCACCTGGCAGTTCTCCGGTCGAGTGCTGTTCGCGCTGCTGTCGACGACGCTTGTCGGCGGGACACTTTCGCTGGCTACCCCGACGGTGCGCGGCCGGCTGTTCGGCGATGCGACCCACCCCGGGTGGGTAGGCGCTCACGCGTACTGGCTGGGCGCGCAGTGGTGGCATCCGCTGGCCGCCGTGGGCGCGATCGCGCTTGCCGTCACCCTGACGGCGGTCGCCAGACCCGGCCGACGGTGACAGCCTGCTGCACCCGATCGCACATGCGCTATTTCAGCGCGCTGACCCCGTTGTAGACCACCATCGCACCGATCAGCACCAGCACGGCGGCCAGCATCGCCGCATGGTTCTGCTGCATCCATTCCTTCAGGCGGTTCAGCGGCTCGTCCAGCCGGTCACCGGCACTGGCGTAACCCAGGATGGGGATGGCCACCGTCGACCCGGCCAGAGCGACGAACACCGCCGCGAACACCCACTTGCCCCCTACCCCCAGTCCACTGGTGCCGACAGCCAACCCACCCGCCAGACAGAGCAGCGACACCTCCGGTCGCAACACCGTCAGCACCACTGCCGTGATCCCCGCCCGGCGAGGGGTGATGGTGTCGAACGCCCGCATCCACCGAGGCGCCTCGCCATGACCGTGGCGGGTCACCCACCGATAGATGCCGAACAGGATCAGCGCCGAACCCAGCCCCACACGCAACCACGACGCCCAGGTCGGCGGTGATTTGTGCAATCCCGCGAACAGGCCCGATCCGGCGACGAAGATGCCGGTCAGCGCCGCCAGTCCCAGTGTCCAACCACCGAGAAACGCCAAGCTCGTCGGCCGTGGCCGCGGCGCGTGCAACACCAGCACCGCCGGGATGATCGTCAACGGAGAAACCGCGATGACCAGAGCCAGCGGAATGAGCGTGGCAAGCAGCGAGCCCCAATTTCCTGTCACGGGCAGCAATCTTCGCACTGAACGCGGGCGATCACCCGTCAAACGGGGTGCGCGCGTGTAATCGGGTCTTCCTTACGGACTTTGACCGGAGCCGAGCTCGGCGGGAGGGTGAGCAGATTGCCGCGCAGGCTGCCGCGTGCGGTGCGGACGGTGACCAGGATCCAGGTCAGCAGCAGGCCCGCGTAGGCGGCGGCGGCCGCCACCTTGAATGCCGGAAGATGGGTGTGCGCGGCCAACTGGGACGTGCCGGTTACGAAGGTGCCCACCGGAAACGTCAAGCTCCACCAGGTCAAGGCGAAGGGCATGCCGCGCCGCAGCGTGCGCACCGTCAACGAAGTCGCCAGCGCTATCCACAGCACCGCGAACCCCCACACCGGCACCCCGAAGATGACGGCGAAGTCGTTCAACGCCGCCGCAAGTCGAGGGTCGAGCGCACCCGCCGCCGCCGTCCCGAGAAGCCCGAGGGCGGTAATGGATTGGCCGAGCGGACCCAGCACGATCCACAGCGTCGGCACCCGCGCCGAACCGGATGTGCCGTAGAGCACCAACCGGCTCCAGATCATCGCGATGATGTTGAGTGAGGCGATCAGGGACAGGCCGAACATGGCGTAACAGCCGTACAGCATGGTCTCGCGTCCGGTGCCCGGCGGCATATGCGGCAGCAGCAGCGCTCCCGTCGCGGCCGACACCATCGGCGGCACCACCGGCATCAACCAGCCGCCGAACGCGGCGTCGGGCTCGACGCGCAGCTGGGTGAACATCAAGAACGGGATGCTGACGGCGGTGAACAACCCGCCGACCGTGCCCGCCGTCCACAGCACCCAGTCCAGATCGACCGCAAGGCGCCGGCCGATGAGGTCGCCGCCCACCAACACCCCGCCGGCCCCGAGGGTCGTCAGCGCCATCGGTGCGGCACCGTAGAAGTGGGCCATCTGCGGATTGCGGGCATGGGTGCGCGCCACCGTCGGGTAACGCAGCCAGTGGCCACCGACCAGCACGATCAGCGCCACCAGCAGCGCGGCCGCGAGCACCCAGACGCCGGTAGTGAATCCCCGCAGCCCGGGGACGTGCACGGGCAAGGTGGCACCGGCGATGGCGACGATGCCGGTGCCCATCACCGAGGCGAACCAGTTGGGTCCGATGTTGCCCAGGACCTCGACGCGGGTGTGCGGCTCGTCCGGTTCGGGCGGAGCGTCGCCGGGGCTGGGAGTGGCCATAGCTGAGCAAACTACTGCCGGTGCTCGCGAGCCGTCGCAGATCGGGAGAACATTTCGCGAAGACGGCACCGGGAATTACCGTCGCCTACACTCCCGGGGGTGCAGCCCTGGCGAAACTCCGCGCTTCGATGACGAAGCCGCTGATGATCACAGTCTCCGTGCTGGTGGTGATCGCCGCACTGGCCATGCCTGTGAAGCAGCGATGCGGGGCCCCGGGCCGTTCCTGCGCCACCGCGGTCGACGCCGGCGGCGACGTACACTATTACTACGAAGTGGAGCCGTTCGGCATATTCCTTATTGAAAGTGTTACCGGTTCGAATATCCCGTTGTATTACACGTCCGGCGAGGAAATCGAGAGGGTCCGCTGAATGGCAGGGCACGCACGCATAGCAGCACTGGTCGCTTCGGCGATGTTGATCGGCGGAGCCATCGCATCGGTCCCGGTAACGGATATCGCGCTGGTCACCGCCCACGAGAACATCTGTGGGGGCGGCTCCCTGTGCCCGGCGGATCCCGCTCCCGACAGCGGCGACCAAACCACTGCCGAACGCCGGATCATCGACGGCTATGTCTCCAAGCAGGCCGGTTGTACCCCCGACTCACCGGCCAACCCGCAGTCGGTCACCTGGGATCCGCCCGGGTTCACCCCCAATGCCGGGGGGTCGGGACACATCACCGACTCGAACCCCCAGCTCGGCGGACACTTCGTCGCCGACTACGTGAATGGCCGCTGGCACATCGACTACCAGTACTGCTGATTCAGCCGCGGCACTCTTGGGTCGCGAAGCGGACGGTCGTGGTCGACGGGGTGTCGAACTGGGCGTCGAGCGTGACGTCGGGCCGCACGGGTTGATTGTCGATGCCCAGCCGTGTGAGGTCGAGCAGGATCTGGATGGTGTCCGGCGCCACCCTGCGGGCGTTGGTGTCGCGGTCCGGACGCACCCGCGAGTCTTTCCCGTCGGCGGCAAGAGTGCTGGTGACGGCCAGGTCGTCGGTGTCGTGTTCGGGTCCGAGTTGAGCGAACTTCGTGCCGTTATTCGCCACGCTGTACGTCAGGACGTAACCGACGAATCTGGTGGACTGTGTCCCGATCGGCGACGGCGGCAGCGGCCTGGCGAAGTGGACGGTGAGTTGCAACACGCTGCTGCGGGGATGCTTCACCTCGACCCCGGAGACGGTGATGTTCTCGGGTGGTTTCGGACCGTCCCGCGTCTCGCAGGTCAACCGGTTCGGCAGACTGGCCCAATCGTCGCGCGTCGGGTCCGAGAAGACGACCCATCCGACGCCGGCCAGTACCACCACCAGCATGACCGACAGCGCGACGCGAAGCGGACCTGGCAGGGCGCCCCACCGGCCGCGCATCCTCGACGGCGACGCCGGCCGCTCGGGCCGCCGGTGCGTCGTCCAACTTTCACCGTCCCAGTAACGCTGCCCCCCGGAACCGTCGGGATCGACGTACCAGCCTGCCGGCGGTGCAGTCGGCACGGTCAAGCTCCATTCGATCGGCGGACATCAGGGGTGGGCAACGGTAGCGCCGCTAAGGCGGCGAATCCAACGATTCGGGCGGCCAGTCAAGCATCTGCACCTTGTCACCCTGCCACTGGAACCCGACGGTGGTCAGGGTGCCGTCGGTGCAGGTGGAACAGCTCTGCTGGGTCCGGTAGGTGAGGACCACGATGTCGTTAGTGGAAGCCGGGGCCTCCAGCTCGGTGAACGGGTAAGCCCGCGGGGTGGCGGTCCCGACGAAAGCGCCGCGATGGAACATCAAAGCCAGGTCAGGCGAACTGTTGGTGCCGTCCTGCACGGTGACCACAATCGCGGACAGGTCCGCGCACGCGTTGTAGTTGCCGGACGACGCTTTGCGATCCCACGGCTTGCCGGTCTTGCGGTCCGGTGGCACCTGACCAAGGGCCGCGGACAGCGCTGTGGCCTCGTCCGGCCCGCACGCGGTCGGCGGGGCGTTGCCGGTCGACGGCGCCGACGAGGCGCCGGGGTTCGAGGATGGCGCCGACGTGGCCTTGCGCGCGCCCCGGTCGTCGCCGCCGAACGCGAACACCGCCACGGCGGACAGGCACACCAGCGCCGCCAGCGCGGCGACCAGCCAAACGGCGCGTCGCGGCGTGGGCCGTTCAGCGCCGGGGCGGGTGGTATCCAGGTCGTCGGACGGGTCGTAGGCCGGGGGCGGCCAGTCCGGGTCGACCTGTTCAGCAACCATCCCTGAAAAGACCCTTCCGATCATATCGTCGGTCACCAGCACGCCACGCTCGCCGAACTCGGCGGATTGTAGCCCGAAACTGCTGGTAGCAACATTTTAGCGACGCGGGCGTGGACGGCGTGTCCAGGTGAATCTGCCCACATCAGCAACTTTTTGTTGGGGAGTTCGCAGCAAGCTACCGCATACTAGACGCCATGCGCCGAACGACTCCACCGCAAACCACCGGCCCGGTGCCGGCCGGTGAGCCGGTGTCTGGTCGGGGCCGCTAGTGGGGAGATCCGGCGGCGCACACCGCCTGCAGAAGAATCAACGTGCAACAAAACGGCCGTCGCAGCTGCGACGGCGGCTGTCGCGGGGCTTCATGACGTTGGTGTCTGCGGTCGCGCTGGGCATGACCGGCGCCGGCTACTACGTGGCGCACGGCGCGCTCGGCGGCATCACCATCTCGCAGGCCCTGACCGCCGAGGATCCCCGGTCCACCGGCAACACGATGAACATCCTGCTGATCGGTTTGGACTCGCGCAAAGACCAGGAGGGCAACGACCTGCCCTGGTCGATCCTCAAGCACCTGCACGCCGGCGATTCGGATCAGGGCGGCTACAACACCAACACCCTGATCGTCGTGCACGTCGGCGCGGACGGAAAGGTCGTCGCGTTTTCCATCCCGCGTGACGACTGGGTGCCGTTTAACGGCGTTCCCGGCTACAACCACATCAAGATCAAGGAGGCGTACGGGCTCACCAAGCAGTACGTCGCCAACCAGCTCGCCAACCAGGGCGTGAGCTCCCAGCACGAGCTCGAGACGCGGGGCCGCGAAGCCGGCCGCGCCGCCACGTTGCGCGCGGTACGCAGCCTCACCGGTGTTCCCATCGACTACTTCGCCGAGGTCAACCTGGCCGGCTTCTACGATCTGGCCCAGACGCTGGGCGGGGTCGAGGTGTGTTTGAACCACCCCGTCTACGACTCGTACTCCGGGGCAGACTTCCCGGCCGGTCGTCAACGGCTGGACGCCTCGCAGGCGCTGGCCTTCGTCCGTCAGCGGCACGGCCTGGACAACGGCGACCTGGACCGCACCCACCGCCAGCAGGCGTTCCTATCCTCGGTCATGCGTGAACTGCAGGACTCGGGCACCTTCACCAACTTCGACCGGCTCAACAGCCTGATGGCCGTCGCGCGCAAGGACGTCGTGCTGTCCGCCGGATGGGACGAAGCGCTGTTCCGCCGCATGGGTGAACTCGCGGGCGGCCCCGGTCAAAGTCAGGTCGAGTTCCGGACGCTGCCCGTGGTGCGTTACGACAACATCGACGGCCAGGACGTCAACATCATCGATCCGGCGGCGATCAAAGCCGAGATTGCGGCGGCGCTAGGGGCGGACTCGCCGACGTCAGCGCCGAGCACCACGAGCACCAAGCCAAACCCGTCGACCATCGTCGACGTCGTCAATGCCGGCAGCATCAGCGGCCTGGCGACGCAGGTGTCCAATGCGCTGAAGAAGCGCGGCTACACCGCCGGACAGGTCCGCGACCGGGAATCGGGCGACCCTTCGACGACCACGATTCAGTACGGCGTGGGCGCGGAAGCCGATGCGCGGAACATGGCGGACCTGCTCGGCGTCGACGCGCCCAGGCAACCAGATTCGTCGATCGCGCCCGGGCACATCCGGGTGACCGTGGACACCAACTTCTCCCTGCCGGCCGCCGACGAGATGTCGGATACCACCAGCTCGACGACTACCACCACGACGACCACCACCCCCAAGCCCACCAGCACCGGCTACTACTACAACGGCACCTTCACCAACTACCCGACGCCCGATCAGGGGAAGCCGATCGACGGCGGCGGGGTGCCCTGCGTGAACTGACTGCCGCCGAGCGCTCTCAGGCGTGCGTGCCGCCGTCGATGCGGATCTCGGTTCCGGTGATGAATCTGCCGTCCTCGGAGACCAGCATGGCGATAACGCCGGCAATCACCGACGGATCCGCCATACCGGCGCCGCTGGACTTCTCCGTGGTGGGCAGGATCGGCATCAACCGGCTGAACAGCGACCAGTTGGCGTCCTTCGGTATATAGCCGCCGGTGGCGTCGGTGATGCCGGACTTGATGCTGCCAGGGGCAACACAGACCGCGCGCAGTCCCGCGGCGGCGTATTCCAGCGCCAGCGAATGGGTGAACGCCTGAACGCCTCCCTTGCTGGCCGCGTAGGCCGCCATGTACGGGTGCGCGAAGTTCGCCGAGGTGGAGCTGAAGTTGACGATGGTGCTGCACGAATTGTCCAGCAGGGCCGGCAACGCTTCGCGGACCGTCAGGAACGTGCCGGTCAGGTTGACAGCGAGGATGCTGTTCCACAGTTCGAGGCTGGTCTGGTGGGTGTGTGCGGCGCGCAGGATGCCGGCGGCGTTGACCAGGGAGTCCAGTCCCCCGAGGTTGTCGACGGCGCCGCGCACCCCGGCGGTGACCGAACGCTCGTCACCGACGTCGATCACGCTGGTGGTGAATCGCTCGGCGGACTCCGCCGCCCGGTCCCGCGTGGCGACCAACCCGTCGACCGCGATGTCCGCGCCGACCACCACGGCACCCTCGTCGAGTAGGCGCAGGGCGGTGGCCTGGCCGATGCCCGACCCGGCGCCGGTCACGAGGATTCGCTGGCCGTCCAGTCGCTTCATGCCGGAAGCGTAACGCGGCCTGGATGCCTCAGTTCACCGTCGCCGAGAAGGAATCGACGCCCAGGCCGACGCCGCCGTTCCACGGCTCGAAGCCGGCCTGAATGCTCGTCAGGTACCACGAGTCGGTGATCGGCTCCATCGTCGCGGTGTGGTCGACGAAGTCCATCACGTCGAAGCTCCACACCTCGATCGGCTGGGTGGCGACGTAGGACATCACGTTGTTCTGCCCGTTGCTGCCGTCCCAGACCACAAAGCTCTTGCCGTTGATCGTGGTGCTGCCGATCGGCGATCCCACCGGCTGGATGGGGCCCTGGTGGTTGAACCAGATCATGATCTCCTGATCGTTGACCCCGGTGGTGGTGTAGGTGGAGTCCAGCCAGATGTCGTAGGAGGCGTTCCAGACGCCCGTGGTCGGGTAGTTGTAGTCGATGCTGGTCATCGCGGTGTTGATCTGCCCCAGCTGGATGGGCAGGTTGGTGCCCGTCGACGAGGTGCCGTAGTGAACCCCCTCGAAAATCGAGGGGTATCC
This sequence comes from Mycobacterium gordonae, assembly GCF_017086405.1. Taxonomy (NCBI): domain Bacteria; kingdom Bacillati; phylum Actinomycetota; class Actinomycetes; order Mycobacteriales; family Mycobacteriaceae; genus Mycobacterium; species Mycobacterium camsae. The sequence goes on from NZ_CP070973.1 coordinate 6,424,157, forward strand.
CAGCGGGGCGCCGTTGGTGGGCGCCGAACCGTTCATTTGAGTGATGGAGAATCCGGTCGGGGTGACGTTGATGGTCTGGCCCGCGGGGTTGTTCCACGCATTGTTCTGCACCACGTAGCCGCCGTTGACCGTCGTCGTCCCGTACTGGGTCGAGATGACGGTTCCGCCGGTCGGCGGCGTCGTCGGCGGCGTCGTGGGGGGTGTCGTCGGAGTCGTCGGAGGTGTGACGGTGACCGGGGTGCCGTTGATCAACGGATTGGTCGGCGGCGAGTAGGTGCCGGTGTGGGCGGCCTGGAAGCCGACGTCGACGGAGGTCCCGGGCGCGATGGTCGCGTTGTAGCTCGCCGGGGTCACGCTGTACTGCGGGGCTGCCGTCGAGACCAGTTGGCCACCCCACGCGCTGGTTACCGACGAACCGGTGGGCATATTGAATTGCAGCTGCCAATTGGTTATCGGAGTCGCGCCGGAATTGGTGATCGTGTACTTCCCGATGTAACCGCCGTCCCATTGCGAGGCCGTCGTGTAGGTCGCGGACAACCCGCTCGGTGTGGTCGGCGTGGTGGGCGTCGTCGGCGTGGTGGGCGTCGTCGGCGTGGTGGGTGTGGTGGGCGTCGTTGGATTGGTCGGCGTCGTGGGTGTCGTGGGTGTGGTGGGCGTGGACGGGGTCGACGGGGTGGTGGGCGCCGGTCGGCCCGTCAACAGACTGATCACGCCCTGCAACTGCTGTTCGACCCCGCGCAACGAGGTCGCAATGGCGGTCTCGGTGCCGGCGTACCACTGCGCACCTGCGCTGAGCGCCTGCACGATCCGGGCATTCACGGCCGCTGTCACCTGGGCGCTGATGTTTTGGTACTGCCTGGCCTGCAGGTTGAGCAGCCGGTTGATCGCGACCGATATCTCGTCGATGCCGAGCGCCGCCAGGCCGGTCGTCGGAGCCGCGGCCGCGGCATTGGCAGCGCTGAGCGTCGAGCTGATGCCGGCGACATCCGCCGCGGTAGACACCAACAGTTCTGGGTCGACTATCACATAAGACATGTTTAATTCCTTGGATCAGCCGGCGGGTTTGCCAATAACGGTCATATATCGAACGGATAACGAACGCATCGGCCAGAACCTAACACGCGCTGGTCCAGGAGGTAGACGGAAACCCGTTATTTGAACACGCGACCCCGCTATGTCAAAGGAGTTCACAAATTATCGGCAATGCGCAACGCGCGTACCAAAATGGGTGCAGCAATGCACTTGGTACAACGCCATAAACATTCGGCGCGGTGCGGGCTCGACAGCGGGGACGGCGGCGCTACACCACACCGCGCAGCGCGTCGGCGCCGAACATCTGCTCCATCATCGACGAGTAGTCCGGGCCGCGCCGCAGCATGTGGCCGCCGTCGACGTTGATGCACTGGCCGGTGATGAAACTCGCCGCGTCGCTGAGCAGGAACATGGCCAGATTCGCGACGTCTTCGACCTCGCCCACCCGGGGCAGCGGCGTGCAGCGCGCGTAGTCCCCGCTGATCTCCGGCGACTGGATGACGCTGGCATCCACCAGGTCGGTGCGGATCAGCCCGGGACGGATGCTGTTGGCCCGCACCCAGGACGCCCCGAGCTCATCGGCGGCCAGCTGCATCATGTGGTCGATCGCCGACTTGGTGACCCCGTACGGTCCGAACCAACGGTGGGTATTGCTGGCGGCGATCGACGAGATCGCAACGAAGGACCCGCCGCCGCCACGCACCATTTCCCGCGCGGCGTGCTTGAGCACGTACATGGTGCCGTTGACGTTCAGGTCGACGGTGCGCCGCCATGCCTCCGAGTCGGTGTGGGTGATCGGCCCGACCGTCAGGGAGCCACCGGCACTGTGCACGACCCCGTGCAGCCGCCCGTGCCAGGCCGTTGCGGCGTCCACCACGCGGGCGACCTCGTCTTCGTCGGTCACGTCGGCCGGTTCGTAGCGAACGGAACCGGACAGTTGCAGACCTTCGATCTCGGCGATCGCCGCAGCCAGCCGGTCGGCGTTGCGGCCCACGATCATCACGGACGCCCCGCCGTCGACCAGCCCGCTTGCCACGGCCTTGCCGATACCGCTGCCGCCCCCGGTGACCAGGTACGTCCGGTCCTGAAATGAAAGCTGCACTGCCGGCCCTTCCGCTGAAACTGAAACAGGTTCCAACTATGCAACCATGGCCGCTACGGCGTATCGCGGCGGGCAACCTTAGTGGGCCGGGCGGTGCGCCAGTCCTCGACGTCGGGCGGTAGGCCGACGGGGAATCTGTTTTCGTTGTGGGCCGCCCAGTGGGCGTGTCCGAGTTCGTGGACATGGAACGCATGCCGCAGCGCCTCGGTGAAGCCCATGGCGTCGGCGGCAGCGTTGACCGAGGCCTTCACCAGAAGCGAAGCCATGGTGGGGCGTTCGGCGATGCGGCGAGCGAATTCGAGTGTCTTCTGCTCGAGTTCGTCGAGCGGGAAAACCTTGGACACCATGCCCAGTCGGTAGGCCTCGTCGGCGTCCAGCGAATCACCGGTCAGCAGCAGCTCTTTGGCCTTGCGGGCACCGAATTCCCAGGGGTGCGCATAATATTCGACGCCTGGCATGCCCAACCGGACCGCGACGACGTCGCTGAATTTGGCGTTATCGGCGGCCACGATCAGATCGCACGCCCAGATCAGCATCAGACCAGCCGAGATGGCGTTGCCCTGCACCTGGGCAATGGTGATCTTGCGCAGATCACGCCAGCGCCGGGTGTTCTCGAAGAAGAAGTGCCACTCCTGGTGGTAGAGCTTTTCGACGATCGGCTCCAGGGTGGCGCCGTGCGAGCGGAAGGTCGGATGCTGGTGCGGCCCGGGCGCGCGCTCCAGCACCGCTTCCTCAGATCCGAGGTCGTGGCCGGCGGAAAAGTTGCGCCCACGCGCCGCCAGTATGACTACGCGCACCGTGTCGTCAGCCTCCGCGCGGGCGAACGCCGCGTCGAGCTGCACCAGCAGAGTGCGGTTCTGCGCATTGTGGGCGTCTGGCCGGTTCAGCCAGATCCGCGCGATGCGTCCCTCGTCGAGAGTTTCGTAGACCACCATTTGCGGGGTTTCGGCGTTCTGCGACTCAGCGCCAACGTTGGTCTGATCGGAGACTGTCATTCCGCCCCACCTCACTTGTCACGGGCTTGGGCTTTACACATTACGGCGAGTATGTAAGCGACGTGTCATGGGGTTGGGCGGGCCACGGCCGCCCGCAGTCGCAGGTTGATCACCCGCCGGTCGAGGTCAGATGCCGAACCATCAGCGCGTGCGCCATACCCCGAGCTCGCCGAGCAGCGCAAAGGTCACCTTCCGACCCGGCGATCACAGCGCCGATGAGTAGTATGTTCACCGAACCGACGAACGAACTCACGTCCGTCAGCCCGGCCTGCAAAGCACGCTCGCGAACCATTTCACAGATGCTGTACAGGCAGTTCATGCTGATCTCATCGACGTGCTGTTCATGGCCCATTTCAATCAACACGTTCAACGGTGACCCACCCCCGCACCCGTCGAAGTCGATGATCCAGTCGTGCAGCACGTCGAAAATCGCCAAAATCTGACCCTGCGCCGTATCTCCTCGCAGCCGTGATTTGAATTCCAGCTGAGAACACGTCCACAGCTGGTCGCGGCGCCGCAGCACGGCCGAGGTCAATGCCTGCGTATCCGGGAAATGCCGCCCGAGCTCTGCCCGGCTCAGGTCGACCGCAGTGGCGACGTCGTCGAGGTCGATCGCGCGGACGCCGTATCGGGCAAACAGCGCATAAGCGGCGCCCAGAATGCTTTCACGCCGGCTCGCGTGGGAATCGGAGCGTGCTTCCGCAGCCATGAATGTGGTCAGCCTTCCTCCGTCAGCCCCTTCAACGAGGAATATTACATGAAATTAATCTCCTGTATTCAACTACATACTTGAGGGTGTTGGGCACCTGGCCGGCGTCGGCCGATGCGGACACCGGCGCTACGGCGGCCGGCCGCACTTGCGCTCTCGGCGGACTCACGAGGGGCCATTACCCGACTTGGCTTAGCATTGTCCAATGCCCACAAAAACGGACCATGGTGACATCGGCGACGTGGAACCGCTGGCCGACAGCACCGCAAGCCAGGCCCGGCGCGTCGTCGCCGCCTACGCCACCGACGCCGACGAGTGCCGCGTCTTTCTATCCATGCTCGGTATTGGTCCGGCGAAGCACGACAACTAATGGCTGCCAGAGGCAGCCGAGCCTCACAGGCCACGTCAACGGCTTTCGGAGACTCCGACTTCGTGGTGGTCGCCAACCGACTCCCGGTCGACATGGAACGACTGCCCGACGGCAGCACCACCTGGAAGCGCAGCCCCGGCGGACTGGTCACGGCCCTCGAGCCGCTGTTGCGCAAACGGAGCGGGGCCTGGATCGGCTGGCCCGGCCTCGTCAGTGACAACGTCACCGAGCCGGACGAGGAGCCGATCGTCCAGGACGAGCTGCAACTTCATCCGGTGTGGCTGAGCGCCGAGGATGTCGCGGAGTACTACGAGGGCTTCTCCAATGCCACCCTGTGGCCGCTGTACCACGACGTCATCGTCAAGCCGATCTACCACCGCGAATGGTGGGACCGCTATGTCGACGTCAACCGCCGGTTCGCCGAGGCCACCGCCCGCGCGGCCGCCAAGAACGGCACCGTCTGGGTGCAGGACTACCAGCTGCAACTGGTGCCGAAGATGCTGCGCACCCTGCGACCGGACCTGACCATCGGCTTCTTCCTGCACATCCCGTTCCCACCGGTCGAACTGTTCCGGCAAATGCCGTGGCGCACCGAGATCATCGAGGGCCTGCTCGGCGCGGATCTGGTGGGGTTCCATCTGGCCGGCGGCGCCCAGAACTTCCTGGTGCTGGCTCGGCAACTGATCGGCGCCAACACCTCACGGGGTTCGGTGGGAGTACGGTCGCGATTCGGTGAGGTGGAGTACGACTCCCGTGTGGTGCGCGTGGGAGCGTTCCCGATCTCCATCGATTCCGGCGCGCTCGACCACGCCGCCCGGCACCGCAACATCCGCCGTCGGGCCCGCGAGATCCGCGCCGAGCTCGGCAACCCGCGCAAGGTGCTGCTCGGCGTCGACCGGCTCGACTACACCAAGGGCATCGACGTCCGGCTCCGCGCCTTCAACGAACTGCTCGAAGAAGGTCGCGCAAAACGGGACGACACCGTGCTGATCCAGTTGGCCACGCCCAGCCGGGAGCGCGTCGAGAGCTACCAGATCCTGCGCAACGACATCGAGCGACAGGTGGGCCACATCAACGGCGAATACGCCGAGGTCGCCCACCCGGTCGTGCACTATCTGCACCGCCCGGTCCCCCGCGACGAACTCATCGCGTTCTTCGTCGCCAGCGACGTCATGCTGGTCACCCCACTGCGCGACGGGATGAACCTGGTGGCCAAGGAGTACGTCGCCTGCCGCAGCGACCTGGGCGGCGCTCTGGTCCTGTCCGAATTCACCGGCGCCGCAGCAGAGCTCCGGCAGGCTTATCTGGTCAACCCGCACGACCTGGAGGGTGTCAAGGACGCGATCGAGGCGGCGCTCACCCAAACCGAAGAGGAGGGCCGGCGCCGGATGCGCGCGATGCGCCGCCAGGTCCTGGCCCACGACGTAGACCGTTGGGCCCGCGCGTTTCTGGACGCGCTCGCCTCAGGAGCGGAAGACCCGCAGCCGGGTGCCCGCTCCTGAGCGTCCGATTCGATGGTTTTCGCGGCTGATCGCTGTGATACTGGACGGGTGAAAATCCGTCGCGGGCTGGCCGCCGGTGCCGCCATCGGTTCGGCCGTCGCAGCAGGCATGGCTCTGGAATCGGAAAGTCCCGCGTATGCGATCGGCCCGCCTGCGGACGGTGCCTACACCCTGAACGAGGCGGGCGTTTCCGGCACCACCTGGAACATCACGGCCCTGTGTGCGCAGCCGTCGGGAACCCGCAACATGAATGACTACTCCGACCCCATCGTGTTCGCGATGAACTGCGCGCTGAACGTGGTGAGTACGACCCCGGCGAACAACAGCCGCGCCGAACATCTGCAGAATTTCAGCGCCAGGGCCCGCATGAGCAGCATGCTGTGGACCTTCACCGTGAGCAAGCCCGAGGGTGTGTCCTGCCCGGGCGGCGGCTTCGGCGAGACCAGTGAGACCTACGCGTTCAGCGACGAAACCCTGACCGGCACCCACACCACATTGCACGGTGCGGTGTGCGGACTGCAGCCGGACATGAAGAAGGAATCGTTCTCGCTGCAACTCGTGGGTCCGCCGCCCAGCCCGGTGCAGCGTTACCCGATGGACTGCAACGAGATCGCGATCTGCTTCTAGATCGCGATCAGCTTCTAGATCGGTGTGATGTAGGAGATCAGCCACTTGCCGCCGACGCGCGTGAACTCGACCCGCAACCGGCTGCCGTCGTAGTGCGGCTCGCGTGACTTGTCGGTCACGATGCGGTTCATGTACACCATCGCGGTCGCCGAATTGCGTTTGGCCGCCATGACTCCCACGCCCACCACGTTGGCCTGGACCACCATCTCCCGCTTCTTCGCCTCGGGGATGATCTGCGCGTTGACGACCTTCTTGAACTCCTGGCGGTAGTCGGGCGTCAGCAGTGGGTAGACGTCGTTGAGGCTGCGCTCGATGGTCTGGAAGTCGTAGCCGAAGAACTGCGGGATTTCCTTCTCGGCCAGCTTCGGCAACTCCGCCCGGGCGGCCTGTTCACCCTGGGTCTCGATCCGGTCCCAGTAGAACCAGCCGCCGGCGGCCGAGAGCGCCACCACGGCCGCAGCCGCGAGAGCACCGGCCACGGTGAACAGCCACCGCAACCGGCGCATCAGTTGCCTCCGTCGGGATACGTCAGGTCATAGCCGGTCATCTGGCCGCGTTCGTCCTGGTGCACGATGACCCGCAACCGATACGGCTGGGACGGCTTGTTCACCCCGTCGATGTCGGCGACGGTGACCCGGACCGCGACCAGCACCGACGCGTTGTCGCTGACGTTGTCGATGCCTTCCAGTGCGGCGCCGTTGATCACCGCTTCGGAGGTGGCGTTGGTCTTGCGGAACAGTTGTTTGAGGAACTCGACGTTCTCCGCACCGAACTTGCTGCGCAGCGGACCGCTGGTGCCATTGACGAACCGGTTGACCGACTCGTCGATGGTGTCCTGGGTGTAGCTGAACATGTTGACCACGGTCTGCGAGGCCGTGTCGACGAAGCGTTGCTCGCGGGCCTGCCGCGCCTGCGCGGCACGGTGCTGCCCGGCCAGCACGGCGACGCCCCACACCAGCCCGCCGATCAGCAGTACCGACGCCGCCAGGCAGACCCACCCGACCATCGCGCCATGCGGTCGGCGCCGCCGCGGCGGCCGGGCGCCGACCGACCGCGTGTTCCTGCCCCTAACCGCCCGCTTGGGCGCCGGTTTGGTCTGCCTGGTCTCGAAGGTGGTGTCCGCACCGCCCGCGGTCGTCCCGCTGTCGTCGGCTCCCGCGGCGCCCACGGACGCGCCTTTGGGCGGACCGGCCGCGCGCGAGGCCCGGCGGCGGACGCGCTGAGTCGTCGCCTGTTCTTCTGTCACCACTGAATCCACTAAAAGGTTTTCGGAGCAAGCATGAGGTCCACCCAGCTCTCGGCGCCGGAGGTACCGGCAACGCCGGACGCGAAGATACCAGTGCCGCCCGCCGGATCCTTGAACCGGCCGGTGGACGGGTCATAGGTGGCGGTGTAGCCGGCCCCGTTGGCCTCCGGCGCCGGACCGGTGCCCAGCGGCGGCCCGGGCGGCTCGATGTACTTGGGGTAGGGCAGCTGTGGGGGCACCGGCGGATAATTCGGTGGCATCCACGACGGGTTACCCGGCGGCGGGGGGACGTTGTTGGGCGGCGGCGGGTCGTAAGCCGGCTGGTTGGGAGCCGGACCCGGGCCGGGCGTCACCCCGGGCGGGGGCGGGCCGACGATCGGGATGCCCGGATCGGGGTCGGCACCCGGCGGGATGTAGGGGAAGTGGTTGGGCGGCAGGATATTCAGCCCATTGGTGACCGGCGTGCCGTACGGGATCGGCGGTCCCCGCCACGGGTTGGTGCCGACCGGGACATAGCCTCGCGGGTCACGGCACAACTGCACCGTCGGTGCCCGCTTGCCCGGGAATTCCTGACACGGGTAGTTGCGGGCGCCACGCACGGTGGTCGGGTCGTTCTGCGCCGTCTTGCAGTACATGTCGCGCGGCACTTCCCGCACCGTCTCGTCGGCGGGTGTGCGCATCAACGGCGAGGGAATGAAACCGGTGCTGCACGGCGGCGGGTCGTTGAGGTCGAGCTTGAAGTCCAGCTTCGCGCCTTCGTCCTGCGGTTCGCCGCCGGCGGCGGTGGTGATTGCGGCGAACAGCGCCGGAAACACCACGAGCAGCTGCTCGATCGACTTGTGGTAGATCACCCCGACCCGGCCCAGGTTGGCCATGTTGGCCGCCAACGCGGGGAAGGACGGACGGATGCCGGCGAAGGTCTCATTGGCCTCGTCGAGCGCACCCGGCGCGGTCGCGAGCGTGTCGCGCAACCGCGGGTCGGCGCGGCGCACCTCGGAGGTGAAGCGTGCCAGCCCGTCGGACAGCGACTTGATGTCGGCGCCGGCGCGGACCTGAGCCTGCAGGAAGGGGCCGACCTGGTCGATCAGCTGCGAGACCTGCGGGTAGTTGGTGTTGGCCTCGTCGACCAGCAGCCGCGCCGATTCGACCAGCCGGGCCAGCTCCGGACCGGTGCCGTTGGTCGCCAGGAACGCCTCGTGCAACACCTCGCGCAACCGGGTGTCACCGAGGCTGTTGACCAGCGTCTCCGCCTTCTTCAGCAGGTCGGCGACGTCCTGACCGATCCGGGTGTTGGCACGGTCGATCTTGGCTCCGTTGCGTAACTTGCCCGGTGCCGGGTTGGCCGGCGGCACCAGGTCGATGTACTGCTCGCCGATGGCCGACACGCTCTTGACCGTCGCCGTGACGTTCGACGGGACCGGGGTGCCGCTGTTGAGCCGCATCTCGGCGGTGACGCCATCCGGATTGAGCTGCACCGACTCCACCCGGCCGACCGCGACACCGCGGTAGGTGACGTTGGCGTTCTTGTAGATACCGCCGCCGGCAGCGAAATCGGCGCTCACGCCATAGGTTCCGATGCCGAACGTGGACGGCAGGCGCAGGTAGAAGATCGCCATCACCGTCAGGGTGATCGCGGTAATGACCGCGAATATGGACAGCTGGATCTTGGTGAGTCTGTCGATCATCTTCCCGCCTCTACTGCGCCGCCGTGCCGGGCGGAATCTTGAACGGGTCGGCCGCTTGTCCGGACAGGTTGGCCAGTTCGCCCATCAGGAAGTCGGGCGCGTTGAGGACCTCGTCCATGTGCATCATGTTGGGGTCCATGGCGTAACTGGTGGTGAAGAACGTTTCACCGAGCCGGCGCAACGTCAGGTCGAACGTGGTGAACACGTTGAGGTAGTCGCCGCGCACCGCCTGCTTGATGCCGAAGTTGGGGAACGGGAACGTCAGCATGATCTGCAGCGAGGTGACGAAGTTCTTCCGGTTGTCGTTGAGCGCCTTGATCGCCGAGTACAAATCCTTGAGGTCGGCGGCGAAGTCGCTCTTGGTCTTGGACAAAACGTGCGAGGTGACCGTGGCCAGCCTGTTCAGGGCGCTGAAGGCCGCGACGATGTTGTCCCGGTTCTTGTTCAGCACGCGAAGCGATTCCGGCAAGGTGTCCAGCGCGCGGCCCAGGTTGTCCTTGTCCCGCGCCAGAACCGACGAGACGCGGTTGAGCCCCTCGACCGCGCTGATGATGTCGTTGACCTGCTTGTTGAGGCCCGAGGTCAACTCCGCCAGCCGCGGCACCAGGTCGACGAACTGGCCCTGCCGGCCCGCCACGGCCTGGTAGGTCTCGTCGGTGATCTCTTCCAGCGCACCGACATTGCCCTTGTTGACCACCACACCGAGCGCCGAGAAGACTTCCTCGGTGGTCGGGAAGCGGCCCGTACGGGACTCCGGAATCCGCGACCCGTTGCCCAATCGGCCCGTCGGGGCCTGGTCGGTGGGCGGCGCCAGATCGATGTGCAGGGACCCCAGCAGCGAGGTCTGAGCCACCTTGGCGATCGCGTTCGCCGGCAGCACCACATTCTTGTCCAGCGCCAGTTTCACCGCGGCGTAGAAAGATCCGTCGGAACGTTGCTCGGCCGAGATCCCCGACACACTGCCCACGGTCACGTCGTCGACCATGACCGGCGAGTTCTGCGGCAACGTCGAGACATCCGGCAGTTCGACGGTGATCGTGTAGGCGCCGCCGCCGTGCCCGGCGGTGCCGGGCAACGACAGAGAATTCAGCCCGCCGAACGAACACCCGGCGAGCAGCGTGCTGCCCGTGACGAACACGCCGGCGCGCAACAGGATTCGCTTCATCGACCCGCTCCTTGCTCGGCCAGCAGCGGGCCGGGGGCCGCGGCCGGTGCCGCGGGCGCCGGACCGGGCGCCGGTCCGTACCCGGGTGGCGAACCCGGGCCCGGACCTGGCGCGGTCGGGACGAACAGGTTCTGCAGGTCCGTGACATTGCTCGGCGCCGGCTGGCCCGAACCCTTGGCCGGAACCCAGGTCAGCTCCGGCACCGGGGTCTCCGCCTTTGCCGCGGTGGCGGGCGTGTCGTAGATGATCTGCCCCTTGTAGGCCGTGATCGTGTTGATCGGGTGGAACATGATCGGCGGGAAGTTCACGGTGAGCCGGCGCAGCACCGGGCCCAGCCGCTCTCGGCAGATCTCGGCACGCTTGAAGTACTCCGGCCCGGACGGCCCGGCCGCGGTGTCGAAGGAACCGCCGCAGATGAACTGGACCGGGTTCAGGAAGTTGGGCAGCGACAGCAGACCGTTCAGGGTGCCCTGCGCGGGGTCGTAGATGTTGTAGAAGTTCGCGATGCCCGGACCCGCCACGTGCAGGACCTGCTCGATGTTCTCGCTCTGGTCGCTCAGGGTCTGGGTGAAGTCCGTGAGCTGGTTGACCGTCTCGATCAGCGTCGAGTTGTTCTCGTGCAGGAAGCCCCGGACATCCGAGAGCGCCTGGTTGAGCGAACCCAGGGTGTGGTCGAGGTCCCGCGAACTGTCCGCGAGCACCTGCGACACCGAGGCGACGTGGCCAGCGAACTGCACGATCTGCTCGTTGCTCTGCGATAGCGCGTCGACGAGCACCTGCAGGTTCTTAACCGTACCGAAGATGTCGCCGCGCGAATCCCCGAGGCGCCCAGCCACTTGCGCGAGTTCGCGCAGGGCGTTGTGGAACGAGTCGCCGTTGCCGTTGAGGGTGTCGGCGGCCTGGTTGATCGCCGCGCCCAACGGACCCTGCATCTCGCCGGCCGCCGGACTCAACGAGACGGACAGCTGGGTGAGCGCTTCCTTGACCTCGTCCCACTCCACCGGAACGGCGGTGCGGGTCAGGTCGATGGTGGCGCCGTCCGGCAGCGCCGGGCCGCCGGTGAACGCCGGGGTGAGCTGAATGAACCTGGCCGCCACCAGGTTCGGAGACATGATCACGGCCTTGGCGTCCGCGGGAATCTTGATGCCGTCGGACACGTTCATGGTGATCTTGACGTCGGACGGCCGCGGTTCGATCGACTCGATCTCGCCCACCGGCACGCCCAGGATGCGAACCTGGTCACCCGGGTAGAGCCCGACGGCCGAGGTGAAGTAGGCGGTGAGCTTGCGGCCGCCGCCGCCGGCCGAGAACAGCACGTAGGCGCCGCCCACCAGCGCCGCCACCAGCGCGATGATGGTGACGGTCCGCAGGCCTTTGCTGCCGAAGCGTTTCGGTGTCGTCATGGTGATTTCGGCCTGATCGTCCAACGCTCCTGAATCATGCCGCGTAGGTAGTCGGCAAAGCTGTCCGGCAGCTTGCCCGGCTGGAAAACGGCGTCGAACATGGTCGCCACCAGCGGCGCCGGGATGGCGCCGAAGACGTTGACGTTGAAGCCGGGACCCGAACCGACCACCTCGCCCAGCGTGGTGGCGTACGTCGGCAACCTCTTGAGGGCCTCGGTGATGTAGTCGCGGCGCTCGTTGAGGTTGGCCAGCACCTGGTTGATCTTGGTCAGGGCCGGACCGAACTCCTTGCGGTTGTCGTTGACGAAGCCGGACAGCTGCGCCGAGACGTCGTCGATCCCGGAGATCAACGCGCTCAACGCCGACCGGCGCTCATCCAGGGCGGCGAACAGCTGGTCGCCCTGGTCCACCAACTTCTTGACCTGCCCGGCACGATCGGACAGCACCGTCGTCACCGACTTCGCATGGGCCAGCAGACCTTGCAGCGCTTCGTCGCGGCTGTTGAGGGTGCGCGACAGCGTCGTCACGCCGTCCAGTGCGCCGCGCAACCCGGGGGTGGCGTCATGCAGCGTCTCGGTAAGCACCTTCAGCGCGTGCTCGAACTGGGGCTTGTTCAGGTTGTTGGCGTTCTGCCCGAGATCCTCGAGCGCGCCGGCCAGGGTGTAGGGCGTGGTCGTCCGGCTCAACGGAATGGTGGTCGCGTTACCGGAGCCGGCCGGGCTCACCGAGATGGAACGCTCGCCCAGGATGGTGTCGGTGCGGATCGCGGCCAGCGACTGGTCGCCGACGACCACGTGGCGATCGACGCTGAAGGTGATCTTGGCGGAGTCGCCGGCCAGGGCGACGTCGGAGACTTTGCCCACCTTGACGCCGGAGACCAGCACGTTGTTGCCCGGCGTGATGCCACCCGCGTCGCCGAAGTACGCCGTGTAGGTCTTGCCCTGCGGCCAGAACGGCAGCCCCGAGTAACCGAATGCGATGAGGACGACGAACGTCACCACAGCCAGACCGATGGTGCCGGTGCGCAACGGGTCCTGGTCGCGCTTGCTGCCTGGCTTCTTATTGCTTGGCTTCTCAGGATTTGGCAAAGGCGCACCTCCCCTTGCTGGAATCGACCTGGCCGCCGAGGCCCAGCCGAATGTCGGAACCCGCCGGTCCGTTGATCTTGATCGTCACCGAGCAGAAGTAGATGTTGAAGAACGAGCCGTAGGTGCCCAGCGCGGCCAGCCGCAGGTAGTCCTCGCCGAGCTGCTCGACGTCGTTGTTGATCTCGGCCTTTCGGGTGTCGAGTTCGGTGGCGAACGGCCGCGCGTTCTCCAGCACACCCTGCAGCGGCCGACGCGAATTGCGCAGCAGCTCAGTCAGATCCGTGGTGGTCGAGGCCAGCGGCGGGATGGCGCCGGCGATGGTGTCCTTGTTCTTGGCGAGCCCCTCGATCAGCTGCTGCAGCTGATCGACGCTGGCCGAGAACTGGGCACTGCGCTGGTCGACGGTCCCCAGCACCGTGTTCAGGTTGGTGATCACATCCCCGATCAGCTGGTCGCGCTTGCCCAATGCGTTGGAGAAACTGCTGGTGTCGGCGAGCACGTTGGCCAACGCGCCACCCTGACCCTGCAGCAGCTCGATGACGGCGCTGCTGATGGTGTTGATCTTGTCTGCGTCCAGGCCCTTCAGCACCGGCTTGAGCCCACCCAGCAGCGCGTCGAGATCCAGTGCGGGCTGGGTGTGTTGAGAGTTCATCGTCCCGCCCGGCGGCAATTTACGCAGCTCACCAGGGCCCGAGGTGATCTCCAGGAAGCGGTCGCCGACCAGGTTCTCGTAGCGGATCACCGCACGACTCGACGAGTACAGCGTGTAGCGGGCGTCGACACCGAATTCGACGTCGACGGTGTTGTCGGGGTTGAGCTTGACGCCCGAGACCGCGCCGACGGGCACCCCGGCGATACGTACCTTCTGACCGCCCTTGAGCTTCGAGGCATCCAGGAAGGTGGCGTGGTAGGTGTTCTCCGAACCGAACCGGAAGTCGCCGAACACCACCACCAGGGCGGCACTCGCCAGCACCATCGTGACGACGAAGATGCTGACCTTGATCACCATCGACCGGTGCGACGGAATCTTCCCAGCGGCCATCAGAAGTCGTCCCGTTCAGCGAAGGCGCCGTGGAAGAGGAACTGCAACGTCGAAGGCGCGTCGAACTGGAACTCGGTGAACGGCTCGTACGGGATGAGCGCGTTGTCGGTCACCAGGAACGGCGCACGGTAGTACGAGCCGCCGGTCTGCTTGGTCGGAATATCGGGCAGCCCGCGGCAATTCGGGCCGCCGGAGGCGTTGACGATGGGCAGGCTCTCCGGATACGTATAGGCGGGGGCGCCGATGACGAAGCTCGACGAGGTGAACAGACCCGCCTTGCGCACACCGATCAATGGGGCGAACTCCTTGATGCCGCGATCGATGCCGGCCAACAGACAGCCGAATTCCGGTGAGTAGTCCGCCGCCACTTTAAGTGGGGCGCGCAGCCTGTTGACGGTGTCGATCAGATTCTGTTCGGCGGGTGCCAGCGTCTCGTAGCCGTTGTTGGCCAGGCCGATCGCGGCCAGCAGTGTGGTGTTGAGGTTGGCCTGCTCGTCGACGACGGTCTTGTTGATCGTCGGCAGGTTGGCGAACACCGTGTTCAGGTCGGGAGCGGCGTCACCGTAGATATTGGTCACGATGCCGGCCTTGCGGAAATCCTCCTGCAGGGTCGGCAGCTTCGGATTGGCTTGACGGGTCAGCGTGTTGAGCCCCGACAGCAGCGACCCGAGGTCGTCGCCGTGGCCGCGCAAGCCTTCCGACAGCGCACTGAGGGTGCCGTTCAACTCGACCGGGTCGATCTTGTGCAGCAGGTTGGTCAGCGACTGGAACAGCGTATTGACCTCGAGTTGCACGGCGGACGCCGCCACGGTGGCGTTCGGGCGCAACGAAGTCTTGGCCGGGGCCTGCGGCGGCATGAACTCCACCGATTTGGCGCCGAAGATGGTGTTGCCGGCGATGTGCACCGTGGCGTTGGACGGGATGAACTGCAGGTCGTCGCTGTAGATGGCCAGCTTGAGACGCGCCTGGTCGCCGCTGTAGCTGATGTCCTCCACTTTGCCGATCTGGATGCCGCGGAACTTGACCTTGGCCCCGGGCTCCATGACCAGGCCGGCGCGCTTGGACGCGACCGTGACGGTCTCGGTGGAGGTGAACGCCGCGGTATAGGACAGGTAAGTCAGGACCGCCGCCGCCACCACCAGTCCCGCGAGCACCGCCGCCGCCACCCGGCCGGCTGTCCGTCGTGATGCAAAGACTGCCATCGCCGCTACCCGGACAGGTTGAAGTTGCCGGACGCTCCGTAAACCGCGAGCGAGATGAGCAGGGTGATGACCACGACGACGATCAGCGAGGTGCGCACGGCCTGACCGACGGCCACACCGACGCCGACGGACCCACCGCTGGCGTTGTAGCCGTAGTAGGTGTGCACCAGCATGACCGCGATCGACATCGCGATGGCCTGCAGGAACGACCACAGCAGGTCCGACGGGATCAGGAAGGTGTTGAAGTAGTGGTCGTACAGGCCCGCCGACTGTCCGTTGATGAACACCGTGGTGAAGCGCGCCGCGAAAAACGCGGCCAGCACCGACAGTGAGTACAGCGGGATGATCGCCACGAGTCCCGCGATCAGCCGGGTCGACACGAGGTAGGACACCGAGTGCACCGCCATGCATTCGACGGCGTCGATCTCTTCGGAGACCCGCATGGCGCCCAGCTGGGCGGTGGCGCCGGCGCCGATGGTGGCGGCCAGCGCGATGCCGGCGATCACCGGTGCGACCACGCGAACGTTGAGGAACGCCGAGAGGAAGCCGGTCAACGCCTCGATACCGATGTTGCCCAGCGATGAATAGCCCTGCACGGCAATGACACCGCCGGAGGCCAGCGTCAGGAAGGCCGCGACGCCGACGGTGCCGCCGATCATGATCAGGGCCCCGGCGCCCAGCGTCATCTCGGCGATGAGGCGGATGGTCTCCTTGCGGTACTTCGTGACGGCGTTGGGGATGTAGCGCACGGTTTCGCCGTAGAACAGCGCCTGCTCGCCGAAGTTGTCGACCGGTCGGGCGAACCGGGTGAAGAAGCGCTTGAAGCGGAGGGTGGCGTCGTAGCTCATCGCATCTTCACCATCGCTCGTTCGCCGTCATCTGTTACCCGCCCCTACTTGGCCGAGATCCGGACGCCGATGGCGGTCATGACGACATTGATGACGAAAAGACAGATGAACGCGTAGACAACGGTTTCGTTGACCGCATTGCCGACTCCCTTGGGACCGCCTTTGACGGTCAGGCCACGGTAACAACCGACCAGACCCGCCATCACTCCGAACAGCAGCGCCTTGACTTCGGCGAGGATCAGCTCGCGCAGCCCGGTGAGCACAGTCAGCCCGTTGATGAACGCACCGGGGTTGACGCCCTGCAGGAAAACGGAGAAAGCGTAACCCCCGGACAGGCCGATGATGCACACCAGGCCGTTGAGCAACAAGGCGACCAGGGTGGATGCCAGGACCCTGGGCACCACCAGCCGCTGAATGGGGTCGATGCCGAGCACCCGCATCGCGTCGATTTCCTCGCGGATGGTGCGGGCGCCCAGGTCCGCGCAGATCGCGGTGGCGCCGGCGCCGGCCACCACGAGCACGGTGACGATCGGGCCGAGCTGGGTGATGGTGCCGAATGCCGTTCCGGCACCAGACAAGTCGGCGGCGCCGATCTCACGCAGCAGGATGTTCAGGGTGAAGGCGACGAGGACGGTGAAAGGGATGGACACCAGCAGCGTGGGGACCAGCGACACCCGGGCGACCATCCAGGTCTGGTCGAGAAACTCCCGCAACTGAAACGGCCGCCGAAAGGCGGCACGTGCGGTCTCGATCGACATCTCGAAGAACCCGCCAACGGCCCGGGCCGGTACGGCAACTTTCTGCAACAAGCCCGGTCCCCCCAATCTGTTGCTCGCGGCGAAGTGTTGTCTGCCCTGAACACACCGTTGGATGACTCGTTGCTTGGTGTGAGCCGGCTCATACTAACTAGAACAAGTTCTGAGTGTCGATGAAGCTCGAAAAATTTTGCGGCAATTATGCCTAGCTGGTATTTCCTCTCGACGTGTGCCCGCAGGGCAGGCGTGGGAGTGTCAGTCCATCAGACCGGTTGCGGCGAAGTTCACTTCCGGGTCGCGCTCGGCGAAGTAGCCCTGCAGCGTCGCGCTCAACTGTGTCGGCTCCCAGGCCGGCGCGCCCGCGTCGAACTGGTGCTCCGCCGTGGGTGCGGCGACCAGGGTCACGCGCGGACCGTAGACGATGAACACCTGCCCGTTGACCGCGGCAGCCTCCGGGGACGACAGGAACTGCACCAGGCTCACCACGTGTTCGGGCGACAGCGGATCGATTTCAGCGTCTTCGGGTGGGGCACCGAAGACGTCGGCCGTCATCGCGGTGCGGGCCCGGGGACAGATTGCGTTGGCGCACACGCCGTAGCGGCCCAGCGCCCGCGCCGCGGACAGCGTCAGCGCCGTGATGCCGGCCTTGGCGGCGCCGTAATTGGCCTGCCCCACCGGACCGACCAGACCGGCCTCCGACGAGGTGTTGATGATCCGGCCGAAGACCCGGCCGTCGGCCTCCTTGGCCTTGGTGCGCCAATAGGTGGCGGCATTGCGCGTGAGCAGGAAATGACCGCGCAGATGCACGGCGATCACCTGGTCCCAGTCCTCGTCGCTCATATTGAAGAGCATCCGGTCACGGGTGATGCCGGCGTTGTTCACGACGATGTTCAGTCCGCCCAGCCCGTCAGCGGTGGCCACGAGTTCGTCGGCGGTCTCGCGCTGGCTGATGTCACCGGCGACCGCTACCGCCTTGGAACCCGCGGAGGCGATCTCGTCCAGGACGTCGGAGGCGTCCAGGCCCGCCGCGATGTCGTTGACGACGACGGTGGCGCCGAGGCGGGCCAGACCGATCGCCTCGGCGCGTCCCAGGCCCGCCGCGGCACCGGTCACCACCGCGACCTTCCCGGACAGATCGGTCGCCTTGCTATTGCTGTTCAATTTATGAATACCTCTAGTTTCCGGTCAGTCCTCGCGCAACAGCGCCGCGCGCGGGCATTCGGCGATCGCCTGCTCGGCCAGATCCTCCTGATCCGGCGGTATCGGATCGGTCTTCACGACGGCATAGTCCTCGTCATCCAGGTCGAAGATATCCGGTGCAATTCCCAAGCACACCGCGTTACCTTCACACCGGTCACGGTCGACAATCACTCGCACTGCACCCTCCTCGAACCTGCACTGAAGCTTGCAAACACGCCTGCGGACGAACTCGATCAGTATGTAGCACCACACCAGGCCAGCGGTACCGTGCCACACGGCAGCTGGATTCCCAGACTAGAACGTGTTACAACCGGGAGAACGAATGGGTGGCCGCCGGCGTGTGTGTCGGCGGCCGACACACAGAAACGATCGCTCGATCGGAGGCGGCGGGAATGCGCATCAGTTACACCCCCGAACAGGAGGAGCTGCGTCGCGAGCTGCGGTCCTACTTCACCAAGCTGATGACACCGGAGCGGCGCGAGGCGCTGAGTTCGGTGCAGGGCGAATACGGCACCGGCAACGTCTACCGCGAGACCGTCGCGCAGATGGGCAAAGACGGGTGGCTCACCCTGAACTGGCCAAAGGAGTACGGCGGGCAGGACCGGGAGCCGATGGACTCGCTGATCTTCACCGACGAGGCAGCCATCGCGGGTGCGCCCGTGCCGTTCCTGACGATCAACAGCGTGGCGCCGACGATCATGGCCTTCGGCACCGAGCAACAGAAGAAGTTCTTCCTGCCCAAGATCGCGGCGGGCGAGCTGCACTTCTCCATCGGATATTCGGAACCGGGCGCGGGCACCGACCTGGCCAACCTGCGCACCACCGCCGTCCGCGACGGCGACGACTACGTGATCAACGGCCAGAAGATGTGGACCAGCCTGATCGCCTACGCGGACTGGGTCTGGCTTGCGGTACGCACCAACCCGGAGGCCAAGAAGCACCGCGGCATCTCCATGCTGGTGGTGCCCACCACTGCCGAGGGGTTCTCGTGGACGCCGGTGCACACCATGGCCGGCCCCGACACCAGCGCCACCTATTACAGCGACGTGCGGGTGCCGGTGACCAACCTGATCGGCGAGGAGAACGCGGGCTGGAAGCTGGTCACCAACCAGCTCAACCACGAGCGCGTCGCGCTCGTCTCGCCGGCGCCGATCTTCATGTGCCTGCGGGAAGTTCGCGAATGGGCTCAGAACACCAAGGACGCCGGCGGCGGACGGCTCATCGACTCCGAGTGGGTGCAGCTGAACCTGGCCCGGGTGCACGCCAAGGTCGAGGTGCTCAAGCTGATCAACTGGGAGCTCGCGTCGTCCTCGGGTGAGAACCTGTCCCCCGCGGACGCTTCGGCCGCCAAGGTGTTCGGGACCGAGCTGGCCACCGAGGCATACCGGCTGCTGATGGAGGTGCTGGGCACCGCGGCCACGCTGCGACAGGACTCCCCCGGCGCACTGCTACGCGGCCGCGTCGAGCGGATGCACCGGGCCTGCCTGATTCTGACCTTCGGCGGCGGGACCAACGAAGTCCAGCGCGACATCATCGGCATGGTTGCCCTCGGACTGCCCCGAGCCAATCGCTGAATTTCCAGCAGGAGAAGGATATTCATGGATTTCACGACAACCGAAGCGGCCCAGGACCTCGGCGGTCTGGTCGACACCATCGTCGACTCGGTGTGCACTCCCGAACACCAGCGCGAGCTGGACAAGCTCGACCCGCGCTTCGACCGAGACTTGTGGCGCAAGCTCGTCGACAGCGACATCCTCACCAGTGCGGCCGCCACCCAAGTGGGCGGCGACGGTTTCGGGGTGCTCGAGCAGGTGGCGATCCTGGTCGCGCTCGGGCACCAACTGGCGGCCGTGCCCTATCTCGAGTCAATCGTGCTGGCCGCCGGCGCGTTGGCCCGGTTCGGCTCTGAGGAGTTGCAGCAGAGCTGGGGCTCTGAGGCGGTGCGCGGCGAGAAGATCCTGACGGTCGCGCTCGACGGCGAGATGGGCGACGGGCCCGTACAGGCCGTCGACGGCCGGCTGACGGGCAGTCGTACCCAGGTGTTCTACGGTCCTGCCGCCGACGCCTTCCTGGTGCCCGCCGAAACCGATTCCGGCACAGTCGTTTTCCTGGTCGCCGCCGACGACCCCGGGGTGACGGTGACCCCGCTGCAGACCACCGGACTGGGCAGTGTCGGTCATCTGGCGCTCGACGGGGTGCCGGTGGACGCGGCGCGCGAAGTCGGGGGCGCCGAGGTGGTTGCCTGGCTGCGCACCATATCCACCCTGGGCCGCAGCGCCTACCAACTCGGTGTGCTGGAGCGCGGCCTGCAGATGACGGCCGAATACGCCCGCACCCGTGAGCAATTCGACCGACCGATCGGCAGCTTCCAGGCGGTGGGTCAGCGGCTGGCCGACGGCTACATCGACGTCAAGGGCCTGCGGTTGACGTTGACCCAAGCCGCGTGGAAGGTCGCCGAGGACATCCCGGCCGAGATCGATGTGGCCTCGGCTGCGTTTTGGGCGGCCGACGCCGGGCACCGGGTCGCGCACACCATCGTGCACGTGCACGGCGGCGTCGGCGTCGACACCGACCACCCTGTGCACCGATACTTCCTGTCCGCCAAGGAAACCGAGTTCGCTCTGGGCGGCGCCACCGGACAGCTGCGGCAGATCGGCCGCGAACTGGCTGAGACGCCTGCTTGAGCGAGGCCGGCTGCCGTCGTGACGAAGAGGAAGTAACTTGAGCGAACCGACGGTCACCGCAATGCTGCGCCCCCTGGCCGAGATCGACGACCGCGGAGTGTATTTCGAGGACTCCTTCACCAGCTGGCGGGACCACCTACGCGACGCCGCGGCCCTGGCGGCGGCGCTGCGGGAGCGCCTCGACCCCGACCGTCCGGCACACGTCGGCGTGCTGCTAGAGAACACACCGTCCTTCTCGACGGTGCTGGTCGCGGCCGGGTTGTACGGCATCGTGCCGGTGGGTCTCAACCCGGTGCGCCGCGGTGCGGCGCTGGCCCGCGACATCGGTCATGCGGACTGCCAGCTGGTGCTGTCCGATACGAATTCCGCCGCGGCACTGGACGGCATCGATCACATCAACGTCGACTCGGCCGACTGGGCCGAGGCGGTCGCCGCGCACCGGGACACCGAGCTTTTATTCCAGTCTGCTTCTGCCACAGATCTTTTCATGCTGATCTTCACCTCGGGAACCAGCGGCGAGCCCAAGGCGGTGAAGTGCAGCCACGGCAAGGTCGCGGGAGCCGGCATAGGGATGACCCAGCGCTTCCGGCTCAACGCCGACGACGTGTGCTACGTGTCGATGCCGCTGTTTCATTCCAACGCCGTGCTGGTGGGGTGGGCGGTGGCCGCGGCATGCCAGGGCTCGATCGCTCTGCGGCGCAAATTCTCGGCATCCGGATTTCTGCCCGACGTGCGGCGGTATGGCGCCACCTACGCCAACTACGTGGGAAAGCCACTGTCGTATGTGCTGGCCACGCCCGAGCGGCCCGACGACGCGGACAATCCGCTGCGGGCGGTGTACGGCAACGAAGGAGTGCCCCGCGACATCGAACGGTTCGCGACCCGATTCGGCTGCCGCGTTCAGGACGGCTTCGGTTCGACGGAACTCGGTGTGGCCATCGCCCGCACGCCCGAGACCCCGACGGGCTCGCTGGGCCCGCTGCCGGACGGGGTCGAGATCGTCGACCCGGAAACAAGCAAGCCCTGCCCCCCGGGAGTGGTCGGCGAACTGGTGAACACCAAAGGCGCCGGCGGTTTCGAGGGCTACTACAACGACCCGGCCGCCGAAGCCGAGCGGATGGCCGGCGGTATCTACCACAGCGGCGACCTTGCCTACCGCGACGAAGCGGGCTACGTCTATTTCGCCGGCCGGCTCGGCGACTGGATGCGCGTCGACGGCGAGAACCTGGGTACCGCCCCGATCGAAGCGGTGCTGCTACGCCATCCGGCGGTGACCGAGGCGGCGGTCTACCCGGTGCCGGATCCGGTGGTCGGCGACCAGGTGATGGCGGCCGTCGTCCTGGCGCCGGGCACGCAGTTCGATGCGCAGGAGTTCCGGACGTTTCTGTCCGAGCAGGACGACCTGGGACGCAAGCAGTGGCCGTCCTACGTGCGGATCAGCGCCGGACTACCGGGCACGATGACCTTCAAGGTGCTCAAACGACAACTGTCGGCCGAGGGCGTCGACTGTGGCGAACCGGTATTTGCCATTCCGCGCTAGCACCACACCGGCGCGAAAGCAACCGCTGGTAAATCCGACCCCGACTGGGGTGGCCGGCCAGATGCCCGCTCTCCGGCCTCAATCCACCTGTGGCCATTGATGTTCGGCGGGGCGGCGGTCGACCGCGTCAACCCCGTTGAGCAGCGTAGACGGGTGAGTTTCGGGTTGAATTACGCTATTGCGCCCGAATCCAACAACGGGCTGCGGAGACGCGATACTATCCGCGCCTAACGCTTGCATCGATGCTTGCCTGGCCGTCGCCGGGCCGCCTTAGTTTTCTTGCGAGGTGCCGGATGTCATACCTGGTGGTAGTGCCGGAAACAGTGACGACGGTGGCTACCAATCTGGCCAGTCTCGGATCGAACATCAGCGCCGCATCCCACGCGGCGGCCGCTCCTACGACGAGCCTGCTGTCGGCTGGAGCAGACGAGGTGTCGGCCGCCATCACCACCTTGTTCTCCCAGCACGCACGGGGTTATCAAGCCCTCGCCGGGCAGGCCGAGGCGTTCCATCAGCAGCTCGTGACGGCACTGACCTCCGGCGCAAGTTCCTATGCCGCCGCTGAGGCGGCCAACCTGCAGCTGGCCGCGGCCGCCGCGACCGACCCGATCCAGGCGTTGCTGTCGCGGCCGATCATCGGCAACGGCGCCAACGCGACGACGCCGGGCGGCGACGGCGGCGACGGCGGATGGTTGTTCGGCAGCGGCGGCAGCGGTGCCGCGGGCGCGGCAGGCCAACCCGGCGGCAATGGCGGCTCGGCGGGACTCTTCGGCAACGGCGGCTTCGGCGGCGCCGGCGGCAGCGGCGGCGCTCGCGGCGGTAACGGCGGCAATGGTGGCCTGCTGTTCGGCGCCGGCGGTGGCGGCGGCATCGGCGGCGTCGGTGCGGCCGGCGGTGGCTTGGGTGGCGCCGGCGGCACCGGGGGCAACAGCTCGTGGCTGTTCGGTGGTGGCGGCGTCGGCGGGGCCGGCGGCCAGGGCGGTACGGGCGGTGGCACCGGCGGTCACGGGGGCGACGGCGGCGCCGGCGCCTGGCTGTTCGGCGCCGGCGGGAAAGGTGGCGCCGGCGGAATCGGTGCCCCGGGTGATCTAGGCGGAGGCGGCGCCGGCAACGGCGGCACCGGCGGCAACGGCGGGGCCGGCGGGCTGTTCATGAACGGCGGCGACGGCGGGGCCGGCGGCCAGGGCGGTAACGGCGGCGCCGGTTTTGATTCCGCGAACCCCGCCGTGCCCGGCAAGGCCGGCGGCCTGGGCGGCAACGGCGGCGCAGGCGGTCAAGGTGGTGCGGGTCCGGTGCTGTTCGGTCACGGCGGCGCGGGTGGTCTCGGCGGTCAGGGCGGTACCGGCGGAACCGGTGGCGCCGGCGCCGACAACCCCACCGGCATCGGCGGCACCGGCGGCGATGGCGGCACCGGCGGCGCAGCCGGCGCCGGCGGGTCGGCGGGCGCCTCCGGCGTGCTGTCCAACGGTGGTTTGGCCGGTGGGGTCGGCGCCGGCGGTACGGGCGGGACCGGCGGTCAGGGCGGTGCGGGCGCCGACGGCGCCGTGCAGCTGGTCGCGGGCAAGGACGGCAACAACGGCTTCACCGGCGGCCAGGGCGGTAAGGGTGGCACCGGCGGGTCCGCCGTCACGGGAGGGGTTGCCGGCAATGGCGGCGTCGGCGGCACGGGCGGGCACGGTGGCAACGCCAGCGCCGGAGCCGACGGTGCGGCAGGCGGCAATGACGGCGGTAACGGCGGGGTCGGCGGTAAGGGCGGCGCGGCCGGCGCCGGGGGTGCCGCAGGGACCGGTGGAGGCGGGAAGGCCGGGGCGACCGGCGCCGGCGGCGACGGGGGCCTCGGTGGCGACGGCGGCAACGGCACCAAGGGCGGTGCCGGCACCGACAACTCCGCGAATGCCAACACCGCCGGCGGCGCGGGCAACCCTGGTGGCAATGGCGGCAATGGCGGCGCCGGCGGCGGCGCGGGCGGGCCGGGCGGGACGGGTGGCGCTGGCGGCAGTGGAGGCAACGGAGCCACCGGCGGTGACGGTGGCAACGCCGGTACCAACACCGCCAACAACGCGGCCGCCGTCGTCGGCGGCCAGGGTGGCGCCGGTGGCAATGGTGGGGCGCCGGGTGCGGGCGGTGCGGCCAACGGCGGGACCGCCGGCGCCTTGGGCAAGGGCGGAACCGGCGGCCTTGGCGGCAACGGCGGCGGCGGCGGCAATGGCGTCGACGGCGCCGCGGTCGTGTCGGGTGACGGCAACCCCGGCACCGGTGGCGGTGCCGGTGGAGCGGGCGGCGGCGGCGGGCTGGCCGGAGCAAATGGCGGGCTCGGCGGCAGCGGCGGCAAGGGTGGCAGCGGCGGCTTCGGTGGCAGCGGTAGCGACGGCGCCACGGGCGCCACCGGGACGGCCACCGCGCCGGCCGGCGGCCAAGGCGGAACCGGTGGAGCCGGCGCCAATGGTGGGGCCGGCGGCAATGGTGGTAGCGCCGGCGGTCCTGGCGGCAGCGGCGGCGCGGGCGGCACCGGCGGCAAGGCGGGTAACGCCGGTAACGGCGGCCAGGGTGGCGCTGCCGTGCAACCAACCAGCGGCGTGATCATCGCACCTGACGGCGGCACCGGCGGAACAGGTGGCACCGGCGGCACCGGCGGCACCGGCGGCACCGGCGGCGCGGCCGGCGTCGGTGGTGCGGGCGGTGCGGGCGGCACCGGTGGCAACAGCGGCGATGGGGGCAAGGGCGGCCAGGGCGGCAAGGGGGCGCAGGGCGGCATCCAAGACATCGATGCTCCCGCCGGGTCCGGCGGAGCGGGCGGTCAAGGAGGCAACGCCGGCACCGGCGGCACCGGCGGCATTGGCGGAGCGGGTGCGACGAAGGCTCCCGCAGGCGTCGGTGGCAGCGGTGGCAACGGCGGCAACGCCGGCAACGGCGGCAACGGCGGTCTTGGTGTGGCCGGCGGCAATGCCGACCCGAAGTCCGGCAGCATCACCGCGGGGGACGGCGGCAACGGCGGCAACGCCGGCAACGCCGGCAACGGCGGTCAAGGCGGCGCCGGCGGCAGTGGGCTCACCGGTGGTTCCGGCGGCAGCGGCGGAAACGGCGGCAAGGGCGGCACCGGCGGCATCGGCGCTAATGGCGCCAACGGCACGAACAGCTTCAGCGCCACCGTCGGGCCTACTCCGAATGCCGGCGATGGTGGTGCCGGCGGCGACGGCTCGCCTGGTGGCACACCCGGCGGCGGCGGGGCCGCCGGCGGTGCAGGCGGTAACGCGGGTGGCATCGGCAAGGGCGGCAACGGTGGTGCCGGCGGGCAAGCGGGGAACGGCGGCAACGGCGCCGACGGCGTGAACCTTCTCCTTCCGCCGACCTCAACCGCCGCCACCGGAATACCGAACCCCGGTAGCCCGGGCGGAACCGGGGCCGACGGCACCGCACTACTTGAGCAGGGCGGAACGGGCGGTGCCGGCACCCCCGTGACCAACCCCAACGACAACCAGGCCGCCAACGCCGGAAGTGGGGGTGACGGCGGTACCGGCGGGCCGAATGCGCCCGGCGGCACGGGCGGTGCGGGCGGTGCCGCCACCGAATCCGGCAAGGGTGGCATAGCCAACGCCGGCAATGGCGGCAACGGCGGGAAAGGCGGCGCGTTCGGAGCCGGCGGTCAGGGTGGCGCAGGCGGCCTAGCCACCGCGAACAACGACAACGGGGTCGCCAACGGCGGCAACGGCGGCAATGGCGGCAACGCCACCGCCGGCACCCCGGCGAGCTTGGGCGGTAACGGCGCCCCCGGCGGCAACGGCGGCAACGGCGGCAACGCGTCCGCAACCGGCACCAACGGCACCGCGACCGGCGGCAACGGTGGCAACGGCGGCAACGGCGCCAGTGGCGGCATCAATGCGGGCCGAGGCGGCGACGGCGGCCTCGGCGGTGCGGGCGGTTCAGGCGGCGCAAACGGCGGTACCGGCGGAGTCGGCGGTGCCGGTGGCATCGGCGGTGACGGCGGGAAGGGGGCCGTCGGCGGCGGCGGCGGTACCGGTGGAAACGCCGGTAGCGGCACCGGCGGGGCGGGCGGGGCCAGCATCGACGGAACCGCCGGTGACGGCGGTGACGGCGGAACCGGCGGCCGGGGCGGCGATGCGGGCCAGGGCGGCAACGGCGGCGCTGGTGGCGCCAGCGGTGGCGGCGGTGCGGGCAACGGAGGCGCTGGCGCGCCTGGCGGCACCGGCGGTGCGGGCGGCACCGGTGGTAACGGCGGCTCGCCAGGATTGGGTGCCGGGGGCGCCGGCGGCACCGGCGGCACCGGCGGCGACAGCGGGTTCGGTGGCACCGGCGGCACCGGCGGCCAAGCCGGAAACGGCGCAGATGGCGGATCGGGCGTTCCCGGTGGGTTGAGCAACACCGGGAAGGCCGGTGTGGTGACGGCCGGTGGGGACGGTGGCGCCGGCGGCGCCGCCGGCGCCGGCGGTGCGGGCGGCATTGCCGTCTGACGTTGACGCGCAGCGGGTCCGCGCCGACCCGACGGCTACCCCAGCAGCGACGGCACCACCGCGTCGATCAGGTGCGGGCCGGGCTCGGCGAAGGCGTCACGCAGCGCCTCGGCGAGCTCTTCGCAGGTGGTGGCACGCCGGGCCGGCACCCCCATCCCTTCGGCGATCTTGACGAAATCCATTGTCGGACGCGATATGTCGAGGAGGTCCTTGGCCTTCGGGCCCGGTCCGGCTGCAACTCCTACGCGCTGTAACTCGAGCCGCAGGATGTCGTAAGCGCCGTTGTTGTAGATGACGGTGGTGATGTCCAGCAACTCCCGCGCCTGACTCCACAACCCCGAAATGGTGTACATCGCCGACCCGTCGGATTCCAGACACAGCACCGGACGGTCGGGCGCGGCCACAGCTGCGCCGACCGCGGTCGGGATGCCGTAACCGATGGCCCCACCGGTCAGCGTCAGCCAATCGTGGGCCGGCGCGCCGGCGGTGGCTTGCGGCAACAGCAGACCCGAGGTGTTGGACTCGTCGACGACGATCGCCCGCTCGGGCAGCAGTGCGCCGATGACCTCGGCGGCCGACGCGGACGTCAGTGCACCAGAGGGTAGCTCGGGACGGGAAGCGGGCGCGGTTGGCGCCGTCGTCCCGGGTGCCACCTCGTCGGCAAGCGCAGCCAAAGCGGTTGTGGCGCCACTGCATTCGGCCAAGACATGCACCTCGCAACCGGACGGGACCAGATCGCTGGGCATGCCCGGGTAGGCGAAGAACGAGACCGGCGATCTGGCTCCGGCCAGCACCAGATGCTTGGCGCCGTCCAGTTGGGCCGCGGCGGCTTCGGCGAAGTAGCCCAACCGTTCGATGGCAGGCACGCCGGCGCCCCGTTCCAGTCGGGTCGGGAAGGTCTCGCACAGTAGGCGCGCGCCGGTCGCCTCGGCGATCCGCGCGGCCGCGGCCAGACCCGGTTCGCGGGTAGCGTCTCCCCCGACCAGGATCGTGGTGGGTTCGCCCGAGCGCAGTACGGCCGCCAGGGCGCTCATGTCTGCACTGGCGGTTTCCGGAGCGGCCGTGGTGACCGTGGCCGGCTGGGCGCCTTCAGACCAGGAGGCGTCGGCGGGCAGGATCAGCGTCGAGACAAAAGACCCCGACATGCTGGCGGCGATGGCCTCGGCGGTGTCGGCTCCGACGCCGTCCGCCGTTGCGGTCCTGCGCACCCAACCCGAAACCGTGCCCGCCACAGCGTCGATGTCGGATTCCAGTGGGGCGTCGTACTTCTTGTGATAAGTCGCGTGATCGCCGACGACCACCACCATCGGCACCCGGGCGCGCCGGGCGTTGTGCAGGTTGGCCAGGCCGTTGCCTAGACCGGGCCCGAGGTGCAGCAGCACCGCGGCCGGACGGCCGGCGATGCGGGCGTATCCGTCGGCCGCACCCGTGGCCACTCCTTCGAAAAGGGTTAGCACACCGCGCATTTGGTCGACGGTGTCAAGTGCCGCGACGAAGTGCATCTCCGACGTGCCGGGGTTGGAGAAACACACGTCGACGCCACCGTCGACCAAGGTGTTGATCAGCGCCTGTGCACCGTTCACCTGTCCGCCTTTCGTTGCAGCCTGAAGACCCGCTCGGCATTGTCGTGCAAGAAGTCCCGACGAGCCTCGTCGCTGAGCCCCAGTTCGTCAAGACCCGCCAGGGCATGCTCGTGGGCGATCATCGGATAGTTCGTGCCGAATAGCACTTTGTGTTGCCCGGTACCGGTTTTCATGAACCGGGTCAACTCGTCCGGCAAACGCCGCAACGTGTACGCGGAGGTGTCGATATAGACGTTCTCGTGTTTGCGGGCCACTGCGACCATTTCCTCGGTCCACGGGTAGCCGACGTGTCCGCACACGATCGTCAACTCCGGGAAGTCAAGGGCCACCTGGTCGATATAGGGAATCGGGCGTCCGGTCTCCGACGGACGCAGCGGACCGGTGTGCCCCACCTGCGTGCAGAACGGCACCCCGGACTCGACGCACTGGGCGAACAGCGGATAGTAGCGCCGGTCGGTGGGTGGGGCGTTCCACAGCCACGGCACCATCCGCAACCCGACGAATCCCTCGCCTACTCGGCGGCGCAACTCACGGACCGCAACCATCGGGCGGTCCAGATCGACGGTCGCCAGGCCTCTAAACCGATTGGGATGCAACGTGATCCACTCAGCGACTTCGTCATTGGACACCAGGGACTGACCGGCCGGACCGAGCCAGGCGCTCAACAACCCGAGTTCCACGCCAGCGGCGTCCATCGCGGCGACGGTCACCTCGATCGGGATTTCGGCATCCGGCATGGACCCATCGGTCCAGCGACGCAGTGACGCGAGCATGTCGCTGCGCAGGAACCGCTGCGTCGGGTGCTGCATCCACACGTCGATCGTCATCGCGGTTTGACTTTAGCCCGCCGACGATGCCCGGTGCGGAGTGCCGGGCGCAGGAGGCTCAACAAAGGCTCAGCGCCGCCGGCGAAGCGGGCGGACCGCGCCCGGCAGGTGGACCCTAAGCGCTCAGCGCAGAAAGTGCCGCGGCGCGGGTCTGCCCTACGTACCCGCTGCCGAACAGCACCACGTGCGCCAGCAGCGGGTAGAGCTGATGCAGCCCAATCCGGTTACGCCAGTTAGGTTTCAGCGATCGGACTTGCTGGTAACCGGACAGAACGGCGTGGTCGTGCGGGCAGCCGAACAGTGCGAGCATGGCCAGGTCGGTCTCGCGGTGGCCGCCGTGTGCGGCCGGGTCGATCAGCACCGCGCCGTCGCGCGTCCACATCACGTTGCCGCTCCACAGGTCTCCGTGCAGGCGCGCCGGAGGGTCGTCGTCGTCGAACTCCCCCGCCTGACAACGCACGACCACTGCATCAATCGCCTGCCGCGTCGCGGGGTCGAGCCGGTCGGCCGCCAGTTTCGTCATCGGAACCAGCCGCTCGTCGGCGTAGAAGGCACCCCAGCTCGGATGCCTGCGCAACGACATGGGCAATGGCTGCGACAGCGGACCGAAGTAGCCTGCCCCGTCCCACCCGTCAGGCCCCGCACCAAATGCCGCGGCACCCGCGTCGTGCATTATCGCCAGCCTGACGCCGAACACGCGCGCCGCGTCGCGACTGGGCGGCACCGACTCCAGCCGGCGCAGCCTCAGACTCGTGGCGCCGACATCCAGAATCTGGGCACAGGGCACGCCGCCGTCGACACCGGACAGCCACCGCAGCCCGGCCGCCTCCCAGGCGAAGAAGCCGGCGGGCGCGGCCGGGTTTCGCTTGACGAAATCTGTCACATGGACGCCCAAGGGCTCGTCGAAGGCATCGCCTGGAGGGTAGACCATATACCTTCAGGAACGGGATGCAGACACGAAACCTGTTGGGCGTATTGGAATCCCGTTCAGCGGCTTGCTTTTGAATTCGTCCCGAAGGGCCGATGGTTCATGACACCTGTGCCGAACAAGATCCCGACCTAAACGTCAATTTTCCGTGGTGGCTTCGGAGGCGGGACCGGCGCAGCCGGCGGTGGCGTCGGATTGGTCTTGCAAGGCTGAGTTCGCGGGCGGTGCCGGTGGCGCGGGTGCCGCCGGCGGCGCGCCAACCGGCAGTGGTGTGGTCTCGGCGGTCGTGGGGGCACCGGTGCGGGCGGAGGAAGCAACGGTTGCACGGGCAACCCCGGCATTCGGGACTACCCCGGCGTTCAGCGGGTCACGCAGTCCTCAACCAGGATCGGTCACTTGCTGCGCCTGGTGAACGTTTGCTGGCTCTCCAAACCCGCATGCGCGGCGACAGCCGCGGGGTGAGCATGTGCACCCGATCGAGCTAGCACGGGTTCTTCGAGCGGTATCCGTCTGGCGTAATCCCAGGTCATCTAACGAAGCATCGCCGCCAGACCTGGTTTCGGGTGCTTGATTTAAATTCAAACTATTAGTACCGGGTTCTACAAAAACGGTGACATTGGACCGGGAAAACCATAAGATCCGGCCAAGCGATCCCGGCGTGGGGGCGAGATTGTGAACTCGTCCCCTGCTGCCTGGAGCTGTTTACGATGTCGTTCCTCTGGGTCTCCCCCGACAGTCTGGCAGCCGCTGCCACGGACCTGTCGAGACTCGGATCATCGGTTGCTGTCTCGAATGCGGCCGCAGCGGTCCCGACTTCACAGGTGTTGGCTGCCGCCACCGACGAGGTGTCGCTGCGGATCGCCGCATTGTTCGGCGCACACGGTCGCGAGTATCAGGCTGTCAGTGAGTTGGTGGGGCAGCTCCAGGCCCAATTCACCCAAACGCTGCGCGCCGGCGCGGGTGAGTATGTGTGGACAGAGGTGGAGAACGCCCAGCGAGCGGTACTCGGGGCGATCAACGCACCCACGATGACGCTGCTGGGCCGGCCACTGATCGGTGACGGTGCCAATGCGACCGTACCGGGCGGCGCCGGCGGTGACGGCGGGATCT
Organism: Mycobacterium gordonae; assembly: GCF_017086405.1. Taxonomy (NCBI): domain Bacteria; kingdom Bacillati; phylum Actinomycetota; class Actinomycetes; order Mycobacteriales; family Mycobacteriaceae; genus Mycobacterium; species Mycobacterium camsae. The sequence goes on from NZ_CP070973.1 coordinate 6,455,269, forward strand.
TGTTCGGTAACGGCGGGGCCGGCGCGGCCGGTGCTGTAGGGCAGGCCGGCGGGGCGGGTGGGTCGGCGGGCCTGTGGGGCAACGGCGGCTCCGGTGGCGCGGGTGGCGCGACCGCCAGTGGTGGAGCCGGCGGCAACGGCGGGTGGCTGTTGGGCGTCGGCGGAACCGGTGGAATGGGCGGGACCGGTGGCGGAACCGGCGGTGCCGGCGGTAACGGCGGGTTGTGGTGGGGCGGTGGCGGTACCGGCGGGATTGGTGGGACCGGTGGCGGTACCGGGGGCGCCGGCGGGCGCGGTGAATGGTTCTTTGGCGCGGCCGGTAACGGCGGCGCCGGTGGCTCCGGCAGCGGAACGGGTGGCGTCGGCGGAGACGGTGCGCTCATCTGGGGTGGCGGGGGTGCTGGTGGCATTGGCGGATACGGCGGCGGCACCGGCGGCGCCGGTGGACGTGCCGCGCTGCTGTTCGGCTGTGGAGGCGCCGGCGGCGCTGGTGGGATCGGTACGACGGGTGTTCTCGGTGGTGACGGAGGGGCCGGTGGCGCGGGAGGCGCCGGTTGGCTGTTTAGCGGCGGCGGCGCCGGGGGCGCGGGCGGGGCCGGCGGAGCTGGGGTCGCGGGGATTGATGGCGGCGCGCTGGGTGGGCTCGGCGGGACCGGCGGAGCTGGTGGCTCTGGCGGTGTCGGCGGTCACGGTGCACTGCTGTTCGGTCCCGGTGGTCATGGCGGAGCCGGCGGGTCCGGTGGTGTAGGCGGTGTTGGCGGGCGCGGTGGTGACGGGGCTATTGCCGGAGTCGGTGGCACCGGCGGCACGGGTGGTACCGGGGGCACCGCTGGCCTGGGAGGGGCCGGCGGGGCCGGCGGGTTCTTGAGTTGCGGCGGCGCAGCAGGAGGCGTGGGCGGCAACGGCACAGGCGGTGCGGGCGGCGCTGGTGGTGCGGGGGCAGCTGGCACTGATGCCGCAGCCGGTTCGGCTGCTGTTGGTGGGACTGGTTTCGCCGGTGGTGCGGGTGGCACCGGTGGCGCCGGTGGCGGTGTTGGAGCGTTGCAGGGAGCCGGCGGTGCCGGTGGCCAGGGTGGGGTTGGCGGTGCGGGTGGAGCCGGCGGGTCTGGCTCTTCGGGTGGCGTGAACACGGCCGGCGTGGCCGGCGGTCAAGGTGGAACCGGTGGGGTTGGCGGTGCCGCAGGACTCGGTGGGTCGGGGTCGGTCGCCGGAGCTGCGGGCGTCGCGGGCGATGGCGGACTGGGCGGCAAGGGCGGCTCCGGCGGATCCGGCGGTGCCGGATTGGACGCGGTCGTACCCGGTGCGCAGGGCGGTCAGGGCGCCGCCGGTGGGGCTGGCGGTCAAGGTGGTACCGGTGGGGCTGCCGGTAGCGGCAGCGGCGGGCATCAAGGCGCAGGTGGCGCGGGCGGTCGTGGCGGCACCGGCGGCGCCGGTGGTGCTGGTGCCGCCGGGGCTGACGGTAATGATCCGCAGCTGGCCGCCCAGGCCGGTGGCCAGGGCGGGACCGGAGGCACCGGTGGCGCGGCCGGAGCCGGCGGGACCGGCTTCAGCAAAGGCGCGGCGGGAACGGCCGGGGACGGCGGGGCCGGTGGTGCGGGCGGCAGCGGCGGTAAAGGTGCTGCCAACACCTCCGTCGCCGCGGCGGGAACGCAAGGCGGCCAGGGCGGCACCGGTGGTGCCGGCGGCAGCGGCGGCACTGGAGGGGCCGCGGGCGCCGGGACCGGCGGGCAACAGGGTGCTGGCGGCGCCGGCGGCAGTGGCGGCGCAGGTGGTGTGGGCGGCCAGGGCGGTACCGGCGCACATGGCACCGATCCCCTCCTGGCCGCTCAGGCCGGCGGTCAGGGCGGAACTGGCGGCACAGGCGGAGCGGCCGGCGCTGGCGGTGCCGGTGCGACAACGGGCAAATCGGGAGTCGCCGGCGACGGCGGCGCTGGCGGCAGTGGCGGCACCGGGGGCAAGGGCAGCGACAACAACACGTTCGTGGCGCCCGGCGCCCAGGGCGCGCAGGGCGGCACCGGCGGTGCCGGTGGCCAGGGCGGCACCGGCGGTGCTGCCGGGTCCGGCGGGGGTGGTCAGCAGGGTGCCGGAGGTAGCGGCGGCGACGGCGGGGTCGGCGGCACCGGAGGGACCGGCGGTACGGGGAAAGCCGGCACCGATCCGTTAGTCGCTGCTCAGGACGGCGGTAAGGGCGGCACCGGAGGGACCGG